>QWII01000002.1 GCA_021405325.1 Caldilinea sp. CFX5 | reverse complement strand
GGGGCGAGTCACGGACTCGCCAAGAGCGAAATGCGGTAGGCAAAGCGGGGCGAGTCACGGACTCGCCAAGAGCGAAATGCGGTAGGCGAAGCGGGGCGAGTCACGGACTCGCCAAGACCGGCACGCTCACGCTCGCACCTTGTCACCCGGCCACCCGTTCACCATGTCACCTTTACCGCCATTGGTAGTAGGGCGAGGCGAGCATGAGGCCGTAGAGGCTACCCAGTTTTTGCCCCAGGAGGCGGAGCGACATGGGCGCTTGCGCGTTGCCGTCGTCGATAACATAATCGACAAAGCATTGGCGTGGTTCACCAGTGAGGGGGGCGCCAAAGACTTGGGTGGCAACGGCGTCCACCAATTCACCGACGGTTTCCGGTTCGCCGATGCGCTGGCGCAGGTCGGTGGTAAAGCCCCAGCCCCAGTCGCCGGCGTCGCTGACGGCGCCGTGGGTCAGCCGCATGGCCACGTTCCAACGCGCCAGTAGTCCACTCGTACCCAGCCAGGCGCCGGCGACATCGGGGTAGCCATTAGGGGGCGCCCAGCCATAGGGCAATTGCCCCAGATCGTTTAGCAACTCCTCAAACAGCCACCAATGGCGGGTGCGCGTGCCGGTGGCGCGCAGGGCGCCGATCAAAAAGTCAAGGGGGCGGCGGAATTTCTGGCCGGTGGCGTTTTTGAATTCGTCCGAAAGAAAGAGCGCCCGTAAGACAGTCTTGATGTCGCCCCGGCTCTCTTGCCAGACGGTCGCCAGATGATCGACCAGGCTGGCCGGCGGCTGGTCGCTGACAAAGCGGCGGGCCAGTTTATAGGAAAGAAAACGCGCGGTCGCAGGGTGGTGAGCGGCAATGCTCAAGAGTTGCAAGCCATCTTCAATGCCCCGCGCGGCCGGCAGTGTGTGACCCAACAGGGTTTTAACGCCAGTGTCATGATTGCCGGCGTTGAAGTAGAAACCGGTCGGCGTTTTGTTATGAACGGTCCAGCCGGTAAAGGCGCGGGCCGCCGCCTTGACATCGTCCTCGGTGTAGCCGCCATCGACGCCCAGCGTGTAGAGTTCCAATAGTTCGCGCGCATAGTTCTCGTTGGGCGCTTCAGCAATGTTGTTGGCGTTGTCGAGATAGTAGAGCATGGCGGGGTGTTGGGCGGTGGCGATGAGCAGGTCGCGAAAGTTGCCCAGGGCGTGGCGCCGAATGACATCGCGCTGAAAACTGACCAGATCCTGGCTATAGCCTTCGGTGGGGATGTTGAAGTGATCGGCCCAGAATTCGACCATGCGCTCCAACAGTTGCCGCCGACTGTAGACGGCGCGCACAATCATCCCTTCGACCAATGCCTTGAAGGCGCGATATTCGGGGCTAGGTAGAGCGTGAACCGTCGGGCGATCCATGAAGAGGATCGGCAAACGGGCCAACTGGGCTTCCACGGCCTGGTCGTCCAACGCCTCCGGGTTGAGCTGCTCTTCCAAGGTGGCTTCATAGCCGATCGCTTTGGCCTGGGCGACTTCGTCCGGCCGCGGACCCCAGGTGATGCGGTTGAGCAGATGAACAATCGGCGTAATGGTCATCGGTGGCGCGATGGTGGTCGATTGGGGCGGCGGTGCAAGCGGCAAGTGGAGAAAGTTGCGACGGGATAACGTCATACGAACTCCTTTCGGTTGAGAGGGGGCGTTCCCCCAGATTGTGAACCGTCTTGCGTATTGCGTTGTGACGGTTTGGCCCTTGTAAACTTTATTTCGATTGCGTAGGTTGGTTGCCCTGCGGGGAGTATAGCAGCGTTGGGGCAGCTTGTCAGCGGATTGGCGACAAGCGGTTGAAATTGGCGATGAGCGGTTTGGTGGGTGGCTTGTGTGGTTGGGCTGATTTTGGTGGAATCACAGAGATGGGCAATAATTAAGGGAGAATGGACAATGATTAATGGTTAATGAGCTGGCCGGAAAGCTGAGAGGGTAGCGGGATGACAAGGACGGTTGTTAAAATTTGCGGGTTGACCAATCGCGATGATGCGCGGGTGGCTGTGGCGGCGGGCGCTGATCTACTCGGCTTCATTTTCTATGCAAAGTCGCCCCGGTACGTCACACCGGAGACAGCGGCGGAAATTGTACGCACCTTGCGGGAAGACAGGAAGACAGGAAGACAAGAAGATAAGAAGAACGAGTCAATCGCCCAATCACCTAATCACTCAATCACCCAATCACCTAAATACGTCGGCGTCTTTGTCAACGCCGGCGTGGCGGAGATTCAGGCGATTGTCGCGCAAGTCGGGTTGGATTTTGTGCAGTTGCATGGCAATGAGACGGCGGAATGGTTTGCACCGTTGGCGGGCCGGGCCTACAAAGCGGTGCGACCGGCAGATGCGGAGACAGCGCAGGCGCAAGCGGAAGCGTTCGCCCCGTTGGGCTGTGTGGATGGTCCGACATTGTTGATCGACGCCTATGACCCCCAAGCCTATGGCGGCACCGGCAAACAGACGGATTGGCATGTCGCCGCCGCGCTGGCGCGCCGGCGCCCCGGTCTGCTGTTGGCCGGCGGGTTGACGCCGGAGAATGTGGCGGCGGCGATTGCGGTTGTACAGCCGTGGGGGGTTGACGTCGCCAGCGGCGTCGAGGCGGAACCGGGGCGGAAAGATCACGCGAAGGTGCGCCGATTTGTCGAAGAGGTACGGGCGCTACATTACACCTCGACATAAATACAGCTTGAGTTTATGATGTGATGTATGTGTATGACGGCAGCCATAGCGCTACGAATCGCAGCCGCGGACAGTTGACCTATGTGAGCAATGGCCTGCACGCCAAAGCGCTCAATTATAATGCGCAGGGGCAACTCGCGCGCGAAGAGGTCTGGATCAGTGGCGTGACGCAGAATTACTTTACCTACTACGGCTATGACAGCTATCTGCGTCCCAACACCGTCACTTATCCCGATGGCGAGTTTGTGACGACGAATTACAACGCCATGGGGCAGCCCAACCGCTTGCGCAGCAGTTGGTATGGCGATCTGGTTGATGGCACCACCACCGGTGGCGGCATAACCAACGGTGTGGGCTATGACGAAGCGGGGCGGTTGACGCAAATGCGCTTCCCACTAGGCGGCAACCTCTGGCAAACGCGTAGTTACATGGCCTGGCTGGGCAGCAACGGTAACGCCAATGGTCGGCTGGATACGATTAAGGTGGGTACGGCGCCGGGTAATACGGAGCGTATGCAACTTACCTATCAGTATGATAGCTTTGGAAATGTTCTCTGGTTCTATGAAAACGGAACATGGTTTGGTTTTTGTTACGATAGTCAAAATCGGTTGACGCGCGGCTATGCGCTCTACAACGCCAGCCAAAACTGCACCAATTACACCACCGGACGCACCTACAGCTATGACAGCGCCGGGCGCTTGACCAACTATGAAGGCACGGGGATGACCGTCGTGCGCGGCCATAGCACCTTTCCCACGGGCGCCGGCTACAGCTTTGATAACAACGGCAACTACACCGCCCTTGGCGGTTCCCAAACCCTGAGTTGGGATCATGAGAACCGGCTCAGTCAAGTGGTCGTTGGCGGCAGTTGGACGGAAAGTTATCTCTATGACGCCGATGGGCAACGGGTGAAGAAGACCAGCGGCGGCGTAGCAACCTACTACCCGAATCAGTATTATGAGCAGAGCGGTTCGACCGTCACTAAATACTACTACTTTAATGGCCAACGAGTCGCCATGCGCGTCAACGGTATACTGACCTACCTACATAGCGACCACTTGGGCGGCACGGCCCTCGCCACCAACAGCAGTGGCAACGTGATCACCGACCAGGGCTACTACGCCTACGGTCGCTATCGCCGCGGCGGCGCCCTGCCGACCGACCACAAGTTCACCGGCCAGAAGCTGGACGCCACCGGTCTCTACTACTACAACGCCCGCTACTACAACCCCGATAGCGGCCAGTTCCTCTCCCCGGATACGCTCGTGCCGGAGCCGACCAATCTGTTCGATTACAACCGGTATGCCTATGCCCGGTTGAACCCCATGAAGTATAATGACCCCACTGGGCACCAATCCTCCTGTATGACAATGCCTCCCTCCCCACTGACTGCACCACTGATCTTAAGCTGCCAAATTGGGGAAATGGCAATGCGATATGGGCCTACTGTGATTCAACTGGCCTCACAATGGGCGGATAAGTTGCCGGCAGTAGACTGGTTGTTTAGTAACACGGCAGAGCAAGGCGCCAATAGTGCTGGTCAACAGAATGCGGGCAATAGTGGCAATACGAGTAGCCCAAACGGCTGGGATCCGAATGACCCCTGGAACAGTTTCCGTAACAGTGGCATGGCACAGGAGGGTATCGATTATTTACAGAAAGCAGCACGGCGAGGAACTGTTAATCTTGAGAAAGCATACAATCAGTACAACGACCTAATGCGGAAGGGCGTTGACATGGGTGGACATGCTGTTGAACAAGCTCAACTAGACAGAATTTCCACCCAAAGGATCGCTGATACATTTACAGGTACGGCTCGCAATACGCAATATTTCTGGCAAGGAGGAAATGCAGTTCAGTGGTCGCCCCACACAAATGTTGCGCTGATTATCGACAAGTCAACGCGGTTAGTGACGACTGTTTTCGAGAGAACGTCAGTTCAAAAGGATTGGCTACCAATGTCTGCATTTGAAAAACTGAAGTGGCTAGGTCAGTAAAGCGAGAGGTGTCAAAACATGACAATTTATGTTACGGTTTCCCAGATCCCCAGGAGTGATGAGTGGGTTTACTCATACGATGATAGGTATGATGCACTTTGGGTTGAACGTATTCCAAGAGATTTTCCGCAGACTACCCTTCAAGGTGCATATAACTTGATTGTCAAGATCGATGCCGCAAAGATCGTTTCGTATTTTGAGACAGTAACAGTAGCTAGCCCTACCTACTGGAAGGCGACATCTTCCCTTGAGTTGCCTAAACCAGTAGTTGGACAGCTACTACTTACTCAGGATATCGATGATGGTCAAACACAGTCATACTTCACCAATCGCGATTACAGTGTCTTCTATACTCGTTTAGGTGAGCCAGTCGATTCAACTAAGCTCAAACATGTCGCAATTGGTCAGCAAATCATCGTTGATGTAACACAAGATGGGATGTTGGCAGGGGTGTGGATGCTGGACTTGCCACCAGAGATTAGGAAGAACCATGCAATGAAACAGTCAATGTAGACGATAGCGGTAGACAATAGCGAAGTCGAATATACAGGTGTGAAATAGTGGAATGGTATGTCAGAAAGATGTTACCAATCCACTATTTTGCTACACCGGGTAAGGATACACCATAGTAGTTTGCGGCTCATCAAGTATTACCAGTTCAACGGCCAAACCGTAGCCATACGCAAGAACGGCGTGCTGAGCTACCAGCATGGCGACCACTTGGGCAGCACCGTTGCCACCACCAACGGCAGCGGTAGCACCACCGGCAACACAGGCTACTTTGCCTACGGGCGCCAGCGCACCGGTAACGAACTAGGCAGCGCGCCCATAGGGCACCCGCGCTTCACTGGCCAGAAACTCGATGGCGCGGGTCTCATCGACATGAACGCCCGCTACTATGACCCCGAGCTGGGCCAGTTCCTCTCCCCGGATACGCTCGTGCCGGAGCCGACCAATCTGTTCGATTACAACCGGTATATGTTCGTGCGTGGCAACCCCATGAGATATAATGACCCAACGGGGCACTACTCGAATGAGGAAATCATGCAGCATTTCGGGTGTGATACATGGGGATGCGTCGAAGCCAACTTCAATGAGGGTGGTTCATTGGATGGCGCATGGGGGTGGCTGAACGTTCTCCAAGCGGCCCAGGATGGCGACACAGTTGCATCAACCATGTTGACGCAACTCGAGGGACAGGCGGGTTCTACGAACACATCATTATTGGGTACCATTCGGCGTGGGGAGAATGGACGGATTGGCGTGCAGTTAACCACCTTTGTGGGCGCCGATTATAGCCAAAGCGCCCTTGATGGTACGCTGGATGGCGATGCCTTTGCCCAATTTGCCAAAGCTGGCGATGTCGGCATGTATGGTGTCAAGGGTGGGGTAACGTACATGCATAATGCGCAAGCCGTTTGCTATACATGGATGCAATGCTCTACCCAAACGCTCGATGCGGTATCGACAGGCTCCTCTGCGGTTGCTGCTTTGTGCCTTGGGACAGGCGTAGGCGCGCCCTGTGCAGGTGCCGCCGGAATGGTCAGTACAGCTACAGGCGCGGCTGGAACTGTACTGACTGGAATCAGTGCCTATCAAGGCGAGGCATCTGCGTTGGATGTAGGAGTTGGCATCGTTACGACAATTACAGGCGGTGCTGGGGGGACAGTCGGTAAAGGGTCAGTAGGCGTCGCGAGTAGTCTGTTCCAGTGGTGGTGGGACCAATGAGGTTAACATGAGAACACGGATTGCTCTTTTCGTTTTAGAATTGGTCATCTTGGGAGGACTTGCAGGATACCTTCAATACTGCTATGCCCGGGCTAACTACCCAAACTCGTCGCAATGGAAATGGGCGTTGTTTCTATCAGGGTTTATTCCTGTTGTAACGGGCCTTGCTACTTTCCTCTATCAAGAAATAGCAGGGCACGAACTACTTCTTTTTTCACTATTAGGTGGAATATTTTCTGGGTTGATTGCTAGTTTTTTGTTTCCGCACAACATGCGACGGATCTATCCAAAGCGCGACGATGGATCTGAATAACTGGGATGACATCGCCAGCAATTGGCAGCCTACATAACAACAGCGGTGTTGCACCATCTTCCTGCGCAACATCGCTGTTGTTCCAGTGTGTAGCTCGCGTTTTCGTCATCGGTTGGGGCAAAGCGGTCGCAAATTCTGCCCACGTCGCGACCGCAAGCGCCGGTGTGCGCCACAACCGTTGGCGGGGCACCAAGTATTACCGCTTCAACGGCCAGACCGTAGCCATGCGCAAGAACGGCGTGTTGAGCTATCTGCATGGCGACCATCTCGGTAGCACCTTCGCCACCACCAACGGCAGCGGCGCCTCTAGTGGACAGCAATGGTACCATGCCGCCCAGGGTTGAAACCCCAGGCTGATAACCCAAGTTGGCTAAAGCCCAACTGCGCTGCCGACGCCAGTCCGGCTGTAGCGGACTTGGGTCAGTAGACCGGCAATTCATGGCTGGGCGGCAATCCGCTGGGTGTAAGCAAAAAGGTGTTGTGCAATACTCACTGTGCAATACCTTTCAACCGGTTGGCCCGCTCTGTTTTATGTTGTCGGTTGGTGGAAAACGCATTGGCGCGTTTATCGTGACGATGGCCGTTGGGGCAAAGCGGCGGTAAATTCCTCCCAGGTTGCGGCATCGAGTGCTGGGTTGACAAGAGTATTGAGTTGCGTCAAGGTGCATTGGCGTAACTGTTTACGCACAGTAGACGGCATATCACCCAGGCGACGCTGAAGAATCTGGACAATCAATTCAACTTTGCCTTCTTTGCGCCCTTCTTTGCGCCCTTCTTTGCGCCCTTCTTTGCGCGCCTCTTTGCGGAGGAGCTCACGCTCTTTCTCACACGCTTCAATCAACATTGCCTTTACCTCCTGAACAGAATGATATTCACGTTCTAATACGGCATAGTCGGCCTCTGACACTCGCCCGTGTACCATCAATTGGCGAAACCAGTTGACAAGTAAGGAAACAGCCTGTTAGCCGCCTACTCATACGCCAGCGTCTCCCGCACACTCAACCCCGCCGCGTTGCGCGCCGGCACCAGACTCGCCAGCGCGGCGACGACCACCACAATCACCAGCCAGAAGAGCGGCCCGCGCGGGTCGTAGACATAGGTGAGCGGTTGTTTGGTAAAGGTCATGCCGATGCGGTAGCTCATGGCAAAGCTAATGGGGGGCGAGAGCAGCAGCCCGATCCCCCAGGAGAGGAGGCCGATCACCACCCCTTCGACGACAAAAATTTGCAGAATATCCCGTGTCGAGGCGCCGACAGCGCGCATGACGCCGATCTCCCGTTTGCGTTCCAGCACGTTGATGCTCATCGTCCCCATCAAACCCAGGCTGCCCACGGTCGCCAGCAGAAAGGACATGATCAGGAGAATGCTGGTGATGATGTTAAACCGTTCGCCAAAGATGCGGCGATCTTCCGAGGCGGTACGGGTGGAGCGAATGTCGACACCCATTGCCGCCAAACGTTCTTGCAGCGTGCGCGCCACCTGGGCATGGGTGGCCGGGTCATGGGCGGCGGTGAGGACGCGCAGGGTGTCGATGCGGTTGTGGTTGCCCAGTTCCCGCCAGAAGTAGGGCTGATTGACATAGAGCAGCGCCGGCGCAATCGGCGGCTGAAAGGCATTGACCACGCCGACGATGCGCCATGTCTTCTCCTCGCCGTCAATGCGCAGGGTTATGTCTTTGCCCAAAGCGTACGCCGGTTCGGCATAGAGTAAACCGATAGCGACCACCACCGCATTGGTATCGTTGGGTTGCAGCCAGCGCCCCGCCACCAGATCCGGTTTGTAGAGTTGGGTTTGCGCCGGCAGGGCAAAGACGCGCACACTATCGGCCTCGCTGCCATCGGCGCGCACGGGAATACCTTCGCGTGTTGTCCAAGTTTCAGCGGCGGTGATCTGTGGCAGGCCAACTAACACTTGTTGCATTCGTTGGATGCTCTGTGGTTCGCTTAGTTGAATTTGTACATCAAAACCTTGCGCCGTCAGGACAGATTCAAGGGTGGTGAAGAGCGAGGTGCGCAGGATCATGACGGTCATAAAGATTGCGCCCCCTAAGCCGAGCGGGATCAAGGTGCGGGCTAAGCGGCCCCGTCGCCGAAAGGTGTTGCGTAACGAAAGTTGCAAGGGTCGGGAAAAGCGCAGACGCGCCTGGATCTGCGCCACCCGTTCCGAGACCGTGGCGACGCTGCTGCCGGCGGCTAAGCCTTGATCTTGAATCGCCTCCCGCACGGTGATCTGCGCCGTCTGCAAGATCGGCACAAGCGCCGCCACCGCCGGCACAATTAACCCAATCGCCACTTGCAAGAGCAAGACAGCGGGCGAAAGTTGCAATCCGTTCAGATCGATATTGAGTTGCGCGGCGATAAACCGCGAAAAGAAATAGGCCCCGGTGGCGCCAAGCGGCAAGGCCAACAACAGCGCGCCTATGCCAAAGAAGAGAACGATCCGCAAATAAAGTGTTGTAATCAGCGCGGCGTCGGCGCCGACCGCTTTCATCACGCCGATCTGGCGCGTCTGCTGGGTGAGGATGGCAGTGACAACGTTGATAACGAGGAAACTGCTCAGGATCAGCGCCATTGTCCCCAATGCCCCCAAAATCAACTGAATGGTGGGCAAGAAATCCTGGGCAAAGTGATGGCCCGGTTCCGGCACTTCGGTCCAGAGGACGGAGTAGCCGCTCCCTTCCAGTTTGTCAGTGGCGGCTTGGGCGATCCGGGTAATATGGGCCACATCGAAGCGGTCCCCCTGGACGATCAGGTGGAGTTCGTTATAGCGACAGGGATAGCCCAACCATTCGAGTGTATCACAGGTCACGTAGGCGTAGGGGACGCCGGTGATCTGGGCCGGTGGTTCATTAAGATCGTGGGTCAGGCCGGTAATGGGTAGGGTGCGTTGGTGGCCGTCGCTGGTTTCAATCAAGATCGTTTCGCCCAGCTTGACCTGGGTTAAAATGAGCGAATTACGCTCGACCAGCAGTTGCTTCTCCGGCGGCGGCCAGACACCCTGCCACGGGTTGATGATGTTGATCGCGCGGACGTCGTAATCTTCTACCGCCAGGAGTTCCAGATCATGCCACTCCTTGCCCCCTTGGAGATAGCGGACAACAGTGCGAAAACGGCCTTCGGCGTCGGCAACCGTGGGCATTCGGCGCACGGCATCGACCATTCCTTCGTCAAAAGGTTGGGCATGGAGAATGGCGCTGGCGGGGGCAATAGATTGAAACTGAATGGGCAATTCACGCTGTAAAATGGTGATCGCGCCCAGGATCGAGCCAAAGGCGAAGATGCCCACCGCAATTGATAGAATCACCAACAGGGCGCGGGTCTTATGTAACCAAACATCGCGCCAAGCAAAACGCCAACGTAGTCCTCGCATGGAAGCGCAACCCGATCAAAAAGATGTAAAGTAGTCAGGGTGTCTGCCACTAGTATACGCCGATGGTAGCACCCTGTCAAGCAGAAATGCCAGCGCAAGCATGGCTGTGCAAACTCTACAAGCGAGCAGTTTTGTGGTAAAATCAACTAACCATCGCCCGTATTTAACAGGGAAATCGAGGATAGATCTTATGCAAACTCACTATGACGCCATTGTGGTCGGTTTGGGTGCAATGGGCAGTGCGGCACTCTATCAATTGGCGCGCCAAGGGGCGAACGTCCTGGGCATTGATCAGTTTCGCCCACCCCATACGCTTGGCTCATCGCACGGTGAAAGTCGGATTACGCGGTTAGCCATTGGCGAAGGCGCGGCTTATGTGCCCTTTGCCCAGCGCTCCCATGCCATCTGGCGCGAACTGGAAGCGGAGAGCGGCGCGGCGTTGCTCACTCTCTCCGGCGGCCTGATCATCTGTCCCACCGGCGGCGGCGCCCAATTTCATGGGCAAGGGGATTTTGTCGAGCATACCGCCGCCATTGCCGAACAGTTCGGCATCGAACATGAAGTTTGGGGCGCCGAAACGGTGCGCCAGCGCTGGCCCCAATTGCGGATCACCGATCGCGAACATGCTTACTATGAACCAACCGGCGGTATTGTCGCCGTGGAACGCGCCGTTGAAACCCAACTACGTCTTGCGAAACAACGGGGGGCCGCGATTCATTTGGAAGAACAGGTTCTCCATTATACACCAACCGCTGACAGCGTGACGGTTACAACCAAAGCCGGCGCTTATCAAGCGAACAAAATCATTCTAGCCGCCGGCCCTTGGGTGCGCGCCTTGTTGCCCAAACACCTTGCCAGTCAGTTGAGCGTCTACCGCCAGGTCATCTACTGGTTTGAAACCGATGCGCCGGAACAGTTTCACAGCGACCGTTTCCCCTTTCTCATCTGGATCGGCGATACCCAGGAAGAGTTTTTCTCCATGTTCCCCTATACGGAAGGTGGTACGGTGGGCGCCAAAGTATTGACCGAAGAATATCTGGACCCCGTGACGCCGACTTCGGTGGATCGCACGGTTCATGCCCATGAAGTGCAGCGCATCTACCATGACTATGTCCAGCGGCGGGTGGCGGGCGTCCAAGCACGTTGTCTGAAAAGCGACGTTTGTCTCTATACCAACACGCCCGATGAGAACTTTATTGTTGATTTCCACCCGGAGAGTGAACGAGTGATTGTCGCTTCCCCCTGCTCCGGGCATGGCTTCAAACATTCGGCAGCGATTGGCGAAACATTGGCCCAGTTGGCTTTGACAGGCAAGAGTACGCTAGATATTAGCAGCTTCACCTTTGTGCGGCAGGAGTCACTACAACGGACGTAAGAAGGAACGGATTTGTTTGTTGAGTAAAGTAAGTTGATGATGAGTAGTATAGCTGATCATGAAACAAACGATCCCCAATGACTCGATCTAAAATCAGTTGCTACCCAAATCCGCTGTCGTGTTCCGCTGCCAACAAAACGAAAAGGATCAACATTGTATGCGATTACGAAACAAAGTTGCCATTGTCACCGGTGGCGCCCAGGGCATTGGCGGCGGCATCACCACCCGCTTTGCTGCCGAGGGAGCGACGGTGGTGATTGCCGATTTGAATGAGGAAAAGGCCCAACAACAGGCCGCCACGTTGAGCGCCACCGGCGCCACCGTGACGGCGCTTCGTTGCGATGTCGCTGACCAAGCACAGGTAGCCGCGCTCTTTGCCCAGACAGTCGAGCGCTTTGGGCGGGTGGACATTCTGGTCAACAATGCTGCGTTGGTGCATCATCCGCCGAGTAATGTCAACTTTTTGGAACTCTCCGCTGAGGCGTGGCACTTGGCGCTGGCGGTCAATTTGACCGGAATGTTCTATTGTTCGCAACAGGCGGCGCGCCTGATGGTCAAGCAAGTGGTGGCCGGGAAGGCGACCAGCGGCTGCATCATCAGTATGAGTTCCGGCGGCGCCACCCGCGCCCACCGTCACTTGATGGCCTATGACACGACCAAAGGGGGCATTGAAGCGGCGACACGGGCGATGGCCGTCGATCTGGCGCCATGGCGCATTCGCGTCAATGCGATTGCGCCGGGCAACATCACCGTCAGCAACAGCATGGGCGGGCCAGTCGGGCCGGCGGCGGCCAAGGGGACGATCCCGCTGGGCTACCCTGGCGCCCCGGCCGACATTGGCGCAACCGCGGCGTTCCTGGCCTCCGACGACGCCGCTTATATCACCGGACAATGTATTTGGGTCGATGGCGGGATGGCGGCGCAACTGCGCTCACCGGGCGTGGATCGCCAGATCGACCCGGGATTAGTCCAACAGCTTACCCTACTTTAGCAGGAAAGGATCAATGCAACACCATGCAGGATGCAAGTAATCCCGCCATTACACGGGCGATGGCTAGTGTCGCCGCAGCGAACCCCAGGGCGCAAGCCGACCCCACCCGCCCGATCTATCATTTTTGCCCCCCGGCCAACTGGATGAACGACCCCAACGGGACGATCTATCACAACGGCTATTATCATCTCTTCTATCAGCACAACCCATACGGCGACGAGTGGGGCCACATGCACTGGGGTCATGCCCGCAGCACCGATCTGGTGCATTGGGAACATCTGCCCATTGCCCTCTGGCCCTCGAAAGAGTTGGGCGAGGAACATTGCTTTTCCGGTTGTGCCGGCATTGATAGCGAGGGGCGACCGATTCTCCTTTACACTATGGTCGGCCCCGGCACGCGTGATAGCCGCCCCGACAATGAACAGTGGGCGGCGATTGGCGATCCTGACTGGATTACTTGGCAAAAGCACCCAGCCAATCCGGTTCTCAGTTTGAAAACGCACGGCGGTCCGCCTTTTGAAGGCGAATGGCGCGACCCGTTCATCTTTAGTGAAGGCGGTCGCACTTTTCTGGTGCTGGGCGGCGATTATGACGATGTGGCCGGCGTGGCGCTCTATGAGGCGACCGATGACACGCTGGTTCACTGGCGTTATCAGAAGCTGCTCTACCAAAAGCCCCGCGATGTCATTCGCTTTTTTGAATGTCCCAACTTTTTCAAGGTCGATGGCCGCTGGATGCTGATCACCTCGCCCTATAAGACGCTGGAATATATTGTCGGTGACTTTGACCTGGAATCGCTGACCTTTACCCCAACCGCGGAGGGCATTCTCGACCCCGGCTTTACCACTGTGCCGAACTTCTATGCGTCCAACATTCTCTATGATGAGCAAGGGCGCTGCATTTTGTTAGGCTGGGCGCGTGGATTTGCCACCGGGCGTGGCTGGAACGGCTGTCTCGCCCTACCGCGCATCCTGACCATCGGCCCGGATGGTCGCCCCGAACAGGCGCCGATCCCCCAATTGCAACAGTTGCGCGCTAGGCGCTATCGCCTGGCCGACGTTATCTTCGATGAAAGCGGCTATCTGCTCACTGATCTACAGGGCGATGCGCTAGAGCTTCAGGCGCTATTGGAACCCGGTGATGCAACGGTGCAAGTCCGCCTACGCCGTTCGGCCGATGGACAGCGCAGTGTCGATATTACTTATGATGGCACAGTCCTGAATGTCGCCGGCACGGAGACGCCATTGACACTGGGGCGGAAGGAACCACTCAAGTTGCAGATCTTTTTGGATAAATCTTTGCTGGAAGTTTTTGTCAATGGCGGGCGTCTGGCCGTCACCCGTGTGCTCGATGCGCCGCTGGAAGATCGCGGTGTGGAACTGGTGACCCGGCGGGGCAGCGCCAGTGTCATTGCGTTGGAAGCGTGGACGATGCAGGGGATATAGAGGCGCGGATTCAGATTGCGCGGATTGATCATTCGACAAATCCGCGCAATCTGAATCCGCGCTTCTACTCACCACAGATCATTGACAATCTGCCGGGCGTGCTTCAGTTCATCCTCGATAATTGTATGACCCATGTTGGGGTACAACTTCGCTGTCACCTGCGCCCCCATGCGCCGAAAAACCTCTGCCGATTCCGTCACCCGCTCCTTGGGAATGTGAAAATCGACATCGCTACAGCCCAGAAAGATCGGCGTGGCGGCCAGTGAACCGACATAGTCACGCGGGGCGCCGGGCGGGCCAATCAAGCCGCCGCTGAAGACTAACAAGCCGCCATAACGCCGTGCGTTGCGCGCCACAAATTCGGACGCCAGACAAGCCCCTTGCGAGAAGCCACCCAGAATGATGCGTTCTGCCGGAACACCAGCAGCTTCCACCTGTGCTACCACCTCGCCAACCCGTTGTAAGGCCGACGAAAGATAGGGTTCATTCTGCGCCAGCGGCATGAGAAAGCGCTGAGGATACCAGGTGTTGCCGGCGGCTTGAGGGGCGAGATAGGCCAGATCGGGGTGCGCCAGTTCGTTGCCCAACGCCAGAATGCTTTGCGCCGTCGCGCCACGACCATGTATCAGGATCATGGCGCCTTTGGCTGCGTTTAACGCTTTGCCGGCTGTATAAAGCGGCTGCCCTTGATGAACGCTTTGGGGTGCCATGCTCAAACTCCTTCTGCGACGGGGGCGCCAAACGGGTCAACGTGAATCGGCGCCACTTGGGCTTCAATCGCGGCCCGTTGCGGCTCCAGCCAACTCGGCAGCTTTAAATGCGACCCCAACTCAGCCACACTTTCATCATAGGTAAAGCCGGGTGCATCGGTCGCCACTTCAAAGAGGACGCCACCTGGCGACCGGAAGTAGATCGAATGAAAGTATTGGCGATCCATCACCGGCGAGACGCCAAAGTTCGCCTGATGCAGTTTGGTTTTGTACTCAACTTGCTCCTCATCATCGATGGTACGGAAGGCGATGTGATGCACCGACCCGGCCCCCAATCGCGCGGGCGGTTGGCCCGGGCGTTCGACCAGATCGATGTAGAGACCAATGTCATTGGACGCGCCTTGATAGCGGTAACGATTGCCTTCCTGCCCGACAAAAGTGTAGCCGAGTTGTTGGGTGAGTAGGTTCGCTGTCGGCGCGACCTGAGCCACCCATAAGGTTGCGCTATGAAAGCCGCGCAACATATACTCCGCCGGCACCGGGCCGTTCAGCCAGGGTTGGATGGTGGTGCGCGCATCGCTGGCGATCAACTCAATCTCCATGCCATCGGGATCGGCAAAGGCGATTACCTCTGCGCCAAAGCGTGGTTTCGCCTCGCGCACCGTAACCCCATGCTGGTCAAGCCGTTCATACCAGTAGTTCATTGCACCGGTCGGGATAGTGTAAGCAGTGGCGGCAACTTCGCCATTGCCACGCACACCCGGCGCCACATGTCGCCATGGGAAGAAGGTCAAGACGGTTCCCGGCGTGCCGATTTCGTCAGCAAAGTAAAAGTGATAGGTGCCGGGGTCATCAAAGTTGACGGTGCGTTTGACCAGCCGTTGGCCTAACAAACTGTGGTAGAAATTGATATTTTTTTGCGGATTGCCGGCAATGGCTGTGATATGGTGAATGCCTTGAATCGGTTGCATATGCCCTATTCCTTGCCATCAAACTCACATTTTTATTTCAATATCAAATATCTTAATATCAAACGATTTGGCAAAAAAGTAGTTATCTTCCAATCTGCAAACCGAGCTTGCGACACAACGCGGCAAGTTGGCTCTGTTCTTCCGGCGTTAAGACGGCCATTTCTTGCACTACCGTTGCCACATGGCGGGGGAAGACTTCTTCCACCAGCGCTTTGCCAGCGGCGGTCAGTTCAATAATGGTTGAGCGGCGATCTTCTGGATTTTGTGTGCGCGCCACCAGTCGTCGCTTTTCTAAGTTGTCAATGACCAGGGTTAAATTGCCGGTGCTGCGGAGAATTTTGTCACAGAGAACTCCCGGCGTCATCGGCCCCAGATGATAAAGCGCTTCGAGGACGCCAAATTGACTGACGGTTAAATGGCTATCCTGTAAATGGCGGTTAACGCGCTGGTTGACGGACTCAGCGGCCCGTGACAATTTGATGTAGAGATCGAGGGCGCGCCGCTCTTCGCTGGCGCCTTGATAGTGTGTACTCATTGGTCAATTACCTCAACATTAAATTATTCAATGTTAAGATAGTAGCTTAGATAGACGTTTCTGTCAATCATGCAGCAGGAAAAACGGATTCAGGACAGGAGCGGATTAGTCACGGGTAACAGGATGTTGCTTGTGTTACAGGGCAAAACATGTCAGACCTATTAGGTTTGCGTTTGTAATGTTCGGAGGCGAGGGCTTTTTAACATGGTCCACATTACTGCCGCGCCAACCAAACTAACGCCAATAGCTAGGGCAAAGAGGGTGCTGTAGCCCCACGCTGCGACGAGATAGCCGCCGCCAAAGCCGATGGCGGCATAGGCCACGCCCATCGACATGGAGATGATGCCATTGGTCAAGGCGCGCCAGCGGCTATGGACGAGTTCCATTTGGAAGACTTGCAGCGCCGGCATCCAGATGGCGCTTAAGGCCAGTAGCCCCAGGCGGCCAGCGCCGGCGGCGCTCCAGTGCTCGATCAGTGCCAAGGGTAGGAGGCTCACCGCGGTGCCGACGGTTCCCATCATCAAGGTCCAGCCATTGCCATAGCGGGCGGCCAGGCGCGGGGTCATGAGGGGCGCCAGGATTGTTGTGAATTGACCGATGCCGGTCAGTAGCCCAATCGTGGCCGAGGAGAGCGCCAGTTCGCGATCCATGTAGGCGTTGCAAAACGATTGACAGGCCGCCGGCGCCATCTGTCCCAGCACGACATGCAAGACCAGAAAAGTGACGGGGAGCAGGGGAAAAGGGCTGTCGGTTACGGCTTGCATTGTGTGCACAGTTGCCGCTGCCGGGCGGATGAGCAGCAGCGGGACCAAGCCGAACAAACAGAGAACTGCCCCGGTCAATAGGGCCGCCCGATAGGGCGCCGGGCCATCAACACTGGCGCCTAACAGCCCGGCAAAGAGGATCGGCAAGAAGCCGCCGACCACCGTGCCGACAAAGGTGCCCAAGCCACGCAAGACGCCATTAAAGGCGTAGGCGCTGTTGCGATTCTGTGCGGTTGTCGCCGCCATCAACGCTGGCACTTGATTGATGCTGATGAGCGCCCAGCCCATTGTCACCACCGCTTGCGCCAGGATCGGCCACGGTGTATGCAAGGTGGCCGGCACAAATTCGGTCATGGGGAGCATCGCCATCCCTACCATGGTGATAACCCCGCCGGCTATCATCGCCGCCCGCAAGCCAAAGCGCGTGCCAATCGCGCCGGCAGGCAGGCTAGACAAAATATAGGTGACCGCGCCGGAAGCATTAAAGACGCCGACATATTCGACGCTGTAGCCCAAACGCAAGACATAGAGCACGGTGAGTAACATCTGGATGCCAAAGAAACTCACAGCCAGAACGCCCGACGACATGATCAATAATTTGGCGTCGCGCGAGAGGTTGGAAAAGGTGGTGGTAGGTAGGTTCATAAGTTAGGTGATTGGGTATTGGGTGAATGGGTGATTCGCTGCTTTCGACAAGCTCAAGCAGCGAATCACCCATTCACCCAATAACTTTTAACGCAGATGGCGGTCGGCAAAGTCGAGAAAACAGGCCCAGTCATAGGCTGTGACATCATGTTTGCCGGTGCGGATGTGATAGCCGATGGTGTTCATGATCGGTGCATGAACCGGCGGCATGGTTGACGTGGGAATGCCTTCCTTGCCGAACAGGGTATAGACCGGGCCGGCGTAGTAGGCAGACAAAAATTCACCACGGGGGTCTGCCCACAAATCTTCCTCGGCGCTGGCGACGTAGAGTGGCCGGGGGGCAATGAGTGCGAGCAGGGTGTGTTGATCAACGGGCAAGTCATCCTCACGGTCGTTGTATTGCCGGAAGTGGGGGCAGAACCAGTGGGGGAAGCGGGTATTGATCGCCGCCACCGTCTCACCGAAGCGCCGCCGAGAGAGCGCTGCGCCGCCACAGCCTGAATTGTTGGCGATGACCAGGGCAAAGCGTTCATCTTGCGCGCCGGCCCAGAGCGCCGCTTTGCCTAGTCGTGAATGCCCTAACACGGCGACACGCTTGGCATCGATCAACGGGTCGGTTTCAAAGTAATCGAGTGCGCGTGACAAGCCCCACGCCCAGACGCCAATGGCGCCCCATTCATCGGCGGACGGACGGTTTTGGCCGGGTTGATAAAAGAGGGGGTGGACGCCATTCTGAAAGCCGTCATCAAAATCGGGATCGAGGTCGCCATAGTAGACCGTGGTCAAGGCGTAGCCCCGTTCGACAATCTGTTCGACCGCCCAGCGGGAGGCCGCTTTTCCGCGGCTTGCTTCGGTTGCTCGGTGATCGACAATGCCGCCATCCGGGTTTTCCCGCATCCACTGCTGAGAGAGGTGAATGGCCGGATCCGGGTGAATGGCATGATTGCCGGCGAAGTTCAAGCCAAGAAAGGTCGGATAGGGACCGGCGCCATTGGGGGCGTAAATCAGCAGGTGCATCGACAGGCTGTTCTGGCCGGTGTCCACGGTAATCGTCACCTGTTTACGCGTTGCGCGACCGCCCAGTGCTTGCTGATCCAGATCGGTTACGGTCGCTTGCATAGGGAGTGGTTGACCGGGAGTTTTGCCATAAACTTGAGCGGCAAAGAGGTTGAGTAATTCTGACCGCCGCTGTTGTTGCCATTGGCCAACGGTCGTAACCGGCGAGCCATCCGCCATATGCAATGGATCGGGCAAGGTGTAAGCAGGCACTTGCGCTTCATCGTAGATAACAGTAGAAGGCATAGTAAGTTTCAATCTCCATTTTCTCGTCCCGAATCGGCTAACAGCGTATTCAGGTCATCACAAAAGAGAGAATCAATGGTTTTGATATGACGGCGGAGAAAAAGATCGGACGCCATAGTAGGGCGTATATCGCAATAATAGACGCCATCTAATGGGTTTAGCTTGATGGTATAGCCTTTAAAGTGTCCCGGCAGAAACGTTGAATTAATACCATAGCGGTTTTCAAAAATGGTTTGTTTGCGCTGTACATCGTTAAGAAAGATCGCAATATGTGGTATAGTTGTTTCAGTCAAACGGCTGTATAAAAACTTATCGACAAAGATTTTATCCAACCGATCTTTGCTTGATGTTTTGACAGAACCAATAACTTTAAGGTTATTTTCACGATAGAACAACAGATCATGCTGATAACTCATCCGAAATGCTTCCATTCCGTCAACCATCACAGGGACATTGATCACACCACTTCGGCAATCGATCCCTACCTCATTGACCAACAAGCGAATGAGCCGTTCAAACAGATCACCATTGAGCTTACGTGCGGTATTCGATCTACCCGCGGGTAAGGCATCCAACGTTGCACCAATTGCTTGTTGAATGGTGTAGATGGCGCTACAGATGAATGAGCGGGTACTTCCATCTGTCAAAGAGATATGGGTAGCATTGCGCAGTATGGTGAGAAATTGTTCGCGCAAACGACCTACGGAATCATTCGTAAACAGTAAATTGATATTGAGCGGACGTGTGATATTGAAATGACCATCTTGTCGATATTGTAAAAAGTGATAGTTGGGTTCGTTTTGGGATACAATGACGGCTTGCACACCGGTCTCGATAAAATCAAGGTAACGACAACAGAATTCAAGATAATCCTTCACTGTAGAGAAATTATTTTTATTGCCAGCGATTAGCAACAAATCCGTGATTGTCATCGAATGCTTTCCCTGCGTTCGGCATTTTTGCGGTCAAATTCAATCCATTCAGCAACAGATAGACGCCGCACGTTTTCTAATCGATGAATGGCCCATTCATTATACTCGGCATTGAGATCACAACCCAGCCAACGGCGCCCCAGTTGTTCAGCCACGACTAGCGTGGTTCCTGAACCGGAAAAAGGATCTAGTACAACTTGATTGGTATCAGAGGCAGCCAATATCAGCTTTCGCACCAATTCTTCTGGTTTCTGGGTAGGGTGAGGCGTTTTTTCGCCCATCCCGTTACAAGTCGTTGGGATTTCGATCACATCTTTCGGTTTTGCGCCGAGTGGATTGGGCGTCCACTCCTCCTCCCGTGGTTTACCATTGCCAAAATTACTGGTTGCTGCTTGCGGATGTGCTGGATATTTGAGCGTGTGTCTGCCGTAGGGAATGCGGACATCATCGACACGCAACCCAAAATCAGCCGATTTCCGAAAATGTAAAATGCTTTCGTGGGAGCGCCCCCAGTCTTTGCCAAGGTTCGCTTTATTGCGGTAATGCCAAACCAACCAACGACAGGAATGGAAATAACGAGCGGCTGGATGCTTCAGGTCGGCTAGAATTTCTGAAAATCCACAAATATAGATCGAACCGGCTGAGCGCAAAATACGCGCCGCTTCACGAATCCACTGTAGTGACCAAGCAATATAGGCTTCTTGACTTTCAAAGCTATCCCATTCTGCTTTATTAATGTTATAAGGCGGATCGGCAAAGATCAAGTCAACCGTGCCGTCAGGTATACCTTGCAACCATTCGAGAGCGTCGCCCAACCACAATTCTCCATGCGGATGCTTATATTGAACTTGAACAGGTTGTTCACTGTTCCTGACCGGCAACACATTTCCTATATTCAATTCAAATAACGGTAACGGAGTCGCTTCAAGCTTTTTCTTTGGCATGTTTGATACTATAGCACTAGAACGTATGTCTCTAGAAATTAGAAGCTAAGTCTGGAGCATCAGGAAGCGGTACGCCATGCCGCGATTTCGGCTAAAGCTGCATCCAACGGCAGCGCTTCAACAGGCAATGGCCCAGTTTCCAGATCGACGCCAGTGCGCGCAGCATTCAACAAGGCAACCATCCGTGCGCCAATTCGTTCCTGATCGTCTTTGCGATAGCGCTGAAAATTCAGAGGCAGTTGGCTGTAATCGATATCCAGCCCAAACATCGATTCTTCTAGCGTGCGCGTATACGGTTCGCCAAAGTCAAAGGCGAGAACATCGCCTCCTTGCAGAGGAATATCGACGACCGGCAATGTTTCATCCACATCAAACTGGTAAAGACGGGCAACGCCTTTCATCAAGCTGGGGCGTGGATCGATCACAACAATCCGATAAGGATGAGCATCCCGTGGAAGCGCGTGACCATTTTCCACTGGGCGATAATTAGGGATGCCAGGGAAAGTTGGCGCCGATTCATGGAGGTAATCGATTTCAATCAACACGATGCCACTACGGAGTATCTTCAAGACTTTGTCGCGGTAATAGACCGCATCTTGCCCACCAGGCTTGTTGGAAGGTGATAGTAGTTCGATCCAGACAATCGGCTCACCGCGATCACGTTTTCCAGGGGAGAATTGATAAATGCCAATGGCGTGATACTCTTCAACCCCCTGTTCCTTAGCCTCTAGCAGTTCCGGCACAGGCATCACCAGCAAACCATGTCCGCTCTGTGAAGACGGTAGCGGTTGATAAGTGCGTTGTGGATCAGTATCGTAAATTAAAACATCGGCTTCTGGTTTACCATCAGGCGCGTTGGAACGGCGAATCTGGAGCGATTGCTGAACAGCAGCCGTATACCCCATTGGTACAAGCGGAATTTTTAGGGTATTAGCAAGGTAGATAATGTGAGCCGCATGAAACTCATCCCACCCGCCCTCTGCTTGCCACAGGCTGTGGAGATGGGCATTGATGCCGGTATACTGATTTTTGATGGTTCGGATTGATTTCATTGTCATTCATATCAACCGTTACGACCTAAGCCGGTTGCAGGGTTGCCGGTAGAGATGTATCTGCTTTCAGCATAAAGACGACCCAAAGGGCTAACATGCGGAGTAGATCATTCCAATCCAGCGCAGGTTCTGTGATCGGTTGCAATCTACGCCAAATCGAATTGACCGCCGGATGAGCCGGGGCGAACTTGCGTTCCCAAGCCTCAATATGAAAACCGACAATATCGCCTGTCTTCGGATTTACTTTGAGATAGATGTCGTCGCCCACCAGAACAGAAACAGCGCGCACCGGGCCGCCAGTCAGATAAATAACAATGCTATCGGCTTCCGGATCGTAATGCGCCCATAGTTTCTCTTGATCAATGGAAGCTAGTGTGAATGGATTGATTTTGATCATTGTTGACCGCAACCATCTACCGTTTGACGATTATTCAGGTTGAGTATAGAGGGAAAGTACGCTTTTGTCAATCAACCTTTTACCGCGCCCAGGGTGATATTCGCCAGCAATTGGTTGCGACCGGCAATAAAAATGAGGAGAATCGGCAGCGTCGCCAGGAACGCGCCGGCGAGGATCATGCCATATTCGACTTTGTAGAGGCCGACCAGCGTCGCCAGACCGACCGGGTAGGTAAACTTTTCGGCGCTGCGCAAGACGATCAGCGGCCAGAGGTAGTCATTCCAGGCGCCGAGAAAGACCAAGACAGCCAGCACGGAGAGCGCGCCACGGGTCAACGGCAGCCCGACGCGCCAGTAGATGCCCAGTTCCGACGCGCCATCAATGCGCGCCGCATCGACCAGATCATTCGGCACGCCCAGCATATTCTGGCGCATAAAGAAGACGCCAAAAGCGCTGATGGCGCCGGGGATGATGATCGCCCAGTAGGTGTCGAGCCAGCCCAGGTTCAACATGAGCAAGAAGAGCGGCACCAGCGTCACTTGATAGGGAAAGGTGAGGGTCGCCAGCAGAAAGAGGAAGAGAACACGCTTACCGGCAAATTCATACTTGGCAAAACCCCAACCCACGAGTGAGGAAACCAACAGGGTCAGGATCGTTTGCGTCACGGCGACATAGGCGCTGTTGCCAAACTGGCGCAAGTAGGGGATCTGTTCACCGCTCAGAAGCCGGGTGTAATTAATCAAAGTCGGCTCACGCGGGATGAATGCAAGCGGATAGCTGAAGATTTCCGCATCTTCCTTGAAGGAACCGGTGATCATATAAACAAAGGGTGCGCCGGTCAACACAACGGCCACCGCCAACGCGCCGTAGAGCAGCAGCCACTCTACCCCACGCCGCCACGGCATGGCGCGCCGTACAGCCGAGGTGGCGAGCGGTTGCAGCGGGGTTGGTTGGGTTGGAGTCGTTGTCGCCACAGGTCAATCCTCCCGAAAGACGCCGAGAATGCGCAGTTGAATCAGGGTCAACACCAGAATGATCAAAGCCAGCGCATAGCCAATCGCCGCCGCATAGCCAAACTTCAAAAAGCGGAAACCGGTGAGGTAGAGATACATGGTCATAAAGAGACCGGCGTTGCTCGGCCCCCCTTCCGCCCCGACTAACACGGCCCCTTCACCAAAGAGGTTATAGGAGCCGATAATGGCAAAGGTCATCACAAAGATCATCACTGGGCGCAGCAGCGGCAGCGTGACAAAGCGAAACGCCTGCCAGCGCGACGCCCCATCGATGATCGCCGCCTCTTTCACCTCCGGCGAGATGTTTTGCAGACCGGCCATAAAGTAGAGCGCATTGATGCCAGTGTAGCGCCACAGCCCCAGGATAATCATCGCCGGCATGATATAGACCGGCTCCTGCAACCAGCGCACCGATGCCAGGCCAAAGGGTTTCAGCAAATAGTTGTTGATCAGCCCATACTCATAGTTGAAGACCAGCCCAAAGATAATCGCCACCACCACGCCGGAGGTAATGTTGGGTGAAAAGAAGAGCAGACGGAAAAACTCGCGCCAACGTAGCTCGCGAATATAGAGCACCAGCCCTAACGCCAACGCTGCCGGCACAATGATAAAAATACTCCCTGCCGCATAGTACGAGGTATTGCCGAGCGCCTTGATAAAGAGTTCATCACTCAGCAGCTTGACATAATTGTCCACCCCCACAAAGCGCGGCTCGCTGCCGATCCCCACCTGCTGGTAAAGGCTCAAATAAAAAGCCCACACTACTGGGTAGAGAAAAAAGATGATATAGCCAATAAAAAACGGGCTGATAAAGAGATAGGGAACCAACCGTCGTCGCCATTTGTACATAAATTTTCCTATCTTCCCGCCAGCCCCGTAAACTGCGCCCCTTGCACAAAATAGCGTTGCGCCACGAAAAAGAGCACAATCACCGGTGTAATCGTAATCATCGACGCCGCCATCACCAGATGCCAGAAATTGCCAAAACGCCCTTGAAACCAGAGCAGCCCCAGCGGCAGCGTGAACATCTCATTATCCGAGATATAAATCAATGGCTCCATAAAGGCATTGTAATGTTGTAAAAATGCAAAGATCGTCACTGTCACAATGGCCGGGCCACAGAGCGGCGCAATTACCTGCCAGAGAATGCGAAAGTTCGAGGCGCCGTCGATCTTAGCCGCCTCATCCAACTCAATCGGCAGCGTCATCATGTATTGCCGCATGAGAAAAATATAAAACGCCCCGCCAAACCAGGCCGGCACCCAGAGCGGATAGAAAGTGCCGATCCAGCCCATCTCTTTAAAGATAATAAAGACCGGAATCATTGTCACGACGCCCGGCAACATCATTGTCGCCAGCAGCACGGTAAAGAGCAGATCGCGCCCCGGCCAGCGCAACCGTGATAGCCCAAAGGCCACCGTCAGCGAACTCAGGACAATGCCCAGCGTCCCCATAATGGTGATGTAGAACGAGTTGCGAATAAAGAGATGAAAGGGCAGACGCGCAAAAACATCCGGGTAGTTCGACCAGCGGGGTTCGGTGGGAATCCACTCAATCGGCGTGACAAAAACCTGTCCCGGCAGTTTCAACGAGGTGCTGACCACCCAGGCCAACGGTAGGAGAAAGGTGATCCCCAAGAGAATCATAAAGAGATGCAGGAGCAGACGCCCCACGATTGCGCCCCATTTGCGGCGGCGGGGCGACGTACGGTTGACGGTTGCCGTTGTCATCTAAGATTTGCCCTCATAATAGACCCAGCGGTTGGCAAAAAAGAACTGGATCGCCGTAAAAAACATGATGATAATAAAGAGCACCCAGGCCAAGGCGGCGGCGTACCCCATGCGGAAGAGTTCAAAGGCGTTACGGTAGAGATAGAGCACCATAAAGAGCGTTGAATCTTGCGGGCCGCCGCGTGTCATGATAAAGGCGTTGGTGAAGACCTGGAAGCTGCCGATGATGCCGATGATCAGGTTAAAAAAGATGATCGGCGAGATAATCGGGATGGTAATATTAAAAAAGCGTTGCCACCGATTGGCGCCATCGATCTCCGCCGCCTCTTGCAACTCTTTGGGCACTCCTTGCAAGCCCGCCAAAAAGATGATCATCTGAAAACCGGTCAGCCAGAGCGTCATAATGATAAAGGCCGGTTTTGACCAGTTGGGGTCAAAGAGCCAGTTGATTGGCCCCAGCCCAAACCAGGAAAGAAACTCGTTGAGGACGCCAAACTCCGGGTTGAGAAACTGCACCCAGACCACCGCAAACGCGACCGCCGGCGTGATCGACGGCAGGTAGTAGATGGTGCGATAGATGCCCAGGCCGCGCACCTGTTGGTTCAACATCACCGCCAGCGCAAAGGCCACCAAAAGCTGCAGCGGCACACCAAGAAAAGTGTAATAGGCTGTATTGGCCAGCGCTTTACCCACCAGCGGGTCATTCCACATCCGTTCAAAGTGGCCCAGCCCCACAAATTTCGGCGGCGCCAACATATTCCACTCGTGGACCAGCAGATAGAGCGAATAGAGCATCGGCCCGATCCACCAGATCAGCACCCCCAAAATAAATGGACTGGTAAAGAGCAGCCCATCCCGTAACTCGCGCCGTTGCGCCGCCGTCATTCGCTGCTTCTGCGCTGGCGCCCGCACCGGCGCTTGTAATGTCGTACTTGTTGCCAATGGTCGATTCCCCTGATTGTGACAAGAAGACAGGAGACACGAGATACGAGACAGGGGGGCAAGAGGTCGGAAAGCAGAGAATTTTGATCTGCATCTCCCATCTCATGTCTCATGTCTCATGTCTCGTGTCTTCGATTACGCCCGATCCTTCCAATACTGATCCAACTGCGCCTGGATCTCCGGTTGGGCGATCTTGAGCGCTTGCTCGGCGGTTTCGGTCTGGCCCAGCAATTTATCCCAGAGCACGGTGATCGGACCGCCGCCATAAGCGCCGAGTTGGGAACCCTGACCGAAGATGGCCGAGATCGAACTATCGCGCATGGCGTTGGCAAAGGCGGCGGTGTTGCTAAAGTTGTAGGTTTCGCCGGCAATGCTGCCCCAGATCTTTTCGATGCCATCCGGCGTGCCGCACATGCGACCACCTTGGGCGATGATCGTCTGCCCCTCATCACTGAGGATAAATTTGATCAGATTCCAGCCCTCATCCTTATGTTCCGAAGGCGTCGTGATGACATGGCCGTGGACATGGCCAAAGGTAAAGTCGCGATCGGCTGTGCCGCGCGGGGCTTCGACTACGTCAAAGTTGATGCCTTCGGGCGTTGTCGCCAACTCGCCATGCAGGCGGGGCATGACCCACGGGCCTTCCAGATACATGGCGACCCGCCCGGTATCGACGCCGACACCGCCGCCGGCCACCACTTCCGGCCCTGGCGACCAATCGTTGGCAATCGCATCATAGACCAGGAACTGGAGCGCCGAGGCAATGTCCGGGTGATCCCAATCCGCTTTGGTCGGCTCGGTGATCTTGTCCCATTCGACATGGCCGTTGCGTCGCATAAAATTGGTGCTGCGGCCATAGGCGCCATTCCAGCCTTGCGCCTGCCCCCACCCATAATATTTGGTGCCACCCTCCTCGTAGGAGAGATCGATGATCATCTGCTGGAACTCTTCCCACTGCCAGCCCTTCTTCGGGTGGGCAATGCCCTTTTTGTCAAAGAGATCCTTGTTGTAATAGATGACCAACGCACCGGTGTCGGTCGGGGTCATATAGCGCCCGCCCTTCCAGAGCGTCTGGTTGTCATAATTTTCGCCGGCAGGGAAGAAGGCTTCGGCGCCATCAGCTGAAATGTATTCGCTCAGATCGACCAACACCCCATTTTCCGTATAGGACTGCCACATCCAACCCTGGATGTAGAGCACATCGGCGGCGTCATCAGCGGCAAAGTTGGCCTGAATCTTCTCATAGTAACCGCCGGGGTATTGCTCCACCGCCACCTTGGTATTCGGGTTCTTCTCCATGTACGCTTTGGTCATGTTCTCATAGACCACGGCGTCCTGCACATCGGCCCACGCCGATAAGCGCAACTCCATCACCTCACCGGCAGGCGCCCCTTGTCCTTCCGCCGCGGCCCCACTGCCAGCCGAGCCGCCAGGGGCGACACAAGCGGCCAACGTAGCCGCCGTCAAACCGAAAGCACCCGCTTTCAGAAAGGTGCGGCGACTCAATGCCTGCCCTCGTTCACGATTCAACATACCAACCCTCCTTATAATTCTTTTGTACGAAGAAAGAAACAGCAATAGCAATCATTAATCATTTTCCATTCACAATTAATTATTGCTTACGCATCATCCCGCGACGGCCAGCGACAACCACCTTCGCGGTCTGGCCGAATATGGGGATACATTACATCGGTAATGCCCACTCTTTATCTCACGCCTTCTCCTCCGCAATCACCTTGCGAATCGCCTCCGACACCTCGGTATAGACATCCGCCGGCTTGACCGCACCGTCGAGCATCTCTTGTTGCCGCGGGCCGAGTTGGCTGTTGAGTTCGGCGCGATAGGGGCTTTGGTATTGGGCCGGCACATCGGGGCCGACTTTGGCAAAGAGCGCGCCCATATCCTGGCCGGAGAAATATTCGTCAGCGGCGTGGAGCCGTTCATTCTCCATCGCCGGGATAAAGGGCGGGAAGAGGGTGGTCATCTCAAAGCGGCGCACATTGCCTTCGACCGATAACATGCTATATTCCAGGAATTTCCACGCTTCTTCCACGTTGGGGCTGGTTTTGACAATGCAGGAGCCGGTGCCGCCGTGGCAACTGGTGCGGATGCCACCCGCTTCCCAGGCCGGCAATGGAATGGCTTTCCACTTGCCCTTGAGATCAGGCGCATTGTCTTTGAAGAAGCCGCCATACCAATCCGCGCCCACCTGCGAGATAAATTTGCCGTCATTCACGGCGGCCCACCACTCATCACCGGTAGCAGGGGCTTGGGTGGCAATGCCGTGGGTGTCGCGCAGGCCCAGAATCCAGTCCATCGTTTCTACCGAGAGCGCGGCGTCAAGCGTCACATTGCCCTCGGCGTCAAAGTAGTCGGCGCCCCGTTGGCGCAACAGCACATCATGGGCCGGGAAAGCCAGCGCTTTGACATCATCACTGACAACTTGTTTGGCGGCGGCAATGTAGTCATCCCAGGTCTCAATCTCTTCCAGGTTGACGCCGGCGCCCTCCCAAATGTCGCCACGGTAGTAGAGAACCACCGGTGTGAGCGCATGTTCAATACCGTAAATTTTGCCCTGGTAGCTGTACAGCGCTTCCCGCGCCGCCACCAACTTTTCCAGATAACCGCCTTCCGTCAAGCGGTCTTTTAGATCCACCAACCCCGGATCGGCGCCGCGGAGGAAACCGCCAAAGCGCCCCTGTTCAATATCCGACACATCGGGCGCGCCGACGCCGCCGGTCTGGAGGGCGATTTGCAGCTTGTCGTGCATGTCGCCATAGGCAATCTCGGTAACATTTAGCTCAAAATCCGGGTTGACCTCTTTCTTGTAATCTTCGGCCATGGAGCGATACCAACGGGCATGGGTGTTGACAAAGGTCCACAACTCCATTTTGACCGGGCCGCCGGCTGCCGCCGCTGGTGCGCTGCCGCCGCTGGGCGCGACAGCCGGTGCGCAGGCCGCCACCAGCATAGCCCCAGTGGTGAGGCCCATAGCCTTTAGGAGATCACGACGCGAGAGGTGAGACGAAAACGTATTGCGTTGCATAGTCGAGCGCCTCCAGTGGGTATCAATTCAACTATAGGATATTGGAATGGACTGGGTATTGAATTATAGCTTGCCCTTTGTGTGCTGTCAAAGTGGCTTTTGGGGCATTGCCGACCCCAGCCGATGCGGCGCTTGGCGCGGTGGGCAACATCAAGTACAATAAAAGTCACGATTTCGCGCCTCGCCGGTCATGGGCCGGCGAGGCGTGGGTTGCATCGTATCCAATAAAAGCCGCTCTTTCCTGCTTCACTAACCAAAGGAAATCGACCCCTTATGAGCGCTATGACCCGTGAAGAACTGTTGGCTCGCCTGGCCGCTGTCGAACAAGAGAAAGCCCAGCTCCACGCCCAACTGGCGGCTCAGCAAGCCGGCGTCGGCGGACTGGCGTCGGGTAAAAACGTTGTCGCTGGTGGCAATATGCAGGACAACGTGATCATCACCGGCAACCAGAACAGCTATCTGGGCAGCGTTGCCGGCCTGACGATCCAATCGGCCATCTTTCAGGCGCCGCCGGCGCCGGGGCAGGTCGATCCCAAGGAATTGCTCTGGACTTATCTGAACCAAGTGGTAGGCGACACCGGCGCCCTCGACCTCTCCGGCGTTGACCGGCGCATGGTCAGCGACCAGGGCGAGGCGCGGCTGGAACTGGCCGCTGTCTACACAGCGCTGGACACAGTACGCACCATTGCGCGGAAGGGCAGGCGCAAGGAACGCGGCGAACCGTCGGCGGCGCCGGTTGACCACTTGGAAGGGGCCGAACGGGAACGGCAAGCGGCTCTGGCCTTTGCCGCCGCTGAACCCTACGCCGCGTTGCTGGGTGACCCCGGCTCCGGCAAGACGACCTTTACCAACTTTCTGGCGCTCTCGCTGGCCGGGGAGTTGTTGGGGTTGACTCATGCCAACTTGTCCCGCCTCGGCGCAGAGTGGACAGTGGGGCCGCTGCTGCCGGTGCGGGTGGTCTTGCGCAGCTTTGCCGCCCACCTGGCGGCGTTGGGAAGCGGCGACGATCAGATCTGGCGCTACCTCACCCAACGCTTGGAGCAGAGCGTCCCCGGCTTTGCGCCCCTGCTCAACCGCCATCTGATGGAACGGGGCGGCTTGCTCATCCTCGATGGTCTGGATGAAGTGCCGGAGGGTGCCCAGCAGCGCGACGGCGTCAAGACGGCAATATTGGCCTGGCAACGTCGCTTTCCACGGGTGCGTATTCTGCTCACCAGCCGCACCTATGCCTACCAGCGGCAGCAGTGGCGCCTGCCCGGTTTTAGCGAAGCGGTGTTGGCCCCCTTTACCCAGGAACAGATTGACGCCTTTGTGGAACGTTGGTATGCCCATCTGGCTCAGGCGCGCGCCGGCTTGAGCGCCGCCGAAGCGCAGGGCCGTGCCACGCTGCTAAAAAACGCCATTGCCCGTGGCGCCCACCTGCGCGAACTTGCGCCCCGCCCCCTACTCTTGACCCTGATGGCCTCGCTCCACGCCTGGCGCGGCAGCCTGCCCGATGCTCGTGAGCAGCTTTATGAAGAGAGCATGGAACTCTTGCTCGACATCTGGGAGCGCCCCAAGATTGTGCTGGACAGCGATGGGCAGCCGCTGCTCCAGACCGAGAGTATGGCGGAATGGCTGCGCTGTCCCCAGCCGCAAGTGCGGGACGCGCTGGAAAAGCTGGCCTACGAAGTTCACGCCGGCCAGACGACCGCCACCGGCGCCGCCGATATTGAGGAGGGCAAACTGGTAACCGCCCTCCTGCACGCCGCCAACGACCCCGATCTCAAACAGGCGCGTGTGTTAGAGTATATTCGCGACCGCGCCGGCCTGCTGACCAACCGGGGTGAAGGGGTCTACAGCTTTCCCCATCGCACCTTCCAAGAGTATCTGGCCGCGCGCCACCTGACCGCCAATGGCTTCCCCAACTTCTTGGTTAAGCTGGTGCGCGATGACCCCGAACGCTGGCGTGAGGTCTTTTTGCTGGCCGGCGCCAAGGTGGCGCGCGGCACGCCCTATGCCGCCTGGAGCCTGGTGGCGCGGCTCTGTGGTCAACGCTGTGAAACGGAACAGCTACAAAAGGCCGCCGATAGCGACTGGTGGGCGGCGCTGCTGGCCGGTCAACTGCTGGTGGAAACGGGCGTTTACAAACGGCTTGACCCACAGTATGACACCAACGACCTGGAGACGCTTGCGCGTGTCAGGAGTTGGCTCATGGCCCTGGTGGGTGGGGGCCATCTGCCGCCGGTCGACCGGGCCACCGCCGGTCGGACGCTCGGCTGGTTGGACGATGAACGGCCAGGCGTGGGGGTGAAGAATGGGGCGCCGGATATTGATTGGGTGGCAGTCCAGGCAGAACCCTTTATTATGGGTGGCGATGGACCATTTGATGGTCGCCCCCAGTTCACCTGTTGCTTGCTCCAACAGGCTTACCAGATCAGTCGTTACCCGATTACCGTTACCCAATATCAACTCTTTGTCGATGCTGGTGGCTATGACCATGCGCCCTATTGGCAGGAAGCCGCAGAGCAAGGCATCTGGCAGGGTGGGCAACTACGCTGCCACACTTGGTCAGTTGAACAACAAGAATCAATCGAAGGCTGGGTACAAGGTCCAGCCAACTATGGTTCAGGCTTTGACGCCCCCAACCAGCCGCAGATTGGCATAAGCTGGTATGAGGCGCTGGCCTTTTGTCGTTGGTTGTCAGAAAAGTTGGGCAACTCCGTGCGTCTGCCCACAGAAGCGGAATGGGAGTGCGCGGCCTGTCACACCGACGGCCGCCGCTATCCGTGGGGCGATGAATTTCATGCTCGGCATTGCAATATGGCCGATACCGGCATTGGCAGTCCCTCACCCGTAGGCAGCTTTCCCAGTGGGCGTGCTGCCTGCGGCGCAGCGGATATGAGCGGCAATGTGTGGGAATGGTGCAGCACTAAATGGCGTGAAAACTATCAGGATTACGCCGTGCAAGTGGACGACGCCCCGACGGGTGACGATCGGCGTGTGGTGCGGGGCGGCGCGTTCGTCTACAATGACTACTACGTGCGCTGTGCGGCCCGCTTCGGGTACCTCCCATCCATTCGCTACAACGTTGTCGGGTTTCGAGTGGTGCGTGTCCCCGGCCTTTGATCGCATCGCGGGCGCAAGGCGCCATCGCTGTACGACGGAGCCTCTGCTCTCTGGGGAACTTCCAGCGTCGATTGGCGCCGGAGGCGTAATGAACCCGAAGGCCATGCAACAGATGCGAAATCGCGCAAGCTGTGCTATGCTACCGTTCATGCAATCAGGAAGAACAGTTGTAAGTCAGCAGGGTAGGAGTAGAAAAATGTCAGTCATGCTTGAAATCAAGCTATCGCTGGCGGAAGAGATCGTCCGCCAGTTGCATGAACAGGCGCAAAGCTGGGGCGTCAGCGAAGGGTTAGTAGTTGAGCAGGCACTAGGTCTGCTTTTTGCACAGACCGATCCATCGCCGACCAGTGACTATTGGTTCGCCGTATCGACCATGCGTGAGGACTGGGAGGAGATGCCCGACGACTGGTATGTAACCGAGGTGGACAATGGCGTACCGACGCGGTGATGTCATTGCCGTCCCCTATGAGTACAGCGATCTGAGCGGCGGCAAAGTACGCCCGGCGGTCATTATCAGCAGCGATGCCTATAATCTGGCGCAACCAGACATTGTGGTCGCCGGTGTCAGCACACAAATTCACAAAGCAAGCGCCTACGATTACCTGCTGAAAGATTGGGCCGCTGCCCGTTTGCGCTATCCTTCTTTAGTCCGTGGTCGGCTATTAACGCTGGAACAGAGCCTGGTTCGACAAGTCGTAGGGCGGTTGACGGCTGTTGATTTCGCTGGGGTCGAGGATGTCTTGGCCAAATTGTTATTTAGCGATCGCTCAAGTGTCAATCATATACTTGCTCACGTTGAATTAACCGCACTACCCGGCCAGCTTGTGCAAGCTCTAGCAGCCAAGTCTATCCGCGCCAGTCTGATCCTGGCCAGCCGCCGTGATCCTCAGGTTAATCTAAAACAATTGCAGGCCCTTCTTTCAACAAAGTCATAGCAAAGCGATCTGCTCCTACTTTCTATAGTGGGCAGACCTAGGTGTCAATCGCAAACCACAACCTGTGAAAAAGTGAATGCGCCTGGTTCGTGACCGGTCGTTTGCCGCCAAACCCTTTCCACCGAGGTGAAGAAACAATGGAACGTTCAAAGCACGTTGGGATATGGCTACTACCGGCAGGCATCGCCCTGTTGCTCTTTGTGGGCAATCTGACGGCGAGCTTGATCAGTGCGGACCTGGCTGATTTTTCACCAGACACCGACTTTGGCTCTGGTTGGCAATGGTCGCCGCCGGCGCAGTCGCTATCTGGCTGGCCGTACACAACCGCCGTCCACCACCGATAGCTGCGCCGACGACGGACAAGCCCGAGACAAAGGCGCACCGCCGTGGCGTCGCGATCGGTCGCGATCTGGACAACAGCGCCATTGCCACCGGCGACCGCAACATTATCGGCGACAACAACAGCATCACCTATATTCGCACCGTCTATCTGCAAGCGCCCGGTCGCGCCGAGTTGGACCAAGCGGCGTTTGATCAGGCCCTGGAGCGCTATCTGGCCTGGGTGAGCAACCGCTATGGGAAATTACGGTTGCGCGGCATCGAGCGGCGCGAACTCCAAGTGCTCGATCTCACGCTGGATGATGTCTATGTCGCGCTGGCGGCCACCATCAACCCGGCGCGCACAGAGCCAAGCGGGCGCACGAGCCAACGCCGCGGCGCGGAAGAGGTATTGGGCGAGGCTCAGCGCGCCGTGATCGACATGAACCAACTGTTGACCCTCGGTCCCCGGCTGATGATTGTCGGCGGGCCGGGGTCGGGCAAGACGACCTATCTTCATTTGATTGCGGCCACGTTGGCGACGGCGCTGCGTACCGGCGCAACGCAGCTCGGCGCTGAAGCGTTGGGGCTGGCCGACCCCTTGCCTTTACCCATCTTTGTCACCTTGAGCGACTATAACCGCTACCGTAAAGAAGCGGTGGGCGCCGGCGACGCCCGTCAAGGCACCTTGACCGCCTTTATTAGCCAGTCGTTGATTCGCCAGGAGGCGGCCCTGGGCTTACCGACTGACTTTTTTGAACGGCTGCTGATGCAGGGGCAATCCTGCATCCTCTTGCTCGATGGCCTGGATGAAGTGGCCGATGAACGGGAGCGCTGGTTGGTGCGCCAGGCGGTGGAAAATGTCGCCAACAATCGCGGTCTGCGCCAGATCGTCGTCACCTGTCGCACCCGCGCCCACCGCGGCGACACCGTGCTGCCCGAAGAGTTCCGCGTGGCCGAGGTGCAACCGATGACCGATACGCAGGTGGCGGCGCTGGCGGCCCGTTGGTGCGCCGCGGCCTACAACACCCAGGACGCGGCGGCGGAGACGGCGCGTTTACAGGCGGCGATCCGCCATCTGGAAGCGTTGCGCGCCGCCCGCCAGGAGCCGCCCCTGGTCGAGTCGCCGTTGCTGGTGACGATTGTAGCGATTGTCCATTATAACCAACGCCGCCTGCCCGATGAGCGGGCTGAGTTATACGAAAAGTGTGTCGATGTGCTGCTGGCCGAGAAGCACCACCCCACCAGCCAGAGCACCTTTGAACTGGCCGACTGGGGCGGTACGCTGACCGAAAAGCGCAATTTGCTGGCCTATCTGGCTTTTCAGATGATGAGTGCGGGGGCGGCGGATCGCACGGTCAGTGAAGAGCAACTGCGGGCGTGGCTTCGCCCGCCGTTGGCGCGCAAACATGGCGAAGAGAAAGTGGAAAGCGCCCTGGCCACCTTTATCCAGGCCATGCGCGAACGGGGGAGCCTGCTCGATGAACGGGGCGGGCGCTATCGCTTTCTCCACTTGACCTTTCAGGAATTTCTCTGCGCCTTCTATCTGGTTGAAAGCCTGCGTGAGAGCGACAAGATGGTGGCTTTTCTGACCGCAGAAAGCCGTCTCACCCAGAGTTGGTGGCGCGAGACAGTCCTATTGACCGTCGGCTACCTTGGCTTGCGCAGTCAGGAGAATGCCCTGGCGCTGGTGCGCGGCCTGGCAACTAGTGTCGACCAGGGCGAAGCGGCGTTGGTCGCCGCCGAAATCGCGGCCAACGCGCTCTTAGAATTAGACAGCCGGGACGCCGAAACGATGGCTGTGGTCAAACCGCGCCTGTTGCAGCTTTTTGCGCCGACCCTAGTGGCCGGTGGGTTGCTGCGCGGTGCAGCCGGTGCGGCGTTGGGCCGCTTAGGCGACCCGCGTCCGGGGGTGGGTGTTAAAAACAGTTTGCCCGATCTGGATTGGGTGACGATTGGGGCAGGACCCTTCCTCATGGGCAGTAACAGGGCGCAAGATAACGATGCCTATGATGATGAAATGCCTCAGTTTCCCTATGTGCTGCGCCAGCCCTTCGCCATCAGTCGCTATCCCATTACCGTCGCCCAATATCAGACCTTTGTAGCAGCCGGCGGTTATGCCCACGCCCCTTATTGGCAAGAAGCCACCGCCTTGAATTCTTGGCGGGATGGGCAGCTTCGCTGTCGGAGTTGGTCAATCGAACGCCAAGAGTACATTGAGGAATGGGCAAATCAACCGGCAACCTATGGCCCGCGCTTCGCCATTGCCAACCATCCGCAAGTTGGGGTGAGTTGGTACGAAGCGCTGGCTTTTTGCCGTTGGCTTAGTGAACGGACGGGGCAAGCCATACGCCTACCGACCGAAGTGGAATGGGAGCGCGCCGCCCGTCACACCGATGGCCACAGCTATCCGTGGGGCAATAGCGGAAAAGCAGCCGATCATTGTAATATGAACGCTACCCGTATCGGCAGCACTTCAGCCGTAGGCGCCTTCCCCCATGGCAACGCCGTGTGTGGCGCTGCCGATATGGCGGGCAATGTGTGGGAGTGGGCCAGCAGTCTATGGGGAATCGATGGCCAAAAACTAACTTATGGTTATCCCTACGACCCGGCGGACGGTCGTGAAAAGCTGGCGGCTGGCGCCGACACCCGTCGTGTGGTGCGCGGTGGTTCGTTTGTCAACAGTCAGCTCAACGTGCGCTGTGCGGCCCGCGGCAGGCTCTGCCCAGACAATCGCCTCAGCGATGTCGGGTTTCGGGTGGTGCGTGCCCCCGGCCTTTGATCGCATCGCGGGCGCAAGGCGCCATCGCTGGACGACGGCGCCGCTGGCCTCTGAAAACCTCTGCGCGCTGCCCTCTGGGGGTTCCCCCCAGCATCCATTGGCGCCGAAGGCGCCGCGCGAAATTTTTTTCGCAAAAACACAAGTCTGCTGGGAAGGGTGCTATAGCGTGCCGGGGAAAGGCCAGGAACAAGCCGGTTATAGAAACCACGTCTGGCCTTTCCCCGGCACGCTATGGCATTTTTGTTACAAGTCTGTAGCCACCATCGTGTGTGCGTCAACGGCTCAAGCCAGCGCCGGAATCAACGCGGCGACGGCAGGTGGCGGCGGCTCCAGGTGGGTCACAGCGAAGGGGGAATCGGGCAGCGTCTGCACGGAGGACACATCCAACCAGCGGTTTACGGGCGGCGAATTGAGAATCTGGAGAACCAGATCGCGTTCGGCAAAAGGCAAGCCGGCCAACCCCGTAATGGGAAAACTGCGTGGCCCCCACTCGGTGCGGCGGCTCAACTCGGTGTAGTCGAGTAGGGTCAAACTAACAACCTGACGTCCCGCACGGTCAATGCTAATTAGGATGTTTGGCGTTAACTCGATGGTCCAAGCGGGACGATTTTCCACAAAGTAGACATCAAGGACGTCCCCCTCTTCATCGTAGGCATACTGTTCAACCGTCATTGCTGTACCTTAATACTTATACTTGCGTGGGTTAAGCGGATCTTGCTCGCGGCGACCACGGCGGATCGTCGTCAGTATATCATCCAGATAATCCGCCAACCAGGGGCGTTTCTCCAGTGCATGTTGCCAACGTTCCTCGGTCATATAGATCTTGTTGCCATACCGGTCGTAGACTTCCCATCGCATGGCTTGTAGTATACTGAAGATAAGAGCAAAATGCAATCTAGCAGCAGAAAGTGGAAAACTCTTTTGTATTCATTCAACCACAAGGAGCAACCCTATGGACCCCATCACCCTCCTCCTGCTCGCCGCCAACCCAGTCGATCTGCCCCGGTTGCAAATTGACGAAGAGATGCGCGCCATTGACCAGGCGATGCAGCAGGGCGCCTTTCGCGAACGCTTTGACCTGCGCCCCCAGGTGGCGCTACGGCTGGCTGATTTGCAGGAACGGCTCCTGCGCTATCAACCCCAGATCGTCCACTTTAGCGGCCACGGCAGCGACCGTCACGAACTGCAACTCCAAGCTGAACAGGGGCAGGCGGTCGCCATTCCCGCCGCCGCGCTGACCACCCTCTTTCGCCTGCTCAAGGACAACATTCGCTGTGTGGTTCTCAACGCCTGCTATTCAGCGCCACAGGCCGCCGCCATTGCCGAGCATATTGACTGTGTCATCGGTCTGCCCGCTGAAATTGAGGATGTGGCGGCGCGCCAATTCGCCACCGCCTTCTACCGCGCCCTGGCCTATGGGCGCACCGTCGAAACCGCCTTTGAACTGGGCAAAAGCCAACTCGATCTGCACAACTTTGCGCCGACCAACCATCCCCAGTTGCTGGGCAAGGCGGACCCAGCGCAAGTACGGCTGGTAATTGGGTGATTCGGTGATTGTGCGTTCAGCAGGCCCAGATCAATCACCGAATCACCCAATCCCTGTTGCTTACGGCTGCTGCGCCGTCGGCAGATAAAGTTTCGCCACCCATAGCGCATTCGCCGGCAACGTGATCACGGGAGCGCCGGGTTGGGCGCCGGGCTGGATCACCAGCAAGGCATCAGCGCTGTCATCGGTCATCAGAGCAACATGGGCGCCGGCGGGCAGATTGCGGGTGTCCAAGACAACAGCAAAATTTCCTGCGCTGTCGGTTTGGATCAAGCCGACATTCACCCCATTCACCAGTAGCGGCAAGGGTCTGGCGGCGCTGAAGTTTGTCCCCAACAGGGTAAAGAGGTCACCGGGCGTCACCACGGTAAACGCAGCCGTATAGGTATAGCGACAGACCAAACCGGAGCGCTTGAGATCCGGAATCGCTTGCAACCACTTCTGAAAAGGGGGTGTTTGCGGTTCGCAGAGGTTGGTGTTGTCAAACCAGAAGGTGGTCAACTGGGTCATGTCGCGCCAGCCGTCGGGCAAAGCGCCGGTGAGGCCAGGGTTATGGGAGAGGGTGAAGAAGCGCAGGTCATTGAGTTTGGCGACTTCCAGGGGCAGCGCGGTCAAGGCGTTATTGTGAAGGGTCAAGACCTGTAGCTTGTGCAGGTGGCTGATCTCGGCGGGGAGGGTGGTCAGGCGGTTGTAATCCAGCCGCAGCGCCAACAACTTGGTCAGCGTTCCTACTTCGCCGGGGATGGCGTTCAACTGGTTGGCGCTCAGGTTTAGCTCCTGCAACTTGATCAAGTTGCCGATTTCCGCCGGCAATTTGGGCAGCGCATTGTGGTTGAGATGCAGCTTGACCAAATTGAGCAGATTGCTCGCCTCGCCGGGAAAGGCGGTCAACCCGTTCCCGCTCAGATCCAGTTCGACAAGTTGGCTTAACTTCCCGATTTTGGCGGTGATGGTGATGAGCTGGTTGCCCCGTAGCGCCAGCGCCTGCAACTGCGCCAGATCACCGACTTTGGCCGGCAAGCTGGTAATGGCATTATCATTCAGATCCAGAACGCGCAACCAGGGCAAGTAGCCAAAGTTGGTCGGGACGGCGCCGGCGAGATTGTTGTTGGGCAGGCGCAATTCGACCACATGACCAACTTCACAGCGGACGCCGGCCCATTGGCACGGGGTCGTTGTCGCCAGCCAGCCGGTCTGGTTGCGCCAGTTGACGCCATTGCCGCTCGTGTAGAGGGCCGCTAACGCTTTGCATTCATCACGGGGAATTTCACTAACCGTAGCACAATCAAACGCGGCGACCGCCGTGGCTTGCGCCGGCTGAGCATAGCCCGCTTGGCCAAAGAGTGCGCCAACGAACAACGTGATCGCCAACAGGAAGAGCGCGCGCATAGCATCCTTTACGCAGATGTGTTTGGGAAGAGAGTATAATTGTAATTTGTATTACCAGTATACCACCTCTTTCACTGAATGCCAAAGTGAAGCCAGCGGTCTCTATTCAGGTCGAGGCCACACCTGAATCATCTGATCCTCCCACACCGTATGGTATGCCTTGATGCGGTCAAAATAGGCCAGCAGGTCGGCATAGAAGGGATGGCCGGCAATGGTAGCGCTGTCACCGATAACGATCAATTTACGACGGGCGCGGGTCAGGGCCACGTTCATACGCCGGGTGTCGGCCAGAAAGCCGATCTCTCCTTCATCGTTGCTGCGCACCAGGGCGATGATCACGGCTTCATTTTCGCGCCCCTGGAAGCCGTCGATGCTGCCGATTTCCAAGCCCTGGTCAACCTGCGCTTTCAACCGGTCGCGCAGGAGGCGCACTTGGGCGCTGTAGGGTGAAATGATGGAAATTTGGGTCGGCGCCAATCCGGCTTCACAGAGTTGCGCCACCTTGCGCTGCACCACCTGCGCCTCCCCTTCATTAAAACGGCTTTCGCCGTCCGGTTCCAACGCTTCGTTGTAGTCGGCGCCGGCAGTGTCGATAAAGGCAACCGGTGTGGCGGTCAGGTCACTTTCCGTCACGCCCGGCAGATCGCACAATAAGTGGTTGGCGACAGTGGGGTGGGCTACCAGCATCCCCCCATAGAAGCTCTGCGACGAAAAGCGCATAATCTGTTGATGCATCCGGTATTGCACATCCAGTTGACGGGCCAGGGCTGTTGCGTTGTCGGCTTGTTGGAGCAAGCGTTCCATCAAACTGACGCCCAAACCACCGGCGGCGGCTTCCTGTGACAGAATCGTCGGCGGCAACTGGCAGTGGTCGCCGGCCAGCACCAGCCGTCGGCTATAGCGTAGGGGAATCCAGCAACCCGGCTCGGTGCTTTGGGCGGCCTCGTCGATCACACAGCGGTCAAAGTGGTAGTGGCCCAACAGGCGCTCATCCAGCCCGGTCAAAGTGGCGCAGACCACACGTGCGGCGCTAAAGATGCGTTCCACTAGTTGTTCTTCCAGACGACGCGCATCCGCCAACATGGCTTTGGCTTCAGCGCGTAGCTCCTGACGGGCGCCTGGTTCCGGTTTGGCGCGCGTAAATTTGCCGGCACTGGCGCGCAAGGCGTGCGCTTCTTTGGTCAACTTGCGCACCAGCTTCATGTCGGGGTGATTTTCCACCAGCAGATCGAGCGTCTGGTCACGCAGCGCCGGCAAGACACGCGCCGGATGACCAATGCGCACAACGGCCCCCCCGGTCGCCAGTTCGGGCAGCGCCAGCAAGCGTTCAAAAATATTATCCACCGCCAGGTTGCTGGGCGCACAAGCCAAGACCTTTTCGCCCCCCTGTACTGCCTGGCGAATCAACTCGGCCACCGCGGTCGTTTTGCCGGTGCCGGGCGGGCCATGAATAATCGCCACATCGTCGGCGGCCAGGGCATGGGCAATCGCCGCCTGCTGTGACGGATTGAGATCAGCCGCCGTCGCTGACAGGGCCGTGACCGGCTGAAAGCGCGCCGGCGCTTCCCCCAACAAAACCGCCCGCAACGCCGCCAGGCGATTTCCCTTGGCCCCTTCTGCCGCCGCCAGCGCCGCCGCTTCCCGTTGATGGGCAATTTCATCGCCGGCCAGGTCGAGGCGGAAGGTGGGGCGGTCGCTCTGCGCTTCCGGCCACTGTTGCAACGCCACCTGAATGCTTTCCCGGCGCAACTGGCTCACCACCCCGCGCCAACCTTGCGTCGCGTTCCCGTTTTCTTCGGACAATTGCACCGGCGCGCCGACCCGCAAGCGCGTCCAGGGCAGGTCCAGTTGCTGGTTGCGCTTACCCAGCGTCACCAACACCCGCCCGCCCAGCCCCGCCACCTCGTCACGGATGGTCAGGCCGATCAGGCTGTTGCCGGTCGCTTCGGCCGCTGCCGGCGCCAGCCGTTGCACCTGCTGCTGCAATTGTTCATTTTCCGCTTTGACCTCGCTGGCCAGCAACGCCGCCAATCGGCGAAAGTGGGATTGGCAGACGGCATCTCCTGGGTTCATACGCACCTGATTCTATTAGGAGTTACGCAGTTGGACAAGACCTGTCAGGTTTCGCAAACCTGACAGGTCTCTGGTAGCGCCCGTCAACTGCGTAACTCCTATCTATTAACAACTTCAGAAAAGACCGGTTGATCCGGTACAATAAAGGCATCATTATAACAAATGTTGTACTGACTCACCCATCAAAGATTACGCAGATTACCAAATGAGAAAATGAATCTGCGTAATCTTTGATCTTCTTGAATAGAGACCAACTGTTGGCGTAAAGGAGCGCTGTCACAACCGATGAATACACAATGGTTCTCTGATCTCGAAAGCCGCTTGATCCGCTATGTCCAGGTGGACACGGTCAGCGACGAACGATCCACCACTGTCCCCAGCACCCCACAACAACTCGATCTGCAACGGCTGCTGGCGGAAGAATTACGCAGCCTGGGCGCCAGTGATGTCAAGCTGACCGACACCGGCTTTGTCATGGCGACCATTCCGGCGACAGTCAGCCACGCTGTGCCGACCATCGCCTTCCTGGCCCATGTCGATACGGTGCATCACTTTGGCGGCACACAGGTCAAGCCGCGTGTCCACCGTAACTATGACGGCGCCCCCATCACCTTCCCCGATGACCCGACGCTCAGTTTGTCACCGGCGGTCAGCCCCTACCTGGGGAAAAAGCTGGGCGATACCCTCATCACTGCCAGCGGCGACACCATTCTGGGCGCTGACGACAAGGCCGGGGTAGTCATCATTATGACAATGGCGGCCCATCTGCTGGCGAACCCGTCGATTCCGCATGGCGAGATTCGGGTCTGTTTCACCCCGGACGAGGAGATCGGCGCCGGCATCCGCAAAATTGACTTGAAGGCGTTGCGCGCCGACTTTGCCTATACGCTCGATGGCGGCGAAGTGGGCAAGCTGGCCTACGAAACCTTTTCGGCAGACAAGGCGGTGGTTAAAGTGACCGGCGTCTCGATCCACCCCGGTTATGCCACCGGTGTCATGGTCAACGCCTTGCATCTGGCGGCCAAGATCATCGACCTTCTGCCCCAGGACAAACGCACCCCGGCCACCACCAGCGGGCGCGACGGTTTTATCCATGTCTATAAATTAGAGGGTGATGCCAGCGCCGCTACCTTGCAATTCATCCTGCGCGACTTTGAACTGGCCGGGTTGGCGAGTCACGGCGAACTCGTGCGCACAGTCTGCAACGCGGTGGCGGCCACCGAACCACGCGCCCAGATCGAGTGTACCATCACGCCCCAATACCGCAACATGCGTTACTGGCTGGAGAAGGATATGCGCCCGGTCGATCTGGCCGTCAACGCCATGCGCGCCGCCGGTATCGAACCGATCTTTGATACGACCCGCGGCGGCACCGACGGCTCGCAACTGACCGAAATGGGCGTCCCCACCCCCAATCTCTTCACCGGGATGCAGAACATCCACGGCCCCATGGAGTGGGTCAGCGTGCAAGACATGGCCCAGGCGACGGCGGTTTGCGTCAATTTGGTGCAGGAGTGGGCGAAGCGGTGATTAAGTGATAACGAATTAAACGCCGAATGGCGCAAACCAACACTACAGCGGATGAAGGCGGCAACGGATGGCGTGGTTGCCGAACAAAACCCACAAACGGCACGGGCATCAGGCAGAATGCTTCCCCGTTCTTCGGAAGCATCGCCGATGGCAGATCCATCCGTTACCGCCTTCATCCGCTGTAGTGTCTTCGCAAGGGTGCGCCCCTACAAAAGAAAGCAGACGTGATGAGTACCATTCGTTTGACAGCACAGCAAATCCCCGCCTTACAGCCAACCTTAGAGTTACAAACGGCCGCCCAAAGCGCCGCCCGCTATGCCTTTACGGCGACCACGCAAAACGGGGCGGAAGCATGGCAACAGGCATGTCGCACCGCCTTAGCCGAAACGCTCGGTTTTCTGGATAGCCCGCCCGTTGATCCCGCGCCCCATCTGGTCGAAGAGGTGGATCGGGGTGACTTTGTGCGGCGCAAGGTGGTCATCTCCACGGCGGCGCAGGCGCGCATGCCGGTCTATCTGCTCATTCCGAAAGGCGCCACCGGGCCGCTGCCGGTCGTGATTGCCTATGCTGGTCATGGTTATGGCGTCAGCGACATTGTTGGTCTCTGGGAGGATGGCGAGGAACGCTTCACCGAAGATGGCTACCACAAAGACTTTGGCATCGCTCTCTGTCGCCGGGGCTTTTTAGTGGCGGCGCCGGAGATTGCCGGCTTTGGTGAACGGCAGACCGACTACGGCTATCTCAACCGCGAATTGGGACAACCGATTCCTTCCACCTGTCACAACGCCGCCACCTACGCCTTTATGTTGGGCAAGTCACTGGTGGGGATGCGCGTGCGCGACGGGCTGCGCCTGGTCGATTATCTGACCACCGTGCCGGAGGCGGACACCAGTCGGTTGGGCGTCATGGGCATTTCCGGCGGCGGCATGGCGACCTTCTTTCACACGGCGCTCGACCCGCGGGTCAAGGCTTGCGTGGTCAGCGGTTACTTTAGCAGCTTCCGCGACAGCATTCTCGCCATGAATCATTGCACCTGTAACTTTGTGCCGGGGCTGCTGAACATTGGGGAGATGACCGATCTTGTGGGGCTGATCATGCCGCGTCCGATGCTGGTTGAAGCCGGTGTGCGCGACCCGATCTTCCCCATTGCAACCGTGCGCGCCAGTGTACAGCGAACGCAAGAAATTTGTGAGATTTTGGGCGGCAACGCCAAACAGTCCGTGGAATTAGATGAATTTGAAGGCCGCCACCGCATCAGCGGTCGGCGCGCTTATGATTTTTTGTGGGAACAGTTGGTCGCGTAACACGCGTACGTCCCGTAGGGACGCCTGAGTTTAGGATTCGTAAAAATACATCTCCACACACCGCTCCGGGCGAGTCCGTGACTCGCTTGCGACGACAGCAGGGTGAGGTTTCCCACACCGCTCTGGGCGAGTCCGTGACTCGCCCAGCCCGTTGCGAGTCACGGACTCGCGCAGAGCGGCGCCCCTTTTTATTGATGAACCCTCAACTTAAGCGTCCCTACGGGACGGAATTCGGGTACTTGACCGGAACGGTGATAACCTTTACCGCGTCACCATCGGCAAATAGAGACGGGTGGCCGGCGCCCCCGGTTCGGTGACGGTTAGCACCACCACGACATCTTCGCGTTGACCCGCGGCGTTTTGGATCTGTAATGTGCCGCTATAGGCGCCAGGCGCCAGATCCCAATTCAAACTCTGGATGGTCAGGCTCTCCGGGCCGGCGCCGGTGCGGGTGGCGGCCAGCCAGGGCGCATCGCTGCTAATCTGCCAGCTTCCACCATTCGGCAAGTGCAGCGCCAACGGTTCACTGTCACTGTTGCGCAGATACAAGCGGCGCAGATCGGCTTGGGGCGCGCCCTGTCCACCCAAGCGGATGTTATCCACCCAAAAGACGCCGCTGCCGGTGCTGTATTCAAAGACCACTTCAAAACCGGTCAGGTTCGCAAGGTTCACCCCCTGTGCGGCAAACGCGCTCACGGGAATCTGCACCAGTTGCCAGGCGTCGCGCAGGGTGACATAGTCGGCCACGGCGACGCCGGCCCGTTTGGCGCCATCGGTCAGGTAGAAGCGCGGCTGAACACTTTGCGCGCCCCCCTTCACCCAGGCGGTGAGAATGGCATCTGCCGGCAAGCTGACGCCGTTGAGGTTGCTATGCCAGATCGCATAGCCGCCGGCGCCGATGGTGTAGTCGAGCCGGAGGGCGCTGCCGCTGCCCTTGGTGGCGTCACCGGGTACAATGGTCGGCGTCAGTTGGCTGCCGGGGGCGCTGGTCCAATAGCTGTTACCCTGCCCATTGCTTTCCAGATTGCCATCATCAAAGCTGTCGATCACCGTCGGCGTCGCCAACCCAGTCAGGCGGATTTCGCGGATGTAGAGCCGGCCGCTGGTGGGGGCGTAATTCTGGAAGAAGCTAAAACTGAGTGTGGTGATGGCGCTGCGATCCAACGTCGGGCTGAAGGAGGAGAGCGGAAGCTGCACCCATTGCCATGCCGTCGTGATGCCGCCGGGAAGCAGGTCGCCAACGCTGACGCGCGGTTCGTAGCCGTTGGCATCGCGCAGACCGACCAGCAGTTGTTCGCCGCCCGCTTCGCCCCGCACCAAGAGGTTGAGGGTGGTGTACCCCCGCAGATCACGCTGGGGCAGTTGGGTGAAGTAACCGGCAAATTGCCCGCTCTCGGCCACGTTATAATCGAGCAGCAGTTGTTGCTGGAAGCGATAGGCACGCAGTTGACCACCGCTGGTCGGGTTATTGAAGAGACCGCTGCCGCCTCCCAGCCGGTTTTTCAGTTGGTTGCCGCCAAAGTCGTTGATGAGCAAACTGATGCGGTCATCGACGCGGTAGCGGTAGAAGCTGTGCGGCGCATCGACCGGGCTTTGGCTGACATAGCCGTTAGCATGCGTGGCGGTCACATAGTAGCGAATGTCGCTGCCCAATGCCTGGCCGGGCAGTTCACCCTGGAAGGCAGGCGTTGCGCTCGCCGCTTGCACACCGTTCATCGGCGCAGTGGCAAAGGTGCGCCCGCCATCGACGCTGTAATGCAGGGTCATGCTGCTGACGGCGGCGCCGTCGGCCACGTTCACCTGGACGGTGCGGGGCGCGGTGTCGTTGCTGCTGGGGGGCAGTGCATTGGCTTGCAGCAACCCATGGTTGGTAAAGCTCACCTGATCCAGCGCCAGATCGAGCGGGCGCCCGTTCCCTTCGGCGTTGACCCAGACCACCGCTTTGACATCGGCGCCGGTCCAGGCCACGGTTTTGCCAAAGCCCCGCTGTTGGAACTGGGTCAGCGGGATGATATATTGGCGCCAGCTTCCGTCCGGCGTAAAGGTCGCCTGGTAATGATCGCCGTCGGTGATGCCGGCGCTTTCCAGCAGGACGCGCACAGGGGTGTTGTCACCCCGCGCCCAGAAGCGCAACGCCCGGTAGGGGCTGACATCGACCGGGCGACCATTCGGGTTCAAGGTGCGCCCCAGCCCGACTTCATCGCTCTGCGTGGCCGCATCACTCTTTGCCGCGGCACAACCGGCCAGGACGAGATCGACAGGATCGATCTCCGTCAGCGGACGGCAATCACCCAGCGTCAGGGTTGTCCGTTCACTGTTGTTGCGCGCGACCTTGAACCACAAGCCGCCGCCACTGTAGACCTTATCGGTAAAGCCGTTGCTGGCCACATAGATGGTGGCGTCCAACACGCCGGGGAAGTTCAACGGCACAACAGTTTTGCCGCTTTCAGCCGTCATCTGTAGCTCAAAGGGTTGCAAATTCTGGCGATCCAGATGGCTGCGCCACGAGCCGTAAATGCGCACCGGTTGGGCCGCGGTCGCCACCGATTGCAGGTCGAGATAGATGGTGTCGGCACTGTAGCGCGCCTGTTGCACAAAGAGCGTCGGTTCCGCCGGGGCGCTCTCATTGTGATAGACCACCTGCCACGCCCCCTCTTCAAAGGTATTGAGGCGCATCAACAGCGCTTGCAACAGTTGTTGGCTGCTGATGAGATTGTTACTCCACACCTGCATGGTAAAGACGTAATCATAGGCGAAGGGGAAGCTCTTGCCGTAATCGTCCTGCGTCCAGCGGCTGTCAATGTGGAAAGTTTTTTCCGCTTCATTGACAAAGATGTGGAAGAGCAACGCATCTTCGCGGATCGTATCGCCCTTGTTGCTATGCGCACGCCAGAACCAGCCTTCGTTGTCGGGCGGCACGGTCATGGCGATGGGGGCAATCTGCTCAAATTCGTAACCCTTGAAACGATTGCAGACGCCGTAATCGTGCATATAGGGACGATCCATCGACAAAATGCCCAGCACCACGGCGTGAATTTTGCCGTTGTTATCGACAAAGTCGACCGCTTTGGCGTCAGGCGAGGTGGTGATCGCCAGCACATCGACTGGAACAGCCGGCTTCGGCGTTGTGCCATTTGGCCCTGCCGACGGCATTAGATCATCCAGTTTGAGGGCGATGTTGGTTAAAAGGCGCGCTTTGTGCCAGGCGCTTGTCGCTTCATCCGCTGCCGCTGCCGTGGCGTCGTTGGCCGTGCTGCCAATGCTGCCGATAAAAGCGCTGGGGTCGCCGGGCAGGGGGCCGGATTCCAGACCGCCGTCCTTACCGCCGCCGACGCCGGTCTCCGGGTTGGCTTTCAGATTGCGCCAGAAGGTCTCCTTGCCGCTGTTGGGATAGCTGCTTAGCGTGTCGCGCACCTGGCCTTGCACCGGCCCCCAACGACCGGCCTCCCCATCTATGCCATCATCCAGCCCATCCTTATCTTTGTCGCTGCCGGTGAGCTTCACCTTGGCTTCGACGGTGTCAGGATAGTTGTCGTTGTCACTATCAGCGTCGAGATAGTCGGGCGTGCCGTCGTTGTCGCTATCAACCGGCTTGAAACCGGCGTCGAAGGCTTTGTCAACGCCGGTGTCGGTGAACGCGCCGGTGGGGGCGATATAGGTTGTGCTGGGTTGCGCCTCGACCACATCGGGAATGCCGTCGCCGTCGCTATCGAGATCGAGGAAATTGGGCAGGCCATCGCCATCGCTGTCCGGCACCGAACCGGCCTTGCCCAGATCGGCGGCGCTATCGACCCGCCCATCGCCGTCGCCATCTTGCAAACCGGCTTCGACAATATCCAAAATGCCGTCATTGTCGCTGTCGAGATCGAGTGAGTTGACAACGCCGTCACCGTCGCTGTCGAGGGTGCAGGGCGCAATGGTATAAAATTGAATATCATCCAGAAAGTTGCCGATGGTATTGTTGCCGCTGGCCGTTTTCACTGCCTGGTAGAGGAAACGGGTTTGGGTTTGACCGGCCGGCACCACATATTCGCCACGGTAAACCGACCAAGCTTTGGCATCAGTGGAAAATTCGCCCATTTTTGTATAAGGGCCGCCGCGTGGCCCTACGGCAAGGGAGATGGTGTCAACGCCGGTGCGACCCCGGTGAGCAAATGACCAGAACATGGTGCTGCCCGGCGTGGTTGTCAGATCCTGGTAGAGGGCGGCGGTTTCATTGGCATTGATTTCAGCAAATTGCTGACCGGCATGAGCGGGTACGCCATTAAAGCTGCTCTGCCAGATCTCGATTTCACTATCCTTGGCCGTGGTCGACCAGCCCTCTACTAGTGAGGCTTTGTAGGCAACGGCGACGATCGGGAACGCCCCCCAGCGTTTACTGGTCAGGGTAAAGGTGGTGTCAATGTCGGGCGCTTCAAAGGAGCCGTTGACCACCGCCACCGGCATCCGCCCGCTAAAGCCAAGACATTCAACACCATTGGGAATGCCATCCTTGTCATCATCCAGCGTGTCGGCAGCCGTAGCCGCTAACCTATGAGCCTGGGCGACAGGCTGCCAATTTGGGCTGAGAAGTAAGAGTAGGACAAGGAGTAAAAGAAAATGTACGATTTTGGTGATTGGTTGATGGCGGTACTGCATATCAATCCTTTTTGTCAATTAGATTAATATTAAATTATTTTTTATGCCCACGACTCAGCATAGCAGAGAGGCGCGTTTAGGGCATTTGACAAATGTCTAAAATTTATGGCGATCTTGAACGCGAAAAGAGCTACGACGGCGTAAAGTTCCTGAACCGATGTCAAGAAAGTACGCTGCCGCAGCCAGGGGATTTGGGTGTGATTTAGCCAACCGAGAATTGGCGATTGACTCTTTGCATAAAGGCGCCAAGCGCTGTTGCATACAATGCCTGCAGGGCATTGCGCACAGTTGTACTAAGCAATTGGAGTTGGCCATCGAGGCTATTTTGCCAATCCAACACAGCAGCGTTATGGGCGATGCGCAGTTGCGGGTCGGGCTGGTAGGCTGTTGCTGATGCCGCTTGTTCTGGCATTGGCGTTTGCTTGCCGTTCCCGGCGCCATCAAAAGAACGATGGTGAATGTCGATCGTCTCGAAGATCCGATCAAAACGGGTCAACCGGAGCAAACGGCGGGCGGCAGGGGAGATCGTTTTGCTGATCTTCATTGTCCCCCCCACTGTGCGGCACCGTTTAAACAGGTAAACCAGCGCGGCAATGCCGGCGCTATCCATGGTTTGCGTCTGTGATAGATCGATGATGAAATGGGTTGTCCCACGCGCCAGCAGCTCATCACATAAGTGACGAAATCTGGCGACAGTCAGCGCGTCAACGCCTTCCTTCAACATAAGGAGGGCGCTTTGTTGCGTTTCATAAACATCAATCCCGGTCATGACACCTATCCTGATTCGTTTGCTAATTTAAAAAATCTTTTTGCGTTCATTGCGAACAACTTGATTTTACCGGAGCTTTGATGCTTATTTCGTTACAGAACCATAACAGAACTATCAAAATCGTTGGTTTTAAACGACAAGGCCGTAAGCGATTCGCTTACGGCCTTGTCGATATTGACCTATACTTTTTAGCAGAGCCAGGGTTGCCCCAAACGGATTACTTACCGCGCCAGTAGCGGGAGATAGAGACGACCAGCCGGCGTCCCGGTTTGCGTAACGGTCAGTTGCGCGGTGATTGTTTCTGTTTGCCCGGCGGCGCGAATGGTCACTTTGCCGGTGTAGATTCCCGGCGCCAGATCCCAGTTGACGCTACTGACCGTCAGACTGGTCGAGCCGGCGCCGCTGTTAGGAACAAAGAGCCACGGCACATCGCTTTCGGCTTGCCAGGCGCCACCGTAGGGCAGGTGCAGGGCGACCGCAGCCTCGTCAACATCGCGCAAGTAGAGCAGCCGCTGATTAGCTTGTGGCGCGCCAGGGGCGCCGATCTGGATCTGATCCAGCCAGAGGGTGCCGCTGCCCTGGGCGAATTCAAAGGCCACTTGGAAACCGGTCAAGGCGTTCAGGTCAAAGCCCTGCCCGCTAAAGGCGCTCATCGGGATCGCCACCCGTTGCCATTGATTGTTCCAAGAGACATAATCCTTCAGCGCAACACGAGCGCGACCATTGCTGCTGGTCAGGTAGAGATTAGCCGGCGCCGTTTGCATTCCGCCTTTCACCCAGAAGGTCAACACACTCTCCGGCTGCACAGCGGGTTGCTTCAGGCTGCTGTTCCAGACGGCATAGCCATTGGCGCCGACGGTGTATTGCAATTGGAGCGCCTTGCCGGTCGCCTTTTGCGCATCGCCGGCCACCAACGTAGCATCAAGCGTACTGTTGGGCGCCGTTGTCCAGTAACCCATCAGTTGGCCGTTGCTTTCCAGCGTAGCATCATCAAAGTTGTCGATAACCAGCGGCGCGCCCAAGGTGGTAAAGCGCATCTCCTTGACATAGAGCCGGCCCTGGCTGTTGCCGTCGCTGTTGGCGAAGAAGAGGCTCAGGCTGCTCAGCGCACTGAGATCCATCTGTGGTGCAAAGTTGCGCAGGGGAATTTGCACCCACTGCCACTCGTCTGTAATGCCGCCGGGCAAGAGATCACCCACACTGACATACTTTTCCACATGCTGGCTATTGCGCAGGCCAACCCGCACTTGTTCGCCACCGGCCGCGCCCTTCACCAACAGATCGAGGGTGGTGTACGCACGAGCATCCAGCGCGGACAAGTTGGTAAAGTAGCCGGCGAATTGATCGGCGGCGCGCACATCATAGTCGAGGATCAATTCATGGTTAGCGCGGTAGGTCAATAACCGACCGCCGGCCGTCCCATGGTTGAAGATGCCGTTGCCGCCGTTTAGCCGATTGCGCAGCGCGCCGCCGGCAAAGTCATCGATCAGCAGCCCGGCGCGATCATCGACCCGGTAGCGATAGTAACCGGCCGGCGCATCAAGCGGGTTGCGGCTGACATAGCCGTTGGTATAGGTGGTCTCCAGATAGTAGATCACATCGGCGCCCAGCGCTTGGCCAGGCAGTTCCCCCTGGAAGTTGACCTGCGCCGGGTCATTTTGCGCCTGTTGGTTGAGCGCCACACTTTGGAAGGTTGCGCCGCCATCCACGCTATAGCGCGCCGTCACCTGGGCGATGCCGCTAGGGCCGCTCACCAGGAGGGGCTGGGCCGCGGTGGTGGTCGTCGCCGCCGGCAGCGCCAGTTCGGCCAGCAAGCCCTGATTGGTAAAGCTGACCTGATCAATGGACAATGCCAGCGGGCGACCGGCGCTTTCTGCATTCATCCAGATCACAGCTTTTACGTCGGCGCCGGTTAGGGTTGCGGTAGCCGCGCTTTGGGCAAATTGCGCCAGCGGCAACATATATTGGCGCCACTGCCCATCGGGGGTGAAGGTTGTCTGGAAGTAATCATTGTTGGTGACGCCGGCTGTCTCCAAGACCACGCGCACGGGGACGCCATTGCCTTTGGCCCAGAAGCGTAACGCCTTGTAGGGGCTGACATCAACCGAGCGGCCATTCGGATTGAGGGTGCGCCCAATACCGGCCTGGTCACTGGCGCCGAGGGGCGGCGTGGTCAGGTCGGCGCAACCGGCCAGGATCAGATCGGTGCTGTCGATGTCATCGAGTTGGCGACATTGCCCCAAGTTCATGGTTGGCGCGTTCTCCTGCTCACCTTTGACTGGGAACCAGAGGCCGCCCCCTTGATAGATCTTGTCGGTGAAGCCGTTGCTCTCCACATAGATGGTGGCGTCCAACAGACCGGGGAAGATCAGGTTGATCTTGCTCTCGTCCGCCGGCAGATCGAGGGTATATTCAAAAGGCTGCAAGGTGTTACGATCGGGGTGATCGCGCCAGGCGCCATAGAGCCGCACCGGTTGGGCCGCGGCCGTCCGATTGCGCACCGATAATTGCACTTCATCAGCACGGTAACTGCTCTGGGTGACAAAGAGTGTAGCGGCGGTTGGCATGGTCTGGTTGTGATAGACGGAGCGCCACGTGCCATTTTCAAATTGGTCGAGCCGAGTCAGAATGCCGGTGAGCAGTTCCTGGGTCTTGGCCAGGTCATTGCTCCATAGTTGCAGGTTAAAGACGTAGTCAAAGTCAAAGTCAAAACTTTGCGGATAGCCATCCTTGATCCAGCGACTGTCAATGTGGAAACGCTTATCCGTTTCATCGACAAAGATGTGCAGGAAGAGCGCTTCTTCGCTAAGCGTGTCGTTCTTCGTCGCATGAGAGTGCCAGAACCAGCCGCTTTCGCCATTCGGCAGAGCAAGCTGGCGCGGTTCGATGGTGTCAAAGCTGTATTCTTTGAAGCGGTTGCAGACGCCATAATCATGTTCATACGGCCCGCCCAACGAGAGAATGCCCAGCGCAACGGCGCGAATCCGCCCGGTGCTATCCACAAAATCGATGGCTTTCGCTTCCGGCGCATTGGTGACGGCCAACACATCGACCGGCACCGCCGGCTTTGCTGTCGTACCGGCGGGGCCTTGCGTCGGCATAAGGTCTTCCAGGCGGATGCGCATCGCTTCCAAGAGGCGTGCTTTGTGTTGGCGCAAAGTGACAGCATTCGCCGCGGCGGCTGTCGCCTCATCGCTCTGTGCACCGACGCCGCCGATAAAGGCGCTCGGTTCACCCGGCAACGGGCCGGACTCCAAGCCGCCATCGCCACCGCTGCCAACGCCGGAATCGGGGGTGGCGGTTGGTGTGGGCGTTGGGGTTGGCGTTGGGACAACGCAGTTCACGGTTGTGTCGTCCTTGATCAACGTGTCGCTGTTGAAGAGACCGAGGGTGGCGTTACCGGTTACACAACTGGCGCCCTCTCCCTTCACCACCACAGCAAAGGTGACTTTTTCGGCGGTGCTGGTCACGGGCTTATGCAGAAGCCAGCGCAAATTTGTCACGGTGGCAGGATCACCAGGTTCAGTGCTTTGCCAGGTCTGACCGTTATCGGTGCTATATTCGATCGTCGCCGCCACCGAGGCGTTTGCGCTGCCGCTGCTGTAGACGGTGTTCGGGGGAACCACGGCGGTGATCACCGCCGGTGAACCACTCTCAGGCGCGCCAAATTCGCCATTGGCGGCGAACGTTGTGGCCAGAGTAGCGGTGTCACCAGGGTTGACCGTTGTTTTGTCGGCGGTCAACTCCATTTTCAGGGCAACGGCTTTTTGGGTCGCGACGCCAATGCGGGCGCCACGGACGCCATAGTCGCCATTGTATTTATCCTGGGTGCCGCTGGACGCCCGTTGGTAGGGCTGAAGCGGCGTAGAGCAACTGCGCAGTGCGATAAAGGTGTATTCGACATAATCCTTAGGATTCCGGCTATAATTTTGGAAACCGGTAAAGTAGAATTGATCGATAAAGGGAACAGCGCTGATGCTGTTCAATATTACTTTGCTCTGCACAAAGCGCAGACAAGTGGGGTCAAAATCTGGATTGCCCACCGGTTGAATCCAGCTCTCATAGTTCTTCTTTGACCCCTCGCCGACGGTGCCCAGGGTGAAGCCGGTAATCTTAACGGTGACGATGGCGCCGGGAGCAACCGCGCCGGGAGCAACCTGCACGAGACTCCCACTCGGTAATAATTTGTTGGCGTTCGTGCTTAAGTTCCGCTGCGTCGTGATCTCACTTTTTGCGCTGCTTGTGCAACCATCAGCCGTAGTAGCCCAAATGACATACGGGTAGCTCACATTCATCGTCGGCGGATAGGTGACGGCCCAGTAGAAAGTTTCGCTTTGACCGGGTGCGAGCGTCGGTAGCCACTGGGTCGGCGTCTGCTTGGCCAGCAGGGCTAAGGCGCCGCTGCCGCCGGCCGGAAACGTACCGGGCGTGGCGCCGTCGCCGATCGCGAGTTGCAGGTTCTCCTGGGCGCCGGCGCCCTGATTGGTAAGACGCGCACCCAGCATCACGACTTGCGGCCCCTGGACGCCGGGCTTGTTGCTGTCCACCACGGCATGGGGAGCGGCGATGATCTCAACGACGAGATCACAGCTATCGGCAAGCGCAGGAGCGGGTGCGGCGTAAAGAACACCGGCCGGTATCAGGGTGGCAATTAGAATGAAACTAAACAGCAGGAACAATGGATTGACAATTTTTCTTTTTGTATGACTAAGCATTGCATGACTAAGGTATAACTGACTAACAGACATAGCGACTCTCCAAATTTTAGCTGGTGGTTAGCTTTACAGACCGCAAGACACGTTCGTCAAACGCATGGCCTCCTTTCTTACGCCTGGCGTATGGCTCTATGAAAAAGCCCTTTCAGTATAAACTTTTCTATGCTTGCTGTCTTCGGATAAAGATAAGAAACGGGCAACGTCAATTGATGTTTTCGCGACTTTAGTTTGTTAGCTGGTAACTACTCAGCTCCTAGTACACGACGGCGTAAATAAACCCATAGTTGCCAGTGAGACAGTGAGACAGTGACTGACTTACTGACCTACTGACCTACTGGCTTACTGGCTTACTTAGGCCGCTCTGTACTAGTCAGTCCGTGACTGGCTAGGAGCTGAGTAGTTACGTTAGCTGGGCGTAACATCTATAGCCTTGATCCCGTCTACTACCATGAAGACCTTCACTTAATTGTTGTTTAAATTATTTAGTTGTTTAAATTATTTACAAAATATTCAGAAATATTGTAGTGTGGGTTAAGCTATGCAAACATATCAACATTGTTACAGTTTGTCCAGTAATTTCTGCATGAGAAGCAGCAGAGTCCACACTGCCAGTGGACAAAATTCTGTACAAGCGGCGACTTTGGATATACTATAAATGTAAGCAAAGCTTTAGGGTTCAAGATGTTCTATGCTACAGCAAAGTAAGGACTTACAAGCAACGTTCTTGGCATCCGCACCAATCGGATATGGACGGCGCGCGCCGTGGTCAATCGATTTGCGTCTGTTGGTTGCCCTGCTGAGCGCGCTGTTCTATCATGGCGCGCTCAGTATCGGCGGCAGCTATCGCAACACCTACGATGCCTATGTCCATATCTTCTTTGCTGATCATTGGCGGCGCAGTTGGTTTGACCATTGGGATACCCGCTGGTATACCGGCTTCACCTTGACCAGCTACCCGCCGCTGTCCCAGCAGTCGGTTGCCGCCGTTGCATTCCTCACCGACGATCTGCGGCTGGCCTTTGCCATTGTGCAAACGGCGGCCATGGTGGTGATGACGCTGGGGATCTACCGCTTTGCCCGTTTATGGGTGAGCGAAGAGGCGGCGGGCTGGGCGGCGCTGTGGCTCGTCTTCTCATCGGCGATGGCCGAGACTGTCCATGTCTTCGGTCAATTGCCAACGACCTATTCGTTAGCGCTTTTGTTGAATGCATTGCCCTTTACCTATGCCTGGATCAGCCGTGGCAAAGCGGCCGATCTTGCCAAAGGTTGGGCCTTGATCGCCGCCACCACCGGCGCCCATCATGTCACCACCCTCTTTGGCTCGGTCTTTATTACGGCGCCGGTTCTGCTCTTAGCGTTGGCTGAATGTTGGCGGACGGCGCGCCCGGATGAAACCGGCGCGTACCCCCGCTTTGTCACTCGCGCCAACTGGCGGGCGTTGGTCATGCGACGATTGCGCCGGGTGCTGGGGCCGCTCATCCGTTGTGGCCTCTTTGGTAGCGGCACCATCGTTCTGCTGGTGCTGGTCGTCTTTCCCTACTGGGTCTGGAGTCGCAGCGATCCCATTGCACAGGTGCCGATCCCCCACGCCAGCCGTGACAACTTTCTGGTCAACCTCAACGCCGGCCTGATCTTTTGGCTGATTCCCTACGGCATGTTGCTCTTTGCTATCCCTTACATCTTTTACAAAGGGTTTTTGAGCAAAGCGTGGCCGCTCACCAGTTCCATCGCCCTCCTCGCCTTTCTCGGCACCGGCGGCACTACTCCTTTGCCCAGGTTGCTGCTCGGCGGCGCCTATGATATTTTGACGCTGGATCGGTTCACGTTGTGGGCTTCGATCCTGATGTTGCCCTTGGCGGGTGAGTATCTGGCCAGCCTCTTGCATGGCAACTTGGCGCGCTGGTTGCAAGGCCAATTTGGCTGGCTGGTGCAACGGACGCTGGTCCTCTTCATCGTGCTGGGGGTGCTGCTCTGTTCGATCTTTGTCGTTAACTTGACACAGTTTCGCCGCTTTCAGCCCCCTGCCATTGATATGCAGCCCATTGTCAACTTTCTGCAAAAGGATGACCATTGGCGCTGGCGTTACATGACCCTCGGTTTTGGCGATCAGATGGCCTGGCTCTCGGCGCAGACCACAGCCGCGCAAGTGGATGGCAACTACCACTCGGCGCGCCGCCTGCCCGAAATGACGACGACGCCGGTCGAGCGGTTGGAAGGGGCCAAATTCAGCGGAGTGCCGGGCCTGGGATCATTGCAACAGTTTCTCAATGTGCCGGATAAATATAACTTGAAGTACATCTTCTCGAACGACAAGTTTTATGATCCGCTCCTCTTTTTCTATGGTTGGCACCAAATTCAATTGTTGGAAAATGGGATTGCCGTCTGGGAGCGGGAAGACATTCCGATCCTGCCGGAAGAGCTGCCACGCAAAGAGATTCCACTCTACCAGCGCTTGATGTTTGGTCTCTTGCCGCCGGGTACGCTCCTGCTGTCGCTCCTGACGGTCAGCGCCGGTTATTGGCGGCTCCCTTTCTTGCTTGCCGGCGAAATGGTGGGGATGCGCCCCCATATGGAACGGCTCTACGCACGATTGGCGCGGCCTTTCCACGCCTTTTGGACGGCGCTGGATCGGCGGCTGTTGACAGCGGCTGTATTGTCACCCACTGAGCACGGTCGCCCGCCCCGCTGGCAGCTTTTCATCCATCTCTGCATGCGCCGGTTTCGCCGTTGGTCGCAGCCGGCCTCCCCGTCGGCGCGCCAGGTGCGGACGGCGCTGCTGGCCGCAATTGTTGTGCTGCTGTTAGTGCTGATCGGGTTGCGCATCCGACTCTATTTTCGCGACCCGCTCACCTTGATCACGGCGTATTACGACGACCTGGATTTTCGGCGCTTTGAGGCGGCCTACGAACACTTGAATCCGACGACGCGACCGCCGTTTGACCAATACTTGATCAATTTATCGGTGCAAGGCGGGCTGATTGCTTCGTATAGTAAGCTGGAGGACTTACAGACAACCGTCCTGCAAGCCGATGCCGAGCAGATGCAAGTACAGGTGGATGCCCGCTACATTACGGCGCTTTCCTACTACACCGCTACGCAAATAGTGGTGCTGACCAACCACCAAGCGGCCGGCTGGCGGCTAGAGCCGGCGGCCGTGGATATTCGCACACCGCCCGACCAATTTTTGCGCCGGCCGGCCATTGATTGGCTCGTCATGGGGCGCCGGCGCGTCACTACCCGCGTCACCGATGCGGCGGATGTCCTGGATCGTCCCCAATTGCAGGTGCTTGCCGCCCAGTTGGTGCAGCGCGCACAGGGCGGCTACACGATTGTCGGTGAGTTGATAAATGATGATGTCAATCCGGCCGATGTCACCGTCACCGGCTTGATTTATGATGATAGCGCCAAGTTGCTGACCTGGTACAATGCCGGCGCCAGGATGATGCACAAGCTCTTCCCCCAGGAAATCACCCCCTTCCGTATTGATTTTGAAGGGGTAGCCGGTCTTGCCCTTGCTGACATCGGTCAGCCCTTGTCATTTACACCGGAGGCGACCACGCGTTACGTGTTACCCGTGGGGACAACGCTAGGCCACTTTGATCTCTATGCCAAAGCCGTGGTGACGCAACATGATCTTGATCGCGATCTGGGGGTGCAACAACTACGCGTGACAAAGCAGCGCCGCGACGGGAAGGAAACAGTGGTGTTACAGGGCAACTTGATCAACGCCGGGGTCAAAGAGGCGGTGATTCCCCATCTTCTGGTGACTTTCTATGACGCCAATGGGCAGGTGGTGTGGGTTGATCACTTCTTTCTCCCCGACGCCTTGCGCCCCCAACGCACGCTGGATTTTGCCGTCAACCTGACCCCCCGCGCCGCGCTTACCCCGCTGCCGATCCCAGGCAACCGCTATCCCAATTCACCGGCCACCAGCGCCAAGCTAACGGGACCACGCGCCGACTGGGTCGCCCTGCCCACCGACACCGGCTATGCCTATCTGCGGGTGAGTGTCAACTATTTCACGGGGAGCAGCGATTGAAGCGGGAAGCGGGGGTACGGACGCGGATTCAGGCAACACGGATTGGGCTTCTGGCCGACAAGAATTCGCGTTGCCTGAATCCGCGTCTGTCCGCGCCCCTGAAAAGCTGGCTGCTGGCGCTGCTGCTTTTGACGGCTTGCGCTTTACCGGGGCCAACGCCAACGCCGGTTGCCGTTATGCCGGTAAGCGCATTGCGCATTGCGGCGCCGCCGCGCTTGCCGGCGGGCGCGCCCTTGACCGTGTTGGTGCATGTCACCCCTGCCACGGCAACTGGCCCGGTTTTCCTAACGGTGCAGGGCACCTTTGGCTTTCTCCCCCAAGTGCAGCAAGCGGTGGACGGCGTGGCGCGCTTTCCCGTGATGTTGGTGCATACCCAGTTTGCCGGGGCCGTTCGGCTGCGGGCCACGGTCGGCGCTATTATCAGTGAGGCGGAAATTCACATTGTCCCCGGCCCGGCGGTTGATCCCATTCTGCCGCTGGTGGGGCCGCGCACCATTGTCACCGGCGGCGCCGCCTGGGCGATGGCCGTGGCCACCCCGCGGGATGCGTTGAACAACCCGGTGGCGGAAAACACGCTGGTCACCGTTCGGGTGCAGCACCCAACCGGCCCGACCGAAGCGCCGGCCACCGGGGTGGAGACCCTGACCGCAACCACACAAAATCTGCTGGCCTGGACGCGGATCTACAGTCGCAACCGCGCCGGTCCCATGCGCATTGCCGTCACTGCCGACTTTGGCCACAGCCCGGAACGCGTTGTGCTGGCGACGCCGGACCGACCTATGCCTTTCCAGTTGCTTGCCGACCAAACCACATTGCCCGCCGACGGTCGGCAACTGGTGCGGATCAGCAGCACACAGCTTGCCGACCGCTTTGGCAATGTTTTGCTGGATGGCGCCCATGTGACCCTCCTGGCAACCATGGGGGATGAGGAGCGCCGTTCGCTGCCGGCCACGACCATTGACGGTCGTATCTACACGACGCTGCAAGCGCCGTCCGTGCCGGGACAGATGACCGTGCAAGGCTGGATCGCCGGCGTTGTCAGTGAGCCGCTGACCCTTAGCTTCACCCCCGGCCCGGCGGTGCAAGCGATTCCGGTGGTGACAAAAAAGAGCGCTGAAGGCATCCAGGTGATCGCCGGCCCGCTCCTGGGTGAATTGGGGCAGTTCATTCCCGATGGCGCCGCCGTGACCTTCACCATTCGCCATCCGGATGGGCAGCACACAGAAATTGTTGCGTATAGCGATTATGGGTATGCACAAATTCTCTTGCGTCGCCTATCGTTGGTTGATGGCGACTATCATGTTGCTGTCCTGGCCGGCAGTGGACGTGGCGCCGTCACGTTTCCCGTAGCAGTGGCCGCATGGTAATGCTGATCAAGGCGCGCCTGAAGGTGGTCATTGCGCTTGTCCTCCTGACGATGGCGCTGTTGGGGGCATTGGGCGCCGTCGCCGGCATTGGGCGGTTGCTGCTTTACTTTACCAGCGGCGCCGATCCGTCCGCGATTTTTCAGACCATTCCTGCTGTGCCGCTTGATCTTCAGGAACGGGTCACCTGGTTGCCGGATCAACCGGCGGCGGCAGCCGGGCGGCCGTTGGAGCCATATACGCGCGAACGGATTGCCGGCGCTTATCTCTACGGTTGGGCGCAGTGGGGCATCGCGTATGAATTGCAACAGCCCTATAACCTGAAAAGCTACTTTATCTCGCCTGCGCTTGACGCCGTCAGCCTGGCCGTGACCTCAACCGTGGCCGCCGGTTGGCAAATACACCAGAGCAATTTACAGCACACGTTGGCACTGACCTTTTACTCAGATGACGGCTCCGTGGTGGCTTTTCGCGATCATAACGCCCATCTTGTGCAGCAAGTGGTGAATGCCGACCAGTCGCTGGTGGCGGTACAGGAGAGTACGAATGTTTATGATGTGGTGATGCGGCTGGTTGATGGCGAGTGGCATATTCGCGATCTGGTGCGCCGCGGCAATGGCCCGCCGCTGAGCGCAACCGTGGCGCCGACCGCGACGGTCGATACGGCTACCAATCAAGCGCTGTCGCCCCCCCCTGATTTTGTCCGGGTGCAGGGCAATCAACTATGGCTGGCCGGGCAACCGTTCGTCATTGCCGGCATCAACTATTACCCCCAAGCTTCGCCCTGGACTGAGTTTTGGCCCGCATATCAAACCGGGCAGACGATTGCTGACCTGGATCTGATTCGCCAACTGGGGTTGAACACGGTGCGCATCTTTATCTCCTACAAAGATTTTGGCGCCGACAAAGTGCAATTGACCGAAATTACCAAGCTGCGCCATTTTCTCGACCAGGCGCACGCCCGTCACCTCAAGGTGATCGTCACCCTCTTTGACCATCACACCGACCACCATGTCAGCACCTGGGCGGCGGATGGGCGCCATCTGGCCGGGCTGATTCCCCATGTCGCCGACCACCCGGCCATTCTGGCTTGGGATATTAAGAATGAGCCGGATCGGGACTACGGCTTCAACACCCAGCCGCTGGTTGATGGCTGGCTGCGCTATGTCGCGCGCACGGTGCGTCGCTACGATCCCCATCATCTCATCACCATCGGCTGGTCGCGTCCGGAAGCGGCAGCCGGATTGACGGACTTGGTTGATTTTGTCTCGTTTCACTACTTTGAGGAACTGGCCGACTACAGCCCACGTCTGGAAAAGCTACTGGCGGCGGCGGACGGCAAACCAGTGGTGCTGCAAGAATTTGTGATGTCCACTTGGAACTCCTTCTGGCCCCACGGTCACACCGAGTTGGAACAGGCCCACTATTATGCCGACCTGTTGCGCCAACATCGCCAATACCCCACCGCCGGTTATATGGTCTGGACGCTCCACGACTTTGACCATGTGCCGCTGGCCGAGTTTAACACCCCCTGGCAACGCGCCACCCAGGCCAACATGGGGCTACAACGGCGGGACGGCTCGTGGAAGCCTGCTGCTGCCATCATCCGCCCCGGCGCCAATCTGGATCTGCCCCCTTTGTCACCCTGGCAGCGCTGGACCAAACCTTTCTGGCTCATGGTCATGGCCCTCGGTGGCGTAGGGCTACTGGCCGTCGGCCTCTACTGGCGCCGGCGCGTCGCAATGGCAAAATCGTTACTTTTCCCTAATGAACAAAGTAGACAGCGGGGAACGCTTCGGCCACGGTCGCCGTTGGATCCATAAAACCAAACGAAGTCGTACTCCGGGATTCGACGGTTGCTGGCGGTTGGCTTGGGCTGGCTGTGTACGAGTAGACGTGGTAGGTACAGACAATAATCATTTTGATGCGCAAGCAAGTTTGACAGGGAGCAAACACTATGTTATTCTATCACTCCAGGTTCATGGGATTGTACGCCGCAGTGGCGGAACTGGCAGACGCGCTACGTTCAGGGCGTAGTGAGCTTACGCTCGTGATGGTTCAAATCCATTCTGCGGCACCTGACTAAGGAGACTTCGCCAGCGAGGTCTCCTTTTTGTTTATCGGCGCTTGGCGCCCAAGGTAGCCGGGCGCCGCAGGCTACACAATTCGCTCCCGTCCATTCCGGTTAACCGAACGTTGAGTCATTTGCTTATGACCACACCAAAACGCAACCCACGCCTGCTGTGGGCCATTGTTCTCTTCTTCACGTTGCTCTTTGTTGTCACCTATGGCGAACGGCTGGCGACTAAGGCGCAACTAGAGGCGGCGCTGGTTGCCCAGAATGCCCGCCTTGTCGAAGCCCGACAACGGCAACAACTGTTACAACAAGAACTCGCTTATGTGCGTAGTGATGCCTATATTGAAGAAGCAGCACGCAACGACCTCGGTATGGTGCAACCGGGCGATGAGTTGTTGATTGTCGTGGAGGGGAAAAGCGTCACGGCCACCACCGCGGATACGCTAGCACCGACCACCACCGACGCGACGCCGCTCTGGCAGAGATGGCTGAAACGGCTCGGCTTCTGAATCGTCACTCCTAACCCCGCTCCTAGCCGGTCCGTGACCGGCAACGCCGGCGCCGGTCACGGACCGGCTAGGAGCTTACTAGCGACTCTAACCCCTGACCCTTCATTGCGCATTTGACCGTCGATGCGCTATACTTACTAATATCTCCCAACACAATTCCAGTGACGCATCGTACCATGCATTGGTGCAGAGCGTGACGAACGCGCCCCTTGTCAACCTGTCGCCCTGTCATTCATAGAGGAGCCTCCCAGTGAAGATTACCAATATCACTACCGAAGCGTACCGCTGGCCGCGCCACAAACCAATCACCAATGGCAAGCACACCTATACCCATGCCGGGGTTGGTCTGGTCAAGATCGAAACCGATGCAGGCATTACCGGCATTGGCCTGGGTGCCGGCGGCGCAATCATCGACGCCACGATTAAACACCTGACCCCCCTGTTGATCGGCCAAGACCCGTTGGATGTCGAACGGCTTTGGCAGCAGATGTGGGTGCCGAAGTTGATTGGCCGCCGCGGCCTGACGACGCGCGCCATTAGCGCCATTGACATCGGCCTCTGGGATCTGCGGGCCAAGGCGGCCGGGATGCCGCTTTATAAACTGTTGGGCGGCTATCAGGATCGCGTCCCCACCTATATTGCCGGCGGCTATTATGAAGAGGGCAAAGGCTTGCAGGAACTGGCGCAGGAGATGGAAGAAAATGTGGCGATGGGCGCCAAAGCGATCAAGATGAAGGTCGGCGCGCTGTCGATTCGCGAAGATGCCGAACGGGTCAAGGTGGTACGGGAGGCGATTGGGCCGGATGTCAAGTTGATGGTGGATGCCAACTGCGCCTATAAAGTGCGCGAGGCGTTGCAACTCGCTCAACGGATGGAAGCGTATGACCCCTTCTGGTTTGAAGAACCGATTGCGCCCGATGATTATGAAGGCCACCGCCGCTTGACCGAAGCGACCACCATCCCCATTGCCACCGGTGAGAATGAGTACACTCGCTACGGCTTCCGCGATCTGATTCTGCGCGGCAATGTTCCCATCCTCAATGCCGATGCCATCATCTGCGGCGGCGTTACCGAATTTATGAAGATCGCCGCCCTGGCGCAAGCCTTTGATGTTGAGATCGCCCCGCATGGCCCGCAAGAGATCCACATCCACCTGGTTGCTGCTCTGAGCAATGGGTTGATTCTGGAATTTTATCGCGACACGGTCGATCCCATGTGGGGCAAGGTCTACCACCATACCCTGCGGCTCAACGCCGACGGCACCGTCAGCCCGCCCGACGCGCCCGGCATCGGCATTGACCCGAACTATGAAGCGTTGGCGCCCTATCGTGTTGCGTGATGCGTGATTCGTGCTGCGTCATTTGTAATCCGGCATTGTTGGCTTGACGCATATGGCACGCAACACGAATCACGCAGCAAAAAACATTTTACCCAATGATCTAGGATAAACTTATGACACAACAACCCAAATTAATGCTCCCCGGCCCAGTCGATGTATGGGAGGAAACGCTGACGGCCTTGGGTCAGAAGGTGCGTTCTAACTTTACCGATGACTGGCGACCGCTTCAGGAGGAGACCATCGGTTATTTAAAACAGATTTTTCAGACCGAGAATGACATTTTCATCTTAACTGCTGCCGGTTCCGGCGCGGTGGAGATGGGGGTGGCGAGCCTCTTTAGCCGCGGCGAGAAGGTGGCGGCGATCAACAATGGCCCCTTTGCCTGGCGCGCCATTGAGATTTTACGCGCCTATGATTGTGAGGTCGTTGACATTGAAAATGGCTGGGGCTGTGGCGCTGATCTGGAGCAGGTTGAGGCGGCGCTGGCGCAACATCCCGACGTGGCCGGTCTGGTGGTGGTGGCGAACGAGACCGGCACCGGGGTGCGCAACCCGGTGCAAGAACTGGCGGCGCTGGCCCATGCCCGCAACCTGCCGATTCTGGTCGATGCCGTCTCCGGCATGGGGGGCTATGATCTGCCGGTGGACAAGTGGGGGCTGGATCTAGTCTGCACCTCATCCAACAAGGCGCTGGAGGTGCCGCCGGGGTTGGGTTTTGTCTCGGTGAGCGAACGGGCCTGGGAGTTGATCGACGCCAAACAGGCCAAAGGCGGACGCGGCTGGTACTTTAACCTCTCCAACTGGAAGCAATATCGCGGCCAGGGGCGCTATGCTCCAACCACCATGGCGACCAGTATGATTGTGGCGCTTCATGCCAGCTTGAAACGGATCATTGAGGTGGAAACTTTGCAGGGGCATTGGGCGCGCTATGCCTGGGCGCAAAAGGCAGTGCGCACAGGGTTGCGCAACATTGGCTTTGAAATGCTGGCGCCTGACGATGTGGCCTCCTTCACCGTCACCGCTGTCTGTAAACATCCGAGCATGGCGCATGAACAAGAGGTGCGCGACTTCCTGGCCGCCAAACATAACTTCACTGTCTCCGGCACTTGGGGCAAGACGGCCGGTCAAGCCTTCCGCGTCAGCCACATGGGGCGCGCCGGCAGCAAAGAGTATCTGTTGCCCTTCCTGCTGGGCATTGAAGATTTCCTGCGCACCGAGAAGGGTATCAACGTGCCGGTGGGGGCGAGTCTGGTCGGGATGGCGTTGCCGGGGTATTAAACAGAGCCATTTACCCCTCGCTCTCCGTCGATCTCCTTTTCTATTGGCAAATAAGCCTCATGCAAATTATAATAATCGGCATGGGGCTTATTTTGCTTACCGTGCGCCAGGATAGTGCGTCGGCGGGTGCTTGCGCAATTCTTCTTCCAGAAGATCGGCGCCCAAGCCGGGGCGTTGGCTGAGTTTGAGGTAGCCCTGCTCAATATCGAGCGGGTGACTCAAAATCTCATTGCGCCAGGGGGCGTCGTCCACATCATACTCCAAAATGTAAAAGTTGGGAACAGTGGCCGCAACGGCTGCTGAAATCAAGGTGTTGAGCGGGCTATGACAGGCGTGTGGTGCAATCAAGACATCATAGGCGTGGGCCAGGTCGCAGATTTTTTTGCCCATGGTAATACCGTTCCAGGCAAAATCGGGCATGATCACATCCTGGGCATGTAGCTCCAGAAATGGTTTATATTCGTGCTGGCCAAAGAGACTTTCGCCGGTGCAGATCGTCGTGCTGGTCGCTTCGCGGATAAGCCGAAGCGCCTGCGGATCCAGCGTTTCAGTCTCTAGCCACATGAGGTTATAGGGTTCCATCGCTCGCGCCAGTTTGATCGCCCCGCCCAGACGATAGGTAAAGGCCACGTCGAGCGCAATCCCCACATCCGGCCCTAAGGCAGCGCGAAAGGTTCCCACGACCGCCTCCGCGCTGCGCAAAATGGCCGGCGACGCGTCACCGGTGTGATGGGTCAGGCGGCTCAGCAACGGGTTGGCGTCCGGTCGATCCTTTAGGGCAAAGAGATTGGTCTTGATCGCCGTATAGCCTTGTTGCAACACTTCTTCGGCCAGGCGCCGCAGATCGTCGGTGCTTTCCACCGTGGGCAAGCCCAGCCGTTCGGCCCAACGCGCCCGCACCGTGCCGCAGTGCGACCAGTAGAGGCGCAAGCGATCGCGCATCTGTCCACCCAGCAGTTGCCAGACGGGCGCGTTCAACGACTTCCCGCGAATATCCCATAACGCCGAATCGATACCGGACATGGCTTTCCAAGCAATGCCGCCGGTATGGCGCGCCGAGGCGGCGGCCAAATCCCACCAGATCGCTTCCACCTGCATCGGGTCGCGACCGATGACCCATTCGGCGTAGCGTTCCACGGTCGCCACCACCGGGCCGGGCGATCCCCAGTCGGTGCAATCGCCCCAGCCGACCAGCCCCGGCTCATTCGTTTCCACTTTGACAAAGGTCCACGGTCGAAAGCCGCCGTCGACGATAAAGGTTTTGATGGCTGTGATTTTCATAGATGGTTTTCTGTTGGTTGATTCGTAACTACCTTATTTTCATTGAAGTTGGCGAGAAATGCAATTGTGCTTTAGGGAGTGAAGCTTGCATTTTGGCGCTAATCGGAGTATGCTTACCGACAAGGTAAGCAAGGAGAGTCAATGAAGCAGCAGGTCGAGCGGACGCCAGCATCGGCGCTTGTGATTTCGAGTTTACAAAATGTGCGCATCAAAGAGTTGGTGAAATTGGGGAAGCGGCGTGATCGCGACGAGCGTCGTGTGACCATTGTTGAGGGCGTGCGTGAGATCGATCACGCCCTGCACGCCGGCATTGTCCCGCTGGAGGTCTATCTGTGTCCTGAATTGGCGACCGGCGCAGAGCATCAGGCGCTGATCGCCCGCTGTGAAGAGCTGGCGCGCCGACGCTTAACGACACTGGTCACCGTGACGCCGTCGGTCTTTGCCAAAATTGCCTACCGGGAAGAGAGTGGCGGGTTGCTGCTGGTCATTCCCTATATCACCCAACCGTTGGCCCAACTGCCGATAGCGCCGGCGCCTTTTTTCGCCGTCATTGAAGGGGTGGAAAAGCCCGGCAACTTGGGGGCAATTCTACGGACAGCCGACGCCGCCGGCGTTGACGGGGTGATTGTCTGCGCCGGCGCCACCGATGTTCATAATCCCAATGTGGTGCGCGCCAGCCTCGGTGCGCTCTTTACCGTGCCGCTGGCCGAAGCCGACACCGCCGCTGTCATTACGTGGCTACACCAACAGCAGATCCGGATTGTGGCGGCCAGCCCGGAAGGGACGCAAGATTACACCGCACCCGATTACACCGCGCCGGTTGCCGTTGTCATGGGCAGTGAAGCTCACGGGTTGGCGCCGGCCTGGCTGGCCGCCGCGCACGCCGTGGTGCGTATTCCCATGCGCGGCGTTGTCGATAGTTTGAATCTATCGGCAGCCACGGCCATTCTGCTCTACGAGGTGGTGCGGCAGCGGCTAAAATAAGTTGATTTGTGGGAAGCGCCCCTACTGCAATTGACCGATGACCGCACTACGCTATGGTGTATAATGAGTAGATCAGATCAAAGTGTCGCTACTAAGCTTGTAGCCAGTCTGTGACTGGCGATTGCGCCGCCAGTCACAGACTGGCTATGAGTGGGCTTAGTCATTGCTCAAAGTGTAATTTGATTTTCAAAGGTTGTTGACGTGACCGCCACCCTATGATAAACTGAATGATAAACTGGGTGATAAACTAGTTGTACATCACCTGTATGGTTACTGTGCAGTAACAGACCTTGTCCCTGTTACCCTATACAGAGATGGGCGATCAGAGAATAAACAGGAATCCACATGAATTCTATTAATTTCCGTAGCGGCATCGTCTATGTACTGATCATCGTTGCCTTGGGCGCCTTCCTCTACACCTCCATTGTACGGCGTTCCACCACCCAGCCGGAGATCATTCCGATTGCTGAGGTGGCCAAGATGGTGCGCGATGGCGATGTCGAACGCATCTCGATTAAAGAAGACCGCATTACCATTACCACCAAATCAACCAATGCCAGTTTTCAATCGCGCAAGGAATTGGACATCGGCCTGGTCGAAACCTTACGCAATCTCGGCGTAACAACCGAACAGTTGCGCGAGGTGGAGGTCACGGTCGAAGCGCCTAGATTCTGGGAAAACTGGAGTGGTATTCTCTTAGCCCTCCTCCCGTTGATCTTATTGGGCGCCTTCTTCTTTTTTATCTTGCGGCAAGCACAGGGCGCCGGCAACCAGGCGTTCAGCTTTGGCAAGAGTCGGGCGCGCATGTTTACCGGGGATCGCCCCACCGTCACCTTTGCTGATGTCGCCGGCAATGATGAGGCCAAACAAGAGTTGCAGGAAGTGGTCGAATTCTTGAAAGAGCCGGAAAAATTCGCCGCCCTAGGCGCACGGATTCCCAAGGGCGTTCTCTTGGTCGGCCCGCCCGGCACCGGCAAGACCTTGATGGCTAAGGCCGTCTCCGGTGAAGCGGGCGTGCCCTTCTTTAGCATCTCCGGTTCAGAATTTGTTGAAATGTTTGTCGGCGTCGGCGCCAGCCGGGTGCGCGACCTCTTTGAGCAGGCCAAGAAAAATTCCCCTTGCATTATCTTTGTCGATGAAATTGATGCTGTCGGTCGTCACCGTGGCGCCGGGTTGGGCGGTTCACATGATGAGCGGGAACAGACGCTGAACCAAATCCTGGTCGAGATGGATGGCTTTGACACTGACACCAATGTGATCCTGGTCGCTGCCACCAACCGTCCTGATATTCTCGACCCGGCGTTGCTGCGCCCCGGTCGCTTTGACCGGCGCGTGACCATGGATGCGCCTGACCTGCGCGGTCGCCGCGCCATTTTGGATGTCCATGTCCGCGGCAAGCCGTTAGCCGCCGATGTCGATCTCGATATTATTGCCAAGCAAACGCCTGGCTTTGCCGGCGCCGATATTGAAAATCTGGTCAATGAAGCGGCCATTCTCGCCGCCCGCCGTAACCGCCGCTCGATCAGCACGGATGAATTGCAGGAAGCCATTGAACGAGTGATCGCCGGCCCGGAACGACGCAGCCGCTTGATCACCCCCAAAGAAAAAGAGATTGTGGCCTATCACGAAGCCGGTCATGGCGTCGCCATGCACTTCTTGCCCGACCATGATCCGGTACACAAGATTACGATTGTGCCGCGTGGCATGGCCGGCGGCTACACCATGCCGTTGCCCGATGAGGAGACCTTGCTGCGCACCCGCAACAAGTTCCGTGATCAGTTGGTCGGCTTGTTGGGTGGACGTGTCGCTGAAGAGATTCGCTACAAAGATGTCACCACCGGCGCCAGCAACGACCTGGAGCGGGTCTCCGGTCTGGCGCGGGCGATGGTGACACAGTGGGGCATGAGCGAGAAACTCGGCCCCATTCGTTACGGCGAACGGGAAGAATTGGTTTTCCTGGGTCGCCAACTGAGTGAGCATCGCAATTACAGCGACAAAGTCGCGCAGGACATTGACGAAGAGGTGCATCGCCTGGTCGAAGAAGCGCATCAGCGCTGCCATGAAATCTTGCGGGCAAACTGGGATAAACTGGAAGTGTTGGTCAAACGGCTGTTGGAGATCGAAACGGTCAACGCACCGGAGTTTGAAGCCATCATGCGCGGGGAGACGCCCAAAGAATATTTGGAAAAAGGGACCGAGACCCGCCGCGCCTTGCGCGGCGCCACCGCTGAAGAACAGCGCAGCGGTGGTGAAAAGCGCAACGACAGCGGTTTGGACATCGGCGGTCGCGTGCCGGCGCCGGCATAAACAATCCTGACAAGGTGACAAGGCGAAGGGGTGACAAGGTCGATTTTTCGTTTACCCCTTCCCTTTGTCATCTCTTCCAATCAAGTCACACAGCTTTCTATAATCACTATAATCAGTAGACCGCAACGTAACCGAAGCAGCATGGATCGACTTTGGACTACGCGACGAAACGACTGCGGACTAGTGACCATCAACCCGAGGCCGTGCGGTGAAATTTATCCAAACGCCCCCTTCACTCAATGGAAAATATGAGGCCCCGCCCCAAAAAAGTGGGGCCTCTGCTATTCCCGCCCAAGCCACAACCTTTCCCGAAGATCCGCCGCAGCCATCCTTGCGCACGCTGCTCTACAACCTCAGCCGCTATCAGTGGGGGAGCGCCTCGTTACTGCGCTGGCTCTCTTTTTTGCTTGTTGGCGCCGCCGCTGTTTGGCTTGTCGGTTGGTTGCCGGGCCGATGGGTGGTTGCCGGCGGCGCGTTGGCCCTGATCGTGGCGTTGTTAGCGCTCTTCCGTTACTGGCGGCAACGTGATTTTGTCTACTTTATGCCAAGCGCCCCTCCCGTGATTACCGGTGAACCCTTGCCCCCCGCACAAAAGGCGCCGGTGATGGTGACCGGTTTTTTTGGCGTTGAAGAGAAGCAACAACGCTTTACCTGGCTTCCCGGTTTTTACCGCACCTTTGCCACTCGTGAACATGCCCTGCTCTGTCAGGTTGCGCAACGGCGCTGGGGCGGTCTTGGTCGGTGGCCGGAAGACGAAGTTGGTCTCTGGTATATCTTTTTTGCGCCGGCCACCATTGTCCAGATTGAGTGGGGTGAGCTTTATTTTGGCGCCCAAGCACGCCCGGCCATTGCCGTCACCCATCGCCTTACCATCCCCAAGCAACGCCGCTGGCGTCGGGCAGAGGTCCGTGAGGAGAAAATTTATATGGCCTTTACCACGCCCGCCGTCGGCGCGATCATTTGGGCTGATCTCCATCACGATTATCCCCAAAATATCCCCACGCCCCCTTAATGCCCCATGGTTGTCGGCCTTCTTCGTCTGCTGCGCTTGAGCAATTCATTGCCGGCCAGTCTACTCGTTTTGCTTGGCGCCCGCTTGGCTGAGGCGCCTTTGCTCAATCAGCGGTTGTGGTTAGCCATCGGCGCAATGTGGGCCATTACGGCCTTTGGCTATGTCAGCAATGATCTAAGCGACCAGTTGGAGGACAGGATCAATAAGCCGGATCGTCCCCTCCCGACCGGTGTGATTACCCGCCGACAGGCGCGCACAGTGGCCGTCTTGTTATTTACCCTAGCCCTGCTCTTTAGCAGCCGATTAGGTCTGGCGCCCTTCCTGGTCGCGTTGCTCGTGCTGGGGTTGTTAGCGCTCTACAACCGGCAACTCAAGGGCGCAGCCGGTGCGGGTAATCTGCTCATCGCCGGATTGGCAGCCAGTGCGCTCCTGCCGGGGGTCATTGCCGTCTACGGCTGGCAATGGCTGCATCTGTTGCCCCTCTTGCCGGCGGTGCTGGGGTTGTTCTTCTTCATCCTGGCGCGCGAATTGCTGAAAACGTTAGAGGATCTAACCGGTGATCTGGCTGTCGGCAAGCGCACCTTTGCCTTGACTTGGGGGAGCCAAGGGACGCTCTATAGCATCGGCGGGTTGACCATCCTGCTCTTGGGGACGGTGATCGGGCTTTTTCCCTGGTGGCGCTACTCGTGGCTCACCACGACGCTGATGCTCTGCGGCGTGGTGTTGCCGCTGGCGTGGAGCGTCTATACGCTTGCACCGCCGGCATCCCTGCCGCAAATACGCCAAAGGCTGGCGCTGCTCAAAGGCGCCTACTTTGTAGGGCTGGTTGCCCTTTGGCTGGCTTAAGGCGTTGGCAACAATCATATCCTCGGTAGGGGACGCCCCTACCGAGGATTCCTTTCTTTGGAATCGCCTAAGATGGCCGTGGCAGATGTTGATAGATGTAGGCGGCCGCGGTCAAGAGCAACGGGATGCCGGCATACTGCGACAAGCGCAGGAGATGGGCGTGCGCCCATTGGACATAAGGTCGCTCGCCCCATTGGCTAGTTGACAATTCGTTAGCTAAAACCCACAAAAAAACTACTGTCGCCAAAAACAGCCCATAAACGATCATCGGCAGCATCACAGCCAAAGGCAAAAGGGCGACGGCGGTTGACCAAAGTTGCGCCAACAGCCAAAGGGTGATCAGGTGCGCCGCCTGGTCGATCAGAAAGCCAAGCCATTGACGCCGGATCGGTAGCCGTAGTTTCGTTAAATCGACAAGAAAGTGGAGAAGCCCTAAGCATAAAAGCATGGGCCAAACCGAAAGCGGTTGCTGAATCAACAAAGCCGTTACCACAACATGAACAATGGCATGGAGGACAATCCCCAGCCAACTTCTGTTCTTTAATCGGTAAATCTGATTGGTTTGCAATGGGAAATCGCCAATCAAATGACTTAGTAGCAGCGCTGCTATCAAATTCATCGGCATTACTTCCATTCCATAAGTACGGTAAATTCGTTCTGCCATTGTATTGAATCTTTATAAAAGTTGATGTATCGAAATGATAACAGATTAACAAACAATGTGCACAATATTTGAAATACGATGATTAAAACCGCGCTAACTCCTGTAACAGCCGACATAAACGTCTTTGGATGTCAAGACTCGCTTTTGCCGACTGATACGGAAAGGTATGGATGTGTTTTGCTGTCATCTAAAAATCGACGCTGCTCACGGCGAGTCTGTGGCTCGCAATTGGATAGGGCGAGTCACGGACTCGCCGTGAGCGGAGGAGAAGGCGAGTCACGGACTCGCGGGGAGCGGAGGAGAAGGCGAGTCACGGACTCGCGGGGAGCGGCGGGGAAAGCGCGATTCGTTGCGCAAAAGTGGGGCTACATGTCTGGGTATCGGATCATTCTCTGGTAGGGGTAAACGGCAAGTAGACAGTTAACCCATCTTCTCCAATGGGCCATTGTTCGTGTTCGCCCACCGGCACTTTTTCCAACGAGTCGGCATAATAGAGTTGGAGAGCAAGTTGGTATTGTCCAGCTTCGCGCTTTGCCAAGGGTGATGTGATGGGCGGGAGATTGGTGTATTCAACAATGGTTTTGCCGGGATCCCACCAGATGGTCGGAATGGCGCCGTTGTACGGTTCCTGTTCCATCTGGCTGATCACAGTGAAGCTGCCATCCGCCTGGCGTTCGACCAATTGCAGGATATATTTGTAGTGAACCGTGGGCTTCTGGGTCACTTGCCAGTACAAGGTGATCGGCCAGGCGCTTTCCGGCGTCAGCGGCGCTTCAATATCATAGCCAACCAATTGGATCTCCGCGCCAAAGCGCACGTTGACACGCGTCTGCGTAGGCGGCTTCATGCCTTCATAGACCGGCGGCTGAGTCAGGTAGAGGCTGAGATCTAAAAACGCATTGGGGCTATAAAATTTAACCTCGCGCAGTGGCCAGACCGCATTTTCACGTAACCAGTCGCTGATTTGCGTATCGGGGTCCATAAACGGGTAAGAACCGGACTGCGCCAGCCAAATGCGCCGGTAGTGCGGGGCCAGTTCCGCCAGGTAAGCATAGGTCGCCGGCCAGTCCACAAAGAGCAAAGGCGCGTTGGCATAAGCACTCTTTTGTCCCTGTTGGGCTGCGGCATCCATGCGATCCAGCGGTAAATAATAGCGAAAGATGCGTTCGGAGAAGGGGGGCGCCAACAGGAGCAGATCGCCGGGTAGCAGATGGTCCCGCAGATAATTGCCCATGCCGCTGTAATCATCTTTGCCGAATTCCTGTTGTGTAAAATAATTCATAGAACTGTAAAGCAGCCCGGCGGCCAACACCACGGCGATCAACGTGGTCAATAGGCGCTGATAACGCCAAAGCAGCGCCATACCGCCGGCGGCGAGGATAATAAAAATGCCCGCCAGGAGCGCGAGGTGGCGCGCATTCATGTAAGCCGGTTGGATGAGATTCAGCAGCAGGATCAGCAAAATCGGTAAGCTCAACGCCAACGGCAGCAACCAGCCGCCTTTGGCCGATGCCTGGCGCGAGCGTAACCCATAGCCGATGCCCAACAGCGCCAACAGCCCAAAGAGCCACCCCAACCAATGCACCGGATCGTCCAGCTTAACGCTTGGCCCCAAGCTATAGGCGTTGAGCAGATCCGGGAGCAGGGTATTCAAGGTGATCTTGGGAAAATTGCCGCCCCCGCCCTGGCTGCGGATCAACCAGGCGACAAAGCCGCCAATCCCCAACCCACTCAGTAAAAAGAGGATCGCAACCCCAATCCCCAGCCAGCGATGGCGCGCCGTCAACCATTCATGCCAGATCAACGCATGGATCGGCAACCAGAAGACCGCATAGTAATGGGTGGTGAGAAACATCAGCGTAACAGCCGCATAACCGATGAGCAGACCGCGGGGCGGGCGTTCGCGCTCGGTAACGCGCAAAAGGAGATAGGTGCTGAGAATGCCCAACATGGCCCAGAGCGCATAGGGCCGCGCCTCCTGCCCAAACCAGAGAAAGAAGGGATGCAGCGCGGCAAAACCGGCAGCCCAAAGGGCGCTGGTGCGTGGTAAAACGGTGCGCCGTTCCAACCAGCGGCTCATGACCCAAACCGCCGGCGCCAATAAAACTGTTCCCCAAACCGATGGGTAGCGGATAACAAATTCGCTGATACCGGCGACGCGAATGAGCAGCCCTAGCAAGACAAAGAAGAAAAAAGGGTGTTGATCGGTGGAGTTCAGTTGCGAGAAAGCGTCGCGCATGATCAGATCGCCACGCAATAGAGGGAGCCAACTCTGTTCGGCGCGCTGCAGACTCAAGCTTTCGTCCCACCACAAATTGTTGGCATCCAACTGGTAGACGACCCGTGCAAAGGCGACCAGGAGCAAGAACAACAGCAGCCAGCGTTGCCCTGACGCCATCGGCTTGGCGCTGATTGGCGCATCACCTTGGGGCGGTGCGGTAGAAACCGTCGTTTTTCGGAAAGCCGCAACAAATAACATCGGCATGAGGTAACTATTTTCCTACTGTAACCACACCAAGGAGCATATCCTGCCCCATGGGCGTCTCCGCCACTACACCTGTCGCCGGTTCGTAAAGTCGTAGTGTAACCTGATAACTACCTGAAGCAAAATCGGGCGGCAGGAGGAATGCCCGCCGCTCGACAATCTCACCCCCTACCGGCCAGCTATTGGTGGGGGTAAACCAGTTATGGGGTGCATAATCTTGCGCCAGAACCACCTGCCCATCAGCCATTTGCAAGCGCAGGCTGAATTTGTATTCCGGCGAGGGCGCCAGCACTTGCCAGTGGGTGCTGACCGGCAAGAGATCACCGGGCGGCACGGGTTGCGCCGGTAGCATCGCTTTGGCCAGCAGCAGCGTTGTGCCGACAGGCAGCGCCAAGGGTTGATCGATTAACGTCTGGTCAGTCAACCCATAAAGCGTCAACCGGATGCCATTGTAATCGGTCGGCGGCGCTGTCCAGGTGTGACGCGCCAGCCAGGATTGGACGCGCCAGGGATCATGAAAATAAAGCACCTCCCACACACGAGTGGCATTGGCCGTGATTTCCGTCAGGACGCGATCCACCTCCGTATCGTCCGCCTTTAATAAGAAACGTAGATCATGCACCGGATAGATACGGTCATAATAGTGCAAAAAGACCAGGCTGGGGTCGGGGCCGTCGACCAACACCACGTCGCCCGGCTTGATCGATGCTTCAATGGCCGCCACCGTGGCGCGGAAATCAGGTTTATGAAAGGCCGGATCACGGTATAAGGTTTGCACCGCCTGCCCATTCGCCAGCACCAGGAACAGCAGCAGCGCGCCGCCAGGTAACGTCGTCAATAGCGCGACCCAGCGCCGCGGCGCCAGCCAATCAAGTAGCGGTTTGTTGAGCAAGGCCAGCGGCGCCGCCGCCAATAACAAGAGTACCCCGCTCACACTCATGGTATAGCGTTCATGAAAATCGGGGTTGCGCAATGTTAAGCCATAGACAATCAACAACGGCGCAATCACCGATGTGAGCAGGCAGAGGGCCGCCGCGCGCCGCCAATAGAGCCACAACCCGGCGCCCAGCAGCAGCAGCGCCAGATAGAGCCAGGGCAACCACGCCTGCCAACCATTGGTCAACGTATTGCTGACGGTATAGGCGGTCAGCACGCGCCAGGGAATGGCGTGCGGATCCATCGGGTCGCGCCAGCCGCTAAAGCCAAAGATTTGCAGCGCATGGGCAAACCAGGGGGCAAAGAGCAAAGCGCTGCCGGCGCCGGCCATTGTCCAAAGGCCAAAGAAGCGCCAATCGCGCTGGCGGAGCGTCCACCCAATGGCGAAGATGGTATGGGCCATTGGGGTCAGAAAACCGTAGTAGTGCAGGTAGACGGTCAGGGTAATTGCCAGGGTATACCCAAGGAAGTAGGGTAACGCCTGGGTGCGGTGACGCGTGACCAGCCGCCAAAAGAACCAGGTGGCGAGCAGACTGGCGGCCAGCAGCCAGCTATAGGTACGCGCTTCCTGGGCATACCAGATCTGAAAGGCATTAGTCGCCAGCAGCAGCGCCGCTATCAAGCCCACCTGCCGATTGCCCCAATCCACCCCCAGCCGGTAAATCAACGCTACGCTCAACACGCTAGGCCAGAGCGAGAGAAAACGAATGGCAAAATCATTCTCACCGCTAAAGGGCAGCCAAAAATGGAGCAACAGAAAGTAGCCGGGCAGATGCTCAATCGGCATGGTCGCCAGCATTTCCGCCAACGGTTGCGCGCTGCGCCGCAAACTGATGCCCTCATCGCTCCAAAAACTCTGATAGTCGAGGTGATAGGCGCGCAGGGCGAAGGCAAGCAGCAAACAGAGGCTCACCAGCCAGGTGGCAATGGGTAGATGGCGGCTCGACGACGTGGGTTGCTGGTTCATGAATCGACTACGCTTGTTGTTAGTCCCTTCCGCTCCTAGCCGGTCACCGGTTGCCTTTTAGGCGCGGCTAAGAGCGGAAGGGATCATTAAGAGTTGTATAGGCTTGGCAATGGTGCGCGGCAATGGCTGACCAGGTAAATTGTTGGCTTTGGGTACGGGCGCTGGCGCCCAGGGCGTGGCGCAACGACGGCGTTACGGCCAGTTGCGCAATGACTTGGGCCGCCGTTTGCGGATCTTCCGGCGGCACATAGCGCAGATCGCGCCCATCAACCAATTCGGGCAAGGGGCTTTGCGGCGTTGTCGTCACAATCGCGCAACCGTGGGCCAGCCCCGCCATCAACGTCCCCCGGCGTAGACTGGCGCCATCGTTATAGGGCATCAACAACAGATCCACCAGATGCAACGCCGCACTGACGCCCGCATCGTCAAGGTGGCCCGTCCACTGCACCCGTTCAGGCAGGCCCAGCGTCGCAATCAACGCTTCCACCGCTTGCAGATAGGCGTCATTGGTCAGGTCACTGGCGCCGACCCGTTCGCCGATCATGAGCAGATGGGCGTCAAGACCCTGCTGCACCAATTCATGGAGGGTGCGCACCAGCGTCAGCCCTCCTTTGCTGCGGTTGAGGAAGCCAAAATAACCGATAACCAGCGTCTCCGCGCCATACCCCCGCCGCGCCCGCTCGGCTTGTCGTTCAGCAGGCGCGCAAGCATGGACAGCGATATTGCTGCCAATCGGGATCTTTAGCAAGGTAGACGAACGCTGTAACGCCGCCAGTTGCTGGTAATCTCCCGCGTTGGTCGCTATCACCAAGTGGCTGGTCTGTGCTGGCCGCAACGTAATCCAACGGCGCAGGCGCACCCCGGCTTTCGGCCAGAGATAAGGCGGCAGGAGATCATGATAGGTCCAGGCCACCGACAGCCGCCGCCCCCGCCGCCATAGCTCCGGCGCCAGGTTGATCGCCGGGTTCATAGCAAAGGCCGCCGTCTGGTATTGCACATGGAGCCAACCTGCACCGATCTGCTGCGCCAATGCCGGTAATTGCCGCCAGATCCGCCAATCCCAGCGGCCAATGATGGGATAGACAGGAATGCCGGGCGCCCATTGGCGCTTTGTCTCGGCCTGGCGTGACGTGACCACACTCACGTCCAGCCCAAGCGCCAACAACGCTTGGGCCAACGCGGCTGTATACGCGCCGACACCCCCTCGCATGGGCGGGTATTCCCCCGTCACAAACAAAATATGCAACCTGCCACCTGCTACTTTGTCAACTCTTTCTCCAACGTATAGCCGCGATAATTTTCCTCTTGAAAGCCGACTTGGTTGAAGAGATTAAAGGCGATGTTAGCGCGATGGGGAACATGGACAAGCATCTGGTGATAGCCTTGGGTAATGGCGTCATTGATCACTCGGCGCAGCAGCCACTTGCCAATGTCCATGCGTCGCCACTCCGTCGCCACCCGCAGATCGACCAGATTGGCAATGCGCACGGTGCGCTTCTCTTCTTCAAGATGCAAACTCGTAATGCGCGCCGAGGCAATCCATTCGGTCTGACGGTAGACCTGATAGTGACGGTCATTGAGCCGACCGCGTTGGACAATGCTCAGTTGGCCCAGCGGGGTAATCTCTTCCAGCGGTTGATCAAGCGCCCGGCGTAGACAATAGAAACGCTCGGCCAGCCGAAAATCAGCACCGGTCAATACCCGAATATGGGTCGTCCAATCGCCCGGCAAGACACCCAACCCGGCTTGAAAGGAAGGGTAGCCGGTGCTCATGTGAAAGGCCTTGACATAACCGATGCCGGCGTTGCGCCAGAACTCTTCGGCGGCTGTGAACAGCGCGGTGGCGACTTGCTGAATCAACTCGGTTTTGCTCGGCAAGACCAGAAATCGCAGCAGGCCAATGGGGCGGTACGCTGGTCGATCCATGCTCTCTTGGTCGAAACCGGTGGCGGCATCGATAAACCCTTCCAGTTCGCCGGCGCGCCAGGCACAGAGCCGTAGATGGCGCTGCCACCGCGCCTGGTAAAGGGTGGGCGGCTGTGAATGGAGCAATTGATCCTTGATCTCCGTCTCTTCCATCGGCGTGCTGTAGGGCGTCACGCGCAGCAATTCGTTGATCGCATGGCCGACCAACGACGCCTCGTCGATGCGCAGGGGACGAATGAGCAGTGAAGGTGAGAGTACCGGTATCATTTGAGTATACGCGCTTCAATTGCCGCCAACAAGTTCTCTTGATCGACGACCATGGGCAACCGGAGTGACTGGATCTGATCGAGATCCAAGAGGCCGTCGGGTTGCCGCGGGTGATAGAGCAGGGCGAGGGAGCGTTGTAGCCGCCCGGCCTCGGTTGCACTCACCACTTGGCGCAGATCAAGTTGTTGCACGCCGCGCAAAGGGGTCTGTAACGCAATCGTGCGTTCATCGAGGCGAACTTGGCTAAACAGGGTGTTGCCGAACCACAATGTAATCGTAACACTAAGTAGGAAAAAGAAAAACTCTTCAGGGGTGATAATGTTAAATAGATCCCAACCCAACAACCCGGTGAGCAGCAGGCCGCCCAGGGTCAGCCAGCGGTAGATGGGATGGGGGGCAAAGGTTTGCGGCATAGCTATTGGGCTTCCCCTCCCGGTTCGTTGCGTTCGCCGTTGGCTGCTGTTGGCGGATCAAGCGAATAAGCCAGGGCTTGCGCTGCGGTCGTTACTCGGCGATAAATTTGGGTCATCGCTTGCCCTAACTCCTGGGCATCGATGGTCCGACCGGCTGGTTCATCCAGCAGACCGGGCAAGGGCCCAAGACGACGCAGCAAGGCAAATTCAATGGCGGGGGGGGCGATGTGGTAATGCAACGCATCCAGCGCCTTGCGCGATCCCCAGAAATGATCCAGCGTTCGCTCCAGGCTTTCGGTAGTGGCCGTTGTTCCTGGCGGTGTGGTCGGTTGGCTGCCATTGCCGCTTTGGTGTGTTGCGCCAGCCGTTCCACCCAGATAATCCGTTTTGCGGCGCGCCTGGAGTGCTTGTTGCAACGCTTGCCATTCACGACCGCGTAAACGCAAGAGCAGAATCGGCTCTTCATCCAACAGAATGCCTACCTGGCGATAGACCAGTTCACAGGTCGGGCAGGTGCGCTGCCCGGCCGGACAGCAGCTACAGGCCACCGCCACCGCGTCGGGTTGGGTCGGCAACAGTAAATTGCTCAGCTCCGTGAAAAAGGGAGCCGGCTCCCGAAAAAGCTCCTCAACATTGCGTTGACCGCTGCTCTGAAGCTGATTTTCCAACAGCGCGAGCAGTTGTAGCCAGGTGCGTTCGGTCAGGGGGCCAAATTTGATCGTGACCTGGCAGGCGCCATTGCCCGGCTCTTGCACCTCGGCCTGGACGCGACCGATTAACACTTCAATGCGTTTGATGCGCGCCCGTTGCCGGCCATTACCCGCCGCCGCGCGTGTCAACAGGCCCAAACGCTCCAACAGCCGGTTCCACGCCATCGACCATTGGTGCGCCGCCACTACCTTCGCCATGACTCTGTCCTCTGCCGCCGCGTCGGGGCACGATTTCGTGCCCCGACGCGGCGGCGTATACGTTTTACTCGTCTTCAGCCAAATCGCGCCGTAATAACAACAAGTCGCGTAGCTGATCGGTACTCAATTCAGTCAACCACTGCTCACCACTGCCGACGACGACTTCGGATAACGTGCGTTTGTCTTCCAACAGTTGGTTGATATGCTCTTCCAGCGTGCCTGCCACGACAAATTTATGCACCTGGACATCGCGTCGTTGACCGATGCGGAAAGCGCGATCGGTGGCTTGGCTCTCGACCGCCGGGTTCCACCAGCGGTCAAAGTGGAAGACATGGTTGGCGCGGGTCAAATTCAACCCGGCGCCACCTGCCCGCAGACTGAGAATAAAGATCGTCGGCGTCTCGGCTTCCTGGAAGGCCATTACCATGCGTTCGCGTTGGTTGGCCGGCGTGCGACCGTGCAGGAAGAGCGTCTCCGCCTTGAAGGTCTCAATAATGTGCCGTTGCAACAGCTCGCCCATCTCGACAAACTGAGTGAAGACCAGCGCCGAATCGCCTACGGCCAGCACTTCCTCCAACATTTCGGTCAAGCGATTCAGCTTGCTGCTGCGCCCGACCAACGGCCCCTCCTGCTTGAGATAGTGGGCCGGATGGTTGCAGATCTGCTTGAGCTTGGTCAACAACCCTAGCACCAGGCCGCGCCGTTGGATGCCTTCGCTCTGATCCAGCACCGTCAACGTATCACTGACCACCTTTTCGTAGAGATCGGCCTGCTCCTGGGTGAGCGAGCAGTAGACCACCATCTCATTCTTCTCCGGCAGATCGGCAATGATGGCCGGGTCGGATTTGAGACGGCGCAACAAAAAGGGCTGGACGACTTTGCGCAACTCAGCCGCCTGGTCTTCATCATTGTAGCGTTCAATCGGCAGGATGTAATGGCGACGGAAAAGCTCATATTGCTCCAGATAGCCGGGGTTGAGAAATTCCATAATGCTCCACAACTCGGAAAGGCGATTCTCAACCGGGGTGCCGGTCAGCGCAATGCGATTGTGCGCCGGTAATTGTAACACCGCCTGCGTCTGTTTGGCCGTCGGGTTTTTGATGTTTTGCGCTTCATCCAAGATCAGATCGCTCCAGGTCAGGCGGGTGAGGAATTCGACATCGCGCCGCGCCGTGCCGTAGCTGGTAATGATCAGATCATAGGTGGCCGTTTGTTGTAAAAATTCATCGCCCATCAGACGCACACCGCCATGATGCACCAGCACCCGCAGCGCCGGGGCAAAGCGCTCTACCTCGCGTCGCCAGTTGGCAACCACGCTGGTCGGGCAGATCAAAAGCGCGGGGGCATGTTCCTTTTGCTGGGCGCGTACATGGAGCAACAGGGCAATCGACTGCACCGTTTTGCCCAACCCCATATCGTCGGCCAGACAAGCGCCAATGCCCAGGCTGCGTAAATAGGCCAGCCAGCCAATGCCGCGCCGCTGGTAGGGCCGCAGTTCACCGATAAAATCGGGCGGCTCATCCAGGGGCACAAAGTGCTGCTGCTGGTTGAGCCGCGCCAAGGCCTGGGCCAGCCACCCTTCCACATCGACACTGACCACGGGCAGCAGCGCGGCCACTTCATCAGAAAGCAGACTCGCCAGCGCCGGCGCGTTGGCTTCGGTGGCGGCGCGTTCCTCACGGTTGGCCGTTCGCCCCGGAACAACGGTAGCGCCGGTTTCAGTGGGTGAGCCATGCACCTGGGCAATGCGCAGCGCCCGCAAAAAGCTGATCAGCCCGCCGGGGCGCTGTTGGGTCAAAAAGCGTTGCGCCGTCTGCACCTGTTGCGGGTCGAGTTCCACCCACTGCCCATTTAACTTGACCAGGGGGGCGCGAATGGCGGCCAGGCGTTCAAATTCGCGGCTCTCCAAGACGCGGTTACCCAGCATCAGTTCCCAGTCATAACGGATGAGACCAGGCGCCTGGCGTTGCTTGCTGATTGGGCCGGCGAAGGCGGTGAAGTCATCCTCGGTTTGGTTCCCTTGTAAGCGTAGACGCAAGCCCAGCCGCGCGCTCTGATTGGTATGCCACCATTCCGGCAAGACAACGCCAAAGCCGCTGCTTTCCAACAAAGGCGCGGTTTCGCGTAGAAATTGATGCGCCTCTTCGGTGGTCAGCGGGGCGCTTTCCGGTTTGGGGGAGCGCAGGCTCCGTTGGATGGGCAACGACAGGCGGGCGGCCACCTGTAAACCCGCCAGCAGCCGCTCTTGCGGTTGATCGACTGTGCGCGAACCAAGTTGCAGATGATGTTGTTGGCTGCGCCAGATCTCCGTGGCGGCAATGCGCAGATCAAGATTATTGCGCGCCTGTAAATAGTATCGTAGCGTCCACGTTGCGTTTGGTTGCCCCGCCGGCGCCGCGACTGCTTCGCCATCGACAGGCGCTTCCAGTTGAAAGGAGACGCGCACATGGGCATGGTGCAGCGCATAAAGCTGGTCACTCCATCCCCGCCACTGTTGGTATAACTGAAAGGCGGTCTGCGGCGGCAGATGGAGAAACGGATCGGCGGTGACCAAACCGGATAACCACTGTTCGCCTTGCGTCGGCGGGGTTGTGGCGACCGGCGGTGCGCTCCACTGGCGTACTGCGGCGTCTAAGAGGGCGCTGATACAATGATTGAGCAACTCCGCCGCCGGCGGCGCTTCCTGAATGGGCGCGCTGTGATAGGCGCGGCAGACCGGCGGCATCGCTTCGGTCAATCGTTCAAATTGACGTTCAATTTGCGGGTCGGCCAGGAAGGGCTGCCAACCGGCGCGCAGTTGATTGGCCGAGTGCGGGCGCAACGTGGGCAGATAGTGTTGGCCGGCCAGCAGTTGCAAGGTAAATTTGGCGGCATTGCTCCAATAGAGCAGATCGTTGCCCCAACGCATGGCAGTCAACAACCGTGATGCCACGCTCTGGTCGGTCGCCTGGTCATCCAAGTGACAAAGCACGCCTAAAGCGGCAAAGGGCGCCAGCGCCAAGCCTGTGATCTGCCACGCTTGTAACTGCACCCCGGCTTGAGTTGTCGCCGGTGCATGGTTGCCATTGGTCAAAGCGCCGCCGATTAGTTGATGGTGCAACAGATGACCGTGGCTGAGGGGGGCGCCATGATTGGTCGGCAACCAAATGGTGGTGCTGATCAACTTCAATTGGGCAGCCGTCAGGCGCGGGAAACGATCGACGAGATGGAGCCGCAGTTGACCTGCGGACACCTGGGCTGGATGGGAAAGCGGCTTCGTTGTCCGCGGACGGACCTCCTGTGGCCGGCGTCCTTCGCTTGCAATGCCAGACGATGTTTCAATTGCTTCTAACGTTTCCTGCACCGTGCTGTCTTCGGCCCAAAGGAAAAAACAGCCGTCAGGAAAAGCGACTTCAGCGCGCAACCAAGCGCCATGTAGAACAAAAGGCATAAAGAGTATTGTACCGCGCCGTTACCGCAAAATCAAATTGCAAAGGAATCCATAATAATTAATCATTAGCAATTTTCGTAACTATTCAGCCAGAAACCAGGTTTTTCACCTGTAATTCACAGGTGCATGCCAAAGAAAAACCTGGTTTCTTCATTTAATGATTAATTGCTTAATGTGCTGTCGCTCATCGGAATGGTTAGGTAAAAGGTGGAACCTTGGCCGGGGCTGCTTTCGATCCAGAAGCGGCCGCCTTGCAACTCGATGAGGGAACGGGTGATGCTCAGGCCCAGGCCGGCGCCATTGGCTTTGGAGAGATGGACATTGCTGGCGCGGAAGAAGTTTTTGCCGATATTCTGCAGGTCTTTGGTCGGAATGCCGATGCCCGTGTCACTGACGGCGGCAATGATCGCCTCTTCTTGCGGCGAATGGCGCAACGAGATGACAATGCGTCCCTGCTCCGGCGTATACTTGATGGCGTTGCTGAGGAGGTTGCTAAAGATTTGGGCCGTGCGTGTTTCATCACAGAGGACGGGGGGCAGGAACGGTTGTTTTTCCAGACTAAAGTGGTGCTGCTTCTGCTCGATCTCTGGGTGCAGACTGGTGACGACCTCTTCAACAATCTCGGTCACGTTGAGACTTTGCAACGTCAACTCAATGCGCCCGGCCTCAATCCTGGTCACGTCGAGCAGGTTGTTGGTGATGGCAAGCAAGCGCTTGGCGCTTTTGCCGATAACGTTGATCCCCTTCTCGTGATCGGGATGTAGGGTCGCGACCGGATCATTGATAATAAAATCGACGTAGCCCAGAATTGAGGCCAACGGGGTGCGCAATTCGTGGGCGGCGATCGAGACAAATTTTGACTTGAGTTCATCCAGCGCCCGCAACTCCGTGTTTGCCGCCGCCAGTTGCAGGTTGGAACGGCGCAATTGTTCATGGAGCAGATAGAGTTCGTTGCGTTGTTGAGTCAAGCGTTGATTGGTTTCCCCAATAAAGGTGACATCCTCCACAATGTGAAGAATCCCGTTGGGCGCGCTGTTGTCGGCAGCATAGCCGTAGTTGTGCAGGGTGACATAATAGGTTTCACCGGCGGCATTTTCCCGATTGACAAATTCCAACTGAAAAACCGGCGTCCCTTGGGTCAGCAGCGCCTGCAATTGCGCTTCGCAACCGATCAACTCCGGGGCGAGATCAAAGAGGGAAACGCCCGGCGCGGCGCCATTCCCATTCGCAAGCAGCAACGCACGCTTGCCCCCGACCTGTTGAATGCGAAACGCCTGGTCAGTGACGGCAAACGCAATGTTGCGCTCTTGTAAAATCAGTTGGGCAACTAAGGTGTCAAGCATGAGCAGCCTTAATCCAAAAGCTGCTTCCCCAGCAGCCGGAACATTTCATCAACCTCGTTCCCCACTTTGGCGCTGGTGAAGAAATGGGGCGCCTGGAGGGTTTGCGCCATCGCCGCCACCTGATCCGCGGTGAGGAGATGCTGTTCGGGGATGTCGATCTTGTTGGCCGCCACGATTAGTTGCACTGGGCCGCAAACCTTCCGAAGATCGTCGGCATAGCGCTGGAGGCTGGGCAAGGTATCGGCGCGCGTCAGGTCACAGACCAGAATGGCGCCGGACGCACCGCGTAGATAGCTACTGGTTACGGTGTTAAATTCCTGGCTGCCGGCCAGATCCCAGAGCATCAGGGTCAATTCGGCCACCTCGCCATTGGCCGGGGCCATCACCGTTTTGCGGCTGACTTTGACCCCAATCGTGCTCAGATATTGGTCGTCAAAGCGATTATGGACAAAGCGACGCACCAGGCTCGTCTTGCCCACGGCAAAGTCGCCTAATAAACAGATTTTTTTGCTAAACGTTTTCAATGCCAGTCCTTTACGAGCACAGATACGCTCGCCGGCGACAAAAGCCGCCGCAACGAAAAGAGAATGTTGTCGAATCACTACGCCAAACGCGCCCATCTCTCAGAAGGCGCCCACCGTTTCCGCTTCATAGGTTAAGAGAGCAGCAAAAGTGGCGGCTGACGCGTTGAATGGTTCGGCATCGCCGCTGTACGCACGGAGCAGTTCGGCATGTTGATGTTCAATGGCGATCATTGTTTCACGCATTTGCGCCCGATAGTTGGGCGGCTCGATCCCTTGAATGACGGCGGCAATATAGACCAGATACGCCACCTCAATCAGAATACTCTGGTCGCCATATTGGATCTGATTTAATTCTACCTTTTCGCCCCGGCCAAAGGCATCTTCGGCAAAATCGCGAATGGCCGTCAACATGCTGCCGATGATGTCGGAATCGGACGCTTCCTCCGGGTGGTTAGAGTTGTGCAAGAGCAACAAACCGCTCTCCCGATGGATCAGAAAGAGTTCGCGCACCTGAAAGGGCAACGCGTTACGCAGCGCCATTTCCGCTTCCGAGACGCCCTGCACCCGCGCCTTTACCCGTTGCATCAGGTCTTTAAAGTTAAAGGTGCGCCGCATCTGGCGGTCAATGCGCTGGGCCAGTTCGCGCATCGCCTCGGTAACAGAACGTTGCACCAGTTTACCCATGATCGGGTAGAGCGCGTCGACCATTTCGCTCTGCGATTCCCGAATGTTGGTGCGAATGGCGTCGGCAATCACCGGCGTGATGGTGCTGACCAATGCTTCTTTGTCATTGATCTGTCCTTCCAGAGCGTCCAGCAGCCCTTGCAGTTCATTGACTTGGGCGCGCATCTTGGCGATCTGCTGGCGATATTCGCCAAAGATCAGATCGCGCAGCAGCTCCATCGCCAGATCATCGGCGCCCAATGACGTTACCGGTGACGTTACCGGTGGCGTTACTGCCGATTCGTCAGTGGCCGGGGGTGGCAACGGTATTTCGGTATCATGCCGGCCATTGACGGCGGTTGCCGCCGGCTTGTCGCGCTCCATACGTTCCGTTCCTAGCTTAGCCAAGCTCGGCACTTAATTCATCCAGCAAATCCACCGAGAGCGCCAGCGGGGTCGGGTCGTTCGTCTTGAGATTTTGCCCGATGTTGATCAACAAGTCGCCCAGCGTCGGTCGATCGACCTTCATATTGTTGAGCTGTTGCGATAGCTCGTGGAGTTCCTCGCGCAGCAGCCGCTCCGTGCGCGCCAGATTGGCGGCAAGCTGCTGGGCGCTCTGCGTGTGCTTCTGATCCAACTCCTTGATCTGCTCCGTCAGCCGCTGATCGACCTGTTGCAGTTGTTGCTGGGCGCGTTTGTCCTGCTCCTGCAACTGAGCGCTAAGGCGATCCACCTCCTGGCGCAGCAAGCGGGTGAATTTGCCGTCTTGCTCCTGGATCAATTCATTGAGGCGGGTGGTTTCCTGGGTCAGACGGGCCAGGTCGCGACTGATGGCGTCAAAGCGCTGGGTGTAATCGCGCATGTGCGTCCCGAAAATCAGGTCGCGAATGCGCTCCACCTTATCGACCGAATCGGTGACACTCACATTCAGCGGCGACTCAGTCCCGTTGGCAAGCGTTCTGGTTTTGCTCATGTTTACGATCCTTTGGGTAAAAGTTTGATTTTCGTCTCTATTGTATCCATATTTACAGCGCCTGTAAATCTGCGGAATGGTGGATTTATCAAAAGCGTTTACGCCAACTTACTGAGACACCACCGAAGAATTGCGCCGCCGTGCCGACCGGACTATAATGCTGCTCATATCGTCAGTAGTCTGCAGTCCAGAGTCCGTAGTCCAGCGTTTGCAGCCCTAAGTCTATAGCCTTGAGTTTAGCGAATGTCGCACGGCTATGGACTAGTACGGAGCGGCCTAAGTAAGCCAGTAGGTCAGTGAGACAGTAAGTCAGTCACTGTCTCACTGTCTCACTGTCTCACTGGCAACTATGGGTTTATTTACGCCGTCATGTACTAGTGACTGTGGACTCTGGACTTTGGACTGCGGACTACTCATTCTAATTGATCGGTTAAAAATTTAGAGGAAAAACGCATGTTAAAGAGCCATAGTTGTGGTGAATTAAATGGCAGCCATATTGGGCAGCAGGTGACATTAGCCGGTTGGATTAACCGGCGGCGTGATCATGGCGGGTTGATCTTTTTGGATCTACGCGACCGCTTTGGCATTACGCAGGTGACAGTCGATTCCAACGCCAACGCCGCCGCCCATGACTTTGCCGAACAGGCGCGCAGTGAATTTGTCGTACAGGTGAAGGGGGTTGTGCAGCCGCGCCCCGCCGGCCAGGAAAATCCCAACCTCAGCACCGGCGCCATTGAGGTGGTGGCTGATGAGGTGGCGATCCTCAACCCGGCCAAAAGTCCGCCCTTTTATATTGCCGACGCCGCCGAAGAAGTCGATGAGGCGTTGCGTTTGAAGTATCGCTACCTGGATTTGCGCCGCCCGCGCATGGTACAAAATCTAACCCTGCGCCATACCATGGTGCGCTTTATCCGCGAATATCTCTCCAACCGCAACTTCTTGGAGATCGAGACGCCGATTCTGCTCAAGAGCACGCCGGAAGGGGCGCGCGACTTTATTGTCCCCAGCCGCTTGCGCCCCCATGAATTTTATGCGCTGCCCCAGAGTCCGCAGCAACTGAAGCAACTGCTTATGGTCGCCGGTATTGAACGCTACTTCCAGATCGCCCGCTGCTTCCGCGACGAAGACCTGCGCGCCGACCGCCAGTTGGAGTTCACCCAACTCGACTTGGAGATGAGTTTTGTCGATGCCGCCGATATTCGCGCCTTAATTGAGGGATTGTTGATCGCGCTTTGCGGCGCGTTGGGCGCCAAGCCAATCAAGGAGACGCCTTTCCCCATCATCACCTACGCCGAGGCCATGGAAAAATATGGCATCGACCGCCCCGACCTGCGCTTCGGCTTGACGCTCTTCAATGTGAGCGAGATGGTGGCCGGCAGCGACTTTGGCGTCTTCAAAAACGCCGTAGCGAGCGGCGGCCAGGTCAAAGGGGTACTCTATCCCGGCGGCGCCAACCTGGCCCGCCGTGAAATTGACGAACTGACCGACTTTGTTAAACAATATGGCGCCAAAGGGCTGGCCTGGATCGGCGTGACCGGCGGCCCGGACGCCAACGGCCACTATGGCGAAGAGGCGCTGCGCAGCCAGATCGCCAAGTTCCTGAAACCGGCGGAGTTGAGCGCGCTCATTGCCACCAGCGGCGCCCAGCCCGGCGACCTGATTTTACTGGTGGCCGACAAGCCGGCGGTGGTGGCGCAGAGCCTCTACAATCTGCGCCTGGAGATCGGCAAGCGCGCCAACCTGATCGACAACAGCAAACTGGCCTTCTGCTGGGTGGTCGATTTCCCGCTGTTGGAATACCACGAAGAGGACAAGCGCTGGTACGCCGTCCACCATCCCTTTACCAGCGCCCGCGACGCGGATTGGGCCAAGCTGGAAAGCGACCCCGGTTCGGTGTTAGCCAAAGCCTATGACGTGGTTCTCAACGGCTGGGAGATCGGCGGCGGCAGCATCCGCATTCACCGCAGTGACCTGCAAGATCGTCTCTTTGCCATGCTCGGCATGACCAAAGAGGAAACGCAGAGCCAGTTCGGCCATCTGCTCGAGGCCTTCCAGTTCGGCGCCCCACCCCACGGCGGCATTGCGCTGGGCATCGACCGGGCCGTGGCGCTCTTTGCCGAAGCGACCAGTATCCGCGATGTGATCGCCTTCCCCAAAACCGCCGCCGGCACCGATCTCATGCTGGACACGCCCAGCCCGGTGACGGATGCGCAATTGGCGGAGTTGCACATTAGCCTGCGCAAAACCAAGGCGAGTGAAGCGGCGAAGAAGTGAAATGTGATGCGTGATGCGTGTTGCGTGAACTGTATCCAGTTTGTCCGCTTTAGACGAGTCGCGGACTTGGCTAAAGCAGACGTATGGCCAACCACACCAAACATCAAGACAGGCACGCATCACGAATCACGAATCACGTTTTTGCGCCTTTAACAGCGTTTTGCCCCCAACCGCATTCTGTGCTATACTATAGATAACTCTGCAGTTTCCGTGAGATGGACAGCACACGGGGCGAGCCAACACTCTACAAACGGGAGCCGGATGAAGTGACGTGGACGTGATAGCCCGCAAGGGTAAGACCGAAGCGCCCAATCGGCACCCACCTGCTTATGCAGGTTCGCACCCACTGCCTCCACGATTCTGCGGAGTCCCTTTTTTTCAATGAGACAACCACGTTTACTTTTCCCACCGGCAGCGCGCCAGGCCTTAGGCCGCGGCTTTAATCATCTGAGCGATCTGCTCGAAGTTTCGCTAGGGCCACGGGGGCGCTTGGTCGCTTTGGCGCGTGAGAATCCGCGTAAAGCGCCGGAACTCCTCAACGATGGGGCTACGATTGCCCGACGCTTCACCGGCTTGCCCAACCGCTTTGAGACTATGGGCGCCTTTCTGGCGCGCCATATTGCCTGGCAGGTCGAAGAAGCCGTGGGCGACGGTACGACGACGGCGGTGGTGCTGGCCCGTCACCTTTTCAACGCAGCCAGTCGGCAGGCGGCGGCAGGCCACAATTTAATGAGTATGCGGCGCGGGTTGGAAAAGGCGCTGCCGGTTGTGCTGGCTGCGTTGACAGCGCAAGCGCAGCCGCTGGATCGACCGCAACAGATTGTGGCATTGGGCCGCGCCATCACCGGCGATGAGACGATCGGGAAGTTGCTGGAAGAGATCTTTGATACCGTCGGCCCGCACGGTTCGATTGAGGTGCGCACCAGTTACGCCCGTGTCCATGAACGGCGCTACATTCAGGGCGCTTTTTGGAACCAAGGCTGGGTCTCCTCCTCCTTTACCAACGCGCCGGGCAAAGCTGTCTTACAGCAGCCCTATCTCCTCTTCACCGATTACCATCTGCAAAAGACTGAGGAGCTATTGCCCATCCTCAATCGCGTGCGGGAGGCGGGGACGCGCGGGTTGGTGGTCATCGCGCCGACGATTGCCGGCGAAGCGCTCAACCTGCTGGTGACCAATCAAGTGCGCAAGGTCTTGCCGACGCTGGCGATCAAGGCGCCTGGGTTAGGCCCCGAAAAGCGGGAAATTTTGCACGATCTGGCGGCCCTCTGTGGCGGACGGGTGATTGAGACGACACTGGCCGACCCCTTGCACAAGGTGACGCTGGCCGATCTTGGTCAGGCCGAAGAGGTGCAGGCGATCCGCTCCGGCTTTACTATCATCGGCGGCAAGGGGCGACCGGCGGCCATTCGCCAACGCTACGCTGATCTGCGCGCCCAATTGCCCAAAGCGCAACAAGGGCGGGAACGCAACCGGCTGATCGAGCGGGCCGGGAAATTGTTGGGCGGCGTGGCGCTCCTGGAGATCGGCGGCGCTACTGAAACCGAACGGGATTATCTGAAAGAACGGGCCAAAGAAGCGGTCCATGTCCTGCGACTGGCCCTGCAAGATGGCGTGGCGCCGGGCGGCGGCGTCGCCTATTTGCGCTGCCTCCCTGCCCTCGATCAACTAGACTTACCCACTGACGAAGCGCCGGCCCGCGCCATCCTCCGGCAAGCCCTGCAAGCGCCGGCCCAGGCCATCCTGCGCAACTCAGGTTTTGAACCGGCTCCCATCCTTGCCCGCCTGCTGGCAGCGACCAATGGCGTCGGCTTTGATGTCCTACGTGGGCAGTTTGTGGATACCACCGCCGAAAATCTGGTTGACCCCGTTCGCGTTCTCCAAGCTGCCCTGCAAAGCAGCGTCAGCGGCGCCCTCATGGCCCTCACCACCGAAACCTTGGTCCATCGTCCCCGTCACAACCGGGATGATGAGGTCGATTTCAAGCCTTAGTCCTTCCCTACGCCCGCTCATAGCCGGTCCGTGACCGGTGTTGGGGACGCCGGTCACGGACCGGCTATGAGCAGGCGTAGGGTTGGTCGTTACGAACGCGGCTGTATTTGGCTAGTTCGTGCAATTTTGCGCAATCTATTGACGCGCTTGTCACTCTTGTGGTAGACTGTGTTGTCAACATAGAGCAGTCAACAGGGATCAACTGCTTTTAGCAACGAACGGGGGAACGCTGTGGCGATTATACGGACAAGAGTGGCCGACGATACCTGGGTCTTCACCAGTGAATTATATGTGGAAGTGAACGCCGGATTGGTGGTGACGCCGGAAGGCGGCATTCTGATCGATACGCTGCCCTTTCCTTCCGAGACCAAGCAGATTATTGATTTTGTGCAGCGGGTCTGTCCGCAAGGGATCAAGTATCTAGTCAACACGATCAGCCATGCCGATCACACCTACGGCTCCTGTTTCTTCCCGGAAGCGGAGCTGGTGGGCCATGAGCTGTGCCGCAAGTTTATGATCGAACATGGCTACAAGGCGCTGGAACAGGCCAAAGAGTATACGCCCGAATTACGCGAGGTAGAGATTCGCCTGCCCAAGCTGGTCTTTAACGAAGGCATGGTGTTGCGGCTGGGCGGTAAAACCGTTCATCTGATCCACTCGCCCGGCGCCAGCCCGGATCTCTGCGCCGTCCATGTGCGCGAGGACAAGGTGCTCTTTGCCAGCGATTTGATGATGCCGGTGCCGTTGATTGCCACGCCCTATAGTGATATTGAAGCCTTCAAGCGCTCACTGCTCAATCTGCATGACTATAACCTGGAATGTATTGTCCAGGGCCACGGTGACATTCTGCTCCGTGGCGAAGTGACCAGCAGCATTGATGTGAGCGTCCAATACCTCAATGCCATTGAGACGCTGGTGACGCGGTTGATGGCCGAAGGCGCCACCAAACATGACCTGCTGCAACATGACATCGAACGCTTTGACCGCAGCCGTATTCCGTTGGGCGGGTTGGTGCAGCAGTTCCATTCTAATAACTTACTCCATCTCTGGGAACGCGCGCGGTCGGCGCAACGCAAGCAGCGGCAGGCAGTACGGGCCTGAATAATAAGTAATGGTCAATAAGTAATGGTTAATAATTGGTGTACAGGGCGCACGTGGTGGGATCAGTGTCATGACAAATGGCTCGATTTTTGAGATTGTCGCAGCAATTGAAGCGTTGACGCCGGAGCAACGGCGACAGTTGCAGCGCCGCCTCTATGCCAGCGGCCTCTTTGTGCCGGAGACCTTATCGGCGGATCAAAACCGGCTGGCGGTGGCGCCGGCATTAGGTAACAAAAATTCGACAAATCACCAACCACGGCCACGCGCCGTACAGGTGGTAGCGACGCCCGTGGCCCTGCCAACCCCCGCCCCGACCATCAAAAGTGAGGCCGGTGATTACCGGCCACCGGTGAGCGGCAAGATTGTGGTGGGGGCGCCAACCACCCAAAAGGCCGAACCGGACCCGCACCTCATGCCGCCCTTGCCGGGACAGGCGCCCGAACAGCCGATTGGCATTATCTTTGATGGCGGCAGCCGCGGCAACCCCGGTCAGGGCTATGGCAGTTACGCCCTCGACTGGCCCGGTGAGGAGCGCCAGAAAGTCACGCTGCGCTTTGGCAATCAACACACCAACAACGAAGCTGAATATGACACCCTCATCGCCGCGCTGGAAATTATCCTCAAACGGTTGCGTGATGCCGGCGCCGATCCCAAGACCGCCCGTCTCGACATCCGCGGCGACTCGCTGCTGGTGATCAACCAGGTGCATGGGCGCTGGCAATGCAAAGAAGAGCGTTTGCAGAGCCGCTGTCAACAGGTGCGCACGCTGCTGCAACAATTCGGTCAATGGCGCTTGAATCACCATGACCGGTCGCATAGTGTGGCGGTGTTGGGGCACTAACAGCAAAATACAAACTCGACAAAACGGTAAAGTCTTTGTGAATGCAAGCAATTCTTATGTCACCTGTCATTGACCAAATCCAAATCCACCACTACCGTCTACCGCTCGATCCACCTTTCCACGCCGCTTGGGACCCGACCCCACGCCGTAGCCACACCGTAACATTAGTGCGCGTGCGCGCCGGCGACTATGAGGGCGTAGGGTCGGGTGATGCCATGTTGGGCTTTGCCGGCCATGAACACCTTTTCCTAGGTCAAGACCCCTTTGCCATTGAACGCCATGTGCAATTGCTGGATAACCTGCAATTTATGTATGGCCGCTGCTGGCCGTTGGAGATTGCGCTCTGGGATCTCATGGGCAAGATCAGCGGACAACCACTCTGGCAATTGCTGGGTGGACGAACCAACCGCGTCCGGCTCTATGCGTCCATGGGCCAACGGCGCCCAACCGAGGAACGGGCCGCCGCTGCCCGCCGTCTGCGCGACCTGGGCTTTCCGGCCCTCAAGTTGCGCTTCTACGCCCCCACCGTCGCCGAAAACCTGGCCGTCGCCCGCGCCGTGCGTGAGGCCATCGGCCCCGACATGACGCTCCTGGTCGATGCCAACCAGGGCTGGCGGATGCCGTGGGATACGCGCACACCGTGGGATCTCAAGACGGCGCTCTACGTGGCCGACGCCCTGGCTGAACTGGGCGTCTACTGGTTGGAAGAGCCGCTCTGGCGCACCGACTATCGCGGCATGGCGGAGTTGCGTCAACGGGCCAAAGTACGTATTGCCGGCGGTGAAGGCAATCGCGACTACAGCGAGTTGCGTGAATGTCTCTACCACCGGGCGCTCGATGTCTATCAGGCCGATGTCGTTTGGAGCACCGGTATCTTGCGCGCCCGCCAACTGGCGCAGGAAGTGCAGGCCGCCGGCGCCACCTACTCACCCCACACCTGGGGGGATGGCTTGGTGTTGCTGGCGAATTTGCAGGTCGCGGCGGCGGTCTCGACAGCGCCCTTTATTGAATTTCCTTACGACCCACCCGAATGGACGCCGGCGCGGCGCGATTATATGCTGCCAACCACGCTTGAAGCGGAAGCGGGGGGCTGGGTGACCTTACCGTCGTTGGCTGGGTTGGGCGTTGCGATCGACTGGGCGGCGCTGGAACCGTGGCGAATTGGGACGGGCACAATGGAAGGGTAGAGATGAGACAGCTTGTGGTCAAGCGCCAGTTGAATTCATTTTGGCGACGTGACCAAGTGCGGCAGCCTTCTATGAACAGAGGGTTGCCGCTTTTTTTTATTGGCCAACCCCAGTCACCCCAGTAGGGCGCTATAGGGGAAATACCCTAGCTTGCCCCATGACACCCCAGAGAACAGCCACAATTTACCCCCACCACAAATGGGGGACGGAATATGTTGCCGCCCCGATGTGGGCCGGCCTCACGGCATGGTAGACTGGAAGCAACGAGAAACAGCAGTGATTGCCGATTTCCACAAAAGGAGTTCATAATGAACACGTCAGAGTTTCTGCTCATAACCACGGTATTCATGATTTTCTTGACCCTTCGCTTTGGTGTGCCGATCCTGGTAATGTGGCTGTTGCGCCTCTTTTGCACACGCGTCCTACACGCACAGCTATAGCCGGCTGGGCGACGCTGCTTGGCCCTTTGTTTAACAGCCATGAAAAAGAAGGAGATGCACAATGGTCGTCTCTCTTTACCGACCCCAGGAGCGCTTGGCGTATCCGCTTGGGCATCGATTCATTTATTTACTACTGCTTGGGCTTTTGCTGGGCTTGGCCTTGCTGCTTTGGCCAACGCCAGCCCAAGGGCAGACACTCCTCCCAGACGCCGACCAGCCGTGCGCCGATTGCCATGAAACGGAAAACGCCGCCTGGCAAGCTTCCCCCCACGCCATACAGCATGATCCGACAACCGGCGCGGGCGGCGCCACCTGCACCGCCTGTCATGGCGCGTATGTGGAAGATCATCCGCGCACCGGTGTGATGACGCTGGCCGTCGATTCCACGGTCTGCGCCGATTGCCACCGTGAGACCTTTGCCCAGTGGCAAGGCACCGTCCATGCCGAAGCCAAGGTCGAATGTACGAGTTGTCACTTATCCCATTCCCAGACGTTGCGGCTGACCGATGAGGCGTTGTGCGTCGCTTGCCACAAAGAACCGGTTGGTGATCGCTTTCACCTGGCGCATTGGGTCAGTCAAGTACCCTGCACAGGCTGTCATTTGACGCCAGGCGCTACTACAGCCGTCGCCGGCAGTGACCCGGCCCTGGCCCTGTCCGTTAGCCTGGCGACAAGTTCCGTGGCGCCCAGTCACGATTTTGTCCTGGTCGCGGCCCAGGAATGTCTTGATTGTCACCGTACAGACGTGACCAATGTCAGTTGGTTGACGAACGACGACAAAGCGCAGGCGCAATTGCTCGACAAAACCCAGCAGGCCGCCACCCTCTCTACCCAGTTGCAGGCCGCCAAGTCGCAAGTGCGCACATTGGGCGTGCTGACGCCGGTCGTCCTGGGGGTGGGGATCAGCTTCGGCGGCTTTGTCGGGATCGTCTTTATGCTCTGGCTCAGCCGTTGGGGGAGCAAAAAGGAGGAGCTATGAGCGTCATCCACCTGATTGAACCTACCCAGAACGCCGCGGCCAATGGGCAGTATGACAATGACGATAGCCCGTGGCCTACAACGCAGGATGGCCCTGCCGCCACGCGCACAAGTGACGTTAAACTTTCGCGGCGCGCCTTGCTGCAGTGGACCGGTATGAGCGCAACGGCGCTGATCCTCGCTACCGCGCTGGCCGGTCAGGCGCGGGCGACCGCGGCAGAGCCGACCACAGACGAGGAAACCGTGGGCATCTTGATCGATTTGACCCGTTGCACCGGCTGCCAATCCTGTGCGCTGGCTTGCCAGCTTGCCAACGACCGGCCCCAGACCGCGACGCCGCCCGAGCGCTTGCAGAGCGCTGCCTATTCCTTTGTGGAGATCCGTTCCTCGGCCACGACGACAGGCGCTGGTGAGCCAATTTATGTCAAGCGCCAGTGCATGCACTGCCTGCATCCGGCTTGTGTGTCGGCCTGTACGGTGGGCGCGCTGCAAAAAAGCGCAACCGGGCCAGTGGTCTATGATGCCGGCAAGTGTATCGGGTGCCGCTACTGCCAATACGCGTGTCCCTTTGGCGTGCCGACCTACGATTGGGGAAATGCACTGGGGCTGATTCATAAATGCCAGATGTGCGCCGCGCGCCAAGCGCAGGGCCAGTTGCCGGCCTGTATTGCCGCTTGTCCCAATGGCGCCTTGCGCTTTGGCAAACGGCATGAATTGTTGGCGCAGGCCCACGCCCAGATTGCCAGTAACCCGGCGCGCTATGTCGATCATGTCTATGGCGAACACGAGGCCGGCGGTACGTCGGTCCTCTATCTTTCCGCCGTCCCCTTTGCCACGCTGGGTTTCCCGGCGTTGGGGCCTGACCCCATTCCCCACTATGCGGAAACGGCGATGGCGCGCACCCCTTTGGTGGCCTTAGGCGTGGCGACGGTGGCAACCGTGCTACACCGGCTCACGCGACCGCCTGCTCACGACCCAGCAACGCTGGCGCACCCCGAAATTGAAGCTACCGAGAATGGCAACGAAGCACGCGCACCGGCAGGCAAGCAAGGGCGCGAGGGAGGTGTTCAATGACAGTGCGTTCGCTCTCTCAACCGACTGGCTTCCGCATTGGGCCATTTCGCCCAGAGTTTGTCGTCATTGGCCTCCTTGCTTGTCTAACCGGGGTCGGCGTGGCGGCTGGCGTGGGCCGGCTGCTGCTGGGACTGGCTGCCTCGACCGCCCTGAGCGATACCTACCCCTGGGGCATTTGGATTGGCTTTGATTTTACCCTGATTGCCGTGGCCGGCGTTGGCTTTACCATGGCCTTTGCGGTGCATGTCCTGCATCGCCGCCGGTTGCAGGCCGTGTTGCGTCCGGCGTTGTTGGCCGGCTTGATGGGCTATGTGGCCGTCTTGCTCTTGCTGGTGCTCGATTTGGGGCGACCGGATCGCTTTTACCACTTCATTCTGTTCTGGAATCTGCATTCGCCCCTGTTCGAGATCAGTTGGTGCGTCTTGCTCTACACCACCGTACTGGTCATTGAGGTCAGCCCTGATCTGCTGCGCTGGCTGGGGTGGCCGCGGTGGTTGCCGTGGGTGGCGCGCCTGATGACCCCGGTCACCATTGCCGGTGTGACGCTTTCGACCTTACATCAATCGACCCTGGGGACGCTCTATCTGAACATGCCGCACCGGCTTGATCCCCTATGGTATACCCCCTACCTGCCACTGCTCTTCCTGGTTTCGGCGGTGCTGATGGGCTTTAGTTTGGGGCTGCTGACCTACAAAGGAACCTGTGGCATTTTGACCCGGCGCGCCGATCCGCGGGTGATCGCGACCTTGGGGCAAGGCATGTCACTGGTTGCCGCCTTCTATCTGTTGCTCAAGATGGCGGATCTGGCCTGGGCCGGCGAATTGGGCAGGTTGTTCACCCTCCATCACAGCAGTTTGCTGTTGAACAGTGAATTGCTCCTCGGCGTCGTGCTGCCCCTGCTGCTCTGGTGGCTGCCGGGCTGGCGCCAACACACTGCTGTACAGTGGGTGGCGCCGCTGCTGGTGCTGTTGGGCGTGAGTTTGAACCGCTTCAACGCCACCATGTTTGCCCAATCAATGCCAACGACCGTGGTCTATTCGCCCCATATCCTCGAATGGTTATCCACCATCGGCATTCTGGCCGGCGCGGGATTGGGCTGGTACGTGGGTGTCCGTTATCTGGTTGGAACGGAACAGTGAGGAGCGTTTTATGGAGCAACTACACGGGGTGCTGATCATTGTGGGATTGTTTTTGTTGCGCCTGGGGATTCCCCTGGCGGTCATGGCCGCCGTCAGTTACTGGCTGCGGCGCGTCGATGAACGTTGGGCGGCGGAAGCGCGTGCCTATCAGCAGGCCAAAGCGTGGGAAGGACAGCTCGCGACGCCACCTGCTTGGCAACCATCGGCCTTGCAGCCACCCTGTTGGGTGCAACGCGGCTGTTCGACGGAACAGCGCGCCCACTGTGCCGCCGCACAACAGCCCTGCTTACCTTGCTGGCTGGCCCGCCTCCGCCAAGACCATCAATTGCCGGCAAGTTGTGTGCAATGTCCACTGTTTACCCTGCCGCAACCCTTAGTGGCGGGCGACTAGAGACAGGAGACAGGAGACAAGGAGACACGAGACAAGAAGATAGAAGACAGAGAACAGAAGACAGAGAACAGAAGACAGAAGAAATCGGCGACTATGTCTCGTGTCTCGTGTCTCCTGTCTCGTGTCTCCTACGGACTACTCCACCTTAATGATCCCCTTGGCGATGGCGTATTTCACCAACTCGGCGCGATTGTGCAGATTTAGTTTGCTCATAATATGCTCGCGATGGCGCTCGACCGTTTTGGGGCTAATGACCAAGGTCTCGGCAATCTCGCGATTGGTCTGTCCTTCGGCAATACAGGTGAGTACCTCTTGCTCGCGCGTCGTCAAGGTTGCCACGGGCGGTGGCGCTTCGCCTGTCTCGGTGGTTGACCGGCCCAACACATCTTTCACCAGAAAGCGCGCCAGGCTGGCATACAAAAAGACGTTGCCCTGGTGGACCACGCGAATGGCTGAGACCAGGTCATCGGGGGCGGCGCGCTTGGGAATGTAGCCGGCGGCGCCGGCATTGAGCATCGCGAAAAAGTATTGCTCGTCTTCATGCATGGTGAGCGCCAACACCGCGGTGTGGGGACTCAGCTCGCGAATGCGCCGGGTGGCTTCAATGCCATTCATCCCCGGCATGGCGACATCCATAATGACCACGTCGGGCTGCAAGGTCGCGACGGCAGGTAAGGCTTCGCTGCCGCTGCTGGCTTCTCCCACAATTTCCATATCCGGCTCGGCCTGAAATAGCATACGCAACCCGGCCCGCACAATTTGGTGATCATCCACCAATAGCAAGCGAATCTTCATTCTCTCTCTCCGTGCAGATCCTCTACGCCGGCCGCGGTTGTGGCGGTGATGAGCAACGGGATTTCGACCTGGATGGCGGTCCCGTTCCCCGGCAGACTGCGAATATCACAATGACCACCCAAAAGCCGCGCCCGTTCGCCAATGCCCAGCAACCCCCACCCCAAGCGTTGACCGTTCTGCGCCATGACGGCGGCCGGGTCAAACCCACGACCGTTGTCTGCAATCGTGATCGTGATGTGCGCCGGTTGGCTGGCGATTGTCAGCGTGGCTTGGGTCGCCTGGGCGTGTTTGGCAATATTGGTCAGCGCTTCCTGGATAATCCGAAAGATGACCGTCTCATAGTCAGCCGGCAGCCGGATCTGTTCGTCGTTGATGGCGCAGGTGACCGCAATACCATGCCGCCGTTGATAGGCTTGGACATACCAACGCAAGGCCGCCACCAAGCCCAGATCATCCAACTGAGAAGGGCGCAGGTCGGCGATGAGTTGGCGCAGTTCCCCCAAGGCCGTGGTGGCAAAGTTCACCAGCTCGTGAATCTGCTGCGGCGAGACCGGATGGCCGGCGCCGGCCACGGTTTCCACGCCGCGCAGCCCTAAGGCAATGGCTGTCAGCGACTGGCCGGTGGCATCGTGTAACTCGCGGGCAATGCGTTGGCGTTCCGCTTCCTGCGCCCCCACCACTTGGGCGAGCAACTCACTCAGCATTTTCTCGCGCCCACGGGCCTGCTGGGCTAAGCGCGCATTTTCAATGGAAAGCCCCAACTGTTGTACAATCCCCGTAATCAAGCGCAGTTCTTCAGGAGTCAAGCGCAGGGAACTGGCCTTGGTGCGCGCCAACGCCAGGCTGCCGATCACCTGTTGTTGCGCATAGAGCGGCAGCGCAATGTAGAGGGTTGGGCTGCCATATTGGGCGCAGGCTTGTGCCAAGAGGTTGATCTCCAACGAAACCTCCAACACCTGCCCATCGGCATGACAGCAGAGGGCGCGCGCTTCGGCAATGCTCCGCTGTCCCAACTTCAGGGTGAGACTGTAACGGGAGACGTCATCATCGGGGTGCGCCGTGTCGACAAAGCCCGTCTGGGCCACGACGGGGATCTCCCCCGTCGCCCGGTTAATCAACAGGATGAGGCCGGCGTCGGTAAACTGCAGATTATCGACGATCTTGATCAACACGGCGGTCAGCCGATCGGCCAGTGGCTGTGGCGTTACCAGCAAATTGGATAAGGCCAAGAGGAGGGCCAGTTCGTGTGCGGTCAGGCGCAGTTCGCTGTTGAGCCGCGAGATTTCGGCCACACTGCGCCGTTCGGCTGCCAGCGCTTGCGTTTGCGCCAATAAACGCGTTTGGTTGGCCTCGGCCAGACGCCGTTGGTTTTCCACATCAAAGACGCGCAGCGCTTTGACCAGATAGAGGGTAACGCCGCCGGCCATCAGCGCGCGAAAAAGCTGCACCGGGATCCCAAACCAGGCCAGAAAGCTGGCATTGTTGAGAAAGGTCGAGGGGGGCAGCACGGTCTGGCGCACAAAGAGTTGGCCGACGACGGCATAGAGGACCAAAGCGCTGGCGCACCAGATGAGATCGCGGCTAAACTGGGGGAAGTTGTGTTCGCGAAAGCTGCGCTGCTGGGTCATCAGCGCCCAGGCGCCGAGGAGGGCGCCGGGAATACACAACAGGTAACGGGCTAATACGTCGAGTAGATCAAAGAAAGCCAATGGCGGTGGCCGCCACGCCAGCCACACCGCCAGCGCCGCCGCCAACCAGGTTGTGGTCAGCCCCCAAATCGGCAAGTACCGCTGCCACCCACGCCGGGTATGGAGGGACACGGCGCCAAACCAGACCAGGGCGATAAACGAACTGAGTAAGAGCGCCAGGCGCACCCCTTCCTCGATCAGGCCGGGTTGACGACGCAGCGTCTGCATGGCAATCGTCTGCAGGGCGATCTGTTGAAACATTTCATACCATTCGTGGGCGCCGTGCAGAAACGCAAAGACGGTCAGGGGGCCGATCGCCAGGGCCAGACGAAACACATGGCTGCGTTGCCTGACCAATAGCAACGCCAGCCCCATCGCAAAAAAGGCCAACCCATAGAGGAAGAAGACAAAAATGAGGTTGCGCACCAGGAAGGCGGAAATCGGATTCATCGCGCTACCACGGTTATCAGGTGTGCGCCCGCTCGCAGCGCACTGGTTTCAGGGCTATGTCCGCCACCCAAAGCTAGTGGCAGAGCCATTGTCAGTAGTCCGTAGTCGTGTAGTCCAGCGTCCAAAGTCAGGTTATTGCGATCTTGGTTGCGGTCTACTGATGGTGAGCTGCTGTTATTATACTGGTCAGTCGGCCATCTGGTCAAGGCGCGGCGCGGGTTCCGGTGCCTAGGCTACTGCGGGGAACGGACGGTGAAGACTCGTGCAATTTCTGGTTGAACCTGCTTGTTTAGAAATAAGCAAAATTAGTCCGCCGCCGCCAACTCCGGTGTCCACTGGCTCATCCACTGTGTCATTCGCTGTTGGAGCGTTTGCAAGTAGTTCGCAACTTGCTCGCGTTGGGTAATCGATAGCGTGCTTGTTTGCAATATCATTTCCCCTAGTAGCAGAGCGCGATGGAGATCGCCCGCTTGTGTCCAACAGCTTAGTGCGCTAAAGCGGTGAAAGAATGCTTTATCGAGATGGTTGGTTTGTACAAGCTCGTGGGCCAGCGCTTCTTCGATCACCGCGGCTGCTGCAAATTTGTGAGCGGCTTGAGAGTACAGGCTTTGTTGCTTGAGAAGATTTGCTTCCAGGATGAGATTGGATTTCTCGCGTTCTTGGCGTTTATAAACAGCAGATAAACTTGCGCGCGAACTATTACTCATGAACAACCCTCGGCGAACGGACAGTGAAAACCCGTTCAATTTCTGGTTGAACCTGCTTGATCAGAATGATTTCATCAGGATACTTTTCGTCAATGCGTAAGTAGATGTCACCCAGTTTTGGGTCATGATCAATCAATTGACCTTGATGGACAGCCACGTATTCACCTGGGTACTTGCCTAACAACTCTGCGTGCATGGCGCGAAAAGCTAACGTCTCTCGGTCTAAAATCTGCGCGGCTTCTGCTTGTACATAAGCTTGAATAGCCTTTTGCACTAGTTCGTCAGGTGTTACATCTTGGTCGCGCGCAATTTTGGTTACCTGGCGTTCGATTGGGTCTGGTAAAGTTACAGTCATCATCGTGATACTCCCTCTGTCGGCTGAACAACTGGCTGATTATACCACAACTCGTACGCAAATTATTTCGTTACACAACTTGATTATCTATATGTGGTGCGGAGATTAGCCACTCCCCGGACTGTAACCGCTCCAGCCACAAGGCGCCGGTCTGCCACAGGTCGAGCGCTTGGCCGCGTGCTTTGGCTGCGGCTACAGCCGCCGGCGGCAGGTTGGCCGCGGCAGCGGCGATCGGTCTGCCATTCCATTGTTGGTACCAATCTGAATTTGCGTTTTGGGGATCAAGCTGTAAGAATGCATCCAACTCTACAGCCTTTTCGACATGATTGTTAACAACTAAGATGTAAGAAAGTACGCCTAACACATTGTTAATTGAACTGGAATCCGGCAATTCCAGACCAATATGCAGCCCCTGGGAAAAACATTCTTTCGCCCGCGCGAAATCACCCCTTTTCCAGGCAAAATAGGCTAAACCACCATACATACGGCCTTCTTCAGCACGCACGCCCAGCTTCTGATAAGCAGCCAGGCTCTCACTAGCAAGTTGCTCTGCTTCGGCATTGCGCCCTTCAGCAAAAGCAACAGCACTAAGATTATCGAGCGCAAACCCGATGAAGCGCAAATCGCCAAATTCCTGCGCCAAAGCCAAGCCCATTTGGGCATGGGCTTGCGCTGCTGTATAGCGACATAGCATAAGCTCTGTACTGCTGATCCTGGCGTAAAGCGCCGCAAGCTCGCGCCGATGCCCCAGATGCTCATAAAGCGCAAGCGCTTGCTGGATGAGTGCGTGTGCTTCGGCGCGTTTTCCTGTCCAATCCACGGCTTGGCCTAAAGTAAAAAGACCCTTGGCCAGAGTCGACTGACTGCCGATCTGTTGGTAATGCTGATAACTCTTGCGCGCTAGTTGTTCGCTCTCTTCAATTTTTCCCTGGTAACGCGCGTTCAAACTTAAGGCATCAAGTACTGTAGCAATGCCCAAGTGATCACCTAACTGACGGTAAAGCAACAAGCTTTCTTCGTAACATACTTGCACCTGATGATAAGCACCGCGAAATTGCGCGATTCGGCCCAAACCAGCCAAAGCACTAGCTGCTTCCCAAGGCATATCCAGGGTGCGATAAAGGGCCAGACTGGACGCGTAAGCTGATTGCGCAGTCTCATTATCCTGCTCCAACGCAAGATGCCCCGTTTGCAAAAAAATAAAGGCTTGTTCAACCCGCGTATCTTGTCCTATACCAACAAGTGCGTCCAGCAGAGTTGCGGCGCGTTGCAATAACTGGTGAGCAAGATCAAGCGGCCCTTTGACGCGTAGAAAGACAGTGCGCCAGGCCAGCGCTTTGGCCAGGAGTCGCTGCGCTTCAGGAGTATTTAGCGGTTCTATTGTTGCAATGGCAGCTTGTGTACTTATGTCACCCTCATCATGGCGGCCTTGCCACTCGTAAAATGTGCAAAGTGCATCCAACGCCTGCCGAATCCGATCCACAGTAGGTTGCGTCAGCGCCCATTGCCAGGCAAGCCGCACGTTTTCGTGTTCAGTTTCAATCGCCGTCAAGGCGTCCCGTTGTTTGGCGCCTTTCAACTCTGGCTCACGCTGTTGCAGCCAACCAGCATAATAAGCGCTATGCCGGTTGCGCACATTCTGTTCCTGCACCGGCTGTTCGCTGAGTTTGCTTGCCCCGTACTGGCGAAGCAGTTCATGAACAGTATAGCGGTCGTTTGGCTTGTCAAACTGAATGAGCGCTTTGGCGGCCAAGACGCTGAGCATCGGCAGAGTTGCCCCTGTTACCTGCTGCACGGCTTGACGCGTGAAGCCGCCACGGAAGATGGAGAGTTGGGCAAAAAGGGTCTGTTCTGGCGTGGATAACTGCTGCCAGGTAGTATCAAAGACCGCCCGGATGCTGCGATGCCGTTGCGGAAGATCACGCGCTTCGGTATGTAGGAAATCGAGGCTCTGCTCGATCTCGCTGGCAATCTGCGGCAGCGGTAAGACATTGACCCAAGCGGCGGCCAGCTCGATACCCAAAGGCATCCCTTCCAACAATTGACAGATGCGCGTTAACGACTGGTGATCGGCGGCGCTGAGTGCAAAATCCGGTTCAACACGCCGAGCGCGTTGGCAAAAGAGTTCGGTGGCGGCGTAGGGGGTGTCGGTATTAACCAATTTTCCTAGCGGGTAACTCAGCCCATGAACGGTGTAGACCTGTTCATCATGCACCTGCAAGCGTTCACGCGAGGTGGTTAAAACCCGTACCGCAGGCGCTGTCTCTAAAATTGTCAGCACCAATTCGACACCATCCAGTAAATGCTCGAAATTATCGAGAACAAGCAGGATCTGTTTTGGGCGCAGATAGTCAAGCAATTGCTGTTTGGGGGTGCGTGTCTCTTTGCTATCGGCCACAAACGAAAAGGTCAATGCGTCGGCAATCGCCGGGATGATGGCGTCCCTATGCGCTAAGGGCGCCAGGGGGACAAAATAGACGCCGTTGGCAAAGTGTGCCGCCTGCTGTTGTCGTTCGGCGGCAGCAAGCGCCAACCTGGTTTTGCCCATCCCACCTGGCCCAACCAGGGTAATGAGCCGAATGTTGGCATCCGCCAAGAGCCGATCCAGGGCGGCCAGGTCGGTCGCCCGTCCAATGAGGGGCGACGTAAACCGGGGCAGATTAGTGACCGGCAGGGTAGCGGGCTGTTGTGCAACGACTTGACCATGCTCGGCAGCAGGTGGATTGCCACTGAGCGATGATGACACCACCGCTGGTGGCGGAAAACGCTTACGCTTGATCGCTTCATAGAGCGCAGTTGTCTCCTGGTCAAGCGGTACACCTAGCTCTTTTTGCAACAGTCGGACACATTCCTCATACTGGTGCAGTGCTGCACTAGCTTGACCGGCGTAGGCATAAAGTTCCACCAAAGTGCGTTGGGCTGCCTCGTGCAATGGATCCTGGTTTACCCAACGCCGGGCATAGTCGATGGCTAGTGGGTAGGCGCGCTGTGTTTTACACCAGGCAATCAATTGCTGTAATGCTTCCGCCAACGCTTGACGCAATTGTTCACTCTGGAAAAAGTGCCATTCGTCAAAATCGGGTGCATCCGGGAGGGTAAAGCCGGCGAGGAAGTCGTCGCGGTATAGCTCGACAGCTTGCTGTACCTTCATATAATCCGTGGCAGTGAATTTATCACGCCACTTACTGGCCTGTGCAACCTGCTCTAGAAATAGATGGACATCGACTTGTAGCTCACTCGCCCTGACAAGGCCAATACTCTCACGGCTGGCGCTAAACCACTGCTCACCGAGTCGTTGGGTAAGCTCAAAGAGAGCCTGCCGCAGGTAGGTGCGCGCACTGCTCTGATCATAACCGGGCCAGAAGATCGTGGCTAACCGATCGCGCCGGTGGTGAGTGCGCGTTACAGCCAGATAGGCTAACAGCGCAACTGCTTTTTGCTTGGCAATCGTAACGGGCTGCTGATCCAGTTTGATCAACGGTGAACCGAGCAGGTCAAGTTCAAGGCGGGGCATAGACACGCTCCTAGACGCGATGTAAGCAACACCTTCTTGCGTATCGCCATTATTCCATACTCTGCATTGACCAGCAAACAGCAACTACGAAAGAACTACGCAGCAACGACGCGCCCAGGAACGCGCCGCCTACGCCGTCTGCCTACAATGAAGACAAGCAGTCAACACAACTGTACTTACGAACAACAATCTAGTGAATTCAGAAAAAGGAGTCATCTAATGAATAAGCAGCTTTCTTCCACCACCTTCGGGATTATGCTCTTTGTCACCTTATTCGCAGCTTGTGCAAAAAACAATGCTTCAATCACTGTCCTGCCCACAGCCGATGTGCGCATGTTCGCAAAGGTTGCGCAGCCGCACGCAACAGCGCTGCCTGCACAGATTGTTGATCGACAAATGCTGGCCGAATACCAGGCTACGCTACTGACCTACGCAGACCCAGTTGTGCAGACACCGCATACAATCGACAGCCGTGTTGATCAGATTGCTGATCGGCAAGCACTGGCTGAATACCAAGCGGCTTTATCCCTTGGGGATAGCCATTCGCCCGTAACCAAGTAACTTAAAGTTGCGGATGTGAAACCGGACAAGATACGCAGAAACCGTTGACAATCGATCAACGGTTTCTGTGCGTAATAACCAAATCCTTTTTTACCACTTGTTTCGGAAGACTTTATGTACGTTAGGGCTTACGCAAGAGGTCTGTCCGGCCCGCGCGTAAGTCCTATACGTATTGAAAGGGGGTGTATTTCAACTTTGGAGCAACTTCCGAACGGCAAGCGTTAGCACCCCGGTGTCGGATCGCTAACGCTTGCCGTTCGGGCCAAACCCGCCCCCAACTTGAAATACACCCCCTTAAAAGTAGTACATATTGACAAAGTATCCAATTTCTTGTACGGTTTGAATGTGTACAATAATAAGGAGATACATATGCCAAGAGTGGCGACAGAAAACAATAGCCCTATGTCACTACGTATCCGGCCAGAGGACAAAGCGCTGTTGCTGCGCGCCGTAGCCTATACAAACACCGATCTCACGGATTTTGTTCTACGCAATGCCGTGCAGGCCGCAAAAGCAGTTATTGCCCAAGCTGAACAAATCACTCTGTCGGAACGCGACAGCCGGCGCATCTTGGACGCGTTGGCGAATCCACCCGCGCCGAACGCCAGATTGCTGGCGGCTCAAACTTTGCCGGCCAAGCTATGACGATTCCTCCCTGGCATGAAGAATCGATTGCGAAACGGCATAACCGTGACGCCTTTGGCTGTGGTGATGCAGCCTTGAATGAGTTCTTGCGCCGCTGTGTACGGCAGGTACATGAACAAAGGGGCGCCTTTTAGCTGACTACCGGCCCACCCAGCCCCTTCTTTACAATTTGACAACCCCAAAATTCCCGGTATAATGGTGCAAGCATCAAACGCCCCAACGCAGTTACATAGCTCATACGGAAAACTGGTGTTTAGCGCGCCCCGACCGGTTTTCTTTACTGAGAATACACCATCCAATTTCATACGCTATCTAATTTATTAAGCAGAATCAATGGAGTGTGCAAATGTCAATTACGAAAGCTAGGATTATGCGAGCGACAGTGCTGCTTTGTGTTTTATCACTGTTGTTAGCCTGTGCAGCGCCCGCCGCTGCGCCGGGACAGCCGGCGCAACCAGCCGCTTCAACCGAAGCCGGCGGCGTAGCGCGTAAGGATATTCTCGTCCTTTCGTCCAACGTCAATATCCCGGCGCCGGACATCTGGAACCCCTATATCCCCGGCACCTTCATCCTTCAGGGCATGAACCAGAACATGATGGAACCGCTCTTCATGTTGAATTATGAGACCGGCCAGATCGATGGTTGGCTGGCCGAGAGTTACGAAGCCAATGAAGCCCAGGATGAATGGATCGTCAAACTGAAGCCCGGCACCGAATGGAGCGACGGCCAGCCGCTGACCTCGGAAGATGTGGTCTTTACCATCAACCTGCTGAAGGACAATGCACCGAATCTCAACTGGTCGGGCGCCGTTGCCCAATGGGTGGAATCCGTCGAAGCCGTGGATGACCGCACAATCAAGTTCACTTTGACCGGCGGCAACCCGCGTTTTGTCATGGAGAACCTGGCCGGCACCACCTCGCAGGCCATCGTTCCGCTGCCCAAGCATGTGTGGGAAGGCAAAGATCCCGTCACCTTCAAGAATGAATACAACGCTGAAACTGGCTCACCGATCTTCAGTGGTCCCTATGTCGTCAAGAGCTTCTCCTCGACCGAATTTGTTTACAAGCGCAACGACAACTGGTGGGGCGCCAAATCGGGCGCTTTCAACCTGCCTGCTCCGCTGGAAATCCGTCGCCCGTGGGTGGCCGATGCTGCGACCGCACAACAGATGCTGGCGAACAATGAGTTGGATGCCGGTGGTTGGAATCTGAGTACGAACCAGTTGCTCATGTCGCAGAATGACAAACTGATTGTCTATACCAACGAACCGCCGTTAGGTTGGATCGACCCGTGTCCCCGTATGCTGACCTTGAACAGCACGGTGGCGCCGTGGGACAACAAGGAGATGCGCTGGGCGCTCTCCTATGCCATCAACCGCCAGCAGATTGTCGATGTGGTCAATGAAGGTGCCGGCGCCACCTCCAACTTTATCTTCCCGGCGTATGAGGGGTTGAAGCCCTTCCAGGAAGCGATCGATCCGATCGTGGCCCCCATCGGTGAATTTAATCAGGACAAGTCACGCGAGTTGATCGAGAAGAATGGCTACACCCTGGACGCCAGCACAGGCAAATATGTCGGCCCTGATGGCGCAACCCTCACGCTCGATATCGTTCTCCCGCCCTTTATGGAACCGTGGGCGCGCATGGTGGCCCAGCAGTTGAATGATGTCGGCGTCGATGCTGTGTTGCGCATTTTGGAGTGGGGCGTCTTCCGCGACCAGACCGGCCGTGGTCAATTCACCGCCGCCACCCAATGGGACGGCTGCGGCAGCGTCATTGAACCGTGGTTTGGGATGCAGCGCTATCACAAGAAGTGGGTCAACCCGATCGGCACGCCCGGCACCGAATATGTGGATAACACCAACAACGGTGGCCGCTGGGTGAATGACGAATACTCGGCATTGATCGACGAAATGGGTAGTCTGCCGCTGGGCGACCCACGCGTCATCGACCTGATGAAGCAGGCCGTGACGATCTGGACGGATGAACTGCCCGACATTCCGTTGGTGCAAACCCCGGTCTTCTACCTGTGGAACACCACCTATTGGACCAACTGGCCGACCAAGGACAACAACTACGTCCAGCCGCCGGGCCACTGGCAGCACTTCCTGCGCCAACTGGTTGAGTTGAAGCCGGCGGAGTAGTATAGTAGCACAGTAAGACAGTAGCACAGTAGGTCAGTCATGACTGTCTTACTGTGCTACTGTCTTACTGTCTCACTCTAGTTACTGACGAGAAGGGTAGTTCACAATGCGAGGCGTAAACCTCAGCTATTTTATACGACGGATCGGCATGTTTATCCTGGTCATCTTTGTGGCCGCGTCGTTTAACTTTGTCATTCCGCGGCTGGCGCCGGGCAATCCGATTGGCGCCATTACTTCACGCATGGCGCAGGCCAGCGCCGGGATCGAAAACGGCCAGGCTATGTTTGAAGCTTACCGCAAGCGCTTTGGCCTGGATGACCCGCTTTACATCCAATATGCCAAGTATATGTGGAATACGCTGCGCTTTGACTTTGGCGAATCGCTCTCGGCCTACCCGGCAGAAGTGTGGGACATTATCGGCCCGGCCATCGGTTGGTCCATCGGGCTGATTGGGACGAGTGTCCTTATTACCTTTGTCTTCGGGATCATTGTCGGCGCTCTGCTGGCCTGGAAGGGGACGCCGGCGATGGTCAGAGCGCTGCTCCCCCTTACCATGTTTGGCGGCGTGCTGCCCTACTACCTCCTGGCGATGTTGCTGCTCTACGTCTTTGCTTTCACCACCAGGCTCCTGCCCATGAGCGGCGCCTTTGACAGCGGGATTCCCAAGGGGCTGAACTGGCCCTATATCAGCAATGTCATCGAACACGCCATTTTGCCGGCGTTGTCGATCATCTTGACCAGCCTCGGTGGTTGGGCGCTGACCATGCGCAGCCTGATGGTGAATACTATCGGCGAAGACTACATGCTGCTGGCCGAGGCGAAGGGGTTGCCGCGCCGGCGCATTCTCTGGTGGTATGCCGTGCGCAACGCCATCCCGCCGCAGTTGGCCCACTTGGGGATTGCCCTGGGCTATGTTGTCTCCGGCGCCATCTTGGTGGAGATTGTCTTCTCCTATCCGGGGCTGGGCTACCAGCTTTACATGTCCATTGTCAACAGTGATTACACAGTCATTCAGGGCATCACCCTCATCCTGGCCATCTCGGTTGGTTTGGCTGTGCTGATTATCGATTTGATCTACCCGCGCCTCGACCCGCGGGTGACCTATGTGGCAGAGAGTTCAGGCTGATGACTATTGCAACCGCTTCAAAACCGACCGCCTCCCCTGTTGAATCACCCATCCGCAGTGCCGTGCGCGGCGTCTTAGGGTTCTTTAATGAGAATCGTAACTTCACCGCCGGCGTTTTGTTGCTCGTGGCGCTTTACCTGTTCGGCATCCTCGGCGCCCAACAGATCAGCCCGGATATGGCCGATATGGGGGCTGCGCCGCTCAATCTCCGCCCCTCTGCCGAACATTGGTTGGGCACCGATGGCTTGGGCCGCAATATGTTTGCCGTGATGGTGATCGGCATCCCGAACACCTTCAAGATTGGGTTTCTGGCCGGCGCCGTAGGCGTCTTGATCGGTACGCTCGTCGGCTTATTTGCCGGCTACTACCGTGGCTATGCCGACACCATTTTTAGCAGCTTTGCCGACGTCATGCTGGTGATCCCAACGCTGGCGATCTTGATCACCGTCTCGGCCTACGTGCGCGTCGTCACGGTGGAACTGATGGCGATCATCGTCGGCTTGCTCTCCTGGCCATTGCCGGCGCGCTTGATCCGCGCCCAAACCCTCAGCCTGCGCGATCGCCTCTTTGTGGAGGTGGCCCGCCTGTCGGGCCAGAATGATTTCGAGATCATCATCTTCCAGATTCTGCCCAATCTGACTGCCTACCTGGCGGCGGCTTTTGTGGGCGCGGTCAGCAGCGGCATTCTCGCCTCGGTTGGTCTGGAAGTGCTGGGGCTTGGGCCACAAAATATTCCCACGATTGGTCGCACGCTCTACTATGCCTTTAACTACTCGGCGCTCTTCAAAGGGATGTGGTGGTGGTGGGGACCGCCCGTCGTGACGCTGGCGGTTATCTTCACCGGCCTCTTCCTGATGAGCGTATCGCTGGACAAATACGCGAACCCGCGCTTGCGGGGCTCAACGCGCGGTTAATTTGTAGCGATTCAGCTTTATGAAATAAATGAGAAACAAATGGTAACGGAAACGCATAAAACGCGTACGTTTGCGCAAGCAAACACCACAGACCGTGTTTTGGAAGTAAAAAACTTGCGCGTCAACTATCACACGCCGCGCGGCGCGGTGCAGGCGGTCAATGACGTCAGCTTTTTTCTGCGCCGTGGCGAGCGGTTGGGGCTGGTAGGCGAATCGGGTTCCGGGAAATCGACCACGGCCTTGAGCCTCATGCGCCTACTGCAGGCGCCGGCGGCGATTGAAGGAGGCGAAGTCTGGTTAGACGGCAAGGAGTTGCTGGGCCTTTCAGAAGAAGCGATGCGCCGCACGCGCTTTGCCGACATTGCCCTCATTCCCCAAGGCGCCATGAATTCGCTCAATCCGATGATGAAGGTGGGCGAACAACTGCGCGATACGATCCGCGCCCACCGTTTTGCTGATTCGCGTACCACCATCGAGAGTGGCATTCAAAATGCCCTCGAATCGGTCGATCTGCGCGCCGATGTCATTCATGCCTATCCCCATGAGCTGAGCGGCGGCATGAAACAGCGCGTCTGTATCGCCATGGCGATCTTACTGAGTCCCAAAGTGATTATTGCCGACGAGCCGACCAGCGCGCTCGATGTGGTAGTGCAGCGGCAGGTGATGGAGACGCTAGGGCGGGTGCAGAAAGAGATTGGCGCCGCCGTCATTCTGGTCGGTCATGACATGGGGTTGATGGCGCAATTTGTCAACCGCATCGGCGTCATGTATGGCGGCAAACTGGTCGAGGTGGGGCCGGTGCGGGATATTTTCAAAGATCCGCTCCACCCCTACACCCAATTGCTGATCGGCAGCCTGCCTACCCTACAATCGAAAGAGATGTTCAAGGGCATACCGGGGTTGACCCCCTCGCTGCTTAGCCCGCCGCCGGGGTGTATGTTCCATCCCCGTTGCCCGAAGGTGATGGCACACTGTGCCGCCAAAGCGCCGCCGCTGGTTGAAATCAAGCCGGAGCGCTGGGTCGCTTGCCATTTATATGAATGATAAAGGATTCAGGACACAGCGCATCACAGCGATAGCACAGCGATTCACGGAGAGAAATTCTCTTGAATTGCTGGGTGAATCGCTGTGAATTTCTGCGTGTCGCTGCGTCAGTATGACGGGAGTTTGGTAGAATGCAGCTTTTGGAAGCATTGAATGTTACGAAGATTTTTGGCGATGGCCTCTTTGGTGGACGGCGCACGGTGGCGGTTGATGGCGTCTCCTTGATCATCAACGAAAAGCGGCCTACGATCACGGCCATTGCCGGTGAAAGCGGTAGTGGGAAGACCACGCTGGCGCGCCTGCTCTTGGGCATGACTCAACCGACCGCAGGAGCGATCCGTTTCCGCGGTCAGGAGTTGCTAAAGATGAGTCAGGCCGACCGCAAAAGTTTTCGCCGCCAGGTGCAGGCGATCTTTCAAGACCCCTTTGAGGTCTACAACCCGTTCTATCGCGTCGATCAGGTACTCACTACACCCATTCGCAAGTTTAAGCTGGCTTCCTCACGGGCTGCCACACAACAACTGATTGAAGAGAGCTTACAGTTGGCCGGTCTCCGCCCCGAAGATACGCTGGGACGCTATCCGCACCAGTTGAGCGGCGGGCAACGGCAGCGTATCATGGTGGCGCGGGCGCTGTTGCTCAACCCCAAGATCATCCTGGCCGATGAACCGGTCTCGATGGTCGATGCCTCGTTGCGGGCGACGATTTTGGAAAGCTTGATGAAACTCAAGCGCGAGTTGGGCATCTCGCTGCTCTACATCACCCACGACCTGACCACCGCCTATCAGATCAGCGACAACATCTACATCCTCTACCGCGGGTCGGTGGCCGAAATGGGTAGCGTCGAGCAGGTGATCAAAAATCCGCAACACCCCTATACTCGGCTGCTGGTCAGCTCCATCCCCTTGCCCGACCCCGATCACAAATGGGGGGGCGAGGCCGATCTGGAACGCAAAGCCGCGGCCACGGCGGCGCCGGCCAAGGCCATGCACGGCTGCAAGTTTGCTAACCGTTGCCCCTTTGCCATGCAGGAATGCCATGAGACGCCGCCGCCGCTCTACCGGACGAATGAGGAGCGGGCCGTGGCCTGTTATCTGTATAAGGAGTCGGCGGCGGTGAGCGGGAATGCGATGGCGGAGTTTTTGGCGGCTTAAGGGGTGATGTCGTCCTTTGTTTACTAAATGAAAGCCATATACCCACGCAAGCGCGCAACTGTTCCTGTTAAACCATGTCGCTCTAATGCGTCAAGGTATTCCTGTACGGTCTTTGGTGGGTTTTGAAGACTTTCCCGATGCTTCTTTGCTGCCAGGCAAACACTCGTCATGTTCATCTCCATGAGCCGGACGATAAATGTGTCAGGGTGTTGCAGATCAATACCATAAGGATCTAAAGCTGCGGCAGGAAAATCGCGTAAATTGAAGGTGACGATCACATTTGCTTTACCGATAATCGCCGCCGCTAATACATGGCGATCATCGGGATCGGGCAAAGTCAATTGCAGAGCCAATCCTTCATAACCTCCGACGAGACTGTCTTTGACATGTTCATCCATTAACTGGCGTGTGCGTTCCAGCATGGCACGCGTAATGTGTGGCCGATCCAGTAGTACATTGCGGATCCACTCTTCATGTACGCTATTCGACCATTTTGCCTGAAACAAGCCTTGTGTTGCCAGCCGCATAAACAGGTTACGCAATCCTGCCGGGTAGAGTACGTTGGCGTCTAAAAATGCGGTAAGTAGCTCCATACGCTATTCGAGACCTAATTCCTGATCATAAGCGGCAAGCGCGTCAAGTGCAGCCGAGCGCGCCGTGTACCAGCATTTTTTATAAGTAACGACATCCTCCAACAAGACGCGCCGATGCGTCCCCACCTTGCGACTGGGAATCTCCCCCTTATCGAGAAGCTGTACCAGGTAGGGGCGCGAAACATTGAGCAGATCCGCTGCCTGTTGGGTACTGAGTTCAGCATGGATGGGCGTCAGCGTCACTGCATTGCCTTCTGCCATCTCCGCCAGAATCTGCACCAGCAACCGCATGGCCGATCCCGGCACTGTTAATACTTCCGCCGAATCACCCCCGTTGACAATATGCACATTGACTTCGGGCTTTTCCCCTAACAACATGGCGAGACGACGGCTGGACTCTTGCGCAAGCATGGCTTCATTTTCGGTGGGCGCAACAACTGTATACCCCTGCTGATATAGTGCGTTCATAAATTTTCCTTTCTGTATCCTGGGGCAATGATAGCAGATAAACGAAATAAACGCAATAGCCTTCTTTGCTGAACCTATACTGCTGCTGGTCGGTTTTGCTAATAGACAACCGGGGCAATATCAGTTTTGCTGAAATCTTCCCCTTTGAATAACAAGGGTTCGCCTGTATCTTTCGCTAAAGCATAGACCATGCAATCGCCAAAATTCAAACGCGCCGGATGGACGCCCTTCCCATATTGTTTGAAGGCGCGTCGCGCAAGTTCACCCTGCTTTGGCGTCATTGCGACAACCTCAACATGATATTTTGCTATCAACAAATCAAGACTACGCAACCCTTCCTCACCGGCGCGTAAAAAGACGCCAATGCTGATTTCAAGCCAGGTTGGGGCTGACATTAGCCGTACTGGGTCAAGGCCAATAGCGCGCACAATTCGTTCTGCCTCTGGTTCTTGTAGTAAAATAGCAAACAACGCTGAACTATCAATAATCATGCCGGTAAACCGCTTTCATCATAGAGCATATCATCAAGATTACGTGGATCAAGCACTGGTAGAGCTGCAAAATGTCGCCCAATCTGCATAATTTCATCTACCAATATATCGATCTCCTGCGCTTTGCGCTCTTCGCGGGCCAAGCGTTCGCGTAGCGCCGTAATCACTGCTTGCGTCATTGTTTCACCAGTGTACCGTGTCACTGCGCGCGCCAAACGAACAGCTTCTGGATCTTTTATGCTAAGTGCCATCTTTTATCCTCCTAGCTACCTAAACGTCTACCTAGGATGATAGCAGGAAATAAAAAAGAATACAAGTTGGCGAAAATTCCGAAAAGGGAGTATGCTTACCTCCCAACAAGCGTTTCCCTTTCACATCAACCCTAGAGGAATCAACCTGTGACCACTCATCGCCAGAACTGGGCCGGCAACGTCCCCTACGGCGCTGCCCATTACCATTCACCCGCCACCCTTGACGAACTGCAAGCCCTTGTGCGCGCGGCTGACAAAGTCCGCGTCATCGGCGGACGCCACTCGTTTACGCCATTGACTGACTCGACGGGGACCATTCTTTCCCTCGCCAATCTTGACAAGACGGTGACAATTGACCACCAACGGCGCACCGCCACCGTCAACGCCAACATCACCTATCGCGAACTCTGTCCCCAGTTGCACCGGGCCGGCTATGCCCTGCACAACATGGCCTCGCTCGACCACATCACGGTGATCGGCGCGGCGATGACCGCCACCCACGGCTCCGGCGACGCGCATGGCAACCTGGCAACCGCCATTTCCGGCCTGGAAATGGTGACAGCCACCGGCGATCTGGTGACGCTCTCCCGCGACAAAGATGGCGACACCTTTAACGGCGCCGTCGTCACGCTGGGCGCACTCGGCGTTGTCACCAAAGTGACGCTTGATCTGTTGCCCGCCTTTGCCCTCCAGCAGGATATTTATGAAAAGCTGCCTATGACCGAGGTCTATGCCAACTTTGACGCTATAATGACCACCGGTTACAGTGTCAGCCTCTTTCCCGACTGGCAGCAGGATTGGGTCAACAGTGTTTGGGTCAAACAGCAAGTGCCGGCTGATCGCCCTGCCGTTGTCCCTACGACCTTCTTCGGCGCGACACTACGCGCCAGCGCACGTCCTGTTGAGGAGGACGCCGATCGTTACTCTACACCCATCAGCACTCCTGGCCCGTGGCACGAACGGCTACCCCATTTTGTCTTCCATGACGCCGAGCGGGAAGGCAACGAGCTACAGAGCGAATACTTTGTCGCCCGTCATCAAGCGGTGGCGGCGATGCAGGCCGTCGCTCAATTCCGCCAACAATTGGCGCCCATCATCGGCGTGACGGAAATTCGATCCGTCGCGGCTGATCAACTTTGGTTAAGCACCGCCTATGGTCAGGAGACCATTGGCATTCACTTTAACTGGCAGAAGAAGGGCGCCGCAGTACAACAATTCCTGCCTTCCCTGGAAGCTGCGTTGGCTCCCTTTCAGCCGCGGCCGCACTGGGGCAAGCTCTTCAACCTGACGCCGGCCCAAGTCCAGGCCCGCTACCCACGGTTGGCCGACTTCCAGGCGCTGGCGCATGACTACGATCCACAGGGCAAATTTCGCAACGCCTTTGTGGAACGCTATTTATTTGCTGCATGATGCGTAATTCATGCTGCGTGCTGCGTGCTGCGTTCCCTGAGCCTGTCGAAGGGAACGCAGCACGCAGCACGCAGCACATAGTATACACGCGTTGCGTAACTGCTAGGCTGATGTTACAATAGCGGCATCAACAAACCGGCAATCGCTTGTGCGACGCTCCCAGCAGCGTCTGCCAACTCGTCGCACATCGTCGATTGCCCGACACCAAGCCGATCCATTCCTCAACAACACAGGAGAAGAGTCATGGCAACTACTGCTGCGATCCCTCAATTTATGGGCGTGCGCATTCGCCGGCGCGAAGACCCGGCCTTGATCACCGGTGAAGGCAAGTACACCGGCGACCTGCAACTGCCCGGTATGGTCTCGCTGGCGATTGTGCGCAGCCCCTATCCTCATGCCCGTGTGCGCGCGATTGACACCAGCGCGGCCAAAGCTATGCCGGGGGTGCTTGCCGTGCTGACCGGCGCCGAACTCAACCCGCAAATGGCGGATGTTTTACCAGTGGCCATTCCTGTCACTGGTCCCGGGTATAGTGATGGACACCCAACACCGCGTATGGTCTTGGCAACCGACAAGGTGCGCTGTGTTGGCGATCCGCTCGCGGTTGTGGTTGCGGAAAATCGCTATCTCGCGGCCGATGCGGCTGATGCCGTAGCCGTGGATTATGAACCGCTGCCCGGCGTCAGCGATCCCGAACAGGCATTGGCCGCGGGCGCACCCTTGCTCTATGAGGAGTGGGGTACCAACCAAGCGTTTCGTTGGCAAAATCAGCATGGCGATGTCGATGGCGTCTTTGCCGGCGCCGCCAAGGTTGTTGAATTACGTCTGGTCAATCAACGGTTGATTCCCAGCGCGATGGAGCCGCGGGCCGTTGTCGCCAACTATGACGCCGCCACGGAGCAACTGACCATCTGGACATCGACGCAGATTCCCCACGGCATCAAGAATGAAGTCGCCCCCGTTTTGGGGATTGCGGCCGAAAAGATTCGCGTGATTGCGCCAGAGGTAGGCGGCGGCTTTGGCGCCAAGTCCAACGTCTATGCCGAGGAAGCCATTGTCCCCTACCTGGCTAAACAGTTGGGGCGACCGGTTAAATGGGTGGCGACACGCGGTGAAGATTACCTTACCACCAGCCACGGTCGCGACCAGATCAACATCATCCGTCTGGCGGCCGATAGCAGTGGTCGCGTGCAGGCCGCCGACCTCAAGGTGATCGCCAATTGCGGCGCCTACTACAGCCGGGTCATGCCGGCGATCCCGACGCTGACGGCGATGATGATGACCGGCGTCTATGACATTCCGGTCGCGCGCTGTGAAGCAATTGGCGTGATGACCAACCGCGGCATCAACGAACCGTACCGCGGCGCCGGTCGCCCGGAAGCGGCCTATCTGATCGAACGGGCAATCGATCTACTGGCCGATGAGCTGGGCCTGGACCCGACCGAAGTGCGTCGCCGCAATTTTATTGCACCCGACAAATTCCCCTACAAAGCGCCCATGGGCGCCAACTATGACAGCGGTGACTATGCCACCAATCTCGCTGCCTTGTTAGCCAAAGCTGATTATGCCGCCTTGCGGGCTGAACAGGCCAAACGCCGGGCGACCGGTGGTAAGCTAATGGGCATCGGTCTAGCGACCTATGTGGAAATCTGCGGCTTTGATCCCTCTGAGTCCGCCGTGGTGACGGTTGATGAGAAGGCCAAAGTGACGGTGTTGAGCGGCACCTCGCCCCACGGTCAGGGCCACAAAACGGCCTGGGCGCAGATTGTCGCCGATTCACTCCAGATTCCGCCGGAAGATATTACCGTGATTCACAACGACACCGCCCTCGTTCCCAAAGGCTTTGGCACCTATGGCAGCCGCAGCGCGGCCATGGGCGGCAGCGCTGTCTGGAAAAACTCGGAGACTGTGCGTGAACGGGCCAAGCAAATTGCCGCCCATCTGCTCGAAGCGGCGGTGGCTGATGTCGCGTTGACCGATGGCCGCTTCCATGTGGTCGGGACGCCGGCGGTTTCGGTCGGTTGGCAAGAGGTGGCCGTGGCGGCGTATGCCAATGGCGCACCGGCTGACCCGGCAACGGCGCTAAGCGCCGGCGAAGACTTTGCTTCTGCGGACCAAAATTATCCCTTTGGCGCGCATCTAGCTGTGGTGGAGATTGATCCGACGACCGGCGCTGTAAACATTGCCCGCTATATCACCATGGACGATTGCGGCAAAGTCATCAACCCCATGTTGGTGGAAGGACAGGTGCATGGCGGTATCGCCCAGGGGGTTGGCCAGGCGCTGCTGGAAAACGCGGCCTACGACGAGAACGGCAACCTGCTGAGCGGTTCGTTGATGGACTATAACCTGCCACGCGCCGATAACTTCCCCCACTTCGAGACCAATCGCACCGAGACGCCGTCGCCGCTCAATCCGTTGGGGGTCAAGGGCATCGGCGAAGCGGCCACCATCGGTTCAACGCCAACCATTGTCAATGCGGTGGTGGATGCGCTGTCACACTTGGGCGTGCGTCATCTCGATATGCCGTTAACCGCCGAGAAAATTTGGCGCACCGTACAAGCCGCTACTGCTGCCCATGCTTGAGTGAGTTCGTAATATAGCTGGTCAGCGAATGTTTCGACGGTAGGGGCAAGCCCTTGCAGTTGTCCCAAGACACCGGCAAAGCGCGGGCAACCGCAAGGGCTTGCCCCTACCGCCACCGATCTTTTTCTGCACCTCTATAGCTTTGTACAAAGTCATTAATTGAGCTGTACTGTGCGCACGAGGAGCCGGATGCAAAGGGACGCATTCGGCTTTTCTTTTCCGGCGAGTGACCCTTTTGGTTTCTAACAACGTTAGACCGGATACAAATTGTCACATTGAGGGTTTACGTTCAAATAAAAGTGTGTTAAGCTGTTCTTTCATAACTTGACAATTCTGTGATAAATTTAAACTATTTACGCTAAGGTTGTGTTGTACCGTGATTCCTAATTTGACGGAATTTTTGTGAAAATGAGCGGTCAACAGGTTGGTTACAAACACTTCTGGCCCATTGCTGTTTTGGCGGCCACTGGTTTTTTGTTTACCACAATTATTGCACTCTTCATACAGCAAGCGGAGCAAAGTAGGCTAAAAGCAGAGTTTGTCCATACCAGCATGGATGAACTTCTGGCCATGCGGACAAACCTCGCCCGGCATTTGGATCTGTTGACGGCGACTGCGGCCTTTTATCAGGCCGCACCAACCGCGACTCCTCAGGACTTAAGCGCCTTTGTGAAACCGTTGTTGCTGTCCCGCCCCGGCATTGAGCAAGTTGAATGGCTTTCCCGGGCGGCGGAACAGCGCCTCTACACATACGCGCGATACAATGACCAACCGGTGCTAATCCGTGAAGCGCAGCAAGAGAATCAGGAAGGGCGCTTAGCGCTACAAATTTTGCAGCCAATCTTGTTTACGCCGACAACGACCATCACGTCCTCGTGGGTGTTTACGCCTGATGCTGGTTTTGTTTCTATTGGATTGCGGGTTGATCAAGTGATCGCAGGTACGTTGCACAAAACCGGCGCTGATGATATTCATTTTGATCTCTACGACATAGCGCAAAAAAAACTCCTTTACCACTACCCCCCACAGGGGACTGGCGCCCATGCGCGACCGACCTTTGTTGCCGCCACCCAATCGTCGGCGCAAGCGTTCCTGGTGAAAGAAGAGTTCACCATACTTGGCCGGCAATGGTTAGTCGTTCTGCAACCGACTGCCGCTTACTTTTCACAAAATCAGCCGTGGTTTCACTGGTTGATCGTGATCAGCAGCCTGATCTTAACGGGTTGTCTCGTCACGTATCTTTCCGTGCTTTTGAACCGCCAAAAACAGTCGGAACGGGATCTGCATGAACGCACCGAGCAATTGCGTCAAGCCAATCAACGGTTGCAAGAGACGCTCCAGGAGTTGCAATTCCAAAAGACGCTGCTCGAATGTACCAGTGAAGCCGCACAAGATGGCGTCCTGGTGGTGTCGCCAGCGCGTAAATGGCTTCTCTTCAACCGGAAATTTTTAGAGATGTGGCAGATTCCGCCGGCGTTGGCGGCGCAGCGGTCGAGTCATGAAGCCCTTCGATGGGCGCTCACACAAGTTCAGGACGCACCGCACGTAAAGGAGCGGATGGAAACACTTTATGCCCAGCCCGATGACTATGCAACGCTGGAGGTTCGTTTTAAAAACGGTACAATCCTGGAATGCTTCAGTGCGCCCGTGAAAAGTGCCGACGGCGCGCACTTTGGCCGTGTCTGGTATTATCATGACATTACCCAACGCAAGCGTACAGAAGAAGCCTTGCGCCAGAGTGAAGCCAGAAATCGCGCGTTTGTGAACGCCATTCCTGATCTGCTCTTTCGTGTGAAGCGAGATGGCACTTTTTTAGATTACCATAGTGCGCCGGGATATCTGCCGGTGATGCCACCGGAGCAATTTTTAGGCCGGAATGCGGCGGATGTCTTTGCCCAGCCCGTTGCACAAGCGCTGAAAGAGCGGATTACCCATGTGCTCTCTACCGGTGAAATAAAAGTTATTGAGTATGATATGCCAATGCTCAATGGTGAAATGCGCTCATGGGAGCAGCGCATGGTGATGCTATCCGAGGATGAAGTGATGCTCATCATTCGCGATATCACGGCGCGCAAACAAGCCGAAGCTGCGCTCCGCCTCAGCCAGCAGCAATTACACGAGCGGCAGCAACGCGAAAAAGAATTAGTGGAAGAAGAGCTGGCGCGCTTGCGCAATCAACTAGTCATCAGCACCCGCTTTGCAACGTTGGGCCAAGTTGCCGCCACCATTGCCCATGAATTGCGCAACCCGCTTGGCGCTGTCCGCAATGCGGTTTACTACATTCGCCGCTATCTGGTGCAAGACCACCAGGAATTGCTCGATTTTCTACAAATTGTTGATATGGAAGTCACCACCGCCGACCGCATCATCACCGATCTCCTGGAGATGACACGTGCCAAGGAACCAGGCATCCAACAACTGGATCTTTGTGTGATCGCACAGGAAATTTGGCGCCGGAGCAAACAGACCGATCAGATAGTTTTTCATTGTAGCGTGCCACATGAACCATTCTGGGTGTTTGCTGATCCGACGCAGTTTCGCCAGGTGTTAGCCAATCTAATGACCAATGCCATCCAGGCGATGCCTGATGGCGGCGCGTTGTCGATGACTGGCGAAGAGCAGCCCGATTATGTTATGATCACTGTTCAGGATAGCGGTAGCGGCGTCCCGGCAGCCGTTCGGGAACGCATTTTTGAACCGCTCTTTACCACCAAAGCAAAAGGAACCGGCCTGGGCTTGGCGATCTGTCGGCAAATCATTGAACGGCATGGCGGCGCCATCGAGTTAGTGGATAGCAGTCAAGGGGCAAAGTTTGTTATCCGCTTGCCGGTCAAACCAGTGGCGACGATGGCGCCCATCCCATCCTAAGCACTGGCATACACCGATAATGCGAAAATTGTGGGCAAAGAAACCAATTTCACCAAGTAACTACCAAGCCTGGACGGCTGCCCGGGAACGCCGCCGTCCCTGGCGGCAGGTAAGGCGCGGCGTTCCCGGGCTTAGTAGTTACTTCACCAATTAGAAAGTTTGTTTAGTCATGATAACAACGCGCACAGGGCGAATTTTAGTTGCTGATGATGAACCCAACATGCGCCTGACTCTGTCGGCTATTTTACGGGCGGAAGGCTATCACGTTGATACTGTCGAAAATGGTTTACAGGCAATCGAACAATGTCAACAGAATCGCTACGATGTGATTTTAATGGATATACGGATGCCTGGGTTGGATGGTGTGGCTGCGTTCCGGGAACTGCGCATCTATCAACATAACGCGCGCATGATCTTCATGAGCGCTTTTGGCCTGGATGATCTCAAGCAAATGGCGCTGGAGGAGGGCGCCATTGCCTTTTTAGACAAGCCGCTTGATCTGGATAAAGTGATTCGTCTGATCCAGGAAGCCTATGAAATCGCGATTCTCGTTGTCGCGGCCGATGAGACTGTTTCAACCTTGCTGCACCAGAACCTGGCCTCCCCCCACTATCGGATTACCATCGTTGATTCAGCACAGACTGCTTTAGAGTTGCTCGCCCAAATTCAGTATGATGTTGTTTTGATCGATGTTCACTTGCCGGAAATGAACGGCTTAGATTTTTATCTTGCCTTACGTAAGGTGACGCCGACGGCCATCGCGATTATGATTGCCAATATGGAGGCGGAAGCGGAAGCCCTGGCGCGGGAAGCAGTGCGGAATACGGCCTACACCTTTATCCATAAACCGATCAATGTCGATTATCTGCTCACGCTCTTAGACCGCGTACGCCGACAACAGACGTCGGCAGCCGTGCGTAAACCACCCCAGGATTTGCCCGTATGAGTCAATCAGAAATCATGCAATCCCCAGGATTGTTGCCGACAACGAACCCACAAGCCTATTTTTCGCAAGTTTTGCTGGTGGAAGATGACCTTGCTCAATTGCGGACCCTGACTAGAATTATGGAAGCGGAAGGCTTCAAGGTCGTTGGCTGTCAGTTGGCCAGGGAAGCCCTGCAACTCCTCCAACAGACCTTTTTTGGCGTGGTGATCATCGATCTCAATTTGCCGGATCTGCATGGGGTGGAGCTGGCTGAACAGATCCGCCAACACACGGATGCGGCGCGCATTATTGTTCACACCGGCTATGGTTCCTTTGCCGCCGCCAAAGCGCTTTTGAATTTGGGCGTCTTTGCCTTGGTGGAGAAATTGAGTGATCCCCAAGAACTGGTGAGCCATGTTCATCGCGCCATCCAGGATCAGATCAGCCTCTATGCTAAAAAATTGGAACAGACGGTGGCCGAGCGCACGGACCAACTGCGGGAAACTGCCATCTGGTTGGAATTAGCCGAAACCGCGGCGGGGGTGGGCGCGTGGGATTGGGATTTAACCACACAAACGGCGCGCTGTTCACCGACTTGTTTGGCCTTATATGGCCAGACACCGACGGATCAGCCTGTGTTGCTGGAACAGTGGCTACGCTCTTTACACCCGGAAGACGCCCCGCGCATCTTGCGCGAGGTCGATGAAGCGATCGCAATGCAGGCGCTCTATCACAGCGATTATCGCGTCGTCTGGCCAAATGGCACGATCCGTTGGACCTCGAATCGTGGGCAAGTCCTCTACAGTCCGCAGGGTAAACCGCTGCGCTTTATCGGCGCCACCATTGATGTCACCGAACGGGTGGAAGCGCAGGCGGCTCTGCAGCAAGCCTACAGCGAACTCGAAACGCGTGTCCAGGAACGCACGGCGGAGTTGCAATACGCCAATCAACGGTTGCTGGAAGAAGTCGAAGAACGACGAAAAACGGAACAGGTCTTACGGCTGACCAACACCAAACGCAAAGCGGCGGAAATCCAGCGTTACCAACAGACCCTGGCGCTCATGTCGCTCTGGAAGGCGGATGTTTTCAAGCAGGGATATTTTACGGAAACCATTCGAGAGATTATCCGCGTTGCGGCGGAAACATTACAGGTTGCCCGTGTCGCCGTCTGGCTCTTCTCGGAAGATCGCAGCAAAATTCAATGTCTCACCCTCTATCAACTCGCTACCCAGCACTATACAACCGGTGATGAAATGTTGGCCATCCGGTACCCGGCTTATTTCCAAGCGCTGGAAAAGAGCCGGATCATTGTGGCCCATCATGCCCAAACCGATCCGGAAACCTGTGAATTTGCCGCCGACTATCTGAAACCGTTAGGTATCACCGCGATGATGGATGCCCCGATTCGGATCGATGAAGGCTTGGTCGGCATCTTGTGTCACGAGCATGTCGGCGGCGAGCGTGAATGGACGGTGGAGGAACAGAGTTTTGCCAACTCCCTGGCCGATCTCCTCGCCATTGCCATTCAAACGAATAAACGTTTTCAGGTCGAACAAAAACTGCATGAGAGTGAGGAATTGCGTCATTTGGCCGTCGAAGGGGCGGGTATTGGCCTGTGGGATTGGGATTTACAGCATGACACGCTCCAGGTGGATGAGCGCTGGGCGGCGATTCGCGGCTATCAACTGCCGGAAATCACACCGGCGCGCGACTTCTGGCTAAAACTGATCCACCCCGACGACTTGCCCGAAGTGAACGCAAAATTGCAACAATATCTGGATGGTGAAATCGACTTTTATCAAACCGAATATCGCACCCAAACCAAAGACGGTCAGTGGAAATGGATTCTTTCGCGCGGCAAAGTGGTGCAATGGGATGATGCTGGTCATCCTGTGCGCTTTTTGGGAACCCAGTTGGATATTACCGACTATAAACACCTGGAGCAACAATTGCGCCACGCCCAAAAGATGGAGGCCATTGGGCGCCTGGCCGGCGGCATTGCCCATGACTTCAACAATGTGCTGACGGTGATTATCAGCTACAGTGAGCTTGTGTTAAAGCGTAACGACCTGGAAGCGCGTACGCGCCTGCGGGTGGAAGAGATCAAAAAAGCGGGCGAACGGGCTGCGCTGTTGACGCAACAACTCCTGACCTTCAGCCGCAAACAAGTCATGACCACGGTTGTTCTCGATCTCAATTTGGTGGTGACTGAAATGGATCAGATGTTACGCCGTCTGATCGGTGAAGATATTGATCTACGTCTCTACTTAGCGCCCGCCCCCTGTTGGGTCAAGGCCGACCCTGTCCAGGTTGAACAGGTAATCATGAATTTGGTGATCAATGCGCGCGATGCCATGCCTGTCGGTGGCAAGATGACCATTGAAACCAGCAACATGCGCCGAATGACCAACCCGCCGCAATTGCACCAGCGCACTGCCGCACACGAGTATATTCGCCTTGTCGTTGCCGATAGTGGCATTGGGATGGATGCCGAAACCCAGGCGCGGATCTTTGAACCTTTCTTTACCACCAAGGAAGCCGGCAAAGGCACAGGGTTGGGGCTTTCCATGGTTTTTGGCATTGTCCAGCAACACAACGGTTGGATTGAAGTTGACAGCGAAGTGGGTCGCGGCACCGCCTTCTCTATTTACGTCCCGTGTGCGCAACAAAGCACGCAAAATAACCGGGTTCCTTCCGCACTGCCTGATGTCGATTTAGCCGGGGAAGAGACCATTTTGTTGGTGGAAGATGAAGAACAGATTCGGGTCCTGGCCAATATTGCGCTGCAAGAGGCCGGCTATACCACGCTGGTTGCCGCCAATGGACAAGAAGCGTTGACACTGGCCCGTCAATACACCGGCGTCATTCACTTATTGCTCACGGACGTGATTATGCCTGGCATGAATGGGGTAAAATTAAGTGAAGAAATTGATACACTTTACCCGGCGATTAAAACACTCTATATCTCTGGCTATGCCGACAGCAAGCTAACCTTCCCCTTGCTCGAATCAACCGGGCGTACAGCCTACCTTCCCAAGCCTTTTACGCCTGGTTTGCTGACCCAAAAGGTGCGGGAAGTATTAGATTTAACGGCGCCAGCACCAAATGGCGGGCATAAGTCGGCTTAGAACTGATGCAGGTGTGTCATCGTGAGGACGACACTGGTCAAGGCCGCTGTTTCAGCCCGTAAGATGCGGGGGCCTAAGCAGACGGTCTGCCACCCGGCGGTCAGCGCCTCAGCGACTTCTTCTGCGGCAAGACCACCTTCGGGGCCAATCAGCAAGTTGATGCGCTTTGGCAACAAGGTTTCATTCGTGTCGTCGTGGAGCGCTTGTTTGATCGTGACTGCCGCCGTTGTCGCTTCTTCCCAGGCTAAAAGACGGCGTCCCTGCGCTTGCATGATGGCTGCGGACCAATCCAGCGGCGGCGCCAGCGTAGGGATGCGCCCACGTTCACACTGTTCCGCCGCCTCGCGTAAGATGGCTTGCCAGCGCTCATACTTCTTTAGCACAGCCGCCGCCGGTCGCACAATGGTGCGTTGGCTGATCACCGGGACAAAGCGGCTGACGCCAAGTTCAGTCCCCTTTTGCAGCACCCACTCAAATTTATCCGCCTTGAGCGTACACTGATAAAGGGTTAGGTCGATTGCCGGTTCAACAGGGGCGGGCAATTCAACCAACAGATGACCAAGGGCTGTTTTGCGCGTCAACGAAATGATCTCCGCCTGAAAGGCGCGGCCTTCCCCATCCAACAAAATAATCTGTTCACCGGCTTCCAGGCGCAGTACAACCTGGAGTTGGTGGTGAATCTCGGCTAGATCAATTTGTGTGTTGGGCGCTAACTTCGTCGCGGTAAGAAAAAAACGGTGGGCGCGGCTCATGGTTCTGCATTCGCACGCACAAGCAACGCCACCCAGTCGCCCTCCTGTTTCTGGTTCACCAGATGTAAACCGTGGCGGGCGGCAGCCTGTAACACCATCTCGGCCTTTTCAGCCAGGATGCCGGAGAGGATCATCGTGCCGCCGGACGCTAACGGTTCGGCTAGGGGTGTGTTGTCATACTTACGATCAAAGAGACCAACCAAAACCTCGGCCAGAATGTTGGCGACAATCACCTGGAAACGACCGGCCATTTGGACCGGCACGCTGCTTAGGTCGATGGTTAGCCGTTGCTCATCAAGCTGATTGAGAAGGGCGTTTTCTCTGGCGACGCGTACGGCAAGGGCGTCAATGTCGGTGGCATGGACGTGGGCAGCGCCTAAATGAGCGGCGACAAAGGCCAACACGCCGCTGCCCGTCCCTAAATCCAACACCGTATCACCCGGCTTGACCACCGCTTCCAGCGCCACAATGCACAGGCGCGTGGTAGGGTGCATCCCGGTGCCGAAGGCCATGCCGGGGTCAAGGTGAATGACAATATCATCCCGGTTGGCGGTGAATTCCTCCCAGGTCGGTTTCAGCACCACCCGTTGGCCGATACGCAGCGGTTTATAAAACTTTTTCCAGGCCGTCGCCCAATCCTCTTCCTGCACCACCCGGATCTGCGGTTCCGGGATCGGATAGAGCAGACTCAGCCGCCACAAGCCTTCCTCGATCTGCTGCTTGATCTGTTCGCCCCTCTGCCCGGGCTTGACATAGGTCTTGACCACCACGCGGTACTTACCTGGAATCGGATTGCCAAAGTCATCAATCCCCGTCACCTCGACCACTGCGCCGCCGCCACCGGCTTCCCCGGCGTCATTATCCTCTTCATACCCGCCGCCATTGTAGCGATTGAAGAGTGTACTGACCGCCTCCGCCGCCTCGTCATCCACATCGACCGCAATCTCGATCAATTCCCCGATGATTTCTGTCATGAGATCCGCTTTCCCACCATTCCTGAAAAGACAGGAAGACAAGAAGAAGGGAAGACAAGAAGATGTCATTCCCGGCTTCTTGTCTCCCCTTCTTCTTGTCTTCCTGTCTTCTTGTCTGCTTACTGCTTCGCTCGTTCTACATACTCGCCGCTGCGTGTGTCGATACGGAGAAGGTCGCCGACCTTGATAAAGGCGGGCGCTTGGATCACGGCGCCGGTTTCCAGGGTCACATTCTTTTGCAAGTTGGTGGCCGTGTCGCCGCGCACCGCCACGTCGGCCTCGGTGACTTTCAGGGTGACAAAGTTGGGCGGCGCCACATCGATGACGCTGCTCCGATTATTTTCATCCTGGATCACAAGCAGATCGACGCTTTCATTCTCGCGAATGAAGCGCATGCTCTCCCCCACGTCTTCGGCGGAAAGCTCGATTTGGTCAAAGCTTTCGTTGTCCATAAAGTGATAGCCGTCATCCGTTTTGTAGAGAAATTGCGCCGATCGTGTCTCCGTAGGAACGATGTCGATTTCTGCGCCGGCGCGTACACGGTCTTCGGTCACGCCACCGGTTTTAAAGTTCTTTAAGCGCATACGCACCATCGCCCGCCAGTTGCCGGGGCTAATGTGTTGGAACTCAACGACCCGTTGCAGAACGCCGTTGTAGCGGATGAGCATACCTTTGCGCAAATCTGATGTTGTTGCCATAAAATTTTCTCGATCCTAAGAAATAAAAAATAAGCCATGACATAGTCCGCTTGTAGCCGGTCACGGACCAGCTACAAGCTAAATATTCACAAAATAAATTTAATCACTACCAAACAACCGATCAAAGAACCCCTTTTGTTGACCGGGCGTTTCGTCGCCAAAGGTTTTCGCCAAGGCTCGGAACAGTTCCTTTTGTTCTGAAGTCAAATTGGTCGGCACCACCACCCGTACCGTGATCACCATGTCACCGCGTCCGCTGCGTTGCAGATGGGGAATGCCCCGTCCCCGTTTGCGGAAGGTCTTGCCGCTTTGTGTGCCGGCGGGCACATCCAGCATTTCGATTTCGCCGTCAATCGTCGGCGCCTTGACACTGGCGCCCAACGCCGCTTGGGCCACATTGATGGGCAACTCCAGGTGAATATCGAACTGGTCGCGCACAAAGACCGGATGGGCTTGCACCGCCACCACCACATAGAGATTGCCGGGCGGCCCCCCCAGTTGACCGGCTTCGCCTTCGCCCACCAGCCGAATGCGCGTCCCGTCATCGACGCCGGCGGGAATTTTGACATTCAGCGTGCGCGTGATCTGCACCCGTTTTTGCCCGCGACATTTGGTACAGGGGGAGGGAATCACTTCCCCTGTACCATTGCAGGTGGTGCAGGGGCTTGCCGTAATCACTGTGCCAAAGATCGGGCTTTGTTGGCGGCGCTGAATTTCGCCGGCGCCATTACAGGTGGAACAGGTGACGGGTGCGGTCGGCGGTTCGGCGCCGGTTCCGCCACAGCGGTCACAATTTTCCAGGCGCGGCACCTCTAGCTCTTTGTCTACACCAAAGACCGCTTCTTCAAAGGTTAACTTAATGTCAACCCGTAGATCCGCGCCGCGCCGTGGTTGACGGCGCGAACCACGGCCGCCACCGGTGCTAAAGCCGCCGACGCCGGAGAAGAGTTCCTCAAAGATGCTGGTAAAATCGCCAAAGCCGCCGCTAAAATCGCTATTAAAGCCGCCGGCCCCTTGCACCCCGGCATGACCAAAGCGATCATAGGCGGCGCGCTTTTGGTCATCACTCAACACTTGGTACGCTTCGTTAATCTCTTTAAATTTTAATTCTGCTTCCGTTGTCTTATTGACATCGGGATGATATTGTTGAGCCAGCTTACGAAAAGCCTTTTTTAATGTGTTTTTGTCGGCGTCGCGGGTGACCCCCAACACCTCATAGTAATCGCGTTTGTCCATAGCGTACAATCATTATTCCCAATTGATAATCCAAGCGCATAGACCTGCCAAGACAATTGTTGCCACAAATAACGCCGCCCATTGGCTTGGCAGAAAGCCAACGTGGCGCGCACTAAAATAGAGAATGATCACCATGCCAACGGCCAGAATCAGCCAGTTGGAGAGAACCGGATAGTCATGCCAAAAGCGTTTCAAAGCATTCATAACTCTTGCTTATCTAGGCTAGAAGTACACACAGTAGTCCGCCGTCGTGTAGTCCAGCGTCAGGCAATTGCGATCCCGGCTGCGGTCTACTGACACATGGTAGCGCTGTCAAGGTTCGGTGAGCGTTTGGAAACTAATACGATAAGAGTGCCGGTGTGGTTTCCATTAGGCAGCGCCATTTGCCTTGGCTAAAATGGCGGCCCAAGCTTGATCTAATTGTGTATAAAGTTCCGCTTCCGTCCCGCTATTGTCGATCACCCGATCAGCGCGTTTGACCTTTTCCTCCTGAGACGATTGCGCGGCCATTCGGCGGCGCGCTTCGGCTTCACTCATGTTGCGTGTTTCACGTAGCCGCTGGATTTGGCTTTCCGGGGTGCTGATCACGACCCACACTTCATCGCACATCGTCACCAATTGGCCGGCTTCCAATAATTTGATCGCTTCTAAGACAACGACATCGGCTTCTACTTCGGCCAATTCACGCCGGGCGAGATCAAAGACGGCCGGATGCACCAACGCTTCCAGTTGCGCCAACTTGGCCGGATCGTTGAAAACCACCTGCCCTAACTTGGGACGATCAATGGCGCCGTTGGCGCCCAGGATCGTCTCGCCAAAGGTGTCCACAATGGCCCAGTAGGTGTGGGTGCCTGTTTGCATACTTTCGTGCGCCAGTTTGTCGGCATCAAAGACATAGGCGCCTTTTTGCTGTAAGTAGCGCAGCGCTGTACTTTTGCCGGTGGCGATATTGCCGGTTAAGCCAATAATATACATAGCAAGTCTTTCAACCTATATCGTCCTGCTCCTAGCCAGTCCGTGACTGGCGGAGCGCTCCGCCAGTCACGGACTGGCTAGGAGCGGGCTACAACAAAAACGCCACTACCTGAGCGGCGCATGATAACACAGCGGCCTAGTATACCACAATCTACAAAGTTTGAAAAAGAAAAGGAAAAGGTTTTGCGTTTTGTCGATTGACCTGCTAAAAGTTGGACAGCGCTATGACAAGTATGTTATAGTAATGGCCCACAAACGTTTTACACCTAAAACCAATGCTCAACTACACGACGCTATAACTTAGGTTAGTGCTTAGGTAATTAGGTCGAACAAACTAAGTAGAGCAAACTACTAAGTGAGCAAATTAAGTAAGTGAGCAAATTAAGGAGAAAGATGTATGCGAAGACTAACAATGTTGTGTAGCCTTCTTGTGCTGGTGGCCATGGTTCTGGCTGCCTGCCCCGCCCCTGCTGCTCCGGCCACCGGTGGTGGTGAAGCGGCTGCACCCAGTGGCGGCGAAGCTGCGGCGCCCGCCGAAGGCGGCTGCACCGATGAACTGGGTTGTGTCGAAGTGGCCGCCGGCGCCCCGATTCGCCTGGCCTATATGCTGGTCGTTGCCGGCCCGGATGGCAGCTTAGGCATCGACGCGCGCCGTGGCGCTGAACTGGCTGTGGCTGAGAACACGGATGTGTTGGGCCACGCGCTGGAATTGGTCGGTGAAGATTCCGGCTGTAACGCGGAAGGCGGTCAGGCCGCTGCCCAGAAGTTAGCCAGTGACCAGAGCATTGTGGCCGTGGTCGGCACCAGTTGCTCCAGCGAAGCGCGCGCCGGTGCGCCGATTCTCTCCGATGCCGGCTTCACCATGGTTTCGCCCTCCGCCACCGCGCCTGATCTGACTGACCCGGCCAAACATGTCCCTGGCTTCCTGCGCACCGCCCACAATGACAAGGTGCAAGGTCAGGTTGCTGCGCAGTTTGTGGCCGAAGAACTGGGTCTCAAGAGCGTCGCTACCATCCATGATGGCAGCCCTTATGCGGAAGGTCTGGTCAACGCCTTCACCGAAAACTTCACCAGCATGGGTGGCGCCATTAGCGCCGCCGAAGCTGTCGGCCCGACTGACACCGACATGCGCCCGGTGCTGACCAAGATTGCTGCCGGCAAACCGGAAATGCTCTATTACCCGATCTTCACCGCCTCTGGTGGTTTGATCACCGTGCAGAGTGAAGAAATTGAAGGGCTTGGGCCGTCAATCAAGACGATGGGCGCCGATGGTCTTTTCTCGCCCGACTTCTTGAAGGCTGCCGGCGCTTCGGCGTTGGGCATGTACCTCTCCAGCCCGGACTTCTCCACCTTTGGCACTGATTATTCGGAAAAGTTTCTGCCTGCCTACGAAGCCGCCTATGGTGAAAAGCCGACCAGCGCCTTCCATGCCCATGCCTATGATGCCGTCAATGTGATCGTCGCCGCCATCAATGCGGTCGGCGTCAAGAACGATGACGGCAGCCTGACCATTGGGCGCAAGGCGTTGCGTGATGCGCTCTATGCCACCAAGGATTTCAAGGGCTTGACCGGTAACATTTCCTGCAATGAAAACGGTGACTGCGCCGACCCCAAGATCGCCGTCTATGAAATCACCCAGGAAAATCTGGATGCGGGTGAAGTGCCGACGGCACGCATTTACCCCAAGTAAGTTGATAGACCCTTCTTAAACGAGGGGCGACCGCCATCCACCGGCGCAGTCGCCCCTCGTTTTTATCCGCTGTTCTTCTCCGGTTTATTTACTGATCGAACGAGTGAAATTTTCAGTAGGGATATAGGTAAACAGGTAGACAGGTGTTATGGCTGGTGATTCGCTTTTATTCTTGTACTAATTCACCTGTATACTAATTTACTTGTCTACTTGTTTACCTGTTTACCTGTTTACCTGTTTACCTGTTTACCTGTTTACCTATTTACCTATTTACCTATTTACCTGTTTACCTGTTTACCTGTTTACCTGTTTACCTGTTTACCTGTTTACCTATTTACCTATTTACCTTATCCTGTGTGACGAGTAAAATTATGCGTAGACGAATTGATACAACAACCCTGATCATGTGGTTGATCGGCATTTTGATTGTTGTGGGGGTAGGGTGGGGAAGCTATAATACGATTCAGGCCAACCCCTATTCCCGTGAGAACTGGATTGACTTTGTCATTTTTGGCCTCGCCCAGGGCTGTCTCTATGCGTTGATCGCGTTGGGCTACACATTGGTCTATGGCATTTTGCGTATGATCAATTTTGCCCACGGCGAAGTCTTTATGGCCGGCGCCTTCACCGGATACTTTGTCGCTCAACCGCTTTTTGATAGCGGTTTTCTGACTGCCCAGCCGGTGATTGGCTTGTTACTGGTGGCCGCCGTCTCGATGGCAACCTCGGTCGCGGTCGCTTTCCTTTTGGAGCGCATCTGCTATCGCCCGTTGCGCAATGCCCCGCGTCTGGTGCCGTTGATTACGGCCATTGGCGCCTCTTTCTTCCTACAATACACCTTTGCCGGCTTCTATGGCACAGGCGTCAAGACCTACCCCGATATTCCCAGCCTGACCGGTGAATGGCAGATTTTCGGCATCGGCATCTTGAAGACGCAAGCCGTCGTCATTGTGGCGGCGGTGTTGCTTATGTTGATCCTCTGGCTCTTTGTTCAATACACGAAGACCGGCAAGGCCATGCGCGCCGTTTCCGAAGACAAGGATACGGCGTCGTTGATGGGGATCAATGTCGATGCCACCATTGTGCGCACCTTTATTCTGGGGGCGGCGATGGCCGGCGCGGCGGGGGTGCTCTATGCCTTGCTCAACAAGCAAGTCCAATTCTATATGGGCTTCCAACCAGGGCTGAAGGCTTTTACCTCGGCGGTGCTAGGCGGCATCGGCAACATTCCGGGCGCCATGTTGGGCGGCGTCTTTTTGGGGTTGTTTGAATCGGTCGGTCCCAGCCTCTTCCTGGAAGGGTTGAAGATTCCGGCGCCCTATCAATTAAAGGATGCCATTGCCTTTACCATGCTGGTCTTGATCCTCATCTTCCGCCCCACGGGTATTTTGGGTGAACGCTTGTCTAAGAAGAAGGCGTGATTTTTATGAAAGAAAAGACTTGGTATATTGATGCAATTCAAAAAGGCTTGATCGGCGGCGGGGCAGCCATTTGGCTGGCGCTGATCGGCATGGTGATGCGCTTTGCGGAACGCGCCATTATTCAGGATGTCGTCGATTTAGGTCACATGTTGTTGCTGGCAGTGGTCTTTGTAATCGCGTTTGCGGCGGCAAAACGGGAATATCTGGCCATCATCACCTTGCTAGCCGGCGCCGTGACCGGCGCCGGCACCGCTTTGTTGCTTCTCTTGTTGGTCTTGCTCGGCGGCGTTGTCAACCTGCGCACCATGTTTATCAACGCCTCGCCGGAACTCTATGAATTTCTTTCCTTTGGTAATCTGGCCCTCTTACCGGCCATCGGTGCGGCGACAGGGGTGGTGGCGGCGCTCTTTCGCTTCTTGCCGACGCGTCTCCGCACCGCCGTCCTCACGGGCTTTGCCATTACGGTGGTGGTGGGCGTCTTGAGCGATCAATTGTTGCTCATCTTCACCAACAATGGTCTGGCGAACTATTTCCGCTGGCTGCTGGCAACCAAAGGCTTGACGGTCATCGGCGCCGGCCTTGTCACCCTGGTAGTGGCGGTCATTACTTATATCAACTTACTCCGTGGCGAACGCCGCACGACCCAAATTGCGCGCCCCGTTACGCGCAGTTGGGCACAGTACACCATGGCGTTGCTCGCCTTAGCCGTTCTTCTCTATCTGCCGCAATTCTTGGGCGCTTATCACAGTCAGGTGCTGAATCAGGTTGGGCTATACATCCTGATGGGGTTGGGGTTGAACATTGTGGTCGGTTTTGCCGGGATGCTTGATGTCGGCTATGTCGCTTTTTTGGCGCTGGGCGCTTATACAATGGGGATCTTAACTTCGCCGGAAGGCTTTCTGTCGCGCTCGGTTGGCGCCTGGAACTTCTGGGAAGCAGCGCCGATTGCCTTTGTTGTCGCCGTCATTGCCGGCATCCTCTTGGGTATTCCGGTACTCAAGATTCGGGGCGACTATCTGACCATTGTCACGCTGGGCTTTGGTGAAATCATCCGCATTCTCGCCCTTTCCGATTGGCTGCGCCCCTACACCGGCGGCGCGCAGGGCATTGCCGCCATCCCGCCGATTGAGGTTCCGGGTCTCTTTAGCATTAGTGGGCCGGAAAAGCAGCAGAAACTCTTTTACCTGATTCTTTTCTGCTGTATCGTCGCCGCCTTTGTCGCCACCCGTTTGAAACGCTCACGGTTGGGACGGGCCTGGATGGCTGTGCGCGAAGATGAAGATGTGGCCGAGGCGATGGGCATCAATCTGGTGCAGACCAAGTTGCTTGCCTTTGCTTGCGGCGCGGCCTTCTCCGGCATCAGCGGGGCGATCTACGCCACCAATCTTGGCTCGATCTACCCTCATAGCTTTGGTCTGTTGATTTCGATCAACATTGTGGCGTTGATCATCGTCGGCGGCATGGGCAACATCTGGGGCGTGATCCTGGGCGCGTTGGTGCTGGTCGGTTTGCCCGAACTGCTGCGTGAATTTTCCGAATTCCGCCTGTTGGTCTACGGCGCGGTCCTCATCTTTATGATGTTGCAACGCCCTGAAGGGTTACTGCCCGATCAACCGCAAGCATTAATCAAAGAAGATAGTGGCGGTATGCAACCCGCTACCTAGCGTAGTGGGTCAGTAAGACAGTAACTCAGTAGGTCAGCCACTGTTTCCTCTGTCTTACTGTCTTACTGCTTTTCCCTGTGATAAAGTCGCTCTGTTTCTCAAATCATTGAGTGAGAAAGCTATGGGTATTCTTACAGCACGCAAAGTAACAAAGCGCTTTGGCGGTCTGATCGCCGTCGATTCGGTGGATGTTGACATTCCGCCGCGCTCGATTTTTAGTATTATCGGCCCGAATGGCGCCGGTAAGACCACCTTCTTTAACTGTATCACCGGCTTCTATACGCCGGAAGAAGGGGACATTGTCTTTAACAGCGAATCGATCACCGGGCTGTCGCCGGATGAGATTGCCAAACGCGGTGTTTCGCGCACCTATCAAAATATTCGCCTCTTTAGCACCTTGACGGCAGCCGAGAATGTGTTGATTGGGCAACATCCCCATCTCAAGGCAAGTCTTTGGGGCGCCATTTTCCGCACCCGTGCGCAACGAGAAGAAGAAGCGCAAGCCCTCAAACGCGCCGTCGAATTGCTCGACTTTGTCGGCTTGCGGGGTAAGGGCAACTGGGTGGCGCGCAATCTGGCCTATGGCGACCAACGCCGCTTAGAGATCGCCCGCGCCTTAGCCAACAACCCGCGCATCCTCTTCCTCGACGAACCGACCGCCGGTATGAACCCGCGCGAAACCGAGGAGTTGACCGTCTTCATCCACCGTCTGCGCGATGAGTTGGATATTACGATTGTCTTGATCGAACATGACATGCGCGTTGTCATGGGCATTTCCGAACATGTGGCCGTGCTTGACCATGGCAGCAAAATTGCCGAGGGGACGCCGGTCGAAATTCAACACAACCCCAAAGTGATCGAAGCGTACCTGGGCCGCGAAGGGGTCGAAGCCGCTGCCGCCGGCACACGTCGCCGCGAAGCGAAAGCCGCATAACTACGATTTTAGAGAAAACGGTTCTCTTATGTCACTACTTGAAGTCAATAACATCCACACCTATTACGGCAATATTCACGCCCTCAAGGGGATTTCGGTCACGGTCAACGAGGGGGAGATTGTCACCTTGATCGGCTCGAACGGCGCCGGCAAGAGTACAACGTTGAAGACGATCAGCGGCTTGCTGCGTCCGCGCCAGGGGGACATTCGCTTTCAAGGCAAACCGATTGCCGGTACGCCCGCCCACGCGGTGACAGGGCTGGGGTTGGTGCAAGTGCCGGAAGGGCGGCGTGTCTTCTCTCAGATGACCGTGCAGGAGAATCTGGAAGTGGGCGCCTATCTGCGCAATGATGCCGCCGCCGTCAAGCAGGATATGGAGCGCATCTTTGCCCTCTTCCCCCGCCTACGCGAACGGCGTCGCCAGGTGGCCGGCACCCTCTCCGGCGGTGAACAGCAGATGCTGGCCATGGGCCGGGCCATGATGTCGCAGCCGCGCCTCCTGTTACTCGATGAGCCATCAATGGGTCTCGCGCCCTTGTTGGTCGATACCATTTTTGAGACCATCGAAAATCTCAACAAAAACGGCGCCACCATCCTCGTCGTCGAACAGAACGCCCGCAAAGCGCTCCAAGTCGCCCATCGCGGCTACGTCTTGCAGACCGGCACCATCACCATGAGCGGCAGCGCCAAAGAATTGCTCGATGACCCACGCGTCATCGAGGCCTATTTGGGCCTGTAGCCTTATCCGTCCCATCGGGACGCCTGAGTTTAGGGCGAGAGACTAATTTGCTGCCAACAAAACAAGAGGCGCAACCATTGGTTGCGCCTCTTGTTTTGTTGGCAGCCGTTGTTTCGTTGCTTCAAATCTATTTACTCTTAACTCTGGTTGTGGTATCATATCAATTGATGTACTACACATCTTATGATTCAAAACGTTAGTGAGTGAAGTATGATTCAAGCAGAGTTACCTCTGGACTCTCTACGTGAAGGCAAGACAGTAATAACAGCAGATAGTGCTGGCTATTTTATTGAAAACTGTAAAGTTTGTTTTCACGCACAGAACCACCAAAGTGGCGTTACCTACTGACAATCATTGTCTGTGTTGAGTTTAGTACACCTTTGGTGAGGATAGTGACTTATGAATAGTGTACGTGAATACCACGATGAAGCGATCCGCATAGCACACTTAGCGATGGCAGCTTTACACAAAGGTAACTACGAAACACACAAACAATTGATGCAGCGCGCTATGAGCTTTGAGACCAATGCCGCTGACCTTGTGCCTGATGAGAAAACATCGGAACCAACGCGCTCAATTCTGTATCGCAGCGCTGCCTCATTTGCCTATCAAGCGGGTGAATACCAAGAAGCGGAACGCTTGATCTTTAAAGGTCTATCAGGATACCCACCTGTCCACATCAAACAACAATTACTGGAAGTACAACAGATGGTGCAAACCGCATTGCCCTATGAGCAGCCTGTTGAATCTACCGGTAAAGGGTTAACACAGAAAATTATTACAGCAATTTATGAGAATGGGGCTTTACACCCGACAACTTCTCTCCCGCTCAAGGAGTCGCAAAAGGTTACAATTCAAATACTACCTGTGTTGGAAGGTGTAGCTCCCTAAAAGTTAAAAACATTTTTCGGCTTGCTGAAAAGCTGTAGAAGCACTTTGTGGTATAATAGCTTTCATCTCCAAACAACAAATAAACCCACTTCCTGATAATCAAACAAAGGAGCGGTTCATGACTGAAGAACGCAAATATCCTGAGTGGATGGGCAAAATGCGCGGGTTGACGCCGGCTGAGATTGCCGAATTCCTGGCCGGCCCGATTGTGGCGCGCGTGGCCTCCATCGACGAAGAAGGTATGCCCTACATCACCCCTGTCTGGCAGGAGTGGGATGGCGAGGCGCTGTGGATTGTACCGCGCGAACGCTCTGTCTGGGTCAAGCAGATTCAGCAGAACCCGAACCTGGCTGTCTCCTGTGCGCTCGACACCAGTCCCTACACGCGCGTCCTCATGCGCGGCAAGGCCGAAATTGTCGAAGGGCCGGTGCCGATGAGTGGCAAGTGCTTGGAAGTCGCCAACCGCATGGCTGTCCGCTACCTAGGTGAACGTGGCCCCGAATACCTCGTCCCCACTTATGATCGCGCCCGCTATCTGATCAAATTCACGCCCAGCAAGATCGTCAGTTGGGAAGGCGTCGAGTGGCATGAGAAGTATACGAAGTGATGCGTGCTACGTGATGCGTGTTGCGTGTTGCGTGAACCGTTATCAGGTAGTTGGTTTTGAATTTGGCTATTCTCTGCTTTTAATTCTTTTTTGATCTTATGGCTTCTTCGACAGTACACGCAACACGCAACACGCAACACGCCCCCTTTCGCCAGCTTCTCGGCGCTTACGGCGTCTATATTTCCCTTGCCCTGCTACTGATCGCCGCGGCAGTGATCACGCCTTCGATGTACAGTGGGAATACGCTTTTTCTCATTTTGCGGCAGGCGTCACAGTTGGGCCTGGTCGCGATTGGACAGACGCTGGTGATGTTGGTCAGCGGGTTGGATCTCTCGGTGACAGGCGTGATTGTCCTCACCTCAGTGGTGATTGCCGAGGTGGGCAATGGACAGAACAGCTTGATCTTGCCGGGGGTTCTCATATCCTTGGGCTTGGGCGTGTTGATCGGACTGGGGAATGGCTGGCTGGTGACCAAGCGCAATGTCCCCCCCTTTGTGGCGACCTTGGGCATGTTGGTCTTGATCCGTGGCGCCCAACTGGCCTATACCAAAGGCATCCCCAGTGGTCAAGTGCCGCCGGGGATGGGGGTGTTGAGCGCTTCGGTTGGGCCGTTTCCGGCGTCATTCTTGCTCTGGATCTTGATCACGGCGGTGCTGGGCTACGTCCTCTATGCCACCCCCTATGGTCGGCGTATCTATGCGCTGGGGAGCAACCGGGAAGCGGCGCGGCTGTCGGGCGTTGCCGTCGAACCGCTGCTTTTTTCGGCTTATATCTTGTGCAGCCTGCTGGCGGTGCTGGCCGGCATTGTCCTGACCGGCTATGTTGGCTATGTAGATCGCTACCTGGGGCGCGGCTTTGATTTGGACTCGATTACGGCGGCGGTGGTAGGCGGCACAGCGTTTACCGGCGGACGGGGTAATCTAATCGGCACGATGGCTGGCGTCTTGCTGGTACAATTTCTCAGCAGTTGGTTGTTGGTGCTGGGGTTGGATGTGCAGGTGCAGTTGATTGTGAAAGGGTTGGTCGTGGTGGCGGCGGTGGCGTTGTATGCTGGGTTTGCCCGTGAGTAATAGGTGTATTTCAGATTTTTGACGCGTTTTTCGGAACTAGGAGTGTTAGCGACCAGCCGGTTGATCGCTAACACTCCTAGTTTTGAACTTACCCCCAACTTGAAATGCACCCGTGAGTAATATCGACCTTGCCATCTATACTTTCTGAACTTATAATATTCTAAAGAGCCGCCTCATGGATTTTGAGATCGTCGGTACAATTAGCGCAATTGAAACCTTTGCTGAAGGCAATGGTGTGCGGATCCGTCACTACCTGAATGCTACTTACGCTGGTGGACGAAGGATGTACTGGCGACATTGCAAAGGGCGCGCAACTGTGCGCTATAGTAACGGCGAGGTTTGGGATGCCGAAGTGCATTGGTTTGAATGCTACGGTTTGGGGCGTCGCCAGGAAACGGTTAAACATAGGATTAGGAGGTTAGACAAATGAATAAGCGAAGACCACAGTATGTCCGCTGTCTAAGCAATCAACCTTATGTTGGGTATGCTGGGCAGCCCTTACCCAAAGAACCTCTGGTTAGCTTGATTGTTGGTCAAGTTTACAAAGTTGCGCCACCTGCCGAAAATGATGGCGATCTCTGGCGTGTCATTGATGAAACTGGTGAAGATTACCTTTATCCTGCACGCTACTTTGAGCCATTAGACTTGACTGAAGCTACGGCTGAAACGATTACTGCTCAAGTGCCAACTTGGTTGAAAGGTATTCTCCATGCTGAAGCGATTGCATCACATCGTTCAATGAGCGCTGTTCTGCGAGATTGGCTTGAAGAACGACTAGATATGTTACCTAACTAATTGATAATGCATAAAGAAAATAGAGAAACTGCCCTGCTAATAGACAAATCATTTGAACAACGCACAAACGAGGAGTTCGCACGCCCCGTGCGAACTCCTCGTTTGTGCGGCTTTTATCGGATTTATCTATAAATTGAATGTTGTTAAAAAGACCAAAATACTTGACACACTGAAATACAATTTGAATCACAATTGGTTTTTCTCTCCACTCAATTCCATCATTTAAAGGAGATAGTATGTTAAAACGATTGGTCGTATTATGCATTCTACTGACATTATTGCTGGCAGCCTGCGCCCCTGTCCAGCAGGGCGCCGCGCCGGCCGCGGAACCGACCGCGGCGCCCAAAGAAGAAGCCGCTGCTGAAGGCTCCGGCAATGCCTATCTGGACAGCCTCAACCGCCGCCTGGAGGAAAGCTATGACACCACTCCCTTCAAAAAAGATGGCCCCTATGTGATTGCGCTGGCGGCGCAAGGGCCGACCAACTCCTGGGCGACCCTCTTTGATGAACATGCCCGCGCCTATGTGGCGGAGAAAGGGACGGATGTCATTGCTGAACTGCTCTATGCCGACGCCAATGGCAGCGCTGATGTGCAGGTGCCCCAGGTGGAAGATCTGTTGAGCCAGGAACCGGATGCGTTGATCCTGGTGCCGATGGGGCGGGCCGCGCTCTCGGCGCCGGTCGATCGGGCGATGGCTCAAGGCGTCCCGGTGATCCTCTGCGCCAGCGGCGTCGAGACCGACAACTTTGTCACCGAAGTCGGCACAAATCTCTTTGATGCCGGCGCCGGCATGGCCGAATTTGTGGCGCAAGAGCTGGGCGGCAAGGGCAACATTGTGCAGATGAACGGCATTCCCGGCGTAGACACCGCTGAAATTATGGCCCAGGGCGCGGTGGATGTCTGGTCGAAGAACCCGGACATCAAGGTACTGGACACCCAATATGGCAACTGGTCTACCGCCGACGCCAAAAAGATTGCCGAACAGTGGATTGCTACCTATGGCGCTGACATCAACGGCATCTGGTCGGGCGGCGCGCAAATGAGCCAGGGCATTATTGAGGCGTTCAAAGAAGCCAACCTGCCTGTCCCACCGATTGGGGGCGGTGAATATGCCAATGGCTTCTTGCGCCTGGTCAAGGAAAACGACATTAAATTCGCCGGCTGGCAATACCCCAACGCCATGGTGCGTGTCTGTATTGACGCCGCGCTCGACACCCTCGCGGGCAAGCCGGTCCAGCGCTTTATCGACTTCCGCGACGTGATCCCCAACACCGGCACCTTTAGCAACGCCGAACTCGACCAGTTCTACAACGAAAACTGGAGCGACGATGTCTTCGGCCCCATCTTCTTGACCGATGAGAAGATGAAGGAATTGGGCTATATGAAGTAGGAAGGATGAGGGATGAAGGATGAAGTTCAATGCTTCATCCTTCATCCCTCATCCTTCATCCCTCATCCTTCATCCTTTTTGCTATGAGCCAAACCACGCTCCTCGAAATGCACCATATCTTCAAAGCCTTTGCTGGTGTGTCGGCATTGGCCGATGTTTCGTTCGCCTGTCAGCAGGGGACGGTTCATGCCCTATTGGGGGAAAATGGCGCGGGGAAATCGACATTGATCAAGATCTTAGCCGGCGCCTATCAAGCAGATCAGGGTGAGATTGTCTTCAAGGGTGAAACACTAACCCGGCTGACGACGCGCCAGGCGCTCGACAAGGGGATTCGGATCATCTATCAAGAGTTGAATCTGATCCCTGATTTGACAGTGGCCGAGAATATCTTTCTGGGCAATGAACCGCGGGGCCGCTGGGGGCTGATCGACCAGCGACAGATGCACAGCCAGGCGCTGGCCCTCTTTGACCGCCTCGGCATCACCCTGGATCCCACGGCGCTGGTAGGGGAATTGACGGTGGCGCAGCAGCAGATGGTAGAGATTGCCAAGGCGCTCTCGCAACAAGCCGATCTGCTTGTCATGGACGAGCCGTCGGCGGTTCTGGCCGGCCACGAGTTGGAACGGCTCTTTGCCATGATCAAAACTTTGCGGACGCAGGGCGTGACAATCATTTACATCTCCCACCGCCTGGAAGAAATTTTTGCCATTGCTGACGTCGTGACGGTGCTAAAAGATGGTCGCGTCGTCGGCACTCGCCCCATCGACCAGATCACCCGCCCGGAATTGATCCAGATGATGGTTGGGCGACCACTGGAAGAAGTCTTTCCGCCAACGGTTGGACGTGTGGGCGAAGCACGGCTGGTTGTTGACCGCATTACCGCTGGCCCTGTCCACAATGCCAGCTTTACCTTGCACGCCGGTGAAGTTTTGGGCATTGCCGGTATGGTTGGCTCCGGTCGCACGGAACTGGCGCGGGCGATCTTTGGTGCTGACCCAGTGCAGAGCGGGAAGATTCTATTGCAAGGAACAGCCTTGACCGGTCATAACCCACGCAAGGCCATTAGTGCGGGACTAGCCCTGGCGCCAGAGGATCGCAAGCGGCAGGGGCTGTTCCTGGGCCAATCGATTCGACACAATTTGACCTTGCCGATTTTGGCGCAACTCACCCAGCGAGGGATCATCCAGCGCGACCAGGAGCGCCAGTTGGTGGCGACGGCGCAACGGGAGCTGGCGATTCAAATGACGTCACCGGGGCAACTGGTGCAATACTTGAGCGGCGGCAACCAGCAGAAGGTGGTGTTGGCGAAATGGTTGCAGACCAAACCGACAGTGATCATCCTCGACGAGCCGACGCGCGGCATTGATGTCGGCGCCAAGTTTGAAATCTACCGCCTCATGCGTCAGTTGACTGAACAGGGCGTCGCCATCCTCATGATCTCGTCCGAGTTGCCGGAGGTGCTGGGCATGAGTGACCGCATTCTGGTGATGCACCAGGGGGAAATTGCCGGCGAAGTGGCGCGCCAGGAAGCGACCGAGGAACGGATTATCGAACTGGCTACAACTGGAAAATTGTCAATTCATTGAATCAGAGCATATGGAATTTATCGGATAGATTAAGCTATGGCAAATCGATATGGATACTCGCATGACGTATGGAACCAAGCTAAAGATGAAATGCGGCAAGTATTAATTGAACGAGCAAAAGTTCGTGGGATGATTCCTTACTCCGAATTAACCTCTCAAGTACAAACGATCCGTTTTGATCCGGACTCATTCGCATTTCACGCAATGTTGGGAGAGATTTCACAAGAAGAAGATAATGCTGGGCGTGGTATGTTATCAGTAATCGTGGTCCATAAGTATGGTGATATGCAACCTGGGCCTGGATTTTTTGACTTAGCAAAACAAATGAACCGAGATACATCTGATATCCTGAAATGCTGGATACAAGAATTGAATAAAGCTCATGCCTATTGGAGCTTACCTAAAGCATAGTCATTCCTAAATAAGAAACAAGGACAGTACATTGGATGTTTACTACAACCACTGTATCACCCTTTCAAATAGTTTCACTGATTTCCAAACTACGCCGTCATCTGCCCATTCTTGTAGTCTATTCCTTGCTGCTCATCATGGTGATCGGCGCGTCGTTGACGGCGGATCGCTTTCTCACCGAACGCAATATCTTCAATGTTTTGCGCCAGGCGGCTTTTTTGGGCGTCGCCGCCATTGGGCAGACCTTGGTGATCCTGACCGGCGGGATTGATCTCTCGATTGGTTCGCTGGTCAAGTTGTCGCTGCTGGTCTCGGCGTTGGTGATGGATGGGCAGCCGGCCATGACCTTGCCGGCGGTAGCGGTGACGCTGTTGTTGGGCGCATTGATTGGCGCCACTCATGCCTTTTTGATTACGCGCTTGCAGGTGGCGCCTTTTATTGTCACGCTGGGCAGCTACAGCATTTTGCGTGGCCTTTCATTAGCCATTGCGACGAAACCGGTTGGCGGTGCATCGCCCGGTATGCTGGCGCTCTACGATCTCAAAGTCGGCCCCGTGCCGGTCTTGGTGATTGGCTTTGCGCTGCTGCTGGTGCTGGTCATCATCATGCTGCGGCGCACCCGCTTTGGTCGCTATATTTATGCCATCGGCAGCAATGAACCGGCGGCACGGTTGGCTGGCTTGCCGGTGAATCGGGTGAAGTATGGCGTCTATATCCTTTGTAGCATGTTGACCGCGCTCACCGGTCTGCTTTATCTCAGCCGCATGGGCATCGGCGACCCCGCCGTGGGCGATGGCTTGGAATTGCAGACCATTACGGCTGTCATCCTCGGTGGAACCAGCCTCTTTGGCGGACGCGGCGGCGTGATCGGGACACTGGGGGGTGTACTGTTGTTGGGATTGACCAGCAATTTACTTGTGGTATTGCGGGTAAATCAATGGATTCAAGAGTTGATCGAAGGGGCGATTATTGTCGGGGCAGTAGCGCTCTATAAACAAAAAGCACAGCGTTAGTTTGCTTAGTTTTGTGCGGTTGCCATTTGAAGCAACTTGTGATATGCTATCTGAAAATCAGACGTGGCTGATTTTCAGATAAGGAGGGTGTATATGGTTTCTACGGTACAGGTACGCCAACGTGGTACAATGACCCTGCCAGCAGATTTGCGCGAGCGGTATCAAATTCAATCGGGCGATACATTTCGAGTTGTGGACTTGGATGGTATTTTTGTTCTTGTGCCAATGGCCCCGCTTGTTCCTGAATTGGCGCGTGAAATTGAGCGGGCGCGGTTGGAAGCTGGTCTAACGACCGAAGAAATGTTACTTGCCTTACGTGAACAGCGGGAAAAATATGTCGCTGAAAAATATTATACAGGCAACGAGCCAAACGAATCCGCATAAATTGTCTGTATTTTTGGACGCCGATGTAATTTTTGCGGGTTCAGCCTCACCAACTGAACACAGTGCTAGTCAGGTTGTGTTACTAATGGGTGAAATTACTTTGTTGGACTGCATAACTTCCCAACAAGCAGTTACAGAAGTAGAACGCAACCTACAAGCCAAGCTGCCTGCCAAATTGCCGGATTTTCGTTTGCTCGTCAGCCGTTGTTTACGCATTGTTCCTGATCCAACTGCGGCCGAACTTGCTGTCCATACCGGTTGGGCTGATCCCAAAGATTTACCTCTCTTAGTTGCTGCCTTGCGTGAACGATGCACCTTTTTGCTCTCTTTTAATACGCGTCATTATTTCCCTCAGCCGGGGACGATTACTGTGCAACGACCTGGTGATTTCTTGCAAACAGTGCGCTCTTCGCTTAGTCAAATCAGATCTATTAATTAAAGTTACTGATTAAGTGTATGGTTACCAGAACTGAATGGTGACCAATGGTGCAATAACCAAAGATCATCAAATGCTTTACAAACAAGAAGGCAATGATGACAGACAATACAACCAACATCGGGGTAGTGAAAGCCATCTACCTCTACCCGGTTAAATCGATGCGTGGCCTGGCCGTCGATGAGGCGACGCTCTGGTGGTATGGCTTGAATGGCGATCGCAAATATGCCTTTGCCCGTTCCGAGAATCAATCCGGCTTTCCCTGGTTGACTGCCCGCCATCTGCCGGCGCTGCTGCACTATCAACCCCGCTTTGCCGATCTGACTGATCTACGGCGGCCCACCGTTTTGGTGACAACCCCCAGCGGTACTGAATTGCCGGTGGATGATCCGGCGCTGACGGCAGAAGTGTCGGCTGCCTATGGCGCGCCGGTTCACTTGATGCGTATCTCGCGTGGCATCTTTGACGCCATGCCTGTCTCGCTCTTTAGCACGACGACATTACAAACGTTGGCAACGACCACCGGCCAGCCGCTGGACATGCGCCGTTTCCGCCCCAACATTGTGGTTGAGACGCCTTGTCCTGGCGCTTTCCCTGAACAGGCGTGGGTCGATCATACTGTCACCTTTGGCGATCAACCGGACGCCGCCCAACTACAACTCAATTACCCAATTGAGCGCTGTTCCTTGATCACCATCGATCCCGAAACCACGGTACGCCACCCGCAAGTTCTACAAGCGCTGGCAACCTTCCCCGAACAAGCAATGTGCGCCGGCATCTACGGCGCCGTCCACCGCCTGGGCAAGGTGCGGGTCGGCGACACCATCTGGCTTTCCCCCTAAATAATCGCTCAATCTTTATTCGCACTAGACGGAGGAACCATGTCTTGGCACTTTGAAACGATCCTCGAACCCATCGGCCTGACCGAAGGCCCGGCCTGGGACGGCAGTGGGTTGCTCTTTACCAATATCCCCAACAGTCGCATCATGCGGTACGATGGGCAAAACGGCGCGTTTACCGTCTTTCGGGAAGGCACCAATCGCGCCAATGGCTTGATGTTGGACAAAGCCGGCCGGCTCTACGCCTGTGAGGGCGGCACCCCCAGAGCGGCAGGTGGTCGCCGTATTGTGCGTTATGAACCCGACGGCGGCACGACCGTGATTTGTGATCACTTTGGAGGCAAGAAGTTCAACAGCCCCAACGACCTCGCCATCGACAACCAGGGGCGTATCTGGTTCACCGACCCCCGCTATGGCGACGACCGCAGTGACATGGAACTGGATCACGAATCGGTTTTTCGCGCCGATCCCCAGTCCGATGGAACGTGGAACGTGATTCGTGTTACATATGACACCACTTCACCAAATGGGTTGTTAATTTCCCCCGACCAAAAGACGCTCTATGTGGCGCAGAGCAAATATGGCGACGGCCAGAAACGGGATCTGCGCGCTTACCCGATTCGGGACGATGGTACGCTGGGTGATCATCAGGTGTTGCACAATTTCTACCCCCACCGTGGTATCGACGGCATGTGTCTCGACACCGAAGGCAACATCATCGCCACCGCCGGCTGGGAGGTGAGCGGCCCCGGCGGTATGATCTATGTCTTTGCGCCGAACGGCCGGGTGCTGGAAACCCACCCGCTGCCCTGCAACCGTCCTACCAACTGCACCTTTGGCGACGCCGACCTACGCACCCTTTATGTGACCAGCATTGAAGGTCATCTCCTGCGGGCGCGCACCGACCGCCAGGGCTTGTTACACTATCCGGCGCACAGGTAGGAACACAACAACGGATTTAGGAAGCAACGGATTTTCTTACAGCGCAAAACATCCGTTGCTTCCTAAATCCGTTGTTGTGTCTCTGTCGCGCCCCGCGATTACCGGCTTTGCCATCTGCGCCCTGCTTATGATATGATGGCGGCACTTCAACAAGCGTTCTCTTTTCCAACAATTGTTCAATTAACCCTATGATTCCATTGCTTACGGATAAAGTAGCCGTGATCACTGGGGGCGGTGGCGCCCTTGGCGCCGGGATTGCCCACGGCTTGGTGCAGGCCGGCGCTGCCATTGTCGTCGCTGATGTAAAAGTGGAAGCGGCGCAGGTGGTCGCCAATGCCATTCAACAGCAAGGCGGTCGCGCTCTGGCGATCCGTTGTGATGTGGCCGATAGCGCCAGCGTGACCGCGCTGGTCGAACAGACCGTGGCGACCTTTGGCGGCGTCGATATTCTGGTCAACAACGCCGCCATCTACCCGGCGCGCCCCTGGACAGAGATTAGCGAAGCCGAGTGGGATCGGGTCTTTGCGGTCAATATCAAAGGGTATTATCTCTGTGCGCGGGCCGTCTACCCGTCGATGAAGGCGCGTGGCGGCGGCAAGATCATCAACATCTCCTCCATCACCTTTTTCCTGGGCAAATGGGATCGGCTGCTCGACTATGTTTCGACCAAGGGGGCGGTGGTCGGCTTTACCAAAGCGTTGGCGCGTGAACTTGGCCCGGAAGGCATCTGCGTCAACTGTATTGCGCCCGGCGCCTTTCCCACCGATGCCGAAAAGATTCATCCTGACCCCGAAGGCTACAATCGCTTTGTGTTGGAAAACCAGGCGATCAAACGGCGCGGCACGCCGACTGATATGGCGAAGGCCGTTCTCTTTTTTGCCAGCGACCTGAGTGATTTTGTGACCGGGCAATCGTTGCTGGTGGATGGTGGTTGGGCAATGGTGTAAGGCTGAATATTTGATAACCGAAAATTGTAAAAGATAGAGTACATTTTACAAATTCCGTGTTCCTTCTATCTGTGTTTAGTCTTTGAGCAATCATGAAAGACTAAACACAGATAGAAGGAACACAGAGGTGTTTTATTGGTTTGAGGCGAAGCTTCGTTGGATTGTTAGACAATAATCCTTCAAGGAGGAACAGCAGTGAGACTTCCTGGAAAAATTGCGATTATTACCGGTGCTGCCTCCGGCATCGGCGAGGTGACGGCGTTGCGTTTTGCCCAAGAGGGCGCCAAGGTGGTGGTGGCCGACATTAATGCGGCTGGTGGTGAAGCTGTGGTTGCGCAGATTCAAGCGCAAGGCGGGGAAGCCGCCTTTATTCGCACCGATGTCGGTCAGGAAGCCGATGTCCAGGCCATGATCGATTTTGCCCTCGCCACCTATGGCGGGCTGGATATTTTGCACAACAACGCCTACTGGACGGAAGCGCGCACCGGGTTGGATACCACCATCGAAAACTGGCAACGCACCCTGGACGTGACCTTGCGCGCTGTCTGGTTGGGCGCTAAGTTTGCCACGCCTCATATGCAGGCGCGTGGCGGTGGGGTGATCATCAACACCGCCTCCGTTCAAAGCGCCGTCGGCATTCCGGGCTATGCCGCCTATCAAGCCGCCAAAGGGGGCGTCATGAGCTTGACCCGCGCACTGGCGCTGGAACTGGCGCCGACCATTCGTGTCGTCGCTGTGCTGCCGGGCGCCATTGACACGCCCGCCGTGCGCATCAGCCAGGACACCGGCCTGGTCGATTCGATCATTGCCACGGTGCCGCTCCGCCGGCTGGGCAAACCGGAAGAGATCGCGGCCACTGCCCTCTTCCTGGCTTCCGACGAAGCGGGTTATGTCACCGGCACCGGCTTTTTGGTCGATGGCGGGTATGCGGCGCAGTAGTCAAGGAGTCGCATAGTCGCGTGGTCGCGTGGTCAGGAAGTCAATTAGTCGTATAGTCGTATAGTTGATATTGGGGTGATATTACACTGGTTTTGGTTGATAAGGCTATTTAACAGTCAATACGACAACCTAACCTCTGACCACGCGACTTCTTGACTACACGACCAAACGACCACGCGACTTAGGACAACAACTATGACAACCACTCAACCCCAACCGATCCTTCAGATGCGCGGGATCTCCAAAGAGTTTGGCCATGTGCAGGCGTTGAACAACGTCGATTTTGCCGTGCTGCCAGGGGAGGTGCTGGCCTTGGTGGGTGATAATGGCGCCGGCAAGTCAACGCTGATCAAGATTGCATCGGGCGTTTACCAGCCGGATCGGGGCGAAATCTACATTGATGACAAGCCCGTCCATTTCACCAACCCCCACATCGCCCGCGACCACGGCATCGCCACCGTCTACCAAGATCTGGCGCTGGCCGATGATCGGGATGTGGCCGCTAATCTTTTCCTGGGGCGGGAACCAACCCGCTTTTTCATGGTAGACAAAGCCCGCATGAACCGTGACGCGCGCCAGGTTCTCAACCGCCTGCGCTCGACCATTCCGTCGGTGACAACGCGGGTCGGCCTCTTGTCTGGTGGGCAACGCCAGGCCGTGGCGATTGGCCGCGCCATGTTGCAGGGGGGACGGATCTTTATTTTAGACGAACCGACCGCCGCGCTGGGCGTCCGTGAATCGGCCAATGTGCTGCGGCTCATTGCCGAAGTGCGCGACCAGGGCAGTTCGGTGGTGATTATCAGCCACAACCTGAACCACGTCTTTTCGATTGCCGACCGCATCAGCGTCATGCGGCGGGGTCGGCATGTCGGCGCCCGCATCAAGACTGAGAGTTCGCCGGATGAGATTGTGGCGCTGATCACAGGAGCGGGGGAAGTAGGCGCTGAGGGGTAGACAGTGAGACAGTGAGGCAGTGAGACAGTAAGACAGTGCAGGGATGAGATTGTTGTGTCTCACTGTTCCACTGACTTACTGTCTTACTGACAAATGGATAAGCAGACAGGCAGGACTTTATGGGTGTGGATAGCAACTGGCGAAAGTTGACCGAGCGCGAGTTTGTCGAGCCGACCGAGCGGCGGCGCAGTTGGCTGCGCCACCTGTTGGGCCAACGCGAGATCGGCATCTTTAGCGCCGCCGTTCTTTTGTTTGCCATTCTGAGCTTTATTAATCAGACCGCCACCGGCAACAAGTTCACCGATGTCGAGAACCTGATCACCATTGCGCGCCAAATCTCGCTCATCACCATCATGGCCGTGGGCATGACCTACATCATTATCTGCGGCGAGATCGATCTGTCGGTCGGCTCCACCTTTGCCGTCACGGGGATTGTGTTGGGCATTTTGATCAAACAGAGCGGCATGAACCCCTGGCTGGCGCTGACGCTGGCCCTCTTGATGGGCGTCGGTATTGGCTTCATCAACGGGCTGATCACCACCAAACTGGGCGTCCCTTCCTTTGTCGTGACGTTGGGTGGCCTCAGCGCTTTGCGGGGAATTGCGCTAGGGTTGGCTGGCGGCTGGCCGGTGGCGGGGTTGCCGGCCCATCGCTTCTTTGACATTGCCGGCGGCTACCTGGTGATCCAAACCGATGTCTACACCAGCATTCCCATGCAGGTCATCTGGATGGTGGTCGTGTTGATTATCGGCTGGTGGCTCCTTTCAAAAACCCGTTATGGCTATCATCTCTACGCCACTGGCAGCAATCGTCAGGCCGCGCTGCTAGCCGGCATCGCCACCGACTGGGTGAAGATACGCACCTTTATGATCCTCGGCTTTTTGGTGGCGCTGGCCGCCAGCTTGCAACTCGGTTTCTTCAAATCCTTTCAACCCACCAGCGGCCAGGGGTTGGAATTGCAGGTGATCGCCTCGGTCATCATCGGCGGCACCAACCTCTTTGGCGGGTCGGGCAACATTTTCGGCACGCTCTTGGGCGCCGCCATCATCGGCATGATCAATAACGGTCTGATCCTGGCCGGTGTCCCGACCTACTGGCAGTTCGTGGCCATCGGTCTCATTATTGTGATCGCTGTGATTTTGGATATGCAGATTCGGAAGCGGCAGAAGTAGATTGGGTAATTGGGTGATGCGGTGATTGAGCGGGTGCCCTGTGGGCGCGAAATCACCGCATCACCCAATTACCCAATCACCCTTTATCATTCAAGGAGAACCCTATGCAAAAACGTTTGTTTCCCATGCTTAGTTGTCTGCTGATCTTGGCGTTGGTGGTAGCGGCTTGTGGCGGCGGCGCACCGGCGCCCGCCGAACCGGCGGCCCAAGAACAGGCCCAACCCACCAACACCCCGGAACCCGCGCCGACCAATACCCCGGAGCCGGAACCCACCAAGGCTGAGGCAGCCGCAGCCCCAGCCGAAGCCGCCGCTGCGGAACCGGATGTCGTCACTACCACCGGCACCAAAGGCGAGGCGCGCCGCCTGGTCTTTGTCACCCATGACATGCACCCTTTCTTTGTGCCGTCGATTGTCGGGATGAGCGACGCCTGTGCGGCCGTCGGCTGGGAATGCGATTTTATCGGCCCGCCCGCCTTCTCGGTGGAAGGGACGTTGGAACGGCTGGAATCGACCATTGCCAGTAAGCCGGACGCCATTGCCGTGACCATGAGCGACCCCGAAGCTTATAACAGCTTGATCGAAGATGCCATCAGCCAGGGCATTGTGGTTGTCGGCTATAACACTGACAACGATTTCCGCGCCGAAAAGGGCTTGGGGTATGTCGGGCAGGATCAATTCAACGCCGGCTACCAGAGTGGCTTGCAAGCCGTGAAACATGCCAAAGCGGTGACGGGCAAGGATGAGGGCAAGATTGTGGTCGTCACCTGCTGCCCTGGTCACACGGCGTTGGAAGAGCGCGTGCGCGGCACCGTGGCGGCGATTGAGGAAAATTCCTCCTACACCACCGAAGTCCTCAATGGTACGGCGGATGCAAACCAATATGTGTCGAATGTGGAAGCCAAGTGGCAGGCTGAGTCCGACCAGATCGTGGCCTTTGCCGGCGTTGATGGCTACACGGAAAACCTGGGTCGTTTTGGTGAAGCCAACAGCTTGCAGGGCAAGGTGGCCTTAGGCGGTTTCGACCTGCTGCCCACCACCATGCAGAGCATCAAAGATGGCGTCATGCAGTGGACCATCGGTCAAGACCCGTACACCCAAGGCTTCATCCCGGTGATGATGGCCTGGAATCAACTGGAACGGGGCTACCCGCCGCGCTTCTATGACACCGGCGCCGAGGTGGTGGACGCTGCCAATATTGATGCCATCATGACCCGTGAACAGAGCTGGATCGACCTGACCGGCGAACTAGGGCTGGACTCCGGCGGCGAAGACAAGAGCGACAGCTTTAAGGCCGAAGCGCGCCTGGGCGACCCGAAGAAACTGGTCTTTGTCACCCATGACATGCACCCCTTCTTTGTGCCGTCGATTGTCGGCATGGCCGATGCTTGTGGCTTCTTCAGTTGGGAGTGCAGCTTTATCGGGCCGCCGGCTTTCTCAGTAGAAGGCACGCTGGAACGCCTCGAATCGACCATCGCCAGCAAGCCCGACGTGATCGTCATGACCATGAGCGACCCCGAAGCCTACAACGAATTGATCACCGACGCCCAAAGCCAGGGCATTCTGATCATCGGCTATAACACTGACAACGATTTCCGCGCCGAACAGGGCTTGGGGTATGTCGGGCAAGATCAATTCAACGCCGGCTATCAGAGCGGCTTGCAAGCCGTGAAACACGCCAAAGCGGTGACCGGCAAGGATGAGGGCAAGATTGTGGTCGTCACCTGCTGCCCTGGTCACACAGCGTTGGAAGAGCGCGTGCGCGGCACCGTGGCGGCGATTGAGGAAAATTCCGCTTACACCACCGAAGTCCTCAACGGCACGGCTGACGCCAGCCAGTATGTCGCCAACGTCGAAGCCAAGTGGCAGGCTGAGTCCGATCAGATCGTGGCCTTCGCCGGCGTCGATGGCTACACGGAAAACTTGGGCCGCTTTGGCGAAGCCAACAGCTTGCAGGGCAAGGTGGCCTTAGGCGGCTTCGACCTGCTGCCGACCACCATGCAAAGCATCAAAGATGGCGTTATGCAGTGGACCATCGGCCAAGACCCCTACACGCAAGGCTTCCTGCCGGTGTTGATGGCCTGGAAAGCGCTCAATCGCGGCTATGCGCCGGTCTTCTATGATACGGGCGCTGAGATTGTCGATGCGAGTAACATTGACGCCACCCTCCAGCGTGAACAGAACTGGGTTGATCGCACGCCGGAGTTGGGCTTGCAGCCGTAAGGGGATAGGTAGATAGGTAGATAGGTAGACAGGGAAATAGGACTTGTCTACCTGTCTAGCTAAAGTTAAGTGTTCCTATGGGATAGTACCGTTATTGAATGAGTTGATTGCCCATGAAACGATTGCTGTTGGTGGCTGTACTCCTGGTGATTGTACTCCTGGTTGGTGGCTGTGGGGTGCGTATCTTTATCAGCGATACGCGGCTCCGGGGGCCGGTGCCTGACGCGACGGCGTTGGCGGTGCAGGCCGTCGCCACCGCCGATGCCGTCGCGACGGCTGCTGCACCAGCGACAGCCGATCAGGACAGTGTGCGCACGTTGATTCAAGAACTGACCGCCTTGGTCGGCCAGGATCTGACGGCGCAAAACACCTTTAGCGGACGGGAAGCGCCCCGTGCCGGCCCCCTACGCGGGATGCGCATTGAGCCGGGCGATACCATTCGCGTCTCGTCCGGTCGCTCGCAGGAGACCGCGGTGGAAGCAGAGGAGTATTGTGTCAACCAGGGATCACGCTGCTCGACGGTTTGGGTCTATGGCCGGCCTGGCGGCAAGTCACAGGGGGCGTGGTATCCGCTGGTGATCTTTGACTATGAGTTGTCTGAGTAGTACGACAATGTTAGATTCGCTAATTGGTCGTCGCCAGACCGCCGGAAGGTGGCTCGAAGATGGCTTGAATTTCAGCACCATTTCCGGCCACCTTCCGGCGGTCTGGGTCTAATGTAACATTGTCGTGGTAGGTAGGAGTGGCATTAGGATTTACCTGCCAGGGCATTGATGACCCGTTTCCACTCATCTTCAAAAACAACTTCAAAGCGCACTTCGTGACCGGCCATCTCTTGGGTAATTTCATTCCACGGACGTGGCCGGCACAATTCGTTACAGAGGGCAAATAGCTCTTGCTTGTAACTGGTATCAGCGTTACCCTTCAGATGCAACCCTTTTGTTTCAAGGACATAAACCGTGTCAAACTGACTTTCAGGCCCGGCATTCTTGTTGGAAAAGACCATGAAATCAGGATAAACTTTATTGGGATGCCAGCCTTGTAACCGGTAGCCGACTTTGACAAAATTCCGTAGCCACGCCACTACCCAACTTTGCCGTTCCAGATATAAAACAACATCCCGTTCCACTTCATTGAAATCAGTGGCGCGATAATCAAACATGGAAAAAAGCGGTAGATTCCCAAGTTCACCAGTCAAGGGTGCTGAGGTGTCTACTGTAATTTGGTCAGGAATGGTGTTGTGAAGATAACCGGATAGTAAAAGAAAACGAAGTTCATTTTTTTGAATTAACTCGTTGAAAACGTTTTTAGCAAGCGCGACCCGTTGGGTATGAAGCTGTAATTTCAGCCTTTCAATAACAAAAGCAAGGTCACGGCGAATAGCTGCATCACTGTAGCGCGCCCGCAAACGTGCAATCGTCTGCTGTGCAAACTCGTATGCTTGCCAGGGATTTGGCACCACATCACTAATTTGGCGTGTAATAAAGACCGGATCAAGGGGCATGTCTGCTGCTACAGTGGGATTTAAAGAATCAGCAAATGTACCCAACCCAATGGCAATTGATAAATTTTCGGTACGCGCTGGATTCAGATGTAGCTTGTCAAATTCGCTCAAGTCAATTTGCTGCCAATCGATCCGACTGAGCACATCCATTTCGTACCCAACCTCACGCCACTGACCGGTGGCGCGATCACGCACAACGAAACAGGGTAAATAGACCTTGTTGACATAGCTGATGAATTTTGTGCGAATTGGCAAGACTGCGCGCGGCATACCTTCCTTAGCCGGCACAATTCGACCTTGTAGATCACCTAAGCCTTCCGCCTGTAGGCCAGCCCCAACGGCCCGAATCAAGTCGCCGGCTGTATCGCGAAAACAGTACACGTAGCACTCATCCAGCTCAATTCGCCCGGTCTTTTTGGCATAGGGCTGCCGCAGAATACGGCCAACCAACTGGGTAATGCTGGTCGATGCTTTTTGTGGATTAGTCAACACCGTTAAGAGATAAGCAAAGGGACAATCCCAGCCTTCTTGTAGCGCCTGCTTGGTGATGATATAGCGAATAGAGCAATCGCGACTGAGCAGCTCAATCTGCTCAATTTCATCTTTTTCGCTGCTCTTGACGGCAATCTCTTGGGGCAGCACACTACAATTGGTGATCAGAAAATCACGAACATCTTCGGCGTGAATAAAACGCGCTTCTCGTTGCTTTTCCCCCGTGCGTTCCACTTGCACCAGACAGATGGGGCGGATGTAGGGGCCACGTTCATTCAATTCATGCGCAATGGCAATTTCTTCTAATTTTTGACGATGGTGGTGCGCAGCCAACATCGTGTCGCGCCAATCGGCACTGGCCCGATTATGAACATGGACATCTAGTTTGATCATCTCTTCGCGCAACAATTCCTGCCCACTGATTTTAACCAGCGCATTGCTCTGTGGCGTAGGGGTTGCCGAAAGCTCCAGAATAAAGGAGGGGTTGAAGCCAAGCAAGGTGTTCTGCGCCAATTCACCATAGGCTTTGTGCCCTTCATCAAGGACAATGAGAGGCTTGATCACACGCAAGGTGTTGCCTAAGGAACTTTTGATGGTGCGGGCATGAAGACCTGTGCCGCTGTCAAAGGTATCTAGATTCGGTACACGCGTCAGTAGAGCACTCTGGGCGTTATAGTCATCTTCTCTAGGGAAAAAGGCTTCAAAGCCGCCGCGGTCTTTGAAGATACGTAATGTTTCTTTGACTTGCCGGTTGGCCGAAGGCAACATTAGCAAGAGAATCACCAGATTGTTTTGTAGATCATCAGGCGTAAAGAGCGCCTGTTTCTCCAAAATCAACGTATGATCGCCGCTTGCCATGTTGAGATGGACGCGGTAAGGGTGCGCTCGATCCTTCAGCGCCGCCAGCGTTTGGTTATAAATTTGGGTGGTCGGCACAATCCATAAGACCAACCCCCGTTGCGAAGCGCGATAGTGGGTATTGATCAGGTCAACCGCTTTGATTGCCAGTAAGGTTTTACCACCGCCAGTCGGCACCTTGAGACAGATGTTCGGCGCCGGTTCACCAATGGGCGTACGCTTGGCTTGATAGCGCGGCGTCGCCATGAGCGCTTCCCACGCTTGCTCATCCCATTTATAGGTAATGCCCAGGGCTGCTGCTTTGGTCGCTTTTTCCTGTTCTGCCACCAGTGTTTGCAGATATCGGCGTAACTGATCCAGCGCAGCCTGCTGATATTGTTTCAGTTGCATAGATGTCACCAAAAAAGTTCAACTTTTGTCAAAAGTTGAACTTTTGCTCATTCTGCCCGATAGCGATAAATGCCAAAGGGTAACTGACAAAATTCGATTTGATATTCGGCCATGCGATCTTCATCCAGGTATTTATGGGAAGCAATAATTAGGCGGGGTTTACCACTGCTCACCGGCAAATTCATGGCAAAGGTCAAATCCAACGGCGTATTTTTCAGATATTCGATGTCTGGTTGATAGATCAAATAGACGTTGTAGCGCGAGCTTTCACCCAAATAGCAGCTGGCTTCGTCGATTTGGCTGGTGTCGATCTGTTCCCCGGTGGCGGTAAAAAAGACAAAGCGTGCCATCTCCTGGTAAGGCGGCAAGCCGCCGCTTAAAAGTTCATTTTCATCAAAGTTTGGCCCCAGTGTACAATAGGTAAAGGAACCGCCTAAACCCATTGTATCCCTCGCCGTAGGAACGCTCTGTATTACGCGCCGCACGCGTTCAGCAGTCAAGGTGTCGGCATAATCTTCTTGTTCTATCAAAATAAACTGACGGTTGCCGCCATCCTCAGCATTAAGTGCCAGCACAGCATGGGCGGTAGTGCCGCTGCCGGCGAAGCTGTCGAGAATAATACTATCTGGTTCAGTAGCAATTTGTAAGATGCGTTTAATGAGGCGAACCGGTTTTGGAGAAATGAAGACTGATGCCGAGTCTTCAAATTCGATTAGATCAAGCAATTCTTTTTTGGCTTCCTGTGTGTGACCAACATCTTTGTACGGCCACAAAGTTTGTGATACTCGCCCTTGCTTTACCTCTGACATATAAATTTTGGGAGCAGGAACATTATTACCATCCTTGCCCCACCAGATTCTTCCTTCTCGATCTAATTCCCAAAGTTTATCTTCTGAAATACGCCAGTAAGAACCTTTAGGCGGGCCCTCAATAATACGTCCACCAGGGGTCCGAATTGCATAGGTTCCCTTGCTATAGTAATTTCGGGCCGATAGATTATTGGGGCGCCATAGACCGCGCGGATCATTATCAGGGTTTTGATAAATTGCATCTTGCTCGCTTGTTCTTGGTAATAGGTTAAGCAAAAAAGATTCTACTCGTTTAGCATAAACAAAGATATAGTCATGATCTTCAGAAAAGAATTGTGCAGAACTTTTGGGCGCATAATTTTTTTGCCAAATTACTGACGCAATAAAATTCTCCTCACCAAAAATCTCATCCATTAACAGACGTAAATGATGCTCTTCATTGTCATCAATAGAAATAAAAATCACCCCATCGTCGCGCAGCAACTCGCGCAATAATTTGAGCCGCGGCAACATCATACAAAGCCATTTGTCATGGCGCGTCAAGTCTTCTTTATCCACAACCTGATGTAGCCATTCCTGCAACATAGGGTGAGCCACATTGTCATTGTAAACCCAATGTTCATTACCGGTGTTATAGGGTGGATCAATGTAGATGCACTTGATTTTACCGGCAAAAGAGGGGATTAACGCTTTAAGTGCATATAGATTATCGCCCTGAATAATCACATTCCCTTTGAGGGAAGCCGGTTGTCCAGGCGCTAACAGCGAACGCGTTTCATCCACCAGCAACTGGCGGTAGGGGATGGTCAAATGATGGGAGTGGACAATGGATTTGCCTTTAAACGTAATGGCAGGCATACGGCGATGATCTCCTGGTCAGTCTCCTAGGCGCTTTCCTGATGGTTAGCAAAAGCGACTTCGGGCATAGCGGAACACACGTTCGGTAGCTATTATATGCGATACGCCTGTCGCTGGCAACTTAACCGTAGTTGGTATTGTACCCCGATGTTGTGACGATAGCGCAAGCGCTTTTGGCAAGCAAATGATACTGAATGACTGAGCAATTTATACGCTAGGGTGACAGGACGATACTACCCCTGCTGGCTGCGTAAGCCGGGCGGCACCCGTTCGGCATCGGCGATCAACTCGCAGAGTCGCGCCAGATTTTCCACATCATCTTTGAGATCATCCTCTTTGGGCGTCTCCAACAACATGGCGATGCCGTTCCAGCGCGGGTCGTTGATAATACGGCGGAAGCCTTCCACGCCAATTTCACCGGCGCCGATGTGTTCATGGCGATCCACGTTGCTGGCAAAGGCGCCTTTGCTGTCGTTAAAGTGCCAACATTTGACCGTCGCCAGCCCAATTTCCCGATCGATTTCAGCCATCATGGCTTCGTAGCCTTCGGGAGTGCGCAACTCGTAGCCGGCGGCGAAGGCGTGACAGGTGTCCGTGCAGACACCGACGCGGCTCTTGTCTGCGACTTGTTCGATAATCTGGCGCAATTCACTAAAGCTGCGTCCAATGGTTGTGCCCTGACCGGCCATCAACTCCAAGAGGGTCATGGTGTCGCCACAATCGGGCGTTTCGGCGTGGATGCGGTTGAGGGCGGCGGCAATGCGGGCAATGCCGGCCTCGGCGCCACTCCCGGTGTGCGCGCCCGGATGGAGAACAACATGGGCGACGCCGTAGGCATGGGCGCGCTCAATCTCATCTTTGTGGGCGCGTAGGCTCTTCTCCCAAAGATCATCTTTGACGCTGGCAAGGTTGATCAGATAGCTGGCGTGGCTGACGGCGTACTCAATGCCCAGTGCCGGCATCTGTTCCTGCCAGCGCACTACATCGGCCTGATCGACCGGCGGGCCGCTCCACTGGCGGTTGTTCTTGGTAAAAATCTGGACAGCGTTACTGCCAACCGAAGCGGCGCGATCCAGCGCCTGACTGACGCCGCCGGCAATCGACATGTGGGCGCCAAAGCGTAGAAGAGTCATAGTCGCATCCTTGGGTTTTGCCATCAGGCCACATGAATCGGGTTCACCGCAAACAATGAAAATCAGCTTTTGATCAAAGATTACGCAGATGAAAGAACAAGAAAAATCTGTGCAATCTGCGTAATCTTTGATGATTTTCAGAACAGGTTACATGTCTTCGACACCCATAACGATGAAAATGCAACAGGGATTTCACCGATTGCACAGATTTTTCTATTCGTTAATCGGCATAATCGGCGAAATCCCTGTTATTTTCAGAACAGGGCAACCTGATGATGAATGTGTGTGGCTCTATAGTACGCCGATGGCGCTACTTCGTCAACAATGGGCGCCTGCACAAACATTAACAGAACGCTAATGAAAAACCCTTGACAGCGGCGGAAATTCTGTTATACTCTTCGACAAAAGTTAGACAAAGTTGTTTAGGCGGGTTGAGTAAAGTGTAGTTCCCACCTGGTATCAGGGTGAGGGAACGCCAGGTTATTCAGTAGGCCGACATTTTTCTACCCAAAGGGGAGTCCATCGTTTGGCGACGGGCGCACCTTTGGCATGAGAAAAGTGTCGGCTTTTTGTTTTTTACGAATCCTTCATCGTTGGCCGCCCGCCCTGTGAGGCGCCGGGTAAACGATGGCAAGGTTGATTTGGATCGATTGCCTATGAAACAAATTGTAAGCACACCGGTTGCTTCACCTTCCTATTCGCAAGCGCAGCCGCAACCGTATTGGCCCTGGTTGCTCATGCTGTTGCCGCTGCTTGCGTTTCTCTATCTGCTCACCCTGGCGCCGACCATCAGCCAGGGGAACGTAGTGCAGATCAGCTATCCGTGGGCGCCCAGCCTTGACCTGCATCTAGCCTTTGCGGTCGATGGTTTTAGCCTGCTCTTTGGCCTGTTGATTAGCGGCATCGGCGCGCTGGTGTTGCTCTATGCCAAGGGGTATCTGGCCGGCCATCCCCAGTTGGGGCAGTTCTATGGCTACATCCTGCTCTTTATGGTGGCGATGTTAGGCGTGGTCTTTGCTGATAATCTGTTGCTGCTCTTTCTCTTCTGGGAACTGACCAGCATTAGCTCCTATTTGCTGATTGGCTTCAAACACACCGACGCGAAGGCGCGCAAGTCGGCGTTGCAAGCGTTGCTGGTGACAGGCAGTGGTGGGCTGGCGTTGTTGGCCGGGTTGGTGTTGTTGGGGCAGATCGCCGGCACCTTTTCGCTGAGCGGCTTGTTGCAACAGCGCGACCTGATTCAGTCCCATGCCCTTTACACACCGCTGGTGCTACTCATTCTGCTGGGTGCGGCGACCAAATCGGCGCAATTCCCCTTTCACTTCTGGTTGCCGAATGCGATGGCCGCCCCCACGCCGGTGAGCGCCTATCTCCACTCAGCGACGATGGTCAAGGCCGGCGTCTATTTGATTGCACGCCTGACGCCGGTGTTGGGGGGTAGCTCCCTCTGGTTTGGTTTGGTGACAACACTAGGCGCGGCCACCTTGTTTGTCGGTGCGTATCTGGCCTGGCAACAAAGCGATCTCAAGCGGATTCTGGCCTTTTCGACGGTAAGCGCGCTTGGGACGCTCTTCCTGCTCTTGGGCATCGGCACCGATGTGGCGATTAAGGCAGCGATGGTCTTCCTGCTGGCCCATGCGCTCTACAAAGGCGCCCTTTTTATGCTTGCCGGCGCCGTCGATCACGAGACTGGGACACGCGATGTGACCCAGTTACGCGGCTTGCGTCGCGTCATGCCGATTACGGCCTGGACTGCCGCCGTCGCCGGTCTGTCGATGATCGGTGCGCCGCCCCTCTTTGGCTTTATTGCCAAGGAGTTGGTCTATGAGACAACCCTCTATGGCCCATCGGCGACACTGCTGCTGACTACGGTGGCGTTGGTTGCCAATGTGTTGACGGTAATCGCCGCCGGCCTGCTGGTGGTGCGGCCATTTTGGGGTCAAACAATGGCCGGCGCCGAAAAGGTGCATGAGGCGCCGTGGAGCATGTGGCTGGGGCCGGTGTTGCTGGCCGCGTTGGGTCTGTTGACCGGCGTTGCCGCGGGCATGACGGGTGACGGGCTGATCGCCGCTGCTGTCGCTGCGGTGGCCGGTGAAGCGGTCAAAGTCAAGTTGGCGCTCTGGCATGGCATCAACCCGATGTTGGGGTTGAGTGTGCTGACGGTCTTGCTCGGCGTGGCGGGGTATTGGGGGCATGGACGGCTGCTGGGTCTGGCGGAACCGGTGCAACAACGCATCCCCTGGGGGCCGGCGCTGGCTTATGAGTGGTTGCTCAACGGCATGTTGCGCGTTGCCTATCGGCAGACCATTTTCTGGCAACATGGCTATCTGCCCCGCTATCTGTTGCTAGTAGTGGTGACCTGTGTAGGGCTGGTGGGCTATACGCTGGCCAGCCGCGTTGGTCTGCCCAGCGGGGTGGCTTTGAGCGGCATCCGTTTCTACGAAGCCGTTGTGGTCGGACTGATGCTCGGCGCAACGGCCATTGTAGTGACAACCCCTTCCCGGCTGACGGCGATTGTAGCGCTAGGCGTGGTGGGGCTGGGCGTAACCTTGCTCTTTATGCTCTTTAGCGCGCCCGATTTGGCGCTCACCCAATTTGCCATTGAGAGCTTGACGGTATTGCTCTTTGTCTTTATTCTCTACCGCCTGCCTCGCTTTGCCAACTATTCGAGTACAGCAACCCGTTGGCGCGATGCGCTAATTGCCGGCGTGGCGGGGTTGCTCATGACTTGGCTGGTGCTGGTCGTCACCGGTCTGCCCCACCCCGGACATGTCGCGACCTTTTACGCCGAACAGAGTTGGTTACGGGCGCAAGGGCGCAATGTGGTCAACGTGATTCTGGTCGATTTCCGCGGCTTTGATACATTGGGCGAAATTGTGGTGTTGACGGTGGCGGCGTTGGGGGTCTACAGCCTGGTGAACCTGGCGCCCAAGGTGATTGTCACCAAGGGTAAAGCGGAACAGAAATAAGCGTATGAGTGGGAGCGCCGGCATCCTTGCCGGCAAGGATGCCGGCGCTCCCACTCATGCTTTGAATAGTAATGGAGCGTCTTGAATGCCTTCTTTGCTTTTACAAACGGCGGCGCGCTATTTGTTGCCGTTGTTGTTACTCTTTTCCTTTTTCCTGCTCTTGCGCGGCCATCATGAGCCGGGGGGCGGTTTTGTCGGTGGGCTGGTGGCGTCGGCGGCCTTTGCCATCTATGCCATTGCCTTTGATGTGCCGACGACCCGTCGGGCGCTGGGCATTGAATTGCATACATTGGTCGGCCTGGGCTTGTTTGTGGCGGCGGGTAGTGGTCTGTTGGGCTTGTTGCAACAGACACCCTTTATGAGCGGCGTCTGGGGTCAACAGGCGCTGCCGGTCATTGGGAAAGTGGGGACGCCCATGATCTTTGACGTGGGCGTCTATCTGGTCGTCATCGGCGTGACGCTGCTGATTCTCTTTAGCCTGATGGAAACAGCCAACGGGAGCAAAGCGGTGGCGCAAGCGCAGGAAATGCAGGAGGGGTAAAATGGATACACTATTCGCACTGCTGATCGGTCTGCTCTTTGCGGCGGCCATCTACATGATGTTGCGGCGCAGCATTGTCAAACTGGTGATCGGCCTGGTGTTGTTGGGCCATGCCATCAACCTGCTGATCTTTGTCGTGGGCCGGACGACTCGTGGCGCGCCCCCGTTGATCGGTGCTGATGAAACCCAGTTGACCGGCCTCTTTGCCGACCCGGTGCCACAAGCGTTGATCCTAACAGCAATTGTCATCGGCTTCGGCGTGCAAGCGTTTGCTCTGGTGCTAGTCAAGCGGGTCTTCCAAACCCGCAGCACCGGCGACCTGAACGCAATGCGCAACACTGAACAGTTGGATGCGCCGACGCCAATTTGACTGGGCGACTGGGCGATTGGGTGACTCGGTGATTGAGCCTGTCGAAATCACCGAGTCACCCAATCACCCAATCACCTAAAATGAGGAGTATCGATGAACTGGTTACTGATCTTACCAATTTTAATTCCCCTTTTTACCGCAATCATGATGTTGCTGATTTGGCGGCGGACGACGTGGAAACGCTGGCTGGGCGTGGTGGGGACAGCCGGCCTATTGATCGCCGGGAGCAGCTTGTTGTTGACGGTTTGGCAGGAGGGGATCTTTGCCGTCCAGGTGGGCAACTGGGCCGCGCCCTTTGGCATTACGCTGGTGGCGGATCTCTTGAGCGCGCTCATGGTTGTGCTGATTGGTCTGGTGGGCGTGGCTGCGGCCATCTATGCCCTTGCCAGCATTGAAGAACCGCAGGAGCGCTTTGGCTTTTATCCGCTCTTGCAGATTCTGCTCATGGGCTTGAATGGCGCGGTGTTGACCGGCGATCTCTTCAACCTCTTTGTCTGGTTCGAGGTGATGATGATCACCTCCTTTGTGCTGATCTCGCTCGGCGGCCAGCAGGAGCAGATCGAGGGGGGGATGAAATATGTCACGCTCAATCTCTTTGCTTCGGCCATGTTCCTGACGGGGGCGGGGATTGTCTATGGCGTGACCGGCACGCTCAACATGGCCGATCTGGCGGTGCGCTTTGCCGATCCGGCACTGGTGGCGCCGGGGTTGGTGACGACGCTGGCAATGCTCTTCTTGATCGCCTTCGGCATCAAAGCGGCGATCTTTCCGCTCTTCTTTTGGTTGCCGGCTTCCTACCACACGACGAGTGTGTTGGTCTCGGCCATCTTTGCCGGTCTGTTGACCAAGGTGGGCGTCTATGCGTTGATCCGGGTCTTTACCCTGCTCTTTGTCCAGGAGCCGGGCTACACCCATCAACTGCTGCTGATCATTGCCGGCTTCACGATGGTCGTCGGCGTGTTGGGGGCGGCGGCGCAGAATGAGATTCGGCGCATTCTCTCCTTTCACATTGTCAGCCAGATTGGCTACATGATTATGGGGCTGGCGCTGTTGACGCCGTTGGCGCTGGCCGGTGCGATCTTCTTTGTCGCCCATAACATCATCGTCAAGATGAATCTCTTTCTCATCGGCGGCGTGGTGCAGCGGATTCAGGGCAGCGAACAGTTGAAGAAGATCGGCGGCCTCTACAGCGCCTATCCGGCGGTGGCGGCGCTCTTCCTGCTCTCGGCGCTGGCGTTGGCCGGTCTGCCGCCGCTGTCGGGCTTCTGGGCCAAATATCTGCTGGTGCGGGCCGGGCTGGAGATTGAGCAATATGCCATTGTCGGCGTCTCGCTGGCGGTCAGCTTGTTGACCCTCTTTTCGATGATCAAGATCTGGAACGAAGCCTTCTGGAAAGCGCCTGCTGATCCGGTCTACGCCCCCCAACCCGCGGCGCTGACGGCAGGTCAACGCTGGTCGCTGCTGACGCCGATTGTGCTGTTCACCGTGTTGGTGATCGGCATGGGGCTGGCCGTCGAGCCGCTCATGGCGGTGGTGCAGACGGCGGGTGAACAATTGCTGTCGCGCACCGAATATATCACGGCTGTGCTGGGCGCCGCGCCCGAATTGCCGCCGGTGGGGGCAGTGGGGCTGGCGGGGGGCCGCTAACAACTTGGGAGCTACCGTATGTTTTTACTGAACTTACTACTGGCCCTGGCCTGGCTGGTGTTGACGGGGCAATTTACGCCGGTCAATTTTCTCTTTGGCTTTCTCTTTAGTTTTGGGCTGCTCTGGTTCTTTGCCCGCTTGGTGGTGGCGGAAGGCCGGGCCGAACAGGCGCCGCGCTATGTGCGCAAGGTCTGGCAGGTGATCGAATTTGGTCTCTTCTTTATCAAGGAGTTGGTGGTAGCCAATTGGCGCGTGGCAGTGGATGTGTTGCGTCGGCATCCGCAGATCGAGCCGGCGATTGTACGTGTCCCTTTGTCGCTGCAAAGCCCCGGCGCCATTACGCTATTGTCGAATATGATTACATTAACTCCCGGCACAATCAGCGTTGATGTCATGCCGGCCAATGCGGCTAACGAGCGCGTGCTCTATGTTCATGCCATGCACGCCGGGCAGACGCCGGCGGAACTGGCTGAGTTTCGCCGGGTCATTAAAGAGGAATACGAACGCCGTGTACAGGAGGTCTGTGAGTGGTGAATCTGACAACAATCTCGCCTGACTTTATCTTTTGGGTGATCATTCCGCTGTTGGTCATCGCGATGGCGCTGGCCTTTGTCCGGCTCTATCGTGGTCCCCATCTGCTGGATCGGGTCATCGCGCTGGATATCATGATTGTGATCGGCATCGGGATCATTAGCGCCCATGCCATCGCCACGCGGACAACCGCATTGCTGGATATTGCGATGATTTTTGCCCTGTTGGGCTTTCTAGGGACGGTGGCCTTTGCCACCTTTGTCGAACGGAGGTGGAGTGATGGCAGTCCAACTGACTAATCTACTGATCTACCTGTTGCTGACTTTCGGCGCGTTACTGATGTTGATCGCGGCCATCGGCGTTGTCCGTATGCCCGACCTGCTCCTCCGTTCGTCGGCGGCTTCCAAGGCGACCACCTTGGGCGCCGCGGCCCTGCTGTTGGCAACGGCGTTTGCGTTTGGCGACATGGGGATCTCCAGTCGCATGGTGGCGGTGATCGCTTTCCTGTTTTTGACGACGCCGGTGGCAACCCACATGCTGGCGCGCGCCGCCACGCGCTGTGGTGTTGTTCTCTGGCCGGCAACAGTGAACGAACTGCCGAAGCCGCTGCCAGTGATCGAAACGAACGAAACACGACCAGCATTAGGGACTGATTAAAAACGCTAGCAAAATGTTAAGCAAACTCTTATACAAAACTTGTACAAAAGGGACTTGACAAGGCGCTTGTTTTTCATTATACTAGCAGCCAAGTAAATAACCGCTCCGGCGGACTCAACAAAGCGTCCCTGAAGGATAAAGCGCAGCCGGTCGATTGCCGTATGACAGTACGGGAATTGACGGGAGGCGATAACCAATCAAGGGCACGGGTTGTCAAGTAGGCCGACATTTCTTCTCTTGTCGAGGGTAGGAATGTCGGTTTTTGTGTTTTTTCCGGCTTTTTCGACAAACAGATGAACCCAGTATGGAGGTAAAATGATGGGACAGATGTGGAATACCGTCAAGACGACATTGCTCTTGGCGACGTTGACCGGTTTATTTATCGTCATTGGCGGCGCAATCGGCGGCAGCACCGGCATGGTCTTTGCTCTGGTGTTGGCGGTTGCCATGAACATGGGCGCTTGGTGGTTCTCGGACACGATGGCGATCAAGATGAGCGGCGCCCGTGAAGTGACCGAAGCCGAAATGCCGGATCTGCATGGCATGGTGCGCGTGCTTTCCGAACGGGCCAACCTGCCCAAGCCGCGCGTTTATGTCATTGATAGCGCCACGCCCAATGCCTTTGCCACCGGTCGCTCGCCGAGCAAGGGCGCCGTGGCCGTCACAACGGGGATCATGGAAATTCTCAACCGTGACGAACTGGCCGGCGTGATCGCCCATGAATTGGCGCACATCAAGAACCGTGACACGCTCATCTCCAGCATTGCCGCCACCTTTGCCGGCGCCGTCAGCATGTTGGCGGACATGGTGATGTGGGGTATGATCTTCGGCGGTTTGGGCGGCTCCGAGGAAGAGGACGATGGCGGCGGTATGGCCGGTATGGCCGGTGGTCTCTTGACCATGATTCTGGCCCCCATTTCGGCGCTACTGATCCAGATGGCGATCTCTCGCTCGCGTGAGTACACGGCGGACGCCACCGGCGCCCAGATTCTCGGCAACCCGCTGCCCCTGGCCACGGCCTTGGAGAAGCTGGAAGCGATGGTCCACCAGCGCCCGATGGATGTGCGCCCCGCGACATCGCACCTTTACATTGTCAACCCGATTCTCGGTGGCTTGGGTTCGCTCTTCCGCACCCACCCGGAGACCGCCAAGCGAGTCGCCCGCCTGCGTGAACTGGCCGGTCAGACCATCGCCGACCGCAATGCCTATGCGGCCATGAAGATTTAGGTGAATTGACGACGTGATTCGTGCTACGTGATTCGTTCCCTGAGCTTGTCGAAGGGAACGAATCACGTAGCACGAATCACACGCGTTGCTGGCTGAAAGGAGCCGACGCCATGAAATGTCCCGTTTGCAGTACGGAACTCAGGATTACCGATCGGCAGGGTGTCGAAATTGACTACTGTCCCCAGTGTCGTGGTGTTTGGTTGGATCGGGGCGAGCTTGACAAGATCATCGAACGCGCCGCCGCCGACTACCGCAGCGCTCCTGTGGCGCAACCCGGTCGCCCAGCCCCCTATCGCGAGCGTGATGACGATGATGATTATGAAGATCGGTATAAGGATAGTCACAAAGATCGCTACTATGGCGACAAGGAAAAGCACAAACGCAAATCCTTCCTGGGCGATCTCTTTGACTTTTGATCGATAACGGCGTGTGTGTTTTTTAACGCACACGCACCAAACGAAAAAACGCACACCGTAATCGGTGTGCGATATGAGGAGTAGGCACGCCTCGTGCCGGGTCATTCGTTATGTTGACCAGGCACGAGGCGTGCCTACTCCTCAGTTGTGGAAGCTTCCGTTATACCCCTTTGATAGTTGCCATGCTCCTCTCTATTTGTGGTATACTGCACAAAGACAACAAAACAAGATGCTCCATCGAGCCTAACGGAGGAAATGTTGCGACCCTTACAACGGATTTTGGCCCAACGGATTTTGCGCGCCCACGCCAACTATGTGTGGTGCTGTAGCGCTGCGGCCTTACTAAGTTTTCTACTCTTGACTGCTGTTGCTTATCAAGTTGTCTATGCCCAGGAACCGTCGCCGGAATTTGATCTCAGCCAGGTGACGCCGCCCACCAGTCCGCCGCTGGCGTTGGCCGGGCAGGCGATCTATCAACAGAATTGTGCGCCCTGTCATGGGACACAGGGTATGGGGGATGGGCCGACGGCGGCGCAATTACCTAGCCCGGCCACTGCCTTTGCCGATCCCGCCGCCGTCTGGGAACGCAGCCCGGCCCAACTTTTCCACACAGCCAAGTTTGGCCGCGTGGAAAAATTGATGCCACCCTGGCAGAATCAACTGGATGATACCCAGATCTGGCAGGCGGTGGCCTACGCCTGGAGTTTGCATACCAACCAGCGTGAGCTGGCAACCGGCGCCGACCTCTATGCCCAAAGCTGCGCCAACTGTCATGGCGTCGAGGGGGCCGGTGACGGGCCGGAGGCGACGACTGATCTGATGGATTTCACCGATTTGACCTATGCCATGAGCCGCAGTCAAGCCGACTGGCAGGCCGGCTGGCAGAATGCACACCCCGAAGTGGGCGCCGACTGGACGCCGGATCAGCAACGCCAGGTGCTGGAAACCATTCGCGCTTTTAGCTATACCCCACCTTGGGCCAACCCCTATGAACCCGGCAGCGGCGTGATCACCGGAACCGTTACGCAAGGGACGCCTGGTGGGGCCGCCGTGGCCGGGCTGACGGCGGCGTTGGAAGCATATGTCAACTTTACGCCAGTGACGGCCTTTACCACCACCGTTGACAGCGCCGGCGTTTTCACCTTCACGGCGTTGAGCACCGATGCCAATATTGACTATCTGGTCTCGGTGGCGTCGGAGGAGATTCGCTACACCAGCCCGATTCTGAAATTTACACCGGAACAAAGTCAGTTGCAGACCGGCGTCGCCATCTATGGCACGACCGACGATGGCTCTGGTCTCCATGTGGAGCGCCTGCATTGGATCATTGATCCGCGGCCCGGCGCCCTGGTCGTGGGTGAAGTTCTGAGTTTTAGCAACAACGGTGATCGCACCTTTATCGGCAAACCGATTACAGGGACGGAGCAGGTCGGCACCGTCGCCTTGCGTGTGCCGGCGGATGCGCAGGAACTCACCTTTGAGAATGGCGAACTAGGTGGGCGCTTCCAGCAAGTTGGCGATCTGGTCTACGACACAACGCCGGTGGTGCCGGGCCAGGGCGCCCGCCAGCTCATCATGCGCTACTTCCTACCCCATGAAGGCGGTTCGTATGATTTTCAACAAGCGTTCCTCTACCCGATTGATCAGATGACTATCCTGGTGGCTGAGTTGCCGCAACTTCAGGTCGATATCCCCGGCTTTGCCCTCGCTAGCCGTGAGACCTTGCAAGGGCAGACCTATCAACTCTGGCAACCGGAGGGGACAGCCCCGACCGAAGTGACCGTGCAACTGGCCGGTCTCCTGCAACCGGGCGATGCTGATCCACGCACTGCTGCGCAAAGCGATGGCGCGCAACAAGCCGGCGCAACCACCAGCTCCGCCGTCGTGCCGCTCCTCACGGCGTGGGCGCCGTGGAGTATGGGGATTCTGGTGGTGGTTGCGCTGGTGGGCGTCGCCATATGGTCGATGCAGCAGCGGCGGGCCGGGGGACAGGATCGCCTGCAAGAGCTGCATATTCAACGCGATGACCTGATTCGCCGGATTGCCCACCTGGATGATCAACATGCCATTCAGGACATTGATGATGCCGCCTGGCAGCGCGAACGGGCGCAATTGAAAGCCCAATTGCTCTACGTTACCAACCTGCTGGCGCAACAACAAACTGACAAGCGCGCCCCAGCTTGATTTCCCCAAAAATTCTACCGAGATTACCCGTCCCGGCAGGATGCTGGCGTTTAGCGGAAGGCATCATGGCCTTCTCCGACTAAATGCGGGCGCCCCGCCGGGACGGTTTTATCTGATGGAATGCGTTTTGCTGTCAGCCTCCCATCATTTCGACTGTTGCTATACAACTCCTCTACTGCCTACCCATAACCTAGCCACCTGACTAGTGTGTAAATCATTTACGCTCTATATGCTTTGGGTAATAGAGTTCAATTTTTATCCACCATTTTCATTTTGGGGAGGGGGAAGCCGTGAAAGCGCTTTTCTCGGTCGTGGTTCTTGGTGTTGTTGTCATTTTGCTTGCGGGCTGCGCCACGATGGCGCCTTCGGGGCCGGCTGGCCCTGTCGGTGATCCTGGCCCGGCTGGCCCCCCTGGTCCGGTTGGCCCCGAAGGCGCGGCCGGTCCCCAAGGTCCGGCCGGCCCCCAAGGCGCGGCTGGTCTCGATTATCGCCCCGCCACCTATGTCGGCTCGGATGCTTGTCAGGAATGTCATGAAGAGTTGTACACAACGTTCCTGGAAACCGGCCATCGCCACGCCTTGACCAAGATTGTGGATGGTCAGGCGCCGGAATTTCCTTCCTCCAAATTGCCCGGCCCGCCGGAAGGGTACACCTGGGCCGATATTCTCTATGTGATCGGCGGCTATGGCTGGAAGGCGCGCTTTGTCGATCAACAGGGCTATCTGATCACCGGCGACGCCGAGGCCAAGACCCAATACAACCTGCGCAACAAAACCCTGGACATGGGCGACGAATGGGTGGCCTACCATGCCGGTGAACAGGTCAGCTTTGACTGCGGCTCCTGTCACACCACCGGCTATGTGCCGGATGGCAACCAGGAGACGCTACCTGGGCTAATCGGCACCTGGGTGGAAGCGGGCATCGGCTGTGAAGAATGCCACGGACCGGGCAGCAGCCATGTCAATGATCCCTATCTGGTCGCCATGCCGATCAATCGCGACGCGGAGTTGTGCGGCTCGTGCCATCGCCGCGATGAGGTAACGCAGATCGACGCCGAAAATGGCTTCATCCAACACCATGAGCAGTACGAAGAGCTGTTTGAATCCAAAAAGCGGGTGATGGACTGTATCGATTGCCACAATCCACACGAGACGGTGAAATATGCCAAAGGGCTGGCGGTCAAGACTGAGTGTGAAAATTGCCACTTTGAAAATGAGCAGTTCCAAAAGATCAACGACCGCCGTCATGCCAAGTGCGTTGACTGTCACATGCCGTTGGTGACCGTAAGCGCCGTGGGCGATCCGGCCCGCTTCACCGGCGACGTGCGCACCCATTTGATGGCGATCAATCCCTATGCCACGTCACAATTTGATAAAGATGGCGCCTTTGCCCTGCCCTACATCAGCTTGAACTTTGCCTGTCGCGGTTGCCATTATCCCGATGGTCGGGCGCCCGATCTGAGTGACGAAGAGTTACAGCAAGCCGCTATTGGTTATCATGACCGGGAACTGGCCGGTACGCTTAAGAAAGAGCGGTAAGGATTCGCCATTATCTCTCAGTTACTGAACGGATACGACCAATGTCAGGGATGTCACGCACGTCATGGCTGTTGTTTTTGTCGATCGTTTTTGTGTTGATTGTCGGGGGGGGTCTCTTCTGGGCGCGTCCGGCATTGGCGCAAGTTCCTCCCAATCTGCCTTGCCGCGGCTGTCATGGCGACAACCAACGCACACTCATCTTACCGTCGGGCGAACTGCTGCCGCTGTTGGTGGAACTGGAACAACTAGATAACTCAGCGCATAGCTACCGCGGCGCCACGGCTGTCACCTGCACCGATTGTCACACCGGCGACCGGCGCTATCGCTACCCCCACGCCCCGCAGACAGCGCAAACACAACATGAATATACGGTGGCCGCGGCGCAAAGCTGTGAAAGCTGTCACTATCCCCACAACCCCTTCCACGAAGACCCGCCGACCGACCCGGTTGCGCCCCTGCCCACTTGTGTCGAATGTCATGGCAGCCATACTGTGGCGCCGTTAACCGCCATCGCTCAACAGATGCCGACCAACTGTGTCGCCTGTCACACTGACCAGGCCGCGCCATGGGCGGCGGCTCTGTTGCAACCACGTCAGGGACATGGCGTGGGCGCGACCGGCTACGCCGGCAGCAACCGCTGTTTAGGCTGCCATGCTGATATTTATCTCTCCTGGCGTGAGACCTTACATGCCAACATCGTCCAGGATGTGACGGTTGATCCGGCTGTGATTGTCGGGGATTTCGGTCAAGCTGATGCTGACCGAACCTTTTCCGTTGATCAAGTCGCCTATGCGATTGGGCGCCGCTGGCGTCAGCAATATATCACCCGCACGGTTGAAGGGAATTTTGAACTCCTACCGGCGCAGTGGAATGTCGCAACTAAAGCGTGGGTCGCCAACAATCACCCCGATTTACAAGCGGGGACTGAGTGGCGACAAGCCTGTAGCGGCTGTCACGTCACCGGCTTGGAGACCACGCGTTGGGAGTTTACCGAATTTGGCGTCGGCTGTGAAAATTGTCACGGCCCATCCGAAGCGCACATCGCCGACCCGGAAAATGTCAAGCCCTTTACCGACACGGATGATCAGGTCTGCGGCGCCTGTCATAGCCGTGGCGCCTCACCCGATGGGCTGCCCTTCCCGGCTACCTATCGACCTGGCGACAACCTGGCCGATCACTTCACGTTGACCACCGACGAAGCCGCCCTTTGGCCGGATGGCAGCGCCAAATACAACCATCAACAGTACATAGACTGGCAATTGGGCAGCGCGATGATGCAGTCGGACAAGGTGCGTTGCACCACCTGTCACGCTGTACATGACAATGGCGTCGCCGCCGCGCAACTGCGCGAACCGCTCAACAATCTCTGTCTACAATGCCACAATGAGCGCGAGCAGCAGCGCATCGTCCACCACATGCCCTATCACGAGCAGGCGATTACCAAGCGGGACTTTCTTTGCACCGACTGCCACATGCCAAAACTGGCGACCAGCGCCGTGGGCTTTGATCTCCATAACCATTCGTTCCTACAACCTGATCCGCAGTTGAGCCTGGATCATGGCGGGATGGAACTGATGCCCAACGCCTGTAACCAGTGTCATAACGGCTATGGTGAGAACCCAGCCTGGGCGCTGCAAACCATTGCATATGCCGACAAATTCTTTACACCCAATTCAGCCGCCTTCTTTGGCGCCGGCCCCACGCCAACCTCGCCGCCGCCGCCAACGCCGCTGCCTTCGGTGGGCCAACCGGTGGAACTGCTGCTGGTTGAGACCGGACGCTGGTTGCGCAATACGGTCTTTGCGGTCTTTGGGCTTGCGGGCCTGGGTGCGGTAGGCTTTGTCATTTATCAACTACGGGCAAGGAGAAAGCGGAATGCTTGAGCGATTTGACCGTTTTATCACACCAGAACGCACCGCCTCGCTCGGCAAGCGGCTCATGCCCTATGGGGTGCTGGTCTTTGCCGGTTTGCTGGCCTTTGCCGTGGCGGGCGCGGGGTGGGAATATACCAACCGCTCGGAATTTTGCGGCACGGCCTGTCACACCATGCCGCCCGAATACCTTTCCTATTTGGCCTCGCCCCATGCCAATGTGAAATGTGTCGAATGTCATATCGGGCGCGCGACGATTGCCGAGCAATTTACACGCAAGGCGCAGGACATCACTCATGTCATCCGCTTTGTCGGCGCCGATTATGAAGTGCCGATCTACTCCAAGAAGTTGCGGCCGGCCAGCCAGGTCTGTGAACGGTGTCATAACCCGGAAAAGTTTTCGCCCAATAGCCTGACCACGCTCACGACCTATGATGCGGCGAAAAACAATGAATTGTCGGAAATTCATCTCTTTTTCAAAACCGGCGGCGGCACCGAACGGGAAGGGCGCGGTAAAGGCATCCACTGGCACATTGAAAACAAAGTCGAATATATTGCCACCGACGAGCCGCACCTGGATCAGGAGATCCCGTGGGTACGCGTGACCTATGCCGGCAGCGGCGAAACCGAAGTCTTCACCGACATTGAAACCGAGCTACCGGCCGATTTTGTTGAAGCCAATCAGGGGCGGATGAAGATAGTCGATTGCATGACCTGCCACAACCGTATCTCGCACAAATTTGTCTCGCCCAACGACGCACTTGATGACGCCATGACGCGCAATGTTGTCTCGCCGGCTATCCCCTATATCAAACAGAATGCCGTGGCGGTGATGGAACGCCAGTACCCCAACATGGAGGAAGCGCTCAAAGCGATCAACGGCCTTAGTGACTACTACGCCGCCAACTGGGCCGACTATTATGCCGAACATGGCGCCGAGGTGGACGGGGCCGTGCAAGCGTTGAGCGATCTCTATCAACGTATGGTCTTCCCCACCATGGATGCCAGTTGGACCACCCATCCTGACAATTTGGGCCATGACGAGTGGGCCGGCTGTTTCCGCTGTCATGACGGCAAACATATCAATGAGAAACAGGAGAGCATTCGCATTGAGTGCAATCTCTGTCACTCGATTCCGGTCAAAAACCCGTCTGATGGTTCGACGCCGGTGGTGGCGCTGAGCGAAGCTTTCCAACCGGAAACCCATGTGGACACCAACTGGATCGCTCGCCATCGCTTTGAATTTGACGGCACTTGCGAAGGCTGTCATACCGTCACCAATGCCGGCGGCAGCGATGACAGCAGCTTCTGCGCCAACAGCGCCTGTCATGCCACCGACTGGAAATTTGCTGGTCTCAATGCAACGGGCATTATCGAGTTGACCAATGTGCTGGCCGAATCGCTGCCGACCTACCCCGAAGCCAAGCTGACCTGGAATGACCTGGTTGGCCCGATCTTGGCGGCGCGCTGTGTGGCCTGTCATGGCGGGACGGCGGGTCTCTATCTCGATAGCTACCAGGGGTTGATGGCCGGCGGCAACCTGGGGCCGGCGCTTGTGGTGGGTAATGCGGAAGAAAGTTTGCTGATTCAACTGCAACGCAAAGGCCATCCCAATAGCCTGGCCCCGCGCGAACTGGAATGGATGATCGAGTGGATCAATGCCGGCGCGGCTGAGTCGTAACTTGGGGCGGGCGCCTTGAAATAAATTAACAATCTTCATAATTTCAGGCTAACAGCCAAAGTTGGCTCATGAGAGTTGAGAATTTGTTTCGGTAGTTCCTGTAGGGGCGTACCCTTGCGGTCGTTCCTCTGTTCTCTGGGAAACCGGGGGCGACCGCAAGGGTACGCCCCTACAGAACGATGATGGGAATGCGTATGGCGTGGATTGATCGACGATGGATAACATACCTACAATATAAAATTCTCTTCAGCTTGCTCTTGGCGCTGGCGGCGTTCTGTTTTGGACGCGCCACCGTGGCTTATGCCCAGGATGCCACGCCGCCGGATGCGGCCTGTCGCCTCTGTCATGGCGACAAGGAGGAGACGCTCGAACTACCGTCGGGCGAAAGTGTGAACCTGGGTATTGACCTGACCGTATTGGCCCAATCGGTTCACGGACAACATGCTGCTGGCGGGCTATACTGCACCGATTGTCACCAGAGCAAACAGCGCTATCGCTACCCCCACGAACCCAGCCCGGTGCAGGATTTGGCGGCGTTTGTGGGCGAGATCGAACAAAACTGTGAACAGTGTCACGCCCCGCTAGTGCTGCACAACCCGGGGCACCTCCAGGCGACGGACAAAACCAACTTGCCGGGCTGCACCGACTGTCATGGCGGGCATGACGCGACACCAGTGGCGGATATGCAAGCGGATCCGGTTGGCACTTGCCAAAGCTGTCACCAAAGTTTTGACGACCCTAATGTGGCGGCAACCCATGAGGAAATTGTCGCCAACCTGGGTGCGGAGCAGAGTTGTCTTACCTGTCACGGCGACCAACGGGCGACGGCGAATCAGCAGTGCGCCACCTGCCATAGCCTCTTAAAAAGTCAACTGACGCTCTCTTCCGGCGATCAGGTTGATCTGCATGTCGATGCCGCCGTGATTGACGAATCGGTGCATGGCTATCGCGCGATTCAGGGGCGCCAATATACGCCGTTGCAATGCACCGACTGTCATAAAGATCAACAACAATATGGCTTTCCGCACCCGGAAATGACCAGCGACACCCGGCGCGATTTGACCTTGGCCATGGAGGCGATCTGCAAAGATTGCCATCAGGAGATCTATCAACGTCAGCACGACGGCATTCATGGCGTCAAACAGGAAGAAGGCGAGTTGGCGGCGGCCACCTGCTTTGACTGTCATGGCAACCACGCCATCCACGATCCGAGTGAGCCGCGCGAACGGATTTCACAAACTTGCGGCAACTGTCACGGCGAGATCAACGACCAGTACGCCCAAAGCGTCCATGGCGCCGCGCTCATCGGCGAACAGAACCCGGATGTGCCGGTCTGCACCGATTGTCATGGCGTCCACGACATTGATGACCCGCGCACCGCCGTCTTTCGGGTGAACTCGCCGGATCTCTGTGGCGATTGTCACGCCGATGCCGAGCTGATGGCGCAGTATGACATCTCGACCGAAGTCTTTGAGACTTATGTCGCCGACTTTCACGGCACAACAGTAACCCTCTTTGAGCAACAGTCGCCCGACCAGGAGACCAACAAGGCGGTCTGCTACGACTGTCATGGCGTCCACAATATTTTGCCGGCAACCCATGAACACTCCCAGGTGATCAAAGACAATCTGCTCACCACCTGTCGCCAGTGCCACCCGGATGCCAATGCTAATTTCCCCGATTCGTGGACAAGCCACTTCCGCCCCTCGCCGGAACACAACCCGCTGGTTTACTGGGTTAATATGTTCTATTGGATTTTGATTCCAACAATTCTCGGCGGGTTCCTGCTCTTTATCGGCACCGATCTCTACCGCCGTTTCTGGGAGCGTCGCGCATGAGCAACCAATCAACCAAGTATAAACGCTTTGATCGCCGGCAACGCACCGAACATGCCCTGCTGATCCTCAGCTTTACCGTGCTGACCATCACCGGCTTGCCCCAGATGTATTCGACCACCTACTGGGGGAGTTGGCTGATCTGGCTCTTTGGCGGCATTGAGTTCATCCGCATTATCCACCGGACGGCGGCGATTTTGCTCATGCTGGAGACGATCTACCATATTATTACGGTCGCCTACAAAGTCTTTGTGCTACGGGTGCGCTGGACGATGCTGCCGGGTTGGCAGGATGTCGTGGATGGCTTTCATGCCATGGGCTACAACTTGCGGATCGCCAAGACAGCGCCACGTATGGGGCGCTATACCTTTGGCGAAAAGGTCGAATATTGGGCAGTGATCTGGGGGACGGTGATCATGGTCATCACCGGCTTCATGCTCTGGAATCCGATTGCCACCACTACGTTCCTACCCGGCGCCTGGATTCCGGCGGCCAAAGCAGCGCATGGCGGCGAAGCGTTGCTGGCGGCGCTGTCGATTGTCACCTGGCATGTCTATAACGTCCATATCAAACATTTTAATCGCAGCATCTTCACCGGTTACATCTCACACCATGAGATGAAGACCGAGCATCTGCAAGAATTGACAGAACTAGAAACGGGCGCCACACCGACGCCACCCGATCCGGCGGTGTTGCAGCAGCGGCAACGCATCTTCTACCCCGTGGCGGCTGTCCTCTCGGTGGCGCTGTTGGTAGCGCTCTATCTTTTCATCACCATCGAACAGACCGCCATTACCACCGTACCGCGTCAATCGGTGGAAGTTTTTACGCCGCGCACACCGGCCGCGCCGCCGTAATCGACGTGGCTTCTTTGCCGCCGGTCATTGACTGATGGGCAAAACGGTTGACAACCGTTCTGCAATATTGGTTCACCGGGAACAGGGCGGCTGCACACACCATCTTTCGGGAAAGTTCACCTTGTTGACCAGAGCATTGGCTCCAACCTTCCCGGAAGAGGCCCTTGTGGTCTCCTGAGCACCTGATGAGCCTAAAGCTTCGGTTAAACAGCGCGTGGTCGCAAGGTTACGGGACAAGCGCTGTCAGGTTGCCAAAACCTGACAGCGCTGCACTACCGGATGCCTTCCCCCGGATTACGCCCAATGGAGAAACCAGAGAGGAGTACGCCTATCGATTCATCAGCAACTCACCTTGTTCTGCGGGCGCGGCATGACACACCGCACCGGCGCGAACACCAAATCGCTTAACACTGGGAGGTTAGTTTTATGAAACGAATCATTCCTCTCGCTTGTCTGCTCGTGGCGTTGCTCGTGGTGTTGACTATGGAGACGGCGCTGGCCGCCGAACCAGTCACTCAAGAAGTGGCGGCAACCCAGACGACAAGCGATACCAAGCCAATTACCGAAACATTGACGATTCCCTTTCTGAGTGAGTGGAGCGCTTCACCTCATGCTGATTTTGCGGCAGAAGCGTTCATTCACTGGAATGAGGAAGACCCTGCCGAGGTGCCTGAAAGCTGTGCCAAGTGTCATAGCACGCCGGGCCACCTCGATTTTCTGGGCCTTGATGGCAGCGCGGCTGGGACCGTGGATGCCCCAGCGCCTGTCGGTTCCGTGGTTGAATGTGTGGCCTGTCACAACAGTGTCAACCAAACCAAAACCAGCGTTGTCATGCCTTCCGGTCTGGAACTAACTGGACTAGGGGATGAAGGGCGCTGTGTTGAGTGTCACCAGGGGCGGCAGTCTAAAGTCAGCGTCGATGCCGCCATTGAAAAAGCAGCCTTAGCGGATGCGGATACAGCCACTGATCAACTGAACTTCCTCAACATCCACTACTATGCGGCTGCCGTCACCAAGTATGGCACCCTGGCCAAGGGCGGCTACGAGTATGAGGGCAACACCTACGACGCCAACTTTGCTCATGTGGACGAGTTTGACACCTGCATCGAATGCCACAATGCGCATACGTTGGAAGTCAAGGTCGAAGCCTGCGCCGACTGTCATGAAGGCGTGGCCGCGGTCGAAGACATCCGCAATATCCGTATGGCCGGCTCCGAAGTTGACTACGACGGCGACGGCGATCTGGAAGAGGGGGTCTACTACGAGTTGGAGGGCGTGCGCGAACTGCTCTTCCAGGCAATACAAGCCTATGCCGGCGATACAGCCGGTACGGCGATTGCCTATGATTCAGCCAGCCATCCCTACTTCTTCATCGACACCAATGGCAACGGCGCGGCCGACGCCGACGAGGTCAATGGCGACAATCGCTTTAATGCGTGGACGGCGCGCTTGCTCAAAGCGGCCTACAACTACCAGACTTCGTTGAAGGACCCCGGCGCCTATGCTCACGGCGGCAAGTACATCATCCAATTGATGTACGACTCGCTGGTCGATCTCAATGCTGCATTGGCGGAACCGGTCGATCTCACCGCTCTCCATCGCATTGACAATGGTCACTTTGCCGGTTCGGAAGAAGCATTCCGTCACTGGGATGAAGACGGCGCGGTGCCTGGCTCCTGTGCCAAATGCCATTCATCGGGCGGTTTGCCCATGTTCCTGGCGGAAGGCACGGTGATTTCACAACCGCCGTCCAACGGGATGCAATGCACCACCTGTCACAATGATCTGAAAGAGTTCACCCGCTACACGGTGGAAGAAGTCAAGTTCCCCAGCGGTGCGACGGTCGCGGCCCCGGATGAGAACAGTGGCCTCTGTCTCAACTGCCATCAAGGGCGTGAGTCTACGGTCAGCGTCAACCGGTTGATCGGTGATGCCGAGGCTGATACCGTGTCGGAGAGCTTGCGCTTCCTCAATGTCCACTACTTTGCGGCTGGGGCCACCCGCTTTGGCACCGAAGCCAAGGGCGCCTATGAGTATGAGGGCAAAGAGTACGCCGGCTTCTTCGATCACTCCGACGCCAATAGCTGCACCGACTGCCACGGCGCGCACAGCTTGCAGGTGGACTGGGAAAGCTGCACCGAATGTCACGAAGAAGTGCAAGCGCCCGAAGACATCATGGCTGTCCGCTACTACTTCGATGACTGGGACGGCGACGGCGACACTGACGAAGGCGTGGCCGATGAGATCAGCACCATGCGTGATACGCTCTATGCCGCCATGCAAGCCTATGCCACGGAAACCGTCGGCACGGGCATTGCCTATGACGCCCATGCCTATCCGTACTTCTTCATCGATACCAATGGTAATGGGACGGCAGACGAAGAGGAAGTCAACGGCGACAACCGCTTCAACACCTGGACGCCACGGCTGTTGCGGGCGGCCTACAACTATCAGTATGTGCAAAAAGATCCCGGCGCCTTCACCCACAACGCTCCCTACATCCTCCAAGTGCTCTATGACAGCATCGAGGATATCGGCGGCGATGTGAGTGCAATGCTCCGTCCGTAATGGTAACGTAGTAAAGGCTTTAGTCTTTGTCGCCTAAAGAAAGACTAAAGTCTTTACTACCATTGATCTATAATCGAACCTGAAAACCAGGTGGCGCGCGACGCCTGGTTTTCTTATTTCTCATGGAACTCTCATCTTTGCCGGCGCCGGCCCATTGGCTTCCTTGTGAAAACTGCGTTCATCAGTTACAGCTTACGCACAGTCGTGTGGTATAATAGCCGCCAACGAGTGTGCGCCATCAGCGCCACGAATAGTCAATTGTTCACTGTTGCTCATTCATTATTCGTGATACCCTGGATGGTCAGAAAGAGATGTGCATGTCGAAGAGATTACTAAAGCAAGAATTCCTACGCCTCCCCTGTTATGTGCTGGCCGGCGTGATTGTTGTGGCTCTGGGGTTGTTCCTTGCGCCAACCCTCTATGCCCAGGAAAGCACCCCCACCCAAACCGCGCCGACCAATGTCAGTCCGGATGAAGTGAACGCCGTGGCGAGCGAACTTTGGTGTCCGCTCTGTAGCGGTGTCCGGCTGGATGCGTGTGAACTCAAAGCTTGTGAGCAGATGAAAGATGTGATCGCGATTAAATTGTCGGAAGGCGAAAACACCGATTCGATCCGCGACTATTTTGTCGCCCAATATGGCCCGCAAGTATTGGGCGAACCGCCGTGGGATCGCTTCTGGTTGGCGTGGGTTTTACCCTTTGTCGTGCTGGCGATTGGCGGCTATTTCTTGTGGCATACCATACGCCGCATGGTGCGCACGCCGGCGCCGGTGGTGACAACGGCGGCATCCACGCCGACGACTGCGACCCCGCCCGAAGATGAGTATGGCCGGAAATTAGCCGAGGAGTTGAAACGCTATGGCTGAGTTAACTGAACAACCCATCCCATCGCCGACGGAAGTGGCCCCGACGCCGCCATCGTCGCGCGCGGTTGCGCTGTGGCGTCTTTTCTTCATTGCCGTGCCGGTAGTCTTTCTGCTGTTCTTGGGGCTACGTCTATATGAGACCAACACCTCGGAACATCGCGCCGCTGGGATAGCGCCTCCTTTTGTCTTTACCACCTTTGAGGGGGAAACCATCAGCTTAGAGGATTTGCGCGGCAAGGGGGTGGTTCTCAACTTCTGGGCCAGTTGGTGCGACCCCTGTCGCGCCGAGGCGGCTTTGTTGGAAGCGACCTGGCGTAAAGAGAAAGAGAACGGCATTGTCTTCATCGGCCTGGATTACCTAGATCAAGAACCGGCGGCTAAAGCGTATCTGGCTGAATATGATGTCACTTACCCCAACGGCCCCGATTTACAGAGTCAGGCGGCGCGGCGCTATGGCATCAAAGGGGTGCCGGAGACTTTCTTTATTGACCCGGAGGGCAAGATTGCCCACATGGTGATCGGGCCAATTGTCAACGAAGCGCAATTTGCCGAGGCATTGGATAAGATTCGACCTGCTACGCAATAGGACAAGTTTGCATTCTTAACAAAAGGGCAGACCCATGATTTTTAACATTGGATACCTCATTCTCATTACCGCCTTTGTGCTGGCCGCCTTTGGCATTGTCACCGGCATCCTGGGCGGGCAACAGCGCAATGCGCGTTTGATTCAGAGCAGTTATAATAGTGTATTAGCTGTGGCCGGTCTGGTGCTGGTTGCATCGCTAATTCTCTGGTACGCTTTGTTAGCCGACCAGTTCCAAGTGGTCTATGTGTGGAACTCCTCCGAAAGAGCGCTGCCCACCTTCTATAAATTTGCCGCCATGTGGGGTGGACAGTCGGGAAGCTTGCTCTTCTGGACGTTGATTCTTTCGGCGTATAGTGTTGTGGCCGTGGTCAGCTTCCGTCAACGACAGGCGGCGATCATGCCCTATGTCTATGCCACTTTGTTAGCAACAACGCTCTTCTTCTTGACCCTGTTGGTCTTTTCCACCAACCCCTTCCGCCAGGTTGCCTTTATGCCGGAGGATGGGCAGGGGCTGAACCCGCTGTTGCAAAACTACTGGATGGTGATTCATCCGGTCATGCTCTACCTGGGCTATGTCGGCATGGCAGTGCCTTTTGCCTTTGCCGTCGGCGCCCTGGTCAGCAAACGGCTGGATAGTGAATGGGTGCGCACGGTGCGCCGCTGGATGTTGATTCCGTGGATGTTCCTCTCCGCCGGCATCATCATGGGCAGCCAGTGGGCCTATCTCGAACTGGGCTGGGGCGGCTACTGGGCCTGGGATCCGGTGGAGAACGCTAGTTTCCTGCCCTGGTTGACCGGCACCGCCTTTTTGCACAGCGTCATCATCCAAGAGCAGCGCGGCATCCTGAAAATTTGGAACATGGTGCTGATCTGGTTGACCTACTTCCTGGTCATCCTGGGCACCTTCTTTACCCGCAGCGGCGTTTTGGAAAGCGTCCACAGCTTTGCGCGTAGCGATGTTGGCCCCTATTTCCTGGGCTTCCTGACGATCGTGGCGTTGGGCTTTCTCTGGCTGCTCTTTGACCGGCTGCCGCTGCTACGTGATGAGCATCAATTTGAGTCCTACGCCAGCCGGGAAGCGGCCTTTCTCGCCAATAACTGGCTCTTTGCCGGCATCACCTTTGCCACGCTCTGGGGCACCTGCTTCCCCATGTTCAGCGAAATTCTGACCGGGGATCGCATTGCGGTGGCGGCGCCCTTCTTTAACAAAGTGAACGGCCCGCTCTTTATTGTCTTGATTCTGCTCATGGGCATTGGCCCGCTCATGGCCTGGCGGCACACCAGCGCCGAAGCGCTACGCCGTCAATTTACCTGGCCCACTGTAGCTGGTCTGGTGGTTGCCGGGATTACGCTCTTCTATAGCCGTAACATTTACCCGATTCTTGGCATGGCCGTCTGCGCCTTTGCCACGGCCACCATTGTGCAGGAGTATGTCCGCGGCGTTATGGCCCGGCGCACCCACAACAACGAAGCCATTCCGGTGGCGATGGGGCAGTTGATCCGGCGCAATGGTCGCCGCTATGGCGGGTATATTGTTCACCTGGGCATGGTCTTGATTGGCATTGCGGTGGTTGGTAACGAATTCTTCCAACATACCACCAATGTGACCCTGGCCCGTGGGGAAAGCACAACGCTGGCCGGCTATGAATTGATGTATACCGGTCTCGAAAGCAACCGTGCGGCTAATCGCATGGAAATTGGCGCACGCGTGGTGGTCTTTGATGTCGATAGCGGCAAAGAGATTGACACTGTCATGCCGCAGCGCAACATCTACGACAAAACCCCGGAGATGCCGACCAGCGAAGTGGGGCTGCACATGAACCCCATTGAGGATGTCTATGTCGTTCTCAACGGCTGGGGCGAAGGGGGCGAAAATGCCACCTTTACTATCTATGTGAATCCCTTAACCGTTTGGATGTGGACCGGCGGCGTGGTGATTGTGTTGGGTGTCCTGCTTGCCGTCTGGCCGCACCCCACCCAACGCGCCCAAACCAGCACCGAGAGTAGCTACGCGTCGGCTGGGGCATCGGCTTAAGTAAGTAACAAAGATCATCAAAGCTTTGACAGATTACGCAGATGAAAATTGATACAATCTGCGTAATCTGTCAAAGCTTTGATTAAATCACTTTGATCGGAATTTTTCATGGATGCTACGCTTTGGATTACGTTGATTTTGGCGCTTCTGGTCTCGCTGGCGGCGTTGTTCTATGTCATCGGCCCGCTGGTCGCCAAGCAGCCGCCGCTCTTGCAGGTGGAAGATGATCGCCTGAGCGATCTGCTGGCGCGCAAGGATAGCGCCTTGCGGGCGATCAAAGAGTTGGAATTTGATCATCAAGTGGGCAAGATCGACGCTGCCGATTATCAGCGGCTGAATGATCGCCTGCGCCGGCAAGCAATTACCTTACTTCAGCAAGTGGAGCAGATTACGCCGATGAGTGCGTCGTTGGATGAGCAATTGGAAGCGGAGATTACCCAACGGCGACAGGCCAAACCAGCGCCAACGTCGGTAAAACTCGTCAGTGCGCCGGTCATGCCGCCAGTTGTCACCGCTGCCGGCGCCACGCATTTTTGCACCCAATGCGGTGTTCGCCTGGACACCAGCTTCAAATTTTGCGCCAACTGCGGCGCGCCGGTGACGGTACCGGCAGGGGCGGCCGAAACAACGGTGAGTGAACGCGTTGGGTGATCAGGACACTGCAGCCAAGATGTCGATGCCTGGTTGTAACAAGGATTCTCGGATAAACCCTCAAGACTGTCCTGTCATTCTGAAAGAATCTCATGTGTATTGTAAGCATGAGATTCTTTCAGAATGACAGATGAACTTACCGGTTACAAATGCCGGTGGTATGGAAATCACATCTACAAAAGCGACTTCACGCCTTCTCCCGTAACTGTGTCTCCAAATCGCTCACCTTATCACTCAGGGCGCTGATCTGGGCTTGGAGAGCGGCCAGGGTTTGGAGGATTTGGGTTTGGGTGGCTGCTGAAGAGGCGGTGATTTCGTTCTCTTTGGCTTTGGGCGTGCCGGGCGTCGGAAAGCCCATGAGCCACCACGGTTTCATTACCTGCTCGACCGCTTCATTCATCTGGCGCTGGAAGCTCTCGGACTGTTTCATGGTCTGTTGCATAGCGTCCACCATCATACTGGTATAATTTTCCGCAAACTTTTCCCACAGCTTCAAACTTTGGCGCACCGCTTTGTCCTGGTACTGTTTGTCTTCCTTGGGCACGGCGTTCATCGTCACCTTGAGTAACGACTCCTGGATAAAATTCATCGCCTCGGCCAGATCGGTGAAGCGCAACTCCTCGCCATCCTGGACGCGCCGCACCTCGCCCCGCCATTCCAGGCGCGGTTCCCCTTTCTGGTCGCGCCAGAGATCCTGCGTAAACCGCAGAACAAATGAAGCCGTATCGCGTTGGCCTTTCATCGTGACTATTCCTTTACTGCGCTTCAAACAATCGATCTACAATGGGCCTTTCCAGCATACCCATTGTGATTACAGCTTAGTTGCAAGCTTGTTCAGTGGTTCAGTAAGACAGTGGGACAGTGCTTCAGTGCGACAGTAAATCAGTTGGTCAGTCACTGACATACTGTCTTACTGAATCACCCTTCGATTAATCAAGCTCATCCTTCAAAATCTGATCATAAAGCTCACTGGTCTCCGGCAGCGGATCGACGCCGAATTCCTCGGCCAGCACCTCAGTGCAGCGTTGGTAGGTGCGGAGGGCCATCGGGCGATTACGCTGCGCGGCAAAGGCGCGCATTTGGATGCGATAGGCGTCTTCCCAGACCGGATCAATGCTCAACACCCGCTGTGTCAGCCGGATGCTCTCTAACGGCATTTTCTGTAGCAGTAACTCGGCCAGCGTGGTCATCGTATTGAGCGCCAGCAATTGCAACCGCTCGCGTTCGGCGCTGGTCCAGTCCTCGTAACGCCGTTCCGGCAAGTAGTCGCCATGATAGAGTTGCACGGCGGCTTCGTAACAGGCAATGGCAAAGTCGGCGTTTGGCGTCGGCCCCAGCGTCGCCTGGTTGCCGGCGCTGATCAGCAATTCCATCGCCTCGGTGTCGAGCCAAACATTTTCAAAATCCAGCCCATAGGCCAACCCATAGCGCTTGACAAAGAGCGGCTCGCTGCGCGGCTCTCGCTCCGGTTCCAGCGCTCGGTTGATCGAGTTGAGCGCCACCTTGAAATCGCGGTCGCCCTTATCAATGTCCAGATCGGGCCACAGACGATCCATGATCTGCTCTTTGTGGACATATTGGCGGCGCACGGTGATGAAGAACTGGAAAAGATGAATCGCCTTTTCCCGTCCCCAGGCCGTGGTCGGCACTTCGGCGCCCTGATACCAGACGCGAAAGCCACCCAGCGTCTGCACATGTAAGGCGACATTAGCGCTGATCGCATTCGGCGTCTTGGCCAGCAGGCGATCGACCAGGCTATAGAGTTTTGCTTCCGATTGGGGCAGTTGCACCGACATAAAATTAATTTTGCCCTGATTTCGATTCTGAAATGCTCTGGCTTGCTGCTATAATCAGTGATCGACCAAAGATTACGCAGATTTGCATAAATAAAATGAATCTGCGTAATCTTTGAACAATGATTGGTTACAAAAATTTATCATTGCTTTGATAGCATAATAGTGAATATCACGAAAGGGTTACTTCATGCAAACGACCGCTGCATTAAAAGCAAAAATTGCCGCTGAGGTCGCAGGCTGCGACAATATTGCCGCCCTGCAAGCGCCGGCTATCGGCCAGACCAGCCGCAAAAACGAGCTGTTAATGTTTATCAAGCCGGAAATCTTTAACAACGGCAACCCAACCGCCATCCAAAATTCCCTCGATATGATCTTTCAAAAATTGCAGGACTTTACCGCCGAAGTCGCCGGCGCCGTCATCGTTGGCGGGCGGGCCTTGGAAGCGCAAAAGTGTATGGATCGCCACTATGGCACCATCAACGTCCTCTCGCGCACGGCTTCGCAAACGCTCAGCGCCGACGATCGCCAGAAAATTTACGACACCTTAGGCGTCGCCGCCGCTGACTACAACCTCTATGGCGGCCACGAGTTTCTCGCCGGCCACGCCGGCTTCACCCCCGCCAAGCTCGACGAACTCTGGTTCACCAAAAAGTCGATGAAGATCCGCAGCGGCTTCTATGTCCAAGCCTACGAACGCAACAACGAAAAGTTCATCCTGGTCAACGGCTTCCACCCGGCGCAACTGGCCCACTTCACCGAGCCGTCGCACCGCATTGTCCTGCTGCTGATCCATTCGGACACCAACTGGGCCACCCTACGCGACGAGATGATCGGCGACACCTTCCCCGAACGGGCTGCCGCCGTCTCCATCCGTGGCACCTTCTACGCCGACCCGGCCCGCTACGGCTTTGAATCGGTCTCCATCGCCAACAACTGTGTTCACCTCTCAGCCGGCCCCTTCGAGGGCATGTTCGAGATCATGAACTTCTTCGGCGGCCTAATGAACATCGATGTCAAGACTACCCAGCCGCTCATCGTGCGCCGGATGCTCGCCGCCGGCCTCACCGCCGACCAGGCCTGGCAAGCCACCGACAACCCCACCGTCACCGTCGATGGCAAAAGCAAAGACCTCTATGGCGCCACCGAACACAAAGACACCGAGCCGTCCATTGCCATCTACCAAAGCTCGCTCTAACGTGATTCGTGCTGCGTGTTGCGTGAACCATTTTGCATAATATGTAACTATCCATAGCGCTTCTAGCCAATCGTAAACTGGCTAGAAGCGCTGTTCCTTGCGATTACAGCCCACAACACATCAACCAACCACTATTGCCAGCACATTTCCCCATGCCGGCATAAAATCCGCTCCTGTCCTGAATCCGTTGTTGTGTCCCCGCGCCCATTACTTGAGATTCTCCCCTAGCAATCCCGCCTCTCCTTCCGAAACTTCTAGGATAAAGGGCTGGCTCTCAAAATGCACCCCAACCCAACTGCTGACAAAATCGCCATCGGGATCGAGCATGTCAAGCGGATTCTGCGCCAACGCCCGGTCATCGGCATCACCGAGCGAACGCAAGACCACCCAGGCAATCAACAGATGGGGGTGCTGTTGCGTCAACTGGCGCGCCAATCGATAGGCTGCCTGGCGCGCCCGCTGTTGCCAGAGCGCCGCCAGCCGCCCCACCTGAAAATCAACCCGCCGTGGTTCGGCCTGCAAAAGCGCCTGATAAGTTGCCGCCGCTTGCTCCCAATGTTGTCCGCGCATTTGGAGCGTTGCCAAACAAGCAAGGTTGAGCATCACCGCAGGAGCCTCCCCAGCCAGTGTCGTTTGCCCATCGGTTGGTCGCAAGGTCGTGCGGCTTAAGCCACTGCGAATGGTCGGCGCGTATGGGTCAGCTTCCAGCGCCCGTTGCCAGATGGCATGAGCCTGCGCCCGTTGACCACGCTGTTCCGCCGCCATCGCCAACGCCCGCCAGGCGAATGGGTTGCCCGGATCGGCGCGTAAAAGCCGCCTGCCCCACTCCTCCCCTTCCTCCCAGCGGTGGAGCGACCAGGCTGCGCGTAACAAACGCTGATAGGTAGGTAGATGACGGGGCAACCGCTTAAGCACCACTTGGGCCAGCGCGGCAACTGCCGGCGGATTGTCCGCCTCAAGCTGTTGCTCCATCGCCACGGCCCAGTCACTCAGGATCGACGATACGGTCACAGGCGGCTGCTCCCAAAGGAGTAGAAGGGCGGCTCTTTGATATTATGAAGATTTTTTAGCCGACTGAGCAGACTGGCGACATCCCGTTCCCGTTGCTGGGCCGGGCCAAAAGGGTCGCTGATGTCTTGCGGGCTACCGCTGAGGACGCGCAGGGTGCTGAGAACAGAGTGGGCCAACACCTCCAGGTGATAGCCCCCTTCCAGCACACAGACCAGCTTGCTGTTGCACAACTGATCGGCCAGCGCCATCACCTGTTCGACCATCTGCATGTAACCGGTGATGCTCAGATTCATGCCGGCCAACGGGTCGAGCCAGTGGGCGTCAAAGCCGGCGGAGAGAATAATCAACTGGGGCCGGAAGTCGGCTGCCACCGGTTCGAGAATGTGCTGAAAGGCGGAAACATAGCCACTATCGCCAACAAAGGCCGGGAAGGGGATATTCACCGTCGTACCATAGGCCATCTCGTCACCTACCTCGTCGGCCGCGCCGGTGCCGGGGTAGTAGGGATATTGATGGGTGCTGACAAAGAGGACGCTGGGGTCGTGGTAAAAAATATCCTGTGTGCCGTTGCCGTGGTGGACATCAAAATCAATCACCAGCACGCGATCCAGCCCATGTCGATCCTGCGCCCAGCGCGCCGCAATCGCCGCATTGGCCAGCAGACAAAACCCCATCCCGCGATGGCCCAACGCATGATGACCGGGCGGGCGAATGAGGGCAAAGCCATTGTCCACCTGCCCCTGCAAGACCATATCGGTCAAATTTAATAAACCGCCTGCCGCTAACAAGGCTGCCTGATAACTATCGGCATTGACATACGTATCCGAATCAATCCGCCCGCCGCCCCGATCCGAGAGCGCCTGTAGCCGTTCCACATATTGCGGCGTATGCACACGCAAAATCGCATCAACCGGCGCCGGGCTGCTGGGGACGCGAATCAGTTGCTGCAAAATACCGTCCTCTTGCAACAACTGCCACGTCCCTTCCAGGCGCCGAAAATTTTCGGGATGCCCTTCGAGTGTGTGGCGTAAATTAAACGGATCATAGACAATGGCTGTCTTCCGCATAACCATCAACCTATTCTATCTCAACACCAAACTGCGGCTTGAACAGGTGGCGTTCTTTCCCGCCACCCTGTTCGGCCTGATATTCAAAGTGGAGATCAAATTCCGTCTCCTCGGTATTGCGCGCCCGGATGCTCTGTTGTACTTGCACCGGGCAATCACTACGGATGGGCAGGGTGCTGTGCAAGGTCGTCCCATCCCAGAGTAAACTCAACTTGCCTTGCGCCAGCGGTAGATCGAGCAGTGCCCACCAGCCCCAGTTTGCCGGCCATGCCGGCGTGATGACAAGTTCGCCATCGACCCAATGCAGACCGCTGCCCTGCCAAATTGCGCCGCCGACATCACCAATCCCTTGCCAGAGATCGCCAAAATGATGGGGACGCGCCGACTGGGGTTGCCAGTTGCCCAACAAGCGGGCGATCAAAGCGGTCATCGCTGGTTGGTCGCTGTTAGAATCGTGCTGTGTTTCAGCCCTGGCTGACCACCGTGTCGCATTCGCTTGATCCTGCTGTTGCTCTGCTAATTGTCGCGCAGAAGCCAGCGCTTGGTCAAGTAGGGTTATTCGTAGCTGGTTGTCTTGCGGCGCGCTCCTTGCCTGCTGCCGTAATAATTGCTCGGCGCAAAGTCCGACGGCTGGATAGTGGGCGGCCAGGAGTTCCGCATCAGGGTGGCGCTGTAAATGACGGTAGAGCGCCGAGAGATACGCGTGATTGTTGGCAACCAGTTCGTCACCCGGATCGACCGGCGTCTCCTTGCTGTGGATTGGCAACTGCGTCGGCAAACGACCGGTGGTGACTTCCGCCACGCGTCGTAAATGGGCCAGCAGGTTGCGACTTATCGTCACATCAACCAGATCGGTGCAATCGACCAGGGCTGGTGTGCGGATTGGACAAAGGTCGGCGGCGGCATAACCGGTGCGCAAATGTTGAATCTGTTGCAGCGCCGCCAGTTTGCCCGCTTGCACAGCCTGGTTCAACGCAATATCCGGCGACCAGAGACGGCCAGTTTTGAGGGCAGTACTCCATGCTTTCTCGCTCAATTGGAAGGCGCGATCGGCATCGCGCAGCGCCAGAAAGCCGCTCCACGCCATCTGCTCGCCCACATCGCTGATGGTCAACACCAGCGGCACCTCCACCATGCCGTTGACCAGCACATGATAGACCAGATGCGCCCGCTGCGGGTCATCAAGGTTGAGCTGGTCGGGCCGCGCTTGCGGATTGCCGAAAACACAAGTCAAATCGGCGTTGCTTTGCTGGTAGAGACCGCGGGCCGGCCCCGGGTTGCGTTGCGCCACGAGTAGTCCATCAACCATCCGTTGTGTACGTGGTTCGCCCCAGTCGATTGTCACGTCCAGTCGCAACAAACGGTCGCCCTCGGCCTGACAATCGAGCAGCCAGAGGACGCTACGGTCATGATCCGTTTGGCGCGGCGCGGCCACCCGCTTGCTGACAATCACTCCTTCGGTGCCGAGAATCAACTCTTGGTGGCCGGGAAAGAAGCGCGTAACCATTGGCATCAACGGCTCTTCGCGTGGTGCGCTGACCTGCAAAGCAATCCGTTTCACATACTGCTCACCCGCCCACGGCCAAACCAAATCCGCCAAATCGGTGTTGGCATCCACTGCAAAAGAAAGCTCCTGGTTCGCCAACCGGTATCGACTGTCCGGCGCAATCGCCTCCCAGTCAATGCTCTGTGGTTGATCCAAAATGGGGCTAAGTGCTGTCATCTGCTGTTTGCCTCAGTTGCTAACCCAGACCGGCGTCAAAATAACGTAACAACTAACCCCTCCCGCGCCTAGAAGCGGTTGCCTACCAGGCGCGTTCCCCTGCTAAGGGAGGGAACTGTGGAGCGCTCAACGATTCCCTCCCTTAGCAGGGGAGCGGTTGCCTTCTAGGCGCGGGAGGGGTGGCTTGGTAGTTACAAAATAGCAATTAACAATTCGCCATTGTCAATTCATTATGTCACGCTCTACGCCGTCTGCACACCCGCCATCAACAACCCCAACCCTTCGCGGGTCGCCTGGGCGCGGGGGACAATGCCGATGACTTCACCTTTGTACATAACCACAATGCGGTCGGCCAGCGCCATAATCTCATCCAACTCGGAGCTAACGACTAGCACCGCGATGCCATTGTTGCGTTTCTCGACAATCTGCTGGTGGATGAACTCAATCGAGCCGACATCAATGCCGCGCGTCGGCTGGGCGGCGATGAGGAGCTTGATCGGTCGGCTAAATTCACGGGCCACCACCATCTTCTGTTGGTTGCCGCCGGAGAGGCTGCCGCCGCTGTTGTCGATGCTAGGGGTGCGCACATCAAAGGTCTTGACCAACTTTTGCGCATGTTCACGAATCGCCCGCTCGTTGATGGTCAGGCCACGGGCAAAGGGCGCTTGATAGTAGGTGTTTAACACCAGATTATCAGCAATCGCATAGCTATCGACCATGCCATAGGTGTGGCGATCTTCGGGGACGTGACAAATCTCCCCCTCTTCGGTAATGCGTCGCGGGCTGGCGTTGGTTAGATCATGGTTGTTAATGTAAATGCGGCCCTGATCAATCTTGCGCAGGCCGGTGATCACTTCCACCAGTTCGGTTTGCCCGTTGCCCTGCACGCCGGCCACCCCGACAATTTCACCGGCATGGACTGTAAACGAGACATTGCGCAGGGCTGCGTGCTTCAGGTCATCACGCGCCGAGATTTTGTCCAACTGCAACACTGCCGCACCGGGTTGCGCCGCCGCCTTGTTCACCGTCAAGATGACTTCGCGCCCCACCATCATGGCCGCCAAACTCGCTTCGGTGGCTTGCTTGGGGTCAGCTTCGCCTACCAATCGTCCCTGGCGCAGCACCGCAATGCGGTCAGCCACACGCAACACCTCTTTGAGCTTGTGGGTAATGAAAATAATCGAGGTGCCTTGTTCCCGCAGCCGGGCCATAACTGCAAAGAGACCTTCAATCTCCTGCGGTGTGAGGACGGCGGTCGGCTCGTCGAGAATCAAAATATTGGCGTTGCGGTAGAGCGCCTTGACAATCTCCACCCGCTGCCGTACGCCAACCGGCAGCTCCTCAATGATGGCGTAGGGATCGACATCGAGATTGTAGCGACGGGAAAGCTCCTGAATGCGGGCGGCGACGGTGCGCGTATCGAGGAAGGCGCCTTTAACGCTCTCGCTGCCCAACATAATATTCTCGGCCACGGTCATCACCGGCACCAACTGGAAGTGTTGATGCACCATGCCGATGCCCAGCGCAATGGCGTCATTCGGGTTGTGCATCACCACCGACTTGCCATCGACCAGAATTTCGCCGCTGGTCGGCTGATAGAGACCATAGATAACATTCATCAAGGTCGATTTGCCCGCGCCATTTTCGCCCAGCAACGCCAAAATCTCGCCGCGGTGGAGTTGCAGGTTGATGTCCTGATTGGCAATGACGCCCGGAAAGTGTTTGGAGATATTGTGGATTTCTAGGACGGGTGTTGTCATCTTAGTGTCCTTCGGTTTCATACACTTTCCCCTCCGCCGCCGGTGGCCGCACCCGCCCGACAAAGCCGGAAACGGCCACAATCGTCACCACATAGGGCAACATGCTGACAAATTGCCGGGGCACGGTGGTGACGCCGGCCAGGAGTAGTTCATTTTGCAACGCTTGCGTATAGCCGAACAGTAAGGACGCCCCCAGAGCGCCAAAGGGATTCCAGTTGCCGAAGATCATGGCCGCCAGGGAAATAAAGCCACGTCCGGCGGTCATCCCTTCCTGGAACTGGCCCACTGCTTCCAACACGAGGAAACCACCGGCCAGCCCGGCCAACATCCCGCCCAAGGCGGTATTGAAATAGCGGTAGCGGTTGACATTGATGCCCACCGTATCTGCGGCGCGTGGATGTTCACCGACCGCGCGCGTGCGCAACCCCCAGCGCGTATAAAAGAGCGCAATGTGGATGACAACGACCAGGAGCAGCGCCAGATAGGTAATGGGCGGGTTGTTAAAGAGAATGCGCCCAATCACAGGGATATCGGCCAGACCGGGGATGGGGATGGCGGAAAACTTGCCCTCCGCCACGGCGTCACGATCAAACAAATAGGAGGTAAAGCCGGTCGCCAGAATGATCAACACCGTGCCGGAGATGATCTGATCCATGCGGAAACGGATCGAGAGTGCGGCATGAATCAACCCCATCATCGCACCGACCAGCAGCGCCACCAATACGGCCAAGAGCAAGCTGGCGGCCAGCGGCCAGTCATTGGTGGCGACCTTGGCGACAAAGGCGCCAAACGCGCCGGCCAGCATCATGCCCTCAATGCCGATGTTGATAATGCCGGAGCGTTCACAGAGAATCCCGCTCAATGCCCCTAGCACGAGCGGCACCGTGGCGCGTAGGGTAAAATTGAGCGCACTCACGCCAAAGAGAACGCGTAGCCAGACATACTGATTCAACGCGGTCGTATTAACCAAAATCGCCAAAATGAGCAGGATCGCGGCCAATACGATGGCGATTAATGCTGTCCGTTGGAAAAAAGAGCGTTGGGTCATCGGGCTGATCCGTTTGTGTGATAATAAGGCGAATGAACTTGTGTAATTGGCAGGGGTTAGTTTGCTGACCAGGTCAATTGATTAAGCGCCCCAACTGACCGTCGGCGCTTTGGTGACGACGCCCCGCCCCTGGCGCAAACGGAAGATGGCGCGGATTAAGATCGGCGCCGCCACAAAGGCCAGCACCAGCGCTTGAATGACCTGAATAATATCAGCCGACACGCCTGATTCAAATTGCATGCGGGCGCCGCCGGCATCCAGCGTGCCGAACATAAAGGCGGCCAGCACAACGCCCAGCGGATGGGTCTGCCCCAGCAGCGCCACTGTAATGCCGTCAAAGCCGGCGCCGCCGGTGAACTCCGGTGCAAATTTGTAGTTGACCGCCAACGTTTCAATCGTGCCGGCCAATCCGGCCAGTCCGCCGGCCAGCATCATGGTCAGCACAATGGTCCAGTTGACGCTCATGCCGGCATAGCGCGCCGCTTTGAGATTTTGCCCGACGGTGCGAATTTCAAAGCCAATTACGGTTTTGTAGATGAGCCACCAGATCAACACGGCGACCAGCAGCGCCAGCACAAAGCCCCAGTGAATGTTATAGGGCGGGCCGGCCAGGAGCGGAAGGCGGGCGCTCGCCAACACATCGGGCGTTTCCGAGACGGCGCGCGCCGTGGGGTCCCACAGCGGGCCGGGGGTTTGCCCTTGTGTGCCGCCGGCGTAGACTGTCCACCCGGCAAAGTTGGCGGCAATATAGTTGAGCATGATGGTGACAATTACCTCATGGGCGCCGGTGTAGACCTTGAGCAGACCAGGGATGGCGCCCCAGAGCATCCCGCCGGCAATCCCCGCCAGGATCGCCAAGGGCAGGTGAATGATCGTGGGCAAGCCTTCAAAGTTGATCCCCACGGCAACTGAGGCGATGGTGCCCATGAGAAATTGCCCGGAGGCGCCGATGTTGAACAAGCCGGCCTTAAAGGCCACCGCCACCGACAACCCGGCGAGAATCAGCGGCGTCATGCGGCGGATCAAGCTCGACCAGCCCCGCACACTCCCCAATGCACCCGTAAAGAGACCTTGATACGCTTCCAGCGGATTGTCGCCCGATAAGAGCATAATGATGGCGCCAAGCGCAAGAGCGGTTAACAAAGCAAGGATCGGTAAAAGCAACGCTTGCCCCAATTGGCGGAAAAAGCGGACGTTCATCGGATCTCCTGATGCTAAGCGGTGGGCGGGGGCGAATGATGGGAAACGGAAGGTGCGCAGGCAATAGCATCTTCCGCTCTACATAAGTCAGAGAGGAGATTAAGAGATTGAGGAATTACCACTGAATCTCTCAATCTCTTAATCTCTTTAGGAGTTACGCAGTTGACGGGCGCTACCAGAGACCTGTCAGGTTTCGCAAACCTGACAGGTCTTGTCCAACTGCGTAACTCCTACTCTTAATCCCTCACTGTTTACTGTGGATTGTAACCGGTTTCCAGACTACCATCCTTCAGCGCCGCATCGATTTCCGCCAGCTTGTCTTTCACTTCCTGGGGAATCTGATCTTCAAAATCATGGAAGGGAGCCAAACCGGCGCCGCCGAAGAAGTTGCCGCCAGGGAAAGCGCCCTGGTTGGCCAGTGTGATCAACTCGACCACGCCGGGGGTAATCAGCTTCATGGCGCTGGAGACAAGACAAGGGTGAGCTGCCGGCAGGGTTTCCCACTGATCAGTGTCCACACCGATGCAGAAGAGCGCTGTGCCGGCGCCCTCGGCCGCGGCCACCTCTTGCAAGGCGCCATTACCAGTGTTGCCACCGGCGCCAAAGATCACATCAGCGCCCTGATCCAGCGCTTGGCGGGCCGTGCTGGCGCCCCATTCCGGGTCGCTAAAGGCGCGATCCAGACCGCCGGGGTGATAGGTGGTGGTGACTTCGATGTCGGGGTTGATATACTTGGCGCCCAACTCATAGCCCTGGCCAAAGGCGACCACCGGCGGCACTAGATCCGTGCCGAGAACAGAGGCGATCTTGCCGGTCTTGCTCAGTTGGGCAGCCAGCGCACCGGCCAGAAAGCCCGATTGATCTTCGTGGAAGATCAAGCCGGTCAGATTCGGGATCGTTTCGCCCTGGAATTGATCGACGCCGATGAACATGATGTCAGGGTTCGCTTTGGCCGCCTCCGCCGTCGCTTCACCCAAGGCAAAACCGACGCTGACGATCACGTTGAAGCCGCCATCAATAAATTGTTGCATATTTTCGGCGTAGTCTGCCGGGTCCTGGGTTTCAATGTAGCGGCAATCTTCGCCTTCGGCCAAACCAAGGGCAGTACAGGCCTGCACCACGCCTTCCCAAGCTGATTGGTTGAAGCTGCGATCATTGACGCGACCAACATCCGTCACCAACCCAACCTTAACGGTCGCCTCACCGCCGGCTGCCGGCGCTTCGGCGGCGGGCGCTTTCGTGGCCTGGGCTTCACCCGAACCGGTCGGCGCCGCCGGCGCCACACAAGCAGCAGCCAGCAGGCTTGTCACCAGCAAAAGGCCAATGACACAAAAAAGATTCTTCATTTTGCGCATAGTCTGCACTTTCTCCTAACTTTACACAAGTAAATAGAAAGGTTTGTTATATATCCTCGATTAATTTTGTGCTCTGTTCCTAAAGATTTTGGCGCATCCCCAATGTAAGGCGTTGACAAGTCAATCTTCCGGGAAGGCCGGTTTCGCTTACAAGATCGTCCGCGCGAACCTTTCCAGATGATGGTCGGCAACCCCCCGCGTTCCGGTTGAACCAAATTTTTGCTGGTTGTAGGTCAACATAACACAAAATTCATCGGATAGATCAGGGCGGTTTTTCAACAGAACTAGCTATTGTGCCACCCATTATACTTTGCCCTGTGACTTTCTTGCAAAGCCTATAGGATCTGGATTATTACACCGATACGCTCTGTGCTACAATCAGCACAATGTGTATTGATAGTTGGTTGGTTGGTCAGCGACCAAACCGACTAACCACCCTGATTCGCTAAAACAAGATAGGTGTAAGTTTATGAAATTTGCCGATGTGGTTTCACGGTTGGTAGGACAGGGGTATGGCGGCTGGAGCGTACATGGCAAAGCGCGCACCCTGATTGCCAACGGCGTTGATGTGATCATGTTGACGATTGGCGACCCCGATTTTCACACGCCCCCAGCCATTGTGGCGACGGCGGTCACGAGTCTGCACCGTGGGCGCACTCATTACACGCCTTCTTACGGCGAATTGAAATTACGGCAGGCCATAGCCGCTTATCATATGCGCCATACTGGTCAAGTGGTGACCCACGAAAATGTGGCCGTTGTGCAAGGGGCGCAGTGTGGATTGTATGTCGCCGCCATGTGTACCTTACAGGCCGGCGACGAAGTGATCATGAGCGACCCGGTCTACAGCACCTACCCGGCTGTTATCGGGGCGACGGGGGCGAACGCCGTCTATGTACGGCTGCACCCCGAAACCAATTTCCACCCCGATCTGGCGGAGGTGGCGGCGGCGATTACCCCTCGCACCCGCGCCATTCTCTTCAACACGCCCCATAACCCCACCGGCTCTGTTCTCCGCCAGGATGAGATCGAGGTGTTGGCCGACTTGGCGCTGCGGCATGACCTGTGGCTGATCACCGACGAGGTCTATAGCAATTTTACCTTTACCCACCCCCATGCCAGTCCGGCGGCCATTGCCGACATTGCCGACCGTTGTATCACCATCTCCAGTCTCTCTAAATCCCACGCCATGACCGGCTGGCGGTTGGGCTGGCTGGTGGGGCCGAAGGAGCTGGTCGAACATGCCGGCAACCTCCTGGCCGTCATGGCCTATGGCGGGCCGCCCTTTATTCAAGACGCCGCCGTCACCGCCCTGAGTGATGAGATTGCCGAAGTCGAAGCCATGCGCATTGCCTACCGCCGCCGGCGCGATCTGGTGCATGATCTGCTGGCCGACACCCCCGGTATTCGCTGTTGTGAAACGGAAGGCGGCATGTATGCGCTGTTGGATATTCGCAGCAGCGGCCTCTCCTCAATGGCCTTTGCCGACCAGGCATGTGAACACGCCCGCGTCGCCATGCTGCCGGGTGATGCCTTTGGCCCGACGCTGGCAGGTTATCTCCGCCTGAGTCTGGTGGTTCCCGAAGATCGGCTCACCGAAGCGTGTCGCCGTGTTCATGCCTTTGCGGTGGAACGGTTTGGCTGACGCGGCAGGTATCTATTCAGGCTAGGTGAAGAAACCAGGTTTTTCTTTGGCATGTACCTTTGCGTTATAGGTGAAAAACCTGGTTTCTGGCTGAATAATTACCGCGGCAGCTACTACGTCCCGCTCGTAGCCAGTCCGTGACTGGCGATGGGGGCGCCGGTCACGGACTGGCTACGAGCGGGCTTGGGCCTTACGTAATGGGGAAGAAAGAGGTATCGCGTTGGATGAAGCAATGATTGGGATACAGGAAGTAACACAACCCTTGTCCTATAGTCTGGATGAACTGCGGGCTGATGTGCGCCCGCTGCGAGGGCAGGTTGAAGAATTGATCCTAGCGTTACGCACTAAATTGCTTGCGCAAGGGCTGGCTGATCCTGTGTTAACGGCTGCCCTGGATTTATGTTATACAGGAGAAGCTACCACCCTGACTGTGCCCTTTCCTATCGAAATTGAAGATGCCGCCGTCTGTGCGGCAGACCCCCGCCCGCTTGACAATCAGGCGTTGCGTGAGGCAGTCTCTGCCTTTCATGCCGCTTACACCGCCCAGCATGGCGTTGCCTGGCCTAAGCAACAGGTGCAAGTCGTCCGACTGCGCATTCGCGCTGAAGCCGGCGAAGGATCAGATTCTGGGCGAGATTGACAAATCAGCCGTAACTTTTTGTCGCTCATGGCGTCATCAGAAGTGAGGCAGGCTGATTGTGAAGGCTGTAAGTAATTTGCGTGGGATGGCGGGCGCTTCTGCAGAGCGCCCGCCATCGTTTTTCCGCGCCCCAAAACAACCAAACCCCGATCAACTAACGGGACTTGGATGGGTAAGGATCTACAACGACAAACGCAGTTCGTGGATTTCGGTCGCAACCTCGGATCAAGGTTAAAATACGGCCAAAGCGCTTGCTAGATTGTTTGCTAGTAACTGCTAAGCCCGCTTGGTAGTTACGTTTGTCAAAACGGATACCCCCTCCCATGAAGCAAGCACAAATTGATCAGCAAAAAAAGAACGGAGGAACCGTAATGTCCAAAATTCGACTTGGTTATGTCGGTTGCGGGTTTATGGCGCAAAAAGTTCATCTGCCCAACCTACTGACCATCCCCGCCTGTGAAGTGGTGGCGCTGGCCGAGGTGCGCCAGGGCTTGGGCCAGCGAGTCCAGCAGCGGCTGGGCATTTCTAAACTTTATGCCGACCATCACGCAATGCTCGCCGATGCGGAGATTGACGCAGTCGCCGTCTCCGCCGCCTTTAGCGTCCAGGGCGACATCGCCCGTGATGCCCTGTTGGCCGGCAAAGATGTCTTTATGGAAAAGCCGATGGCCGTCTCGTTGACCCAAGCCGACGCCATCCTGGCGGCCGAAAAGCAATCGGGGCGGCGTCTGATGGTGGGCTACATGAAGCGCCATGACGCCGGCAACGAACTGGTGAAGGCCAAGCTTGACGAGTTCCGCACCAGCGGCGAGTTAGGGCCGCTCACCTATGTGCGCAATCACGGCTTCTGCGGTGACTGGATCTGCGGCCTGGACACGCCGATGGATCGCAGCGATGAACCGATGCCCACCGCCGACCCCATCCTGCCCGCCTGGCTGCCGGCGGAATATCTGAACCAATACCTGGGCTACTTGCAACAGTACACCCACAACATCAACCTCATGCGCTGGTTTTTGGCTGCCGGCGATGCGGTAAAGGTGAAAGCGGTTGACCTGGATGATGACGGCTACACCGGCGTCGTGACCCTCGACATGGCCGGCACGCGTGCCGTGTTAGAGACTGGGCGCATCTCCCACTATCGTTGGGATGAACATACCCAGATCTACTTCCGCCACGGCTGGATTCAGACCTGGGCGCCGCCGTTACTCCTCAAGCAGGTGCCGGCGGAGGTGGAAATCTATCAGGCCGGTGAAAAACAGATCACCAGCCGTCCCGTTCCCCAACCGGCCTGGAGTTGGAGCTATAAGCGGGAAGCCGAGGCATTTATCCGTTGCCTACAAACCGGCGAACCTTTCCGCGCTACAGTGGCGGACACGCGCACGGACGTGCGCTTGTTTGAAGAGATTTTCCAGATCTATCTGCACCAGCGTGGGGTTTTATGATCAATGAAAACGGGGATACTCATGGACGCGCTGCTCCACAATCTAGAGGTCTTTGCGTTGCAACTGGCCCAACGGCCGTATGGGCGCGCTGGCATTGAAATGTTTCTGGCCTTGGAGGATTTACAACGCACCACAGCCGCGCCGCTGCCGGTCATCGACGCTAGGGGTCAACAACTCGCTGCTCTCGTGGAACAAGTGGCGCAGCGTCGGCTGCCAACGCAACAAGGCGACCCGGTGTGGGCCTTGCGCGCGGCGTTGGAAATTGTCGCCACCTATGAGTTTGGGCAGGCCCATGCGCCGCCTAGTAACCACCTTGCTCCATCCGTCACTGGCGAAGAACGGTTACCGCTGCGGCTGCCATCCGATGTCGAGTCGGGCGCGGCTGCATTGGTGCAGGCGATCCGGGCGGGGCGCTTCATTCGCACGGTCAACTATCATAACACCTTGGCCGAAGACCGTGTTCGGCTGCGGGAACAATTGACCCGACTGGCCGGGCGCTTTCAGACTATTGATCTGCCTGAACTGGCGGCGCTCGTGGCGGGGAAACCGTGGCCCCATGTCCGCCCGCCGCTGCTCTTGGTCTTTTATGAGGGGTTTCGCAATCATGTTGATGTGGCGGCGCCGCTGCTGGCTGAATTGGGGTTGAAGGGCATCTTCTGTCTGATTCCCGGTTTCAATGATGCACCGGCCTCCATCCAATTCACCTTTGGCGCCACCCATCATATTGATGTGCATCCGGCTGAGTATGCCGATGGTCGCCTGGCGCTCAATTGGACAGAAGTTCGCATGTTGGCGGCACAAGGCCACACCTTTGTCTGTCACACCATGAGCCACACGAGCAATGATCTGGCCGATACGGCGTTGGCCTGGGAAATGGGCGGGGCGGTTGACCGCATGGCAACGGAGCTACAACAGAAGGTGACCGCCTTTGTCTGGCTACGCGGGCCGGAATGGGGCGTTGAACCGCGCGCCGACCGCTTCTTGCAACAGACCGGTATTCAGCTACTGATCAGCAACTTCAAGGTCCAACGCATCCCAACTCAATAACCCACCAACCATCCCCCAAAAATTCAGTTGACAACCCACCGCCATCCAAGCGACAATAGCGTTATGCAGTACCATTCACACTTTACGATAGAAAGGGAACGATTCTCATGCGTTTTGGAATGAGCGGCTGTTTTTTGCCCGCCGACATGGCGGAGATGACGCCGGAAATGTGTCGGCGCGTGCGGGAGCTAGGCTTTAGCGGCATCTTCACCCGCTTTCGCGCCAATGATCCCCACACCACCCCCAAAGCCAAAACCCAACAATTTCGTGATCTGCTGGCCGGCGAGGGGGTGCGTCTCTACCAGGCGACCGGCTACTGGCAGAATATGGTGACGCCCGACGAGACGGCGCGCAAGGAGTCGGTGCGCACGATTCAGGCGGCGTTGCGGCTGGCCGGTTGGCTGGGCGCCCGTGGCATCGACACCGGTCCCGGCTCGATGAACCCCAACGGCCCCTGGTTTCCCCACCCCTATAACTACACCGAACAGGCCAAGCAACAGTTGATCAAAACCTTGCAGGAGTGCGCCCAGGCGGCTGAGGATGCCGGCGTCTTTCTCAGCCTGGAATGTCACCAGTTGGTGACGTTGAAGACGCCGGAGATTGCCCGTGAAGTGTTGGACGCTGTCAATTCACCGTGGGTGCGCTGTGACTATGACTCGGCCAACTGGATCACGCTGGAAGATATTTATGACACCGGCGCCGCGCTCAACCATCACTTTGATGTGGTCGGCAAGCATATGGTGAGCTGTCATGCCAAGGACATCTGGATTGAGAACCGTCTGGCCCTTCACTTGCAAGATGGCTGTCCCGGCAAGGGGTTGATGGATTTCAAGACCCTCTTCCGCCGCATGGAAGCGCTCTCCACCGACTATCCGGTGATCGCTGAGGGCAACAGCACCGAAGAACTGCCGGCGGTGAGTCGCCTTTTCCACGCGACGGCGCAGGAACTGGGCATTCGGGTTATCAGCGAGTAAACTACTGCTGTTTCCGTGTTCCTTCTATCCCTGTTTAGTCTTTTGTATGTGTCCAATGACTAAACAGGGATAGAAGGTGCACAGCGGCAATTATGAAGGTTAGCGAATTGTTTCGGTAATCCTTGGAACTGGTCACGCCGGCGGCGATGACCTACAGTTACCGCTTTATTTTCGTAACGTTCATCATTGCTGCCAAATCTAGGGCCTTTTATGGGCGAAGGATGGGGCGAAGTTCCGCCGGTCTGTTAAGATTATGTAATACAGATTAAGCCATTTGTCGCTATGGTAATTAAAATCTTGGGGTTATTATTGCTTTCAAGCTAGAGAGAGTAGAACTATGCCAAATTTACGCTTTGCCGCACCCAAAGAACGCCGGGTGGCGATTGTCACCGGTGGGGCGCGCGGTCTGGGACGCGCCAGCGCGTTGCGGATGGCCGAAGAAGGTCGGGACATTGTGATTGCCGACTTACTGGAAGAACACGGCCGGAATACGGTCAAGGAGATTGAAGCGCTTGGGCAGTCCGCCATCTATGTCCACACCGATGTGACCGATGAAGCGGCGGTTCATGCCATGGTCAATGGCGCTGTTGAGCGCTTTGGACGGCTTGACATTTTGGTCTGCTGCGCCGGTATCTTGGGCTGGGAAAAGCCCTTTCTGGAACAGACCGCGGCCCAGTTTGACAAGGTGATGAAGATTAATATGTATGGCGTCTATTACGCCCACCAAGCCGCGATCCCCCACATGCTCAACGGCGGATGGGGGCGCTGTGTCACCATCACCTCCGGCGCACGCCACGGGGCGACCAATCAGGTGCCCTATGGGGTTTCCAAGGGCGCCGTCTTCGCCTTTGTGGCGGCGTTGGGTAATGCATATCCGAAGCAGAATGTCTTTGTCAACGGTGTTGAACCGGGGCGCGCCCTAACCGACATGGTCGTCCCCCGCTTTACGCCGGAATTTCTGGCCAATCCGGGCAACCCGATCGGTCGCTACTCCGATCCCGAAGAGGTGGCCGAAGTGGTCGAATTTCTTTGCTCCGAGCGCAACACCTATACGACCGGCTCGGTCTGGAGCGTAAAGGGGGCGACCGGCTAGCGATTATACGTGTTACGTGTTGCGTGTTACGTCAACCACTGCCGATCCCTTCCCGCTCTCTCCTAAACTTTTGACAGCAGGACGCGCTTACTTCACAGCGTTCACGCAACACGCAACACGAATCACGTTTCACGAAGCACGCAATCATAGGAAGGGCTTATGCTACAAAAAGGGACAGCCGTTATCCTGTTGACGGCATCACATCGGTTTCAGGGGGAGATTAATACGGGTGGGCAACGTCTGCAAGAGGTGATGAATAATTCGTTGACCGATTATGTGCAGATCGAGAATGCCCAAATTTACACGCTGGCAAACCAGACAGAGATGTTGCACGCCGAAAAGCGGGCGATTGTACAAAAATCGCAACTGCAACTGGTTGTCATCGGTGAGCAGAAGCACGAAGCGCCGGCAAAACGACAAAACTATCGCGTCGAGAAAAGTTTTCATGAAGTGTTCTGTGTCGCCGGCAGCTATGAAGTGACCGGCCTCCTGCACCTGCCCCGCTATGCCCTGGACACCATCGCCATCCTGGCGCGTGATCTCAAGGTCTTCTTCCCGCTTACCGAAGCCACCGTGACCTATGATGTGCGCGCCCGTAGCACACTCAGCGCCAATGTGGCGTTGGTTAATAAAGCGGCGCTCTCGCTCTTTCAGATTAGCGATAACTAAAAATCGTCCGCACGCGCGCAGTCGCGTCGCCCAGCGTCGGTCTACTGAAAGTCGTCATTTGCTCGCCGGCTGGGGCGGCGCAGTTGTCGGCGTTGCTACTGGTGTGCGCAGACCAGGGAGGAGCAGCACAATGACGAAAATCGATACAATGGCGGCCAACGCTTGCGCTGCGACCGTGGTCGGCGCGCCCCAGCGTTCCGCCAGATAGCCGGTCTGCAATTTGCCGATCGGGTCGGCGCTGATTGCCAGCACTAGCGCGCCCATGGCGCGACTGCGCATCTCATCGCTGGCCGTTAACAGGATGATTGAACTTTGCATACTGCCGAAACAGGCTTGGCCCATACCCGCCAGCAACAACATGGCCCACGAGAGCGAGTAGATCTGGGAGAGGGCAAAGGCAAAGATGGCAAGACACATAAAACCGGTGCCGACGGCAAAGATCCAGCCGGCGCTCACCTTTTGGCGCAGGCGGTTGATGAGGTAGAGACCGACAAAGGCGCCCAATCCGCTGCCTGTACCTAACAGCCCCAACCCGACCGGCCCTTGCTGCAACACGTCACGCGCAAAGATCGAGAGCAGGCTCATATAGGGGAAGATGAAGATATTCATCACAACGGTGATCAGCAACACGCCCAGGATCGCTTGGTGATGGCCGGCGTAGCGCAATGTCTCTCCGATCAGCGTCCAGGGTGACATTTGGGGACGGGTGGTCAGGCGGGGGATGGGTTGCTTGGAAAGGGTATGGACGATGGTCAGGGTCAAGCCGGCCATGATTGCCATCGCCGTATAGCAACCGGGGGCGCCATATGCCGCAATGAGCGCACCGGCCAGCGCCGGGCCAAGAATGCGCGCCACGCTCTGGATCATATTTTCCAGCAACATCGCATCGAGCGTCAACGCCTTGCCGACCAGATCGGGCATAAGCGTGCGGCGCGCCGGCCATTCCAACGCCCAGGTCGTCCCGGCAATCAGTGCGCCGACCACCAGATGCCAGAAGGCCAGCATTCCTGTCCAGAGCAGTAGACTCAGCGCCAGGTAGAGACAAAAGTTGACGAGTTGGGCGCTTACAATCACGGCACGGCGACCAAAGCGGTCAATAAGCGGGCCATTGACAAAGCCCAGGATCGGAAAGGGCGCCGAGCGACAGAAGCCGGCCAACGCCACCATCCAGGCCGAATCGGTCAGCTCCAGCACCAGCCAGCCCAGCGCCGTACTCTCCATAAAGATAATGCTCCACCACAGACCGTTGCTGGTCAACAGGCGGCGATAATCCGCCGTCTTCAAAGGCGCAAACATCCCCTGTGTCAACCGCGCCCGGTCAATCCGTAACAAACTCATTCACTCACCCCTCAACTAGATTTCTTGAAACGATTAAGAAACAAAGATTACGCAGATTTTTTCATAACTGTACAACCCGCTCCGAGCCGGTCCATGACCGGCGGCTGCGCACCGGCTTGACGCGCACTTTTTAAGCTGCGCAACCTGCGTAATCTTTGTTTTATGCTTCTTCCTGTGGCTGGCGCAATTTGCGTAGGGCATGTTCACGATAGGGGCGTTGGGCTAACGCTGCCTCATCAAGATCGATACCCAGGCCGGGAGTGGTGGGCAAGGGGATGTAGCTATTTTCCACTGTAAAGGGCGTAGTGGCAATGGCGTTGCCGATGGGTTCAAAGTTGACAAAGTATTCCGTGATCAGAAAGTTGGGCATCCCGGCGGCGGCGTGAAGGGTGGCGGCCAGCCCCAACGTTGTGCTGTTGTAATTATGCGGCGCGACGGCGACATGATACACCTCGGCCATTGCCGCAATTTCGCGTAGTTCCAGAATGCCGCCGACGTTGCACACATCCGGGTTGATGATGTCGGCGGCGCGCCGTTCAAAGACCTGTTTGAATTCGGCCTTGGTATAGACCTCTTCGCCGGTGACAATGGGAATGTTGATCTGCTGGCGCGCCTCAACCAGGCTGTCTAAATCACGGAAAGAGACCGGCTCTTCATACCAGAAGGGGCGATATTCCTCCATGCGCCGCGCCACCCGCACGGCATGCATGGGCGCCAACCGGCGATGCACTTCGATCAAAATTTCCACTTCCGCTCCGACCGCTTCGCGCACCGCCGCCACTTTGGCAACCGCTTCGTCTTCCTGCTTGCGGTCGATATAGGCGCGCCAGGGGTTGGGGAAAGGGTCAAACTTGAGGGCAGTGAACCCCTGATTGACTACCGCCTTTGCCTTTTCTGCTGCTTCTTCCGGTGTGCCGCCACCGCCCCAGCCATTCGCATAGACCCGCACCTTGTCGCGACATTGGCCGCCTAGCAAGTTGTAGACCGGCTGCCCTGTCGCCTTGCCGACAATATCCCAGAGCGCGATCTCCAACCCGCTGATGGCGCAATAGCACTCCATCGACCCGCGCTTGTTGGCATAATCGTTGTAGGCCAGAAAGGTGAAATGTTTGATGTCAAAGGGGTTGCGCCCAATCAAATAGCGGCCCAGTTGTTGGATATGAATCTCAATGGCGCGATCGCGGTCGGCCTGGGTGTAGGCTTCGCCCCAGCCATAGAGACCGCTGTCCGTCTCGACTTTGACAAAGAGCCAGTTTTTGCCCGTGCCGGGATCGACGATAAAGGGTTTTACTGCCGTAATTTGCATGATTCCTCCTTGCTTCTTGCGCAAAAATAGGGCGCCGGCCACACGAACACTACAACGGATTCGGGAAGGATCTGATTTTTCAGGGTTTAAACATCTTCACAGAAATAACGAGCCAATACGCGTGGATGTTTATTTCTTCGAGAACGGCTTAGAGAAACAAACGAGACAAAATCAGATACTTTCTGAATCCGTTGTAGTGTTGCCGTGCCTATGTTGCGTAACAGGCCATCCGCTACTGGAAAGTATACCGTAGCGCACTGAATTCGCCGAACTCACTTTTTGCCCTTAAGTGTAGGTTAATTATGATACAAGGCAATTCTCTAAATTAGCGATTGTTTGTTATCATGGAGTTGATTGCTTACATACACGAATCCATACAAATAACTTTATAAACACAGGACAACGCATGACAACAACGATTACGATCAACACCAGCGCGACCCAAGGCACCATTAGCCGGCACATCTACGGCCACTTTGCCGAGCATCTGGGGCGCTGTATCTATGAGGGCATGTGGGTAGGTGAAGATTCAGCCATTCCCAACACGGATGGCATTCGCAATGATCTGCTTGACGCACTGCGCCGCTTGAATATTCCCAACCTGCGCTGGCCGGGGGGCTGTTTTGCCGATGAGTATCACTGGCAATACGGCGTCGGCCCGCGCAACCAGCGCCCACGCACGATCAATACGCACTGGGGCGGCGTGATTGAGACCAACCACTTTGGCACCCACGAATTTTTGCATCTGTGCGAAATGCTGGGCTGCGAACCCTACATCGCCGGCAATGTGGGCAGCGGCACGGTGCAGGAGATGCAAGATTGGGTCGAATATGTGACCTTTGGCGGTGAATCAACGGTGGCCGATCAACGGCGCGCCAATGGTCGCAGCGAACCGTGGCGACTCAAATACTTTGGCGTCGGCAACGAAAACTGGGGCTGCGGCGGCCACATGACCGCCGCCGAATACGCCGCCACCTACCGTCGCTACCAGACCTACGTTCGTAGTTACGGCGACAACAAAATCTACAAAATTGCCTGCGGCGCCAGCGATTTCAACTACGACTGGACCGAAACGCTCATGCGCGAGGCCGGCCGGCATCTGCACGGCCTCAGCCTCCACTACTACACGGTCCCTCACACCTGGGCGCACAAGGGGTCAGCCACCGATTTTACCGAAGAAGAGTGGTTCCTCACACTGAAGAAGGCGGCGCGCATGGAGGAGATTGTGACCAATCACAGCGCCATCATGGATCGCTATGACCCGGAGAAGCGGGTCGGCTTGATTGTCGATGAATGGGGGACTTGGTATGATGTCGAGCCGGGGACGACGCCCGGTTTCCTATACCAGCAGAACACCCTGCGCGACGCCCTGGTCGCCGGCCTGACCCTCAACATCTTCAACCATCACTGTAACCGCGTCCACATGGCGAATCTGGCGCAGACGGTGAATGTCCTCCAGGCGCTAATCCTGACCAATGGGGCCGAATTTATCCTGACGCCGACCTATCATGTCTTTGACCTTTATCAGGTGCATCAAGACGCTACGCTGCTCCATACAACGGTGGAGAACGGCGCAAGCTTTACGCTCAACGGCGAAAGCCTGCCGCAACTGAGCGTCTCTGCTTCCAAGAATAACGCGGGAGTGGTGCATGTTTCACTCTGCAACCTGGACAGCCGCAACGCCGCCACTGTGACGCTCAACCTGAGCGGTCAGTCTGCGATTGCCAATGTTTCCGGGCGCATCGTCACGGCTGATACGATGCAGGCGCACAATACCTTTGACCAGCCGGAAGTCGTCACCACTGCCCCGTTGCAAGCCCTTTCCCATAACGGGCAACAGGTGACGGTGCAACTGCCGCCGATGGCGGTGGTGATGGTAACGATTCAATAAGGGTAGGGATGTTGGCGATTACATGGTTGTCTCCACAAACTCTCCTGTGGTAAACTGTGAACACCGGTGTACAGTTTACCACACTGAATTCCTATGTGCCGCTCCAAGGAGAAAGATGATGGCCGTTGCCATTCTGATTGATGAAAATTTATTGCCTGAAAAAGGGGTTTTTGAACTCAACCTGAAGCGCATGTGTCAGATTAACATCACCGCCGAGGAAGCCCGCCGCCAGGTACATCGTTGGCTGATTGACGAAGTTAGCAGCAACATTGGCGCAGAAAGGCCTACCCTGGTGCTGAGTGAGCGTCCTGTGTGGCGTGTACCGGCCGTGTTGAGCTTTCCCCGTTATGGCCGTGTTGGCAGTGTAGGCTCTGTTGATGTTGATGTTGAAACAGGAAAGATGCCCAACCTCGCTCAAGCTCAAGCTGAGGTTGAGCATCATGCCGAAGCGTTGGCACAGCGCTTGCCGCCTTACCAACCTAGCAACACTATGCCGCCAGAAAGAATGAGCTTCTGGCGGCTGCGTTGGCTGCTCGGTACAAAATCGTTTGGCACACCTTTCTCCCATCTTCGCCATCTGGAACTTCTGCTTCAGCAAGGCGTGAGATGTAAACGCGTGTGCCCGGTTGCGTCACACGGCGATTCACCCAGTGCGAGCCAGTTTCACGCACATACCGTATGACTACCCCTTGGCCGGGCGATTGCGCGGCAGGAAATAGAGCGACCAGGGGGCCGGCATCTCACCTACCGGCACGTCGATCAGGGTGGGGCGTTGGGCGGCAAAGCCTTGTTGGATGGCGGCCTGCAACTCGTCGGGCGAGTGGGCGCGCAGACCGAGGGCGCCAAACGCTTCGGCCAGCTTGACAAAGTCGGGGTTGTCGAGATCGGAGGCGATGACGCGGCCACCATGATCCTTCTTCTGCATCCGCTGGACATTGCCATAGGCGCCGTCATTGAAGATCACATGCACCAGATTGATCTTGTGCTTAACCGCCGTGGAAAGCTCCTGCACATTGAACATAAAACCACCGTCGCCGGAGATTGAGAGAACTTCCTTCTCCGGGTGCGCTACCTTGACGCCGAGCGCCGTGGCATAGCTCCAGCCCAGCGTTCCCTGGTAGCCGGGGGAGATATAGGTGCGCGGCTCGTAGATCGGCAGCTCGGTGCGGCTGACATAACCAACTTGGGTCAAGTCATCGACAAAGTAGCCGTCATCAGGCAGGACGGCGCGCATGGCCTTGAGGAAGGAAACTTGCGGTTCCACCCCAGCGACCCGCGTTTCAATCTCGGCCTGAATATCCTCCATCTCGGCGCTGCGTGATGGGCGGGAAACGCCGCGTTGCTTCAAAGCGGCTACCAGCGCCGGCGCTACTTCTTCACAGCGGGCGACAAAGCCAACCGTCGGCGGCTTGACCCGGTAATGCTCTTCGGGGTCAATATCAACGCGAATGATCTTGAGCTTGTCATCCGTCCCCCAGTTCATCATGGGGCGGGTGAGGCGGCTGCCCAGTGTCACCACGACATCGGCCTTCTCCCAAAGTTGATGACCGGCAGTGGTGCGGATCGACAAGGGGTGGCGGCTGCTGAGGATGCCATGTCCGCTACGCCCGGAGACGACCGGCGCTTGCAACAGTTCGGCCAGTTCCTGCACAGCCGGTGCGGCGTCGATGGCGCCCAGCCCGACAAAGATGAGCGGGTTTTCCGCCTTCGCCAGCAGATCCGCCGCCTCGTTAATTTTGTCCAGATCGACCGGCGGGTGGCGCAGGGTGTAATCGACCTTGGTTAAATCCACCTCGCTCTTTTGGGCCAACACATCAGGCGCACACTCCAACCCGACCGGGCGGGGGCGACCGGAGTGGATCTGGCGGAAGGCTTCAGCCACGAGGGTGGGTGCGTCCGCCGGCGTTTCAATACGGTCGGCCCATTTGGTCAGCGTGCGAAGGATTTCGATCTGGTTGGGGATCTCATGTAACAAGCCATAGCCCTTGTTGATCGAGTCCGATTGAATCTGCCCGACCATGCAAAGCACTTTGGCGTTGGTGCTATACGCCGTTGCCAGCGCCGCCGTGGCGTTGAGAAAGCCCGGCCCCGGCACCACGCTACAGACGCCGACCTTGCCCGTGGCGAGGGCATAGCCCAACGCCATATAGGCCGCGCCTTGCTCGTGACGGCTGTGAATAACGCGAATCTTGTCGCGGTTGTCATAAAACGCATTGAACAGGTGGTCATTTTGTACACCCGGCAGACCGAAGACAGTATCGACGCCGTGGGCGATCAACGATTGTACAATTGCTTCACCACCACTAACCTTTGCCATAATCGCTCCTCCATGCTGATGTTCGTTTTGTCGTGGAGCTTCATTATCAGCAGGGAAAGCCTTCTTGTCAATTGGCAGCCATTTGCATTCTTCCTATCTTCTGTTCGATAATAAGGACGCAAGATAACAAAACCAACTTGTAAAGGGTAATGATATGCGCACGATTCGCTGGGGGATCATCGGCTGTGGCAATGTGACGGAAGTGAAGAGCGGGCCAGGATTGCAGAAAGCGCGTAATTCCGCCCTGGTCGCGGTCATGCGCCGCGATGGCGCGCTGGCTGCCGATTATGCCCGTCGGCACAATGTCCCCCGCTGGTATGATGACGCCGACGCGCTGATCCACGATCCCGAAGTAGACGCTGTCTATATCGCCACGCCCCCCAACGCTCACCATGACTATACGCTGGCGGTGGCAAAGGCCGGGAAACCGGTCTATGTCGAAAAACCGATGGCGCTCAACCACGCCGAATGTCAACGCATGGTGGCAGCCTGTCAAACCGCGGGAGTTCCGCTTTGGGTTGCTTACTACCGCCGTCGTCTGCCCCGTTTTCTCAAGGTAAAAGAAGTGATCACTACCGGCGCCATTGGTACGCCGCATGCCGTCACCGTCCGTTTCTACCGCAACTGGGTGCAGCCCACCGACGGTCAACTCCCCTGGCGGGTCGATCCGGCGATTGCCGGCGGCGGCTTCTTTGTCGATCTGGCTTCGCACACACTCGACTACCTTGACTATTTTCTTGGCCCCATTACACAAGTGCAAGGTCACGCCGGTAACCAGGGCGGTCATTATCGCGCCGAAGATGTGGTCGCCGGCAGCTTTGCCTTCGCTTCCGGCGTTTATGGGACTGGCATCTGGTGTTTCGACACCTATCACCGTCTCGACGAAACTGAGATCATCGGCACGCAGGGCAAAGTGACCTTTTCTTCCTTTGGCACCGAAGCTATCCGCCTGACCACCGCTGCCGGCGTCACCGAATTCCCCGAACCCACACCCGACCATGTCCAACAACCGCTGATCCAGACCATCGTCGATGAACTAAACGGCCTGGGTCGCTGTCCCAGCACCGGTGAAAGCGCCGCTCGCACCAATTGGGTGATGGATCAACTGTTACAAGGATACTACAGGTGAGCCGTAGGG
>QWII01000056.1 GCA_021405325.1 Caldilinea sp. CFX5 | reverse complement strand
CGGATGAAACTTATCCTTGGCGGAAAGACAAGCGCCGCCCCCTTCCCGGAAGCTTTACGACCTGCCGCCGCTACTATCCAGGCAAGAGTGTATGCATCACCGGACTCACAAACTCCGTGGCGAGACAATCCATATAGATCACATCATAAGCCTGCCCACCAATGCGATGCGCCTCTCGGCGGCGGCCAATCTCCTTGAAGCCGGCGCGGCGATAGGCGCGCAGCCCCCGTTCGTTGAAACTGAAAACAGTCAGATAGATGTTATGTAGCCCCAGGCCGGTGAAGCCATAGTCGAGCATCAGGCGGGTGGTTTCCGTGCCGTAGCCCTGGCCCCAACAGCTTTGTTCGCCGATCAGGATGATGTATTTGGCCGTGCGGTCAAAATGATCGATTTCCTCTAAGGCGGTCCAGCCGATGGGGCGTAGCGTTGCCCGTTCGTAGATCGTGAAATCGACATAATCCGGCCCGCCTTTACTGCCCTGTTCATAACTGCTCTGCATCGCTTCCAGGGTGCGGTTGCGAAAGTGCATCCCATAGGTGCGCGTGATGGCAAAGTCATTGATCCAGCGCAGAAAGAGGGGGATATGGTCACGGTGGCGGGGGCCTAAGGCGACCAACTCGCCTTGTAGGTTGATGATGGGTTGGCCGCTATCGGCTTGCATAGGTTCTTTCATATCAATTGCCTCCAACATTTCTTTGTGCGAACAGCAAGGAATCAGGTCCACGAAGAACACTACAACGGATTCAGAAGGCAGCGGATTTTCATCAGGACTTCCGCCAGACGCATCGTAGAGGCACGATAGTTCGTGCCTCTACGATGCGTCTGGCGGAAGTCCTATTCATGACGGAGCCGAACTCTTGCGAATACAATAGAGTTGTTCTTAATTGTCCATTGCCTAGATCAGACCAAACAGCTTAGTCGCTGACAAGCCCCTACTGGGGAACAACTCTATTGTTACGCAAGGCGGCAATCCGCTGCCTTCTGAATCCGTTGTAGTGTTGCTTCGGCGGTGCTACACGTTACGCCCGGTAATGGCCCATCTGCGGAAACCACTCGGCTGCCAGGTGATCGGCGTGGGCGGGTTGGCCGTTGACCACCAGATCAATCACCTGGCGATTTTCGTCGTTGAACCCTTTCAGCACAACCTCATCACCGGGAGTGAGGGTGGTCAAGTTGCCGACGGCAGCCACCAAGCGTTGACCATTGTCCAACAGTTCTACCCGGTCATTGGCCACAGCGACAACAGTCGCCCGGCTCCAACGGAAGATCGTTTCCGGCGGCGTCGGTGCGGTGTCAATGATGACAAACTGATCGGGCCGGATGGGGATGCCATAGCTGACAATCGGCGCTGAGTAGCGGGTGGCAATGGCAGCGTCGCCATCAATGGGTTGCACCAGACAACCGTCAGTGGTGCAAGCGAGAACGGTTGCAATTTGTAACTTCATCTTGTTGCTCCTTGTGCAATCGATACGTTGGTTGGTATAAAGCTTGCCTCCACATACCGGCCACCTCCTTTCGCTACAAAACAAAAAACGGTCGCAGGGAAAAATCCCGCGACCGTTGGGTCACACCTTGCTGGTGATAGCGGCGCAACTAAACAGCCCACAGTCCGTCCATTGTGATGGAGGGGCAAGGGCAAGGCGGCGCCAATCAAAAACAGCCACGGGGCGTCATACACCCGTGGCTGTTGCGTTACTACCTTTTTGCTCTAGAACCGTACAGAGCAAATGGCGGCTAGTTCATTCGTGATTGCTCACCCGTGGTGCATGACCATATATAGTTGTGTTCATGGGTTGCACCTCCTGCCGGAAAACCGGCAACAATGAAGAACGGGTTACACTTGGCTAGAATGTATCACAAACCGGGGGGCATGTCAACAGCGAATTTTCGTTTTTCCCAGTTGGGGTTTGCGCTTACTGCCTCAACTCAGCAATCTCATCTTCGCGGTGGGTCACAATATATTCCATTGCTGCCTCAGCGAGCAAACCGGAACGGGTTTCACCCTGTCGCAAAGCGTATTGGTCGACGATGGTAAGTAATCGTTCTGGAAATGTAATGTTGACCCGCCGCGATTTGCCGCTAATCTTTGCCAGATCGACATTCACTAGCGCCCAGATGCCATCCGCATAGTCCGGGTTTTGGCGATGACTGTCAATCGAACGCGGGGTTGGAATTGGTTCGTTGTCTAACAACAACCCTTCCAGATGGCACTCGATCCCTTCGACTGCTTGGGCCAGTGCATCGTCTATCGTATCACCGGCAGAGAAACAACCTGGTAGATCAGGAACAATCACGCCATAGTCGCTATCGGCATCTTTATGAATCACAACTGGGTAACGCATCGTTTAGCTTTGCTCCCATTCCCAACCAGCCTGGCGGTAAATGCTACGCAACGTGCCTTTCGGCAAATCCTTTATCCTTTTACCTTTGTCCGACAGAAGTGATAAAGCGCTTCCCACATGGGTGATTGTAGCGCCAACACCTCTTCGTCGGGCAAGCCCATAGCAGCAAAACCATGCGACATGGCGGCGACACCGGCGCCCTCCGGCGGGTCGGGCAGACGACGGTCGGCGGCGCGCACCATGTCGGCCAGGAGTAGCAGCGCCGGGTCAGTGAGGTTATATTTGGCGATGATGGCGTCAAAGGCGGTCTTGCCGTCGCGCTGGCCTAGCTCGGCATCGGGGACGTGGAAGGGGATGGCCTCTTCGGCCTGGGCGCGGGGCATCACCTCGGTGCGGGGGACAAACAAGAATTCGGCAGATGGATCGACGAATTTTTTGATCAACCAGGCCGAACTGACGCGGTCAATGCGAATCTGTTCACGGGTAATCCATTTCATTAATACAGTCCTCACAAATAAAAATATACGCAATAAGTAATGGACAACAATTAACAATTAATTGTTGTCCATTACTTATTAACTGGGGTTCAGCCCTTGCAGCAGTTCACGATTGGTCTTGGTCGCTTCGATCAATTTGAGGATGCCGCGCATGGCGGCTTTGGGGTTGCCACCGGCCAACCAGCGCCGGAGGGTGGTCAAGCGGGCGCGTTCATCGGCGTTGTAGAGCAGTTCTTCTTTGCGAGTGCTGCTGGCGAGTAGGTTCATGGCCGGGAAGATGCGTGCTTCGGCCAGCGAGCGATCCAGCACAATTTCACTGTTGCCGGTGCTTTTGAACTCTTCGTAGATGTAATCATCCATGCGCGAACCGGTTTCGATGAGCGCCGTCGCAATCACTGTGACCGAGCCGCCTTTCTCAATGTTGCGCGCCAGACCAAAGAAGCGCCGGGGAATCTCCAACGCCTGGGCGTCAATGCCGCCCGACATGGTACGCCGCGCGCCGGCGCTGTGTAAGTTAAAGGCGCGCGACATGCGGGTGATGCTATCGATCAACACCACGACATCACGGCCACACTCCAACTCGCAGCGAATGTGGGCCATGGTCAACTCCGCCAGGGCGACATGGGATTCGATTGGTTCATCATTGGAGCTGGCGAGCACCTCGGCCTGCACCTGGCGGCGGAAGTGGGTCACTTCTTCGGGGCGCTCATCGATCAGCAGGGCGATAATGCGGGTGGCCGGCGTCGTAGTATGGATGGCCTGGGCCAGTTGTTCCAGAATTTGGGTTTTGCCCGATTGCGGCGGCGCGGCAATCAACCCGCGCGTCCCCTTGCCGATAGGAGCGATGAGTTCGACAATGCGCATTGACACATTACCGCCATCCCCCAGGCGAAAGCGTTCGTTGGGGTCAATCGCCACCAGCCGGTCAAAGGTCGTGCGGGCGCGAAATTGCTCCGGCGTCAGGCCACAGATGGTGGTGACACTCGCTAGTTGATAGCCTTTGTCGCCTCGACGAATTTCGCCGCTCACCAGCGCGCCGCTCACCAACCCATAGTCGCGAATCAGTTGGGCTGAGACCCAGGCGTCCTCGCTGGTGGGACGGTAGGAGTTTTCCGGGTCGCGCAAAAAGCCGCCGCCACGAGGGAGCAAGGACAGGACGCCGGTGGTCAGGGGAACAGCAAGCGTTGTCACCACTGGCAGGCGGACTTCATCGACGGCCGTGTCGGCAGACGCAGTTTTCTTGGTGCGGCGCCCTTTGCTCGCGGCGGATGTGGCACGCGTTGGTGGTTTTTTGGTCGTTGCTCTTTTGGCGGTTGACTTCTTGGTCGGTTTTTCGGTCATAGCATCCTAAACTCAGTCGTCCCGATGGGACGGGTTAACAGCACAGACTAGTCAAAGAAAGCTTTGTCGTCGGCTTCCAGATATTTTTGGGCGGCCTTGGGGTTGAGGGTGACACCCAGGCCGGGGCGATCCCAGACATCGATGTGGCTATCGACAACAATGGGATCGGGCAGGCCGTCGACAATATCATACCACCATTCGGGCCGCGCCACGGGATATTCAAAGGCGATGTAGTTCTGCGGCAGGGTGGCGGAGACTTGCACCAACGCGGCCAGACCGATCAAGCCGTCGGCAGTGCCGTGGGGGGCCATGAGGACGCCATGCAGGTCGGCATACTCGGCCACCCATTTTAATTCGGCAATGCCGCCAATGTCCAATGGGTCGGGGCCGATAATGCTAACGGCGCGCTGTTCGATCAACTCCTTGAAGTTGTGGCGCAGGTAGATCTGTTCGCCGGTGTGAATGGGCGTCGAGGTGCTGCGCGTCACTTCGCGGTAGAGATCGGCGGAGACATGGGGGGTGTAGTCGCCGGTGATCATATCTTCCAGCCACATCAGGTTGAGACCTTCGGTCGCCTTCGCCAGCTTGATGGCGTCGGGAACGGTGAAGCCGGGGCCGCAGTCGAGCGCCAGACCGATTTCGTCACCCAGCACTTCTTTCATGGCTTCGATACAGGCGATCATGTGTTTGAAGCCCTGCTCGGTGATCGTGCCGGAGTTGGGGTAGCGCATCCCCGTGCGCACCTCGCTGTAGAAGAAGTTTGGCACCTGTTGCACCATTGCGCTGTGATAGGCAATCCCTTGTTTGATAATGGAGAACTTTTCGGGGCGCTCTTTCATCTTTTGCATGTTTTCGGCATAATCTTGCGGCGATTGGCCCTTCATGGGGAAGCGGATAGCGCCGTTGTAAACGCGCACTTTGTCGCGAATCTTGCCGCCGAGCAATTTGTAGATGGGCAGGTTGGCTGCCTTGCCGGCAATGTCCCAGAGCGCCACTTCAATCGCGCTGACCGAACTACCCCACGGCTTAAACGCGCCAAAGCGGCGGATCTTGAGCATCACCCGCTCGACATTGGTCGGGTCTTCGCCCAGAATGGCGTCGCGGTAGGTCAGGACATGGGGTTTGAGGTAGGGCTTGGGCGATTCGGCCTGGCCATAGCCGTCGATGCCTTCATCGGTTTTAATGCGGATGACCGGGTAGCCGCCAATAATGGCGCACTTGAGATCAGTGATTTTCATGGGTTGTTCCTTTTTCGTTGCGCGCTCATCGATTAATGGTAGGAGTGATGTGCTGTACAACGTCTCGCCTACCCTGAATCTGGGTGAGCCTTTGGGTTTCTGGATAGGGATGCCTTCATGCACGACAGATGGATTGGCATGAATCATCTATCATCATACCACATTACTGACGCCAAGCGAATCCGCTTTCGCGCCTAACCTTGCACAAGGCGCAGCCTATCGTTGGGGTATCGATTAAAGGTCAGCCAGCCGAATGACAGCATACCAATAATCTTGTTCTAACCAGGCCAGCAAAAATTCATCGCGCCGCACTTCTTTCGGTGCATCAGCAAAATAGGGGTCGTGAAGGTAGATCAATTCATCATCAAGCCCAGTCACAACGACGGCGTGGAATGCAGGAACCGTCCAGTAACTTTTCAATTCTGCGGTGTTCACAAAAACGATGACTGGTAAGGCTTGATTGAGGTAGCCATACAAGCGGTCAAGATCATCATTCCCTTGCGCTAATTCAACCGTTAGGCCCAGCGTGGTCTCTAGCTTCTTAATTTTTGAGAAGTAAGAGCCAGCGCGATTGGTTTCCAGGATACGGAGAAGGCGTGCGTATGGAAGCGAGATCTGTAAATATTGGAGAACAATTTGCGTACAAGCGGCCAGACAATCAGCTTCCTGGCTCTGTTGCCGGTGCAAAACGGATAACAAGGTCATGGGCGCGATCCTGGTATTGTTGAATGGTAGTTGCCGATAGGGGGATGACATCACCAGTCATCGCGTCAACCTTGATCGTACCGACTTGCCCAACATAGCCAACGCTCGGCAGATGAAGGTTTACAGACAATTTCCAGAGGGGTCTGTCATTCATCAGTAGACGCGGCTCGCTGGCGCCTAATAACAAGCCGACGTTCATGCCCAAATAGCCATTGGCGCGACGGCGCGCAACATCCGGCGAAACCGGAATATCCAACGTGAGCGATGGGACTTTTACCTGTAACGGCCCCTGCTTGGGCCAGCTTTGTGCTAACTCATAAACGATTTCCATGAGTACGACTCCTTTTCCACTGGGGAAGCATCAACTTTGGGAGTAGGGTGCTTGCTCAGAGTATATCATATCTCACGAATATCAACGAGTTTTGTCAAACGAGTTACGAATATTTTGAGCAAAAAGTGAGCAAGTTTTGGGCTGGAAAGTGTTGTTTGCTTGTCCTATACTCCATTTATCACCGATTAACCAGTCAAACAACAAAAAGGAGTCTCCCATGAGTCAAAGTCTCGCCACCATCACCGCCATTTATGAAGCCTTCGGCAAAGGCGACATCCCGACCATTCTCGGCCATATGGCGGACGATGTCCAGTGGGAAGCGTGGGCCGACAATACGGCCCAGAAGGCCGGCGTTCCCTGGTTGCAGGCGCGCCAGGGCAAAGACGGGGTGTTGGCCTTTTTCCAATACCTGGGGACGCAGATGCAGGTCAAGGATTTTCAGGTGCTGTCGATCATGGACGGCGGCAATCAAGTGGCCGTCGAGTTTGTCATTGAGGTTGACATACCGGCGTCGGGCGGTCACTATCGCGACGAGGAAATCCATCTTTGGCGCTTAAACACAGCGGGCAAAGTGACGCGCCTGCGCCACTATACGGATACGGCCAAGCATATCGCCGCTGCGCAGAGATCGATTGGGTGATACGGTGATTTGGTCATTCGCTGCTTTCGACAAGCGCTCGATTGAGCTCGCGCCGAAGTCTCAAGCAGCGAATGACCAAATCACCCATTCCTACCGCCGAACTGTCGGCAGATAGAGGGTCGCACCCACCGCAAACGATTGCTCAACATTGGGCGCCGCCAAATAGGTGTCGTTGCCGGGTTGGCCGGCGACCAGGGTGCAGCGGCCTGGCGCAATCAGGGTGACAGTATTGCCGCTCACGGCGCAGACAGCAGTGGTGGTGCTGGTCAACGTCACCGACAAGCCGGAGGAGGCGGTAGCGCTGACCGTAAAGGGTGCGTCACCGACCATACGGGCGGGTAACGACGGGAAGGTAAGCGTCTGCTCATTGAGAAAGCGATCCGGGCGCACTTCCATCTGTGTCCGGCTGTCGCCCACGGTGTAGGCGGTGGCGGCGGGGATGACCAGACCTTGCGACCAGGCCGGATCGATCAGCAGTTCAATGCGCGCCATCGTTTCAATCTCAAAATCGACAAGCCGCTGGAGGGGGATCTTCACCTTGCCGTCATCGGTGACGGTAAGGAGGGTTGGCGTCAGCAGTGTACCGCTACCGACCGGATAGACCCGTACCATACTCGTGGTGATGGGAATTGTGCGTGTGATATAGTCATCTAGAGCGCTGGCATAGACGGATAATATCAGCCCATCAAGCGTAATATAGTGTTCACGGAAGCCGATGGTAAACCCAGGGCCGGCAACCGGTTCGATCACTACTTTGTCAAACGCATAGCGACCAGGGTTATGGACATGGACGCGACCGTAGGTGGTGTCCTGTTCAAATTTCGCCAGTAGATTAGCCGTGCGGCCAGCGCCAACGGTGCGGCTTTGGGCATCGGTTAGAGCCAGCTTCAAAAAGGAGCGCCACTCATTGCCGCTCAGCGTCTCGATGCGCATCACCAGATTGTCCAGCGTCACCTGGGCAACAGCCGGTGTCACCGTCCCGGCGCCGGCGGTCGCTTCCACAACCAGCGCGCCGAGACCGCGCAGCCCACTTTCATTGTCTGTCATCGCCATGATCAAGCGTTTACCGGCGGTAGCATAGGTGTGGCTCGCCGTCACTTTTGCCTGGGCCGCCGCGTATTCCAGGTGGCTGACATGGCCGTCCCCCCAGTCAACGATCATAACGCCGGGGGTAGTGGACGGCGTCGTCAGCGGGTTGGTGATCGTGATCTCAAGCGCAATGGTGTCAGGAGTGCTGTTGGTGGCTTTGAGCGCCAGGCGGGGTGGTTTACCAAGGGTGCAACCATTGAACTGGTTGGTAAGCACCGGCTCATCAGGACGCGGCACGGCTAAGAGACGGTAGTCCTGAATAGAGTAGACGCCTTTAAGAATTTCCAAAGCGAACGGACTCATGTACCGCAGCAGCGCCTGGTCGGGATCGCCCACCTGGGCAAGATAAGCGGTTTTGGAAGCCTGCGTCCAGACGCGGGAATCGGTATAATCCAACCGTTTTTGCGCATGCGGGATGCTGGCAAGCACCCGCATGGTCATCAGTTGTTGCAAGCCATTCCAATGGGAAGCGGCATCCAGGATGGCGCCATTGGTGTCGGTGATGGCAAAGAGCGGGTGGCTCCAGTCGAACCCATAACCGCCGCTCATCTTGCTGCGCCACTGTTGACAACCCCGTCCCGTGATAAAGTAGCCCAACTCATACAGCGAAGGCGATTGGATAGCAGCCAGCCGGGCAAAGGGAGAAGCTGTATGTGCGGCTGCTAGTTGGATGTCGTCAAATTCCCCGGTAAAGAAATCGTCTAAAAATTTTTGCAATTGGGTTTGCAAAAATTCGGCAAAGTAGCGGGCGCGCTGTTTATCGGCATCATCCAGATTGAGCGGGTCATTAGGGTCGGGGTTCCTTTCCATTTCCTCAATATCGACGCCAGGGACATAGCGACAAGCCGGAATATGATCACATGTTTGCGGGGTGGTGAGACAGGCCGCCCCTGGTTCGACATTCGGATCGGTGATGAAGGTCATCCCGGCCGGAAAGGTGCCGACGCCATAGTTGTCGTTACAATTGATCACCGGAAAGCCTTTGAACGAAGTATGACAACCGCCGTCCGGCGTTTTGCAACATTGAAAACATTCGTCGGCACCGCAATAGATTTGGAAAGCGCCAAAGATCTGCAAATCGCTCACCCAACTGGGGTAGAGTGCGCCAATTGCGGTCTCCTGCAGATGACACATGATGGCGGCGCGGGCGCAGCTATCCTCATTGCCGTGGAGCGCCACACATTCCTGATAATTGGTCAAAATTTCTTCGGTGGCCGCAATGAGATCGCGCAATTGCGCAAATTGTTCGTAGGCTTCCTTAAATTCGACCGGCAAGCCAACCGGCGCCGCTTCTTGGGCCTGGGCGTCGGCATAGGAGACAAAACAGGTGAGCAACAAAACAGGGACAAGCGCCGCAAACAGCGCAAGTCGTCGTGGCCGCTTGAAGGGGAAACGAGTCATTGGTCAAGATACTCCTTTGCACCAGAGTGGGTTGTTTTGGGTATGAACGTTGGTACTGTTTCTTCATCATGCCAGGCGCGCCCCTGCTTCTGACACGCCTTAGCCGACAGGAGCATAGCACAAACAGCGCAATTCATCCAACAACGCCTTTGCCTCTTGCAAATCACGCGTGTCGAAGCCTTCGGTAAACCAACCGTAGACCGGCGCCAACAACTGGTACGCGTCATCGATCTTGCCCTGTCCCTGCCACAAGCGGGCTAGACTCATGGCCGCGCGCAGTTCAAGTGATTTGGCTTGTTGGCGGCGGGCGATGGTAGAGATAACGCTGAAATAGGATATGACCGAAACGGTACGCAGAAAGCCGTTGCCCCGCCATCCGTTGCACGCCACGGGCGCGCACCAGTTGATGCCGCCGGTCGGTCAGTTCACTCAGTTGACGGATAATTTCGCTCTCGTTGCTACCCAGGACACGCGCTGCCACCTCAGCGGTAAAAAACTCGCCCTCAATGTTGGCGACTTGCAATAAGCGTTGCAATGGCGTGGACAGACGACCAATCCGTTCTGCGATGACGGCTTGGCTGTGGCTGGAGTGGGTAGACGGCCAGCCCTGTTGGCGGGCATCGCTAGAATCGGTGCAAAGCGGTGAACGGATTGTGTTTGCGACTTGGGCGCAGTTAGTTGACTATCTATTGCAAGAGCAAAGAAAGGAAGAAAAGTTGTAATGTCCACACAGCATAAACATCCCTGGTTGGTTCTCCTCTTGTTGGGCGTTCTCTGGCTGAATGGTTGTGTGCCGGTTGCTCCCGGTGTACCTGCGGCGTCGGCTGGGGCAACCGTCGCAACGCCCGGCGTTACGGATAATATTACGGCCAGCGCCGTCGAGTGGATCGAAGCACCGGCCACCAATCGCATGTCCTTTGGTTCGATCCTGAGCAATGTGGGGGAAGCGGCGGCGTCTGTATTGGTCAACCGATGGTTCGTCTGCGCGGCCCCTATTTGGGTATTGCCACCTTTGCGCTCGCCGTCGCCCTGCCCCAGGTGTTAAAAATGAAGCCGCTCGTGCCGTGGACACAGGGGGTGCGGGGGATTCACAATACACCCTTCATGTTACCGGCAACGCTGGCGAACCTGTTGACGGCAGAACAGTAATGAAACAACACCTCCACCTGTCGCCAAATCTCCTCGCCCGGCGGCGCATCGTCCCACAGGATGAAATGGGGAAACATGGTGCCGTGCCAGTCGTCGGGCGTGTTTTTGGTGGTCAATTTGCCGGGGCGGGGCAAGGGTTCGACCACCGCCGGCACTTCTTGATAAAAGAAGAGTAGATTCTCGTGCATCCCGATCAGACAGTGCTTGTCAAAGCTGCCCGGCTTTTCCTCTTGCAACTGGTAGTGATAAAAGATGTAGCTGCTCGCCATCTCTGGTTTGAGCCGGGTAATGCGACCTTGCACGCGTTCAATCGGTTGTTTGCGTTGCCAGTGATCACTGTCTACCGGCTCCTGACAGTGAAAGATGTCGGTCATGGGGACAAAGGTGCGCGGGGCGTCGGCGCCTGGCCACGTTTCCAGTAGATGGGTCATATCACCAAAGAGTTCGGCCGGCGCAACAGGTCGCTGCAATCCCTCCCAATAGGCAAAGAAGTGGTTGCGCCAGCGAAAGAGGCTGGCTGTCAACAAATCTCCCTGATCCAATTTGTGTTGGATGGTGGCGATGACGGTCTGAAAGTGAGCAACGGCAGCAGTGCCCTGGTCCGGTTGGCACTGGGCGCGATAGAGGGCGCGGTGTACGGTTTTCATGCGTTACCTTTCTTGACAGCAGATTGGGTTGGATCAAAGTAGGCAAGAAACGGAGGGGCGGCCGTTTCGCGAGGATTGTACACCTGTTCCTACCCTTTAGACAACTGTCCCTCACTAGGTTCTGTTGACATTTGCGACGCACACACCTGACAGGTTGCCAAAACCTGTCAGGTGTTTCAGGGGCTACCACGAAATGTCAACAGAACCTAGCGCAAAAGCAGGAAGCATGGTATATTGGCGCTGATGACCAGCTCTTACTGCCGGTCATTGCCCCCGTACCTGAGACCACTGACACTTGTATCCCCTCGTTCATCGATCAGTGGTATCATTAGGCTTGTAGCGTACAGGAGAAGCTTATGCTGATCGCACCCTATGTGCGGCGCTTGATCGCTGGTGGTTGTTTGGTGATAGCCGCGCTTGCCCTTTACCAAAGCGGCAATGCGCAAAGTTCGCTGGATTGCGCAACGACTGTGATCGTCCAACCGGGCGACACCCTTTCGCTGATTGCCGGTCGCCAGTTGGGCAGTCAAGTCACCTATCAAGCGATTGTGGCGGCCACTAATGCCAAAGCTGCCGTTGACAGCAGCTACACCGCTATCACTAATCCCAATACATTGGCCGTTGGCTGGAAATTATGTATCCCTGCGGCCACTACCACTGTAAGCAGTTCGGTGAACGATGCGGCGACCAGCGTACAAAGCCTACCGGTCGCCACACCTTCTACTGCTGCGGCCGTCGCCCCCACACCGACGGCAACGCCCTTGATCTGGTTAAAACCGCCGACGCTCGATCTGCCGCTCAGCGCAATGCACCCGCTCATGGTGGAATACATGCGTCGGCAAAGCTACCCCGGCAGTGATATTGTCATTGAAGAGACGTTGGCTCCTGGCGCCAACTATAACCGCTACCTTGTGTCCTACCGCTCCGAGGGGTACAAAATCTATGCGCTCTTAACCGTTCCACAAGGAGCGAAGCCGGCGGCCGGTTGGCCGGTCATCATCTTCAATCATGGCTTTATTCCGCCCGAAATCTACCGCACCACCGAGCGTTATGTCGCCTATGTCGATGGCTTTGCCCGCAACGGCTACATTGTCTTCCGCTCCGACTATCGCGGCCACGGCTTCTCCGAGGGGGAGCCGACCAGCAGCCGCGGGTCGCCGGCCTATACCATTGATGTACTCAACGCGGTTGCATCGATGAAGCGCTATGCCGGCGCCGACCCGGCGCGCATTGGCATGTGGGGTCATTCGATGGGCGGGCTGCTCACGTTGCGCAGCATGGTCACGACCAAAGATGTGAAAGTCGGCGTGATCTGGGCCGGCGTGGTCGCGTCCTATCCTGAGCTGTACTACCAACGCAACCGCCAGCCCGACACGCAACCGGTAGATGCGGCCACGGCCCAGCGTCGTCGCTGGCGCGAGGAGATTGTGGCAAAGTGGGGGACACCCGAAGAAGCGCCTGACATCTGGGCCGCCATCTCGCCCAACGCCTATTTGAGTGAAATCTCCGGCCCCCTGCAACTGCACCACGGCACAGCCGACAGTGATGTGCCGGTGCGCTATTCACAGACGCTTAACCGGCAGATGCAGGCGGTGGGTCAACCCGTCGAATATTACGAATATTCAGAGGACAATCATAACTTATCGGTAAATTTTGGTACAGCGATGGCGCGCTCGGTTGCTTTCTTTGACCGATATCTCAAATAGCAGCGCAAGCTTGTCGAAACTTTGCGTTACCGTATACCAGATCAGCGATAGGTTGCGAGTAGATTATCAACCCAAGCTTGTTGTTCTGCGGTAAGCTCAGGTGGCGGCACTGGTTGGGCGTAATCGATCCGCCGGCTGTAAGCGCCCCGTTCATAAACATCGCGCACCACTGCCCCCAGATCCAGAACGACATCGGGGGCAGGCGCAATCAGAGGAATGGGCAGGCGCGGCAAGCGATCGTGCAGTTGGATGGGCCAGACATGGATAGGTGGACGATTGCCGACCTGCCCTCGTGTGACATAGTAGGGAGCCGACGGCGGCGCAATGGCAACAAAATCAGGATAGGGGCGTCCCCCATCCTGATTTTGTTCCTGTTTTATGTCAACGCCTCTCCTGTCGCTGAACTATTCCTGTTTGACGACAGGCAGGTAATAGAGGTTGCGAGCCGTGGTTTCATCGACACCCTTGCTCACATCCGGTGTAATATCATCGGCAACAAAATCGGGCAGGCTTTCGATGGTGACTTCGGCGCCGGTTTCCTCAACTGCGTCAGCACCGGCGGCCACAATGCCTGTCCCCGGCGCCAAGACCACCGAGAGAGTGCCATCCCCTTCGTTGGCCGTCAGGGCATAGACGACGCTTCCGCGCACCACCAGCTTTACCCCTTCGGGATTGGCGCCAACGCTCACCATGTCATAAACCACAGGAGTCCGGGGATTGGTGATGTCAATAAAGGCGACGGCGTTGGCGCGTTCCAAGCCGACCGCCACAATCGACCGACCATTGACACGGATACCGTCAATGCCTTCCGGTTCAGCGCCGCCACGGTTGCTACGCGCGTCCGGATAGATGCCACGCGCCGCCGCCATCTCATCAAGCTGGTTGCCCGTATCGGCAATAAAAGCGCCACTGCCCGCTGAATAGATGCTGACCGTGCGCCCGCCACGGGGGCTGCCATTGCCGGCGCCATCGCGCGTATCGCCTTCGTCGGCAGTCACCAAGTAATGGCGATAGTTGGCGTAGACCACATCCACCCCATCCGGTTCACGAAAGAAGGAGGCTGTTTGGTTGGGCAAGAATTGACCATCCACCACCAGATCAAAGGCATGGGTGGTCTGCCCCAGCCCCAGCAAACTCATACTACAATACCAGAGATTGAGGCGGATGATGGCATTGTTTTCCTGTAAGGTAATATAGGCGTACTGGCTATCGGGCGAGAAGGTGACAAATTCAGGCTCCAGTGTACCTGGCGTATTATCGATGGGCAAGCGGGCCAGGTCATCAGTGCGCCCGCTGGATAGGTTGGCATAACCGGCCAGCGAAGGAAAGCCAATCTGATAAACGTAAACAGTGTTGGAATAGCCCGGGTAAAACCTATTCAGGTCGAGCAGCGTCAGTGAGCCATTCCCACCATTGTCGCCGACAGTGAAGCCTTCCGCTTCGTTGGCAATGACCGCATAGCCGCCATCGGGGGAGATAGCAATAGAATCGGGTTGAATGCCGACGGTAACAGTCTTGAGCAAGACGCCGTCCGAAAGGCGGAAAAAGCTTGCTGTCCCCCTGACTGGGGCAGCGGCCGGCTTTGCTGAACCCGCAATGGCGATAAAGTAGTCATAATAAGGGTGAATCGCCACCGCCGTTAGACCATCTAATTGCGGTACTTTCACCCGGCGAATGAGGTTGATATTGGGCAGATTGGCTAAGTTTAGAATATCGACGCTGCCATCACCGGCGTTGGTTAACACACCCCAGTGTTCGCGCACGGCAATGATCTCTGCACCCTTTTCGAACAATCCAGTATTATAAGTGCCAACGACGCCGGCGCTTTGGGCGAAAGCTGGTGCGCCGGGTAGGAGACCACTTGCCATCAAAACAAGCAACAGCAAACTTCGATAAAGCAAGCTTGACCCCGATGTTGCCGGAGGCCATTGCGGTTTATCTGTAACCATCATCAGTGAACGATTGACTTTCTGCACTTGATTCATAGATTATCTCCCCTGAGCCTTACATTGAAATGATAAATGGACAGTGAGTTCAATGATCATCGGCAATTTGTCCACGTCTGTACGACTTCTTGATGTACTTCAATCCAGCCGGCCGCCGATTGAGTACGCACATCATCCCCAGTCAGGGCCAGTTTCTCCAAGAGCGAATAGACACAGGGACTCTCTTGTTGGAGAACACGCGACATAGCCCGGCTACTGATAATGCCGTAGCGTTTGCCCTCCACCTCGCGATAGTTTTCATTGAGCAGACTGAGAGCGGCGCGATTTTGCTCAAAATAGGGCTGATCAGCGGGTTCCGTATAACACAGGCTCCAGTCGATACGTTCTTCGGCCTTACCCCCGCCAAAGGCAGCAAAGAGGGCGGACGCCGAGGGAAATGCCACTTGCTCGACTTGATAGCCCAGTTTGCGCTCTACAATCGCTTGCACAATTGCGGTGGCTGCGACACAATCATCATCCTGCTCAACGATACCAATGCGGAAGTCGGCCCGCCCTGCCGGCGCTGTGGTATTGGTGGCCGCTGGTGTGGGCGAAGCGGGCGGGGTGGTTGGCGTCGATATTGGTGGCGGCGCAGCCGGCGCCTGGGCGATCACAGCAGGCGCACTGTTGACGCCGGCATAGAGCATTTCCACAAAGAAGGTAAAGGTGCCACGGCTCTTGTTGGGAATGGCCCGTACAATCGACTCCGCCGGCCAGGATGGGTCAATCTCCGCCCAGCGCAGCGCGCTGGTGAAGAGCTGCTGGAGTTGGGCAAAGGAAAGCTGCTGGACAAAGGCATTCTCGCGGCTGACCACCACAACCACCAGATCCAAACCGACCGGGAAGGCAACGAGTTCCCGGTTAATGGCCTGACACGCGGCCTGCTCTTTGTCTCTGACCAGGCGGCTGGCATTGACCAGATCCGCCTCCCCTTTTTCACAGAAGCGCTCGAAGCCGCTGCTGGTGCCAATATCTTCAATGGCAATGGCGCCGGTAAAGCCGGCCGCTTTGTAAAGTTCGCTCATGTGGGCCGAGAGCGGGTAGACGGTTGAACCGCCGGTGATGTCCATGGAAACGGGGGCAATACCTTCCGCCGTGCAAGCAGGAACCGCGGGGAAAAGCGGATTGCTGCTGCCGACCATTTGACAACGTTGACAAGTGGCTTTGAAATTATCCAGCGCATCGCGATACATGGCTAAGGACGGCGCAGTATAGCCGACCCCCTCAATCTCGCGAAAGAGGTGGTTCAGGTAGCAACCAACGTAGCCTTCCAACTGTGGCTTGCTCTTCATATCCGTCACCGAGGTGTAGAGCAGCAACGGCCGGGAGAAGGGATAGGCGCCGCTGGCGACACTCTCTTCATTCGCCGCCACGGGCAGACCACCGACACCGGTCTGAATATTCACGGCGCGCAAGTTCGCCTGGTTAGCCTGATAGCTGGCATAGCGAATAAAGCCGACGGCATAGGGATTGGCTTTAATGAAATCGACTAAAACCGCATCATCCTCGCTAGTGGTCAGGTTGGTTGCATCCAGCATTTCGATTTCCAGCAACTCTTCCGGACTGAGCGCCGGCGCGGCTTCGGCAGCCGCCTGATTGGGGACAGGAGCAGCGGCATTAGCAGCGGCGTGGTCGGCGCTCGTGTTGACCGCCGGCAGCGGCGTGGGATTGACGGGTACAACGGCCGGCGCTTGCACGACGACTGTCGGCTGAATCAGCAGAGGTGTTGGCAGGGTGGTCGGCGTCACCACCTGCGCTACTTCAGCCGGTTGGGTATTAATTGGTAGATCGCGCAATAGGTATTGCAATTGCACAGTAAAGAAGATCAGGAGGATGGCGATCAGCGTCACTAGCACATAAGCAAAGTTATGACGAATCCAATTCATAAAATTTTCTCCGCACTAAATCTTCTTCCCGGATCACTACCAAGCCTCTGTCCGCTCGTCGCCACGCCTAGGAGGCAGTCGGTGACCGGCGTTGGGGATGCCGACGCCGGTCACCCTGGTGCGGCGACGAGCGGGCTTAGTTTTCCAGTAAGGTTGGCTAAGTCTTTTTACCTAGCTTACCACCGATTTCTGGATAAAACTGTTTCTAAATGATTACAATGTTCAGCCGGGCTTATTACCTTTTTTGCCCACCCGGCCAGGGACAATTGACGGAAATAATCAACAGAGCACAACGCTCTCAGTCGGTCCGTGACCGGCTGAGAGCGTTGTGCTCTGCTGTTGGCTCATCTACGGAAAGTGTGAACACCTGTCAGGTTTTGGAAACCTGACAGGTGTGGCGGGTCGAAACCTCACACTTTCTGTAGATGAGCGCTGTTGTTTATGCGATAAAAACGTAGGTGCGGTTTCCGAGCCAAAGCGCAAGCGCTTGAGCAAGTCGGCGAAGCCCCGAAACAATCTCCTAGCCGGGACGCTGAGGGGTGAACTGTTGTGTGTAGGGCACTTTCATAGCGCCATTCTGACGGAAGCTCTGGATCAACTTGTAGCCGATGACCAGGATAGCAACGATGCCCACGGCAACCCAGGTCAAATCACCCAGGGTATCGCTGATTGTCGCCAGTTGATCGCTAAAGAGGCGACCAACTTGTACATAAAGCGCCACCCATAAAATTTCGCCCACAATGTCCCAGAAGGAGAAATAGAGCAGGCGATAGCCCATGAGGCCGCTGGTCAGATTGACATACGGGCCGGCGGCGGTTAATAGCCAACGGCTGAGAAAAACGCCAATCCCACCCCAGCGCTGCATGGTGTTCTCGGCGTGGGTAAGCATGGTTTGCCCATTGAAGCGGTGCGCCATGCGCTGCACGAAGTGTTGCCCGCCAATGCGGCCAATCCCGTACCCAATGTGATCGCCCAGAATGGCGCCCAAAGCGCCGGCCACCAGCACCGGCCAGAGATCCAGTTCGCCTTGGGTCACAAAGGAGCCGGCGGCCACGAGTAGGAAGGTTGCCGGCAAGGGGACGCCAATCGCCGCCAAGAGAATGGCGCCAAAGAGCGCAAAGGCGCCGTAAGTGGCCATCGCGTCGAGCAAGATTGTTTGTAGGTCCATCGTGCGCTCACTTCTCTTCGTGCAACGGAACAGGATAGGGTCAAGGGCAGCAGACACGGCGGCAGCCTATGGCGTTGACAATACGGTCGGCGATACTGTTGGCGATACGGTCGGCAATCCTGTGGAGGATAGTTCGGGCGCCACAGGGTGCGGGGGTTTTTCCGGCGGCGCAGCGGGCGGCGGGTGTTTGGCGCGCTCATCGGCAATGGCGGTTTCCAACCGTGAAATGACCTCTGTCGTGGTCAAGTTCAATTCTTCGGCCAACCGGTTGATCGGGCGGCGGCTGCGGGGAAGGTCTGGCGGCGGGTCGAGCGCTTCCCACAAAACAGGAGGCGGCACTTGATACGAGTGAGCAATGTAGGGAATATTCATCCAGCCACGAATGGGTTCGTCGGTTGGTGGACGGTCGAAACGGCGGAACGCGCGCATCCCAAAAAAAATTGTGATGAAGAGCGCCAGCACCAAGGCGCTCAGCAGGAGCAGTTGTTGGCGTCGCTTGGTTGAGGCGCCTAGGATCGAACCCATAAAGCCCTTCCTTTGGGTCATGGCTGATATCAGCATTGCCGACTATCTTTAGTCTACCTAATAAGTATGTAGCGATCGTTGAGAAAATGTAAAGAAATTCTGAAGGTAACTACTTAGCTCCTAGCCAGTCCGTGACTGGCTAGGAGCTAAGTAGTTACCTTTGAAGAAACAAAAACGCCTGTCTCCGGTTGCGTAGAGACAGGCGTTTTTGTAATGACAGCGTCAATCATAGTTTAGCCGCCAATGCTGCCTTTGCTTTTGAAGCGTTCATCGTCATGTTTGCGCTGACTGCCGATGCGTTCGCGCGTGGTGTTTTTGTCATCGTGGCGGCGTTCGTTCTGCCCACGGTGGCGATTGGGGCTGCCGCCGATGGAGCCGCGGCTCTCATGTTCGGGGTCGTTATAGGCGCGATTACCACCGCCGATACTGCCGCTGCTGCGTCTACCGCGCTGATCATAGGTGCCGCGGGGCGCCGTCCGGTTGCGATTAAAGAGAAAGAGCGCCAGGAGGACGACAACGGCGATAATAATCCAAAGGGTTGTTGAATCCATGGTGGGTTGCTCCTTTTGCTTGCATTACCCCGTTGTGTGTTACCTTGGCGTCGCGAACGCTATTCGACACGAAAGTCAACCGTTTCCACAGGGTTGCCATTAGCAAAGAGCTGGACGCTATAGTCGCCTGGCCCCATGCGGTTCTCCAAATTTTCCGGCTGAAACTCAATGTAGGGTCACTGTAGATTCATTCACAAAAAGGAAAAATCTCAGTTTCGGCGCCTGTAAAGGTTTATATTCGGTCTATAAAAGAAAAGAGGACTGTTGACACCCTGTCTTTCACCCGTTGGTGATGGGCAGAACCTGCTTGGCTGCACAAGAAGAGGAATGTCAACAGAACCCGATGAACGATGGTTGATTGTTATTGTCTGCGGTTGCCGTTCAGGGGCCTACCGGCAACCTTAGCGTACACTGCCGCGGCGGAACAGGTTGACAATCGCCAACAAAATGATGGCGCCTAAGAGCGAAACCAGTAAGCCGGACAAGCTAAAGTCGTTCTGGTTGATGGTGCCGGTGCCAAAGAGGGGCGCCAACAACAAGCCACCCAGAAAAGCGCCGACAATGCCCACAATAATGTCCAGGAAAACCCCCTGTTGCGCGTTCGTGCGCATAATCATGCTGGCGATCCAGCCGATGACCGCCCCCAAAATGATCCAAATGATGAAGTTAATCATCGTTCTCCTCCTTTTTTGTCTTCACACGCTTGTCTTCACACGCTTGTCTTCACACGCTTCTTGTGTATTCACAACGGTTGTCTCTGCGCAATCGCGTGCTTTGGCAGAACGTTTGAAATGGTGAAAGCTTACTGAAAGGTACATTGTGGTAGTCAGAAAAGGTAGGGCGCCAAAGATAGAACTTGCCCTACCTTTCATCAACTCATGCGATGAGGAAACGCCCAATAATCCACAGCAGCAAAACTTCAGTCGGTGGCATTCAGGCGTTTCCCTTTGCTCCGGCTGTTACTCAGCCACCGGTGCCAGTGACACCATCCGTTCCGGTCAGCTCTAATGTATCCGTGATCCCCAAAGTGTCCGTCATGCCCTCAGTATCGGTCATTTCCATGGTATCGGTCATTTCCATGGTGTCCGTCATCTCCATGGTGTCTGTAACTCCTTCACTGCCGCCAACGCCGGTGTCGGTGGCTGGGGTTTCCGTTGCTTCTGGGGTGCTGGTGGCTGCCGCGCCTGGGCCGCCCGGCGCGCAAGCGGCGACCAAGAGCGTTACCAGAAGCAATAAAGAGATTACATAGCGCATGATTCTTTGTCCTTTCTCGGTGTTTCGTGTTGAACTTCTTTGTGTTTCGTATTGAACTCAGTGTTTCGGGTTGAACATCGTCCGTTGCTCGTATCAGGATTACCCTGATCGGACTGCCGCTCTATCTTGCCGCTGAATGTCATTTTCTGACATAGACCAAGATACAGAAAAAGGTATAGGGATAAGATAGACATCATTTATTGATGATTTGGCAATCGTCCCACTCTGGTATATGCTTTCTGGCAAAGTAGAACTTTCCACAACCCAAAGGAGCGTCATCATTTTATGCAATGGATTCATGAACTCTTCGGCCTGCGCAAGCCGATCATTGCCATGTGCCACCTACGTGCGCTGCCCGGCGACCCCGCCTATGATGCTGGGCGCGGCGTTGAATGGGTCGTAGAACAGGCGCGTTACGATCTACACGCCTTACAAGCCGGCGGCGTCGATGCGGTGCTGTTCTCCAACGAGTACAGCCTGCCCTATCTGCTCAAGGTCGAGCCGATCACCTATGTCACGATGGCGCGCATTATCGGTGAATTACGACGAGAACTCACGGCGCCTTTTGGCGTCAATGTGCTATGGGACGCCAAAGCGTCCATCGATCTGGCTGTGGCGACCGGCGCCCGCTTTGTGCGCGAAATTTTCACCGGCGTCTATGCCAGTGACTTTGGCCTGTGGAATACGAATTGTGGGGAAGTCGTGCGTCATCAATATGCGATTGGCGGCCAGCAGGTCAAACGCTTCTACAACATCGTCCCCGAAGCTGCCGTCTACCTGGCCCAACGGGACATTGCCGCTGTCGCCCGCTCCACAGTCTTTAATACCAACCCGGATGCCATCTGCGTCTCCGGCTTGATCGCCGGGGCGGAAACATCCCAAGAAACGTTGAGCCAGGTCAAAAACGCTATTCCGACGACGCCCGTCTTTGCCAACACCGGTGTGAAACTGGAAAATGTGGCCGCTCAGTTGGCCGTAGCCGATGGCGCGGTGGTGGGGACAACCTTCAAGCGGGATGGCTATATCTGGAATCCGGTGGATGAGGGGCGGGTGAAGACGTTTATGAGTAAGGTGAAGGAATTGAGGAATCATTAATTTAGGAGTTACGCAGTTGACGGGCGCTACCAGAGACCTGTCAGGTTTCGCAAACCTGACAGGTCTTGTCCAACTGCGTAACTCCTATAATTGTCAAGGGAGAATGGAAAATTGTTAATGAATGGGGTGGGTAGCGTATGGATAAACGCTGGCAGCAATTAGGTGAATTGCTGGTCAACTATTCGGCAGCCGTGAAACCGGGCGAGAAGGTGATGATCGCCATGGGCGAGGCAGAAACGCTACCCTTGGTGCAGACGGTCTATGCCGCTTGTATCAAGGCCGGCGCTTTTCCGCAAGTACAATTTCTGTCGGAGACGTTGCGCCATGCGCTACTCAAGTATGGCAACCATGAACAACTGTCCTGGCTACCGGCGATCGAAGCCTATGGCATGGAATGGGCCGATGTGTATATCGGGCTACGGGGTGCATATAATTTGTATGAACTGGCCGATGTCCCGGCGGATCGGCTTTCGCTGAACCAGCGTACCCAGGGCAAAATTTCCACCTTGCGCTGGCAGAAAACCCGCTGGTGTCTCGTGCGCGTTCCCAACGCCGCCTTCGCCCAGCAAGCCGAGACCGACCTGGAAACGATCACCGACATGTTCTTTGACGCTTGTCTACTCGACTGGCCACAAGCGGTCGCCACCTGGCAACGCTGGGCCGATCGCTTAGGACAGGGCAAAGAAGTGCGCATTGTCGGCAAAGAGACCGATCTGCGCTTTGCGGTCGCCGGACGCCGGTGGGTGGTGGGCGACGGCAAACTCAATATGCCCGACGGCGAAATCATGACCGCGCCCATCACCGAGACCATCGACGGCCAGATCTACTTTGAATTTCCCGGCGTCCTCAGTGGCCGGCTCATGCCCGATATTCGCCTACGCTGGGCGCGGGGCAAGCTGGTCGAAGCCACGGCCAGCGCCAATCAGGACTTCCTCCAGGCCATTGTTCAGAGCGATGCCGGCGCCAGTCTGATCGGCGAATTTGCCTTTGGCGTCAACCCCCATGTCACCCACTTCTGCAAAGACATTCTCATCGACGAAAAACTCGGTGGCACGGTGCACATCGCCCTCGGTCGCGCCTACCCGGAATGTGGCGGAACCAACCAGTCGGCGATTCACTGGGATATTATCAAGGATTTGCGACGGGAAGGGGCGGTCTATATTGATGGTGAGATGGTATTGTCATATGGGCGACATTGGCTGGAAAGCGTCTAGGTTAACCACTGTGAGAATCATTTATATGACAATTTTAACAGTTTATGAGATAACCTACATACCAGAAGATGGAAGCGCGCCAATTTATACCCTATCGGTTGGTAACATAAGTTAACCAGCGCCCAGGGTATAACAGGAGCCTAATCTTTTTTACACTATCTTCCATCACCAGTACGAACAGAAAGGACAGTACATCGTCAACTGTCGGTTGCCTGTGAATCTAGCGCTGACCATTTCTGGATGGTGAAGCTAGAGACACAGGCAGCCTAGTAGTCCTCGCAGTTGGCAGTAGCTGTTTTGCGCACCTCCTTTCACTAACGTCGATACCGATTTGCACAATCGCCGGCCTCAAATCGTTGCTCCTTGCTACCGAGTCATGGGCAGCTACCATTCTCAGTAGACCGCAACCCACGCGAAAGCGCATAGACTGATTCTGGACTACGCGACTGCATGACTGCGGACTACTGCTTATGCTCGGCAAATCGATATAAATTTTATACGTGACCTTGATTGTTGCGATGAGTAATTGTTGAAAGATACTTACCTCATGGTGTCCTCCTCTCCTATGACTTGCTTGCTCTTAGTATAGCCCTTTGTTCCCTCAAGGCTATCACAGACGTAATTGCCTAAATAGCAATCGCGGTGGCTGGACTCACAAACATCTTACAAAAAGCGACGATGATTCTTTTGAACCATCGTCGCTACAGCAAAATCCGGTGCAGTATGCGCTTATTAGGTGTAAAAGTGAAGGATCAGTGTGGCAGGGTGGCGGCAGGGTGCTGTTGGCTGGCTAGCTGTAAGAGGCGCAGCCCTTCCAGCCGTAGCAATTGAGGATAGAGCGCTTTGTAGATCCGGCAGTTGGGGGATTTGACATCGTAACGACCAGTGGCGCGATAGGTGAGAACCGGGCAGCCGCCCGCACACCAATATTTCCACTCACAAGTGCGACAGCCTTCCTTCTCTTCGACACTGAGATTTTGAAGGCCCAAGCGATCTTGTCGCAGATCACCCAAGGGGTCGTCGGCATAGATACTCGTAATGGGCCGTTCAATCTCCATCTGACACTTGGCGACCTGGCCCTGATGGTCGATCACCAGGTAGGAATCACCGACACTGCAGGTTTTGTCATGCGGGGCATCGAACTGGGCGCGATCCACCAGGGACCCCAGGAGCGAACGCTTGGGCAGATTATTCTCCAGCACGACAAAGGCGTTTTGCATGGCGGTAATGATTTTGTCATCCAGCAATTTCAGGTCGGTATAGGGCGCAGCACAATCATTCTCCCGAAAAAAGTTGATATTGAAGGGCAGATCCCGATCAACCACATACTGGATCAGATCAGCCAAACCGTCAGCGTTGCGGTTGGACAAGGTAATGCTGATAAAGGGCTTGATGCCGCGCTTCACTAATCGTTCCAGTGTTCGATTGACCCAAGCGAATGACCCCTTGCCGTTCTTAAAAGGGCGTTGCGTATCGTGTGTATCGGCAATGCCATCCAGCGAGATGCTGACCTGAATCCCCCGTTCGGTAAAGGCTTCAATCGCCCGTTCCCCAATGGCAACCCCATTGCTTAACACCACGGTGTCAATACCGATGCCCCTCATCTGCGCCTGTTCGCTTGCATAGGCATGAATGTCAAAGACCCGTTTCAGGTTGAGGGTGGCTTCCCCGCCGGCAAACTTGAGCTTGACCTGTTGAAAGCCATGCCGTTCAGCCGAGCGCAAGATCGCATCGACGGCGGCCCGCCCCACATCTGCCGGCATGTCGTCATTGCTCTTGTGGATGTAGCAGTAATCACAACGCAAGTTACATTCGTTGGTTACATGAATCCAGGTGTTCAAGATGCGTGGATCACGTTTCTGCACCTGCGGCTGGAAGCCCACCGGTTGTAATGCGCCGAAGGCCACCATGTTCTGGATTGCGTGCCACCCGATCTGATCAGTTGGATGGGGGATGACTTCATGCACAAGCCGCGGTTGGTGAAACTGTTGCCAAAGCCCCCTGGCGCCGTCGTTTAGCACCATTACCCCTTGATCATGATAAGGATTGAAGAGCAACAGGTGGTCATCCGGCAAGAATTGCCCATGCAGTCGCGGCTGCACCAACGGCGTCTGGTAATCAGTCCAGGCGCGTGGCGCCGAAAAGGAAAAACCATCATCCGGACAGGCGCAGTTACATTGAAACTGATAGACCTTGGTGTTTTCCTGACGGAATTGACTACTATGTAAGATCAGGGGGAGCAGTGTGCTATTGGAGGTCGGTGATTTGTTTTTAACTGTGGGTTGTGTAGCAGCGAGCCAGGCGGCAAGCTGTTGCTGCTCGGCTGGTGAACGAAAGAGGAACGGGTTGCCAAGTGTTTGGCTTGATACGACTTCTTCATACACTTCGTCGTACAGTTGTATATACATAAACAGAAATCTCCCTTGACTTGCATCAATCATCTGGGAGTGTGTGGTAAGTGGTTAGAGAAAACACAAAATACAAGGCAGGTAGCTTTGCCTTGTACCCATGCAACAACCTTTACCACACACTCGAAGAGTAAAAAAGTAGCAAGTCGATAGGAGAGATTACACGTCTTCGATGTGAATTATGGTATCAGAATCCTATTTATTTTTTCGTCTTTGCAAACAAGCGTTCAAAGACGAAAAAGTCCATGTAATCATAATTGATGAGAGTTTACCTGTCAATAGGTAATCTTTAAAGACAGCTTACTCTTTCTTACAATCAGGTTACATAAATCAACGGCATGTAAACGGTGTATCATTTCCATTAATTATTACTGCAAAAACTGCGTAACAAGCCTTGTTATTGCTCGACAATTAGATCGATCCCAAAGTTCTCAGCCAGATATTGTTTCATCGCTTGTTGTTGATCGGCTGGGATCTGTAACGACTGAGCCACTTCCGTTGCCTGTTGGGCAAACCATTCCAGCGCCTCAAAGGAAAAGGTTTGGAAAGCTTCGTAGATGATCTGATTGGCGCGCCGAACATTGCGCACATTCGCTTCCAACAGCGAGCTAAAGTAGAGGGCCAGGGTGGCTTCAGCCAGCAGTTTGCGCGCATCAGCCATAGTCGTTTCATTGATGGACAAATGCGGATGTTGGAGATAAAGCCGTTGTCTTGTAATCGTCATCAACAGCCCGTGCGCTTTGGTCAGCAAGGACCAGTAGACCGACAAAGTCTTGGCCTGCCCATCTGGCAAGGGTAAATCGCGATAAGTGGATGGGATTTCGGCAATTGCCCGTTCCGTCGCCACTTGGGCATTGGTAAGGCGGGTTGTCTTGTCCGTTGCACTGGTCAAGGCTTCATAATAGCGCAAGTAGGCCAGGTCAATCATGGCATCGATCAACTGCGTGCGGGCGCCAGGAATGGTGCGCGCCAGGTCAACCCCTGCTTGCAGCCAAGCTTCGCTCTCGTGTATCGGATCCACAGCCATTTTTTCACGCAAATCGGGGTTCTGCCCATAAAAGCGCGCCAGGTCGCGCCAGGCCGAACCATGTTCGATATAGATGTCAACCAGAAGGGCATCCTTGTCGGTCAACAGCGCTTCGGCAAAGGTCAGTGCCGCTTTGCTGGCATCAAGGGCGTCCTTCAACCGGATCTGCTGCACCTTGCGATTGGCAACGCCCACTCGCTCGGCATCGCGACGATAGGCTTCACTACAGGCGCGATTGGCAATCATCTGCCCATAGTCATGGCTGAGGGAACGGAAGATCGACAAGGCGTACTTAGCATAGCGCAGAGCCGAGGCCGGTCGTTCGGCCATGGTATGGACGATGGCTAAGGTGTTGTAACTGAGACCAATCGGATAGCTGAAGCCCAGTTGTTTCCGCAGAAGCAGCGCATCATGGACAGAGGTTTCGGCGCGTTGGGCAAACCCGACCACTGCCAACGAATCGCCTTTATCATTGAGCGAGCGCGCCTGGTTGATCTCGAAACCAAGGCGCCGGTAGAGCGGCAAGCTACGGTTGAAGCTTTCAATGGCGTCGCCATGATTGCCATGATTGCTTTCAAAAAAACCAAGTTCGTAATAAGCAAAGGCCAATGCACTGGTCAGCAGGAAAACAGCAAGATTGTTCCCATCCTCTGTTTTCCCGCGATTGTTGAGCAGAACGATGAATTCACGAATATGGGACTGGAATGATTGCCGAACTTGGGTAATCTCTTCTTCATTAGCCACCAATTGGCCACGCGCCAGATCGGTGTACAAATTGAGCCAGGTTTCGGCAAAGGGAGGTAACGTGAAGTCATCGCGCTTGTCACCTACGCTTTGCAAAATCTTGTTTACCAATGCAATGGTCGCCTGAGAACGTTGGGAGGGCGACAGCGTAATGGCGTCGATACTTTCGGCGCTATAGGTGCGTTGCACAGCACGTACGGCAAAATCGGCTTCAATGATCGCTTGAGTCAGGCCGACGGCGGCGGCTTGCTGACGATTGGGATACTGACCACTCCCCACTGGATGCTCATCCATCCACCATTGCAAAAATTCCGTGCGGATCTGCATATCGTAATCCATCCGCCCGACGTTGAACGCTTCCTCGGCCAGTTCATAATAAATTTTATAGCCTCTGATCGGGTCGCTACGCAAGGCGTAGGTCATCTGCTCAATAATGAGATTGCGTCGCTTACGCCGCACCCGGCGCAGTTCATGGGCCGATTGCACTGCCGCCGGATCGGGAATGACGCGAACAGCCACACTCCCGCTCATCTCATCAATCTCTTCCATCTCGGTAAAAGGATCGGCGAAAGGTAACAAATCGGCAATGGTGCGCGTCTGTTCGGCAATCTCCTCTTCATAGATATCGTACAGAGCCGCATAGAGGTATATCGCTTCCGCGTCTTCAAAGAGCCGCGTGACCCATTCCGCCACTTTATCATGGAGAACGAGCGCGCCGTCCGGCAGCACCTTGACATAGATTTGTTGGGCCAGTTCGGTAAAGAGCGCTGCAAACTCAACATCGGGCAGATTGGAGCCGATCTTTTGCAGAAGTTTCGCCAAACGCGACGGCGTTAACCCCTTGCGGGCCAGCGCCATATAGCGCATGACAATGCCAACTTCGCCAAAAGCCTGATAATTTGCCAGTTCTGTAATCAGCGCCGCCTGGAAGTGCGGCTCTAGATCGGCCGTTGGCGCCACCGATTGGTTGAGTTGGTTATTGATCAATGTAGGAATCTCGCTGCTCACCCCATCGATCAATAATTGCAGGGCAATGGCTAACGCAATGGGTGAACCTTTGGTCAATTGGTGGAGCGCCGCCCGTTGTTCCGAGTCGATCCCGGCGATAATGTCAGCTTCATCCTGATAGCCACGCGTTTGCAAGATTTTTGTCAACTGGGCGAAATAAGCGTCGGTGCCGGCCGGTTGGAAGCCCTCCAGGTCGATGACGCGCTGTTTGGAACTTTGGGCGCCATGTGCGGCCCGTTCACAAAATTCGGCATAGAGTGTTGGCGACTCTTTTTTGCGACCGGCCACCACAAAGAGAACGCCCAGCAATTTGCTATCGTCATCCACCATCTCCAAGAGCCAGCGTTTCGTCGAGGCAACCGGCTGGGGCGCATCAAATTTATGGCGCACGGGGTCATCTTCAAAACGCAGCAATTCAGCCGTATCCAACAGAATGATGAGGCGATAGCCGGCCACTGCCAATGGCGTCCAGGCTTTGACAAAGGCCGAAATCACACTTTCACCACTTTGCCCGCCGGCGGCGTCTGTCTCTTGGCGGCGGAAGCGTTCGCGTAAGGTGCGGTATTCGGCAAAGTAGTCAGTCAGCTTCTCTTGACTCAAGGCGGGTTCAATCGCATCGTAAATGTGTTCAACCAGATCCACATCGGTACGCAAGATCGAGTTATAGAAATCAAGAATGGGGGTGCGAAAGGTTTTATGCGGTGGCGAATATGTGTTTAAAACCCATTCCAAAAAACGAGTCTTGCCCATACCGCCATCGCCGGCAATGTAGAAAAAGAGCGTATGATCAGTCGTCGTTGTCAGGTCGGCAAGCACTTGTTGCAGCTTGGCGATTTCTTCGGCGCGTCCCACAATGGCATCGGTGCGCAAGGTGAAGAGGGGGTGAGAGCGGTTATTGGGGGTCATTTTGGTCACTCCTTTTGAACCAACGGGCAAGGACAGGGATCACAAAATAACGTTTGGCGTTGCTATTAAACTCGACAAACGAACTGTTCATCAGCTTGATCAAGGTTGCGTCACCTTCCGGCAGAAGGGGATCGTTGGCAGTAAAACCCGTTTGCTTCTGCTTGGCAAGTTGGTAAAGCGTCTCTTTCAAGGCTGAATTCTGATCCAGTTGATCACCAACAATTGCCTCAAAAACTTCGCGCAGAACGGGTTCGCTAATTTGCGCGGTGCCAAACGCGGCAAGCCGCGCGTATAATTGTTCTAAAACTTGGGTAGCCCAAGGATTATCCTCAGTGTAACGTTCGATCAGTGGACGTAAGAGGCTCTGTTTTGCCGGATCAACCAGGGTAATCAACTGCGCAGCCGGGAAGCCGCGCAGGGCGTAATCATATTGCACCAAACGGAGTGATGGATGCTTAAAGGGCGGGATACGCCGACCGGCGCAGGTAATGATAACGGGCAATTGGGCTTGGCGCAGTAACATGGCCCAGACAGTTCTAAAGAGATGGGTCAACGCCGCTTGTTGCGCTTCCGGGACGCCTACCCACCATTCCATCTCATCAAAGAAGAGAACTAAGGGTTGATTGCGCAATTCAAGCAGACGCATTTCCAGCAACCCGGACCATTCATTCACTTGTTCCACCGTTGCGGTGGTCGGGTCGGGCAGGTCAGGCAGGCACGTAATGGCCAGCGCCTGCTCACAATCTTTTAGCAGGCGCAAAAAACGGTAGTAGAGATTATCAAAAGGGGCAACAAAATCGCTCGCTTCATAGCGTTTGATCAAGCGGCAGGTTGGCTGTCGGGCAGCCATTTCGGCGTGCAAATAGTCAAGAAACCAGGTTTTGCCGACACCGGCTTCCCCTTGGATCATAATCAAGCGACGGGTGCGGCTACGACGATTCTCATCAGCCGCCAGGGCAATCGTTTCTGTGATTATGGCAGAAATCCCGTCTCGATCACCCTCGCGGCTTATCTGTTTCTCTGCTGGCGTCGCCGCATATTCAAGGCGACTGAGCTTTTTTCCTGATGGCGTCCTGTCGGATTCAGCTTGTTCTGGGGGCATCATGCACCTCTACCGGAAGCTATGGCCACATACTCCTGCGACCAGCCATTCGGAAAGGAGCATGGGCTAAGTTGGCGAATGGGATAAATAGGCAATTTGCGCCAATGAGCTGCTGGAAAGCTTGCCCGGCAACCCAGCGCTATTGCCCTGCATGACATGCGCTTCGAGAATTTTGTTGATCAGATGTGTCAGGTACCGTGGCGATAGACCACATTGCACAAGCAAATAGGTCTCCAGGTCGACCGGCACATCTTCTTCAGCTAACTGTAAAAGGGTGGACACAACGCCGCCAGTTGCAGCAGCTAAACGAAATTCAAGGAGCTTACGCAGGCGTTTATCATCCCACGCCACTATAACATGAAATATTTGTTTTTGCAAGAGGGGTAAAAATGGCAAATAAAGCTCTAATGGGAGAAATAGCTTCCACGCGACATTGCCCCCTAATCTACGGTTATGACAGGCTTCCAGTAAGGGGCGTGTAATCGCAACCATTCGAGTTGTGTGATTTGACTTTTCTGTTTGCGGCAAAAAAGGACTGTCCGGCTTGACATCGACGCCATCAACCAAAATCAGAATTTGACGAATGCCGATCTGATCCAGTAGGTCACAAAAGTGACGCCACCGCTGTAGCGGAGTAGCCGGTAAGCGAATAGTCGGTTGATCGGCGGCAATCTCCAGCCACTGTAACCACCGCTGTAACCAAACGCTGTTGATGCTTTCGCTGTTTGCTTGCGATTCAAGATCATCATAAACCGGCGCCAAATTGCTAATGGCCTGATGCAGCGAATGATCGAATAGGGCTTGACGCAGATCCATACGCCAGGCGTCAACGACACCGTAATATTGATCGAAGAACGCAGCAAGGTGTTGTGCGAGGGGAACAGCACTTTGTTCTTCCTGCAGAGCAGGCAGATTAACTCCGCGTAACGTCAGCAATATGAATAGGTGACGTACAGCGGACGTAAGAATTTCGTTGATATGTTGTTGGAAAGCCGTGGGTGTAGCGTCAGCTAATTCCTGCGAAATTAAATAGGAAAAAGCAAAAACGCGCTTGTCCGCCAGGGCATCGCGGTAAAAGCTTTGTAAGCGTAAACGGGTTGCCGTTTTGCCATCGCCCGTACGCGCAAAAATCGCCTGATTCGTAACCTCTAGCAAGGCGTCAAAATCAGGCGGTTCAATAAAGTGGTCACTCAAATTCCCGTCGCGTTCACTATTGCGTTCTTGAAAGGGATTATAAGTAAAACCAAATTGACGCAACCAATCCAGCACTCGATTTGCTAGGGCGGGATCGTTGCGTGACTCTACCACTATTTTTTGTTTCTCCGATGCAGGCAATTTTTTAGTAACTTTTTTTGATCGCTTGCTTATCCCGGAGGAACCGCCATATCGATCCGACAGCTTATTGTGTACCATTATGACCTCTTCAGGGATCTGAGGTTGCTCCAGGCCCAACCAGACAGCAACGCATCCATAGGAATCAACGTGTGCTTACTGGCATTGAATATTACCATCATAGCACAAAAGACGATGATAAACGTCTCAGTAACCTACTATTGTTCCCATTTTATGTAACAGTACAATCACAAAATAAACGCTCTATCTTACAAACACATCACAATGCGTTGGTAGACCGAGTTGTGTGACGTAATTCGTACCCCCCACCCTTGCCATCGGTGACAATGTAGATCCAGACATCCTCTCGTTCCGCTTCGGTTGGCGGGAATGGTTCTACATGCTCCTTGCGCAAGCGGCTGATCATGGTGTTCAGATTCGGTTCATCTAAATTTAACTCATTCAATAGTTTGTAAGTGCGGTGTACACCGGGGTGTTCATACAGGTGCTTAAGCAAAGGATAGAGTGCACGTTTTCTAGGGTTGAGATCAGTCAATATCTGTTTGCCACGCCAAAAGCTACCTTGTTCATCCATCCAAATCGGCACCCGTTCTGCACAATAGGCGCGCCGCACACTGCGCCAAGCTGCTTCGGATAAGGGAATTTCACTGCCCTGATTGACCTGTTCAAGCAGCAGGCGCACAAGCGTTACCCATTCGGTCGGGCTGCTTGCATCGGAAAATTCCTCTAAAAAGGTAACGACTTGTGCAGGTGCAATCAATTGTTCAAGGGTCTGAATGCTAGGGTGATCGAGCAGTTGCAGACGGCGATCAATCAACTCCTGTAACTCTGGTTGCGTCCAACTTACCGTCAATTGCTTCACACTTAATGTTTGAACACCACGCAAGCGCTGCAAATCCTGACAGACCGATGGCGGCGCCAAACATTTGATATGCAGGCTGGGTTGACGCACCATCTGGAGCGAATCAAAGAAATCGCGCAAGATATGCAGCGCACCAGGCGACGTGGCCTTTAACTCTTGTGAGAGATCGACCCAAATGATCACTCCTTGAAAGCCCAGTTTCTGGACACAATCACACAAAACCCGCAGCCGTTGGGTGTCATTAGCCGTCTCATTAAAGAGTTCGCGTGACTGAACAAGGCGAAACGCGTGAATCAACCCCGCCTGATCAGGAAAATCATCAGCTAGGCAGGCCAACAAATAATCAAGATCAACATCTAAAAAGCGGTTTAAAAAGTACCGCGCCGCGGTTGCCCGTGATTGAAGATTGGCAAGCGCCGCCGGGTTCGTTTGAATATATTCCCACATATCGGCGGTGATCCGCCGGAGTAGGGTGTAGGTCAACGCTGCGTCTGCACCAACGACCTGATCCAGACTCACATGCAGCCACTGTTCCTGCAACCGTTGGCGCGCGATCCAGGCCAGGGTGCTTTTGCCATAGCCCGGCGGCGCCGCCACCAGGGTTGACTCCGCATTCAGCAACGCCGGCAGCACCTTTGGCACAACGAATGTGTCAAACAGGAAGGGATCGCGGTCGGGGGCGATTGGCTTAAACAAGTCTAGGTTCAGCATTTGGGTCACGATATAGATGTATCACGGTATGTAGATTGGGCGGATTGCTGCTCATAAGCTACTTACAGGGTTAAAAGTGTAACACAAGCCGCTGCATCTATCATACCGAAAAATTTTGAAATTGCAAGACCTTTGCTTGTACTTTGTAAGCCAAGGGGTCGCAATTGATAGGCAAAAGTACGGCCGAGCCTTAGGATAGTGAGCCGAAAGCAGTGATTTGCCCTACAATTGTCATAGTACATCTGTTACGCTATATACAGCGGCAGCGCCGCTTGAGAGATGTCTGCAAGGGTAGAATAAAGGGGAAAAAGATGCTAAACCACATGCGAAGAAGGATCCACATTTGCCTGTTTAACCTATGTACGTTCATGTTTCCAACAAGGACAAGGGCAATTGCAGCGGTGGCAATTCACCCGCTCGCTGGTTATCAGTTCAGGAGGTAGCAGGGAACAATCACACCATTGGTAACATCGTCGTATCGCATTGCACTAACCATGAGGTGAGGGATGGAAACATTCATTTTGGTGCTGGCCGGCTTTGGCTTACTTTTTTTGCTGCTTGTGCTATTGCTATTGAGCGCGCTCTCGGCGGGTGGGGGTGGCAGAAGCGGGAGGAGTGAATCAGGCTATTCATCACCCGACAGCGAACCGAGACGGTCGGTGCGTCGGGGAATCCCCCTTTGGCAACTACTTCTGGCAATCGTGTTGTTGCGCTTCACATCCGACTCCGAAGACGATGGCCACGGCTAATCATCAAGGAAGTTGCTTCAGGAGGAGCGGGCAGCAGTTATTACAGCGGTAATTGCTGCCCGCAAAGTCAAGTGACACCCAGCCGAACTAGGGTGTATCGCCTTTCCCCACCACCGGCGTCGCCAGCCGACAGTAGTCCAGTTCCCAGGTTCCCGCCGCCGGGTCAAATTCCTGGCGATTCATCACCGCGGAGATCGCTTCAAACTGGGCGCGACATTTCACCGTGATCTGATCGCCCGGCAAGAGCAGAATGCCCTTGGTGTCATCCAGCTTGAGGATCACCGTACTGCCCACCGGCGCCAGTTCGGCATCGGAGGCGGCCACAGTCAGGCGCACCATGCCTTTGCCGTTGAGTTGCGGGCCATAATAAGTTCCTACGCTGACATCGCCGCTGCTGTAGGTTTGCGCCTGGGCCGGCGCGGTTTGGCGCACCAGTGACTCCACATCGGCGCTTACGGTGCCGGTGATGGTGTAAACCGCCGTGTCCACCGGAATGGTCGTCAGCCACGCATAGCTGAGACCATTGTTGCTCTCCGGCGCCGGCGACCGTTGACAGGCGACCAGCACCCCGCCCAGCACACCCAGCAACAGCAGGGCAAAGATAGTCTGTACCTTGAACATGAAAAGTCTCCTGAACAGAATACGACAGCGGATGAAGGTGGTAACAGATTACCCTTACCGTAACCACCCGTGGCTACGGCATCCGCTGCTACCTTCATCCGTTGTTGTGTTCCTACTTACGCACCAGCGGCAGATAAAGCTTCGGCGCGCCGCTTGAACCGCCAGTCAGGGCGATTTGGTGGGTGGCGCTGACCGTCCCCAACTCATTGCGCACCGTCACCGTCAGCGTCTTTGTGCCGGCAGTCGGCCAGGTGTAAGTGGCGACAACGGCGTGACTATTGCTCGTTAGCGTTTGCGTGGTTGCGTTGGTTGCGTTGATCGCGTATTCCACAGGAATTGTCGCGCCCACAGGGTTGACCGTGACAGTGAAGTCATAGCTCATCCCGACCGTCCCCGTCGTTGGGCCGGTAATGGTGACACTTGCCATCGGCAAGTAGAGCTTGGAAAGCTTGGTCGTCGTACCGGCGCCATAGTTGCCGATGACCCCGGCGGCCTGGGTCGTGCTGCTGGTGCGCACGCCAACGCCACTGGGCAAGGTTTGAGTCAGGGTGACGGTAAAGTTGCCGTTGCTGTCGGCCACAATGCTGCCCAGGTGGTCGAGCGCTTCGGCGATCTCATCGCCGTCATCGCGGTAAAAGTCGATGAGACAGCCGGGGCAAGGGCTGTTGTCGCCGCTGCCGCCGGTGATGGTTGTGCCGCTGATGTTGGTAAACTTGGCCGGGTTAAAGGTGCGCAGAAGGGCAGGAATGCCGGGGCCAAATTCGTAGATCTTGCCGGGGCCGCTTTCGACCAGGTTCCCGCGCACCGTGATCTGTCCAAAAAGGGGCGAGGTGTCGCTGGCCAGAATCGCCGTCGGTTCGCCATCCTCAAAGCCGGTGCGGCTGCGGACAATCACATTGTTAAGAATTTGCGTGCCGCTGCCGGAGACCTTGATCCCCTGGCCGCAGACGCCGACCCGTTTGTTGGCGCTGTCCACACCGATAATATTGCCGCGAATCTCATGGTTGGCGCCAAAGCTTTCAATCGCCATCGGCGGCGTGTCATTCTGGCTCTGGATAATGTGCAGACCGGCCAGCCGATTTTGGGTGATGCGATTGTTGCTGCCACTCAGCGCAATACCCCAGCCGCCATACCAGTTTTGCGGGTCAAGATTGAGCGAGCGTAGACACTGGGCTGACTCGGCTACGGTTGGCACCGTGCCGTCGGCGCGGGTGCCAATCAGATTACGGGCGACAAGGTTGTTGTCGCCGCCGTCGATGTCGATGGCCCGAGCAAAGGCGCCGACAATCACATTGTTTTGGACGGTGTTGTTATCGGAAGAAATATGGATGCCGCCGCCGGCCATGCGCAGCGGGTTGGCCGGGGTGCGAAAGACAACCGCTTGACCGTCATCACTCAACCCCATCCAGATCCGTTCAACGGTGTTGCCATCTTCCTTTAAAAAGATGACGCCACCGCCTTTGAAGGCCAGGTTGCGGATCACGTTGTTGGTACTCTCCACCTGGAGGCTGTTGTCGTTGGTGGCGATGATGATCTTGGGGCCAGTCGTGCGGCCACCGGGTTGGGTGTCGCCGTCGATGGTCACCTGGCCGTTTTTGTTGATGATGGTGTCGGTTTTCAATGGGGGCAAGGCGGCGGCGATCGGTAATGTCCAGGTGCCGGCGACCTCTTTGTCTTTGTTGGGATCGTTGGCGGCTAAATTGAATTGAACGGCAATGGGACGGTCGCTTTGCGGACGGGCGGCGGCTTCGAGAATGGCCCGCCGCAAGGTACAACCATCAGTGGCGGCGACATAAATTCCCGCCGTATAAGTGCAAGTTTTGGTGAGACTGCCACTATCCAGATCCGCGCTGGTGTTGACAGTGATCGTGATGGCCGCCGGCGCCGTGGGGCTTTGGTCGGCGGTGGCCTGAACGGAGGTTGTTACCTGTTGCGCAATAATAAGCAAGAATGCAGAGAACAACGGCAGCCAACGGGCGGCGCCAAGACAACGGGTGCACCGGCGAACAAACAACCCATCCAACATGCAGTAAACTCCTATTTTGTTTGAATTTTATGAACGCAAGACAACAATTCCCAGAAAGACCAGGCCAATCCCCGCCATCTTCATCGGGCTGAACCCTTCCCCAAGCAGGAAGACCCCCAGCGCCAAAGCGGTGATGGCTTCGATGCCCAGGACGATGATGTAGGTAATGGTCATCGAACCGTGACGCATGGCAACCGTTTGTAATAAGGCGCCCAGGGCAAAGAGCATTAGCACCAGGGCGGTCGGGCCGCCACGGGTCAACCCTTCAGATAATTTCATGTAATACCCGCCAATGCTATAACTAAACGCCGCCACCACCAAGAGAAGAGTCGTATTCACAATTTGCTCCTTTGCTGAAAGACAGAGAGGGGCTTTCCCGTAGGGGGATCGCCGGTTTTAGTATTGCTGAAAGATGAACGAAATTCCACCTTCTTTTCTATCAAATGGCGCTGGTTTGCGGTCAAAGTTAGTAAAATTACTTCCGTGTTCCTTCTATCCGTGTCTAGTCTTCGGGCAATCCCCATAAGACTAAACACGGATAGAAGGAACACGGAATTTACGCTTATCAAATGGTTCAGCCACAAGGGCCGGTCCCCTTCCTGGAAGAGGCGGGAACCGTTCTGGATGACCAGACGTTCGTTGCCTCTTCCAGGAAGGGGGCCTCGACCTGAGTAGATACCATCGCTACAAATTATCTGGTCACCAGCGGCAGGAAGAGCCGTTGCCCACCCACTGGGCCGCCTTCACCGACAATGACCGTGCCTTGGGTTGCACTGTCCAACAGATCGCTGTAGGCGTAAGTGCCATTGGCGGTCACTTTCACCTTGTGGCTTTGGCCGGCCCCCAAGACGCCGCTGTTCCAGGCGCTGCCGGTGACGCCGTGATCGACCAGATCCACATTGACAAACTCAATGACATCGCCGGCTTTGGCGTTGAGCGTGGCCGGTTGGAAGCCATTCTCGGTGATCAAGATCTGCTGCGTCGCCGCTTCAGTGATGGCCGGGGTCAGGGCGATGTTCTGAGCCAGCAGACCGTTGGCGACGGCAATATCATTGCTGCGATAAGGCTGGTAGCCGTTGACCGCTACGTCGAGGCGATAGACGCCATTCGGCACGTTGAAGCTATAGCCGCCATTGGCCGCCGTGGTCGTCGGATTGGCCTGACCGAGGCTGCCGGATGCCGGGGCAGTGTAGATGACACCAGCGGCGCTGCTTTGCGCTAGGAGCGCTGCCACCGCCGCATTCGCCACCGGTTGCCCGGTCGCCCGGTCGGTGACAATGCCTTCGCTGACCAGCGTCACATCGTTGCTGAAGCTGCTTTCCGTTGCGCCATTGGCCGCAGTCAAGACGAATTGCGGAGTCGCCTGGCTTGCACCGGCGCCGCTGGCGGTCACACCCTTGGGCAACGTCACCTGGCCGGTGTAGAGACCATCGCCGTCCAGATCCCGCATGATCACCTCATTGATCAGGTCGTCGGCAATGGTGAAACCGGCGTCCAGGGCAGCGTTGGGGTTGCGGCCGTTGCCATAGACGCTGATGCGGTAGGTTTCCCCTTCTTTCAGCAGCAGCGACGAGACCAACAGGTCGGTAAGGGTGACGCCAAGCGTGGGCGCAAAGAACGAACGGCCAGTGCTATCGGTAAAGCAGGCGCTCATCGGGTCATAGGGCAGCGCCGGGTTGACCAACAGACGCAGTTTACCAGTCGGCAGACCCGATTGCGGATCGCGGGGCGAGACGATGTTCAGGCCGGCGCCCTGGATCTGGTTGGCATACTGGGCGCCGATCTCGTGAATGCCCGCCGCCAGATTGACCGTGTGGCTGAAGTTGCCTTGGGCGTCACTCGGCACTTCGGTGACTTTCAGCAAGCCAATCAGAATGGCGATGATCTGATTCGGCGCCGCCTTGCCCCGCAATTGGATGGTGGTGCGGTTGGTCGCCGCCTGACCGCTGATGATGCGATCCATACACGAATCGTCGGTATAGTCCATAAAGGCGCCGATGATGGGCGAACTGAGCAGACCACGAGCGGTGGCGCGGCTCTCGTTGTTGCCGGCGTCGCTGTCGCCCGTGAGCGTCACCTTGGCAACGCCCGTGTACTCAACGGCAGCTTGGGCGGCGGCGACCTGACTGGTCAGGGTGCAGGTGATACAGCCATACCAGCCCAGCACTACGGAGTAGCTGTTCTCCTGTTCAATGAAGGGCAGAACAAAGCTGAGTTTGTCAAAATTGAAGGAGATGCTCTCGCTTTTGACTCCCGGAGCACGCACAATGGCCGGTGGTACGCCACGGAACTTCTCCGGGATCTGGAACTCAAGCAGCGCATTGGTCGCACCGGCTTTGCCGATGTTGGCAACGTCGATCTTGAACAACTGGATTTCAAAGTTGCCCAGCTTGTCAGCCGCTGCCGCTTGCAGACCGGGGTCTTGGCGAGCGATCTGTTGGCTGTTGGCACTCAGTTGCACGGCCAGATCGGCGGCATTGCCTTCGTAGTAGCGATAGTGATCCTCGGTCTCGCCCACCTTGAAGGGTTGGGCATAGCCGCGACCATCGCCGTATTGGATGTTACCAAAGTTGAGCGTCTTGTTCGATGGGCGGTCGCTCAGGGTAAAGCGCACCCAGGTCGGACGGTTCGCCAACTGGGCCGGCCAAAGCACTCGTTGGGTGGCAATGTTGGCCAGATTGTGTAAACCAGCGCCCAGGGCGACGACATCGATCTGGTAGTCGATCAAGATATGTTCGACCACAGCCTGGTTCTGCCCTTGGCCGTCTTGACAGGTAAAGCCGTCGGCCCAGTCGCCATCGCGGTTACTGTCCAACCAGATGTTGAGATAAGCCTTTGTTCCCAACTGCTTGAAGTAGTTGACGGCGATCGGCGCAATGGCCACACGAACATCGGCAAGGGCCGGTTGGCAGTTTGCCAGGTTGCGCAGGCGAGAACCATCGTCAAAGCGATCATTGTCCGGGTCGTTGGCCGGCGGGACGATGTTGTTGAGCGGGTCCTGGTCGGGGCCGACATCGGCGTCGATCTCCCGGCTCACCCGTGGCCCCAGATGGAAGGGGCGCGGGTGCAAGTGACGCGGGCCTTGCGGTTGACCAGTAGCCGGGTCAAAGACGGTCGGGTAGGTGGCCGGTGTATTCGGGTAGGCGGTCATTGCGGCGCCAAAGTGATTGGTGCTGTCCGGTGCATCACCCAGGTCGCCGGGATGGATGGTCGGCGTAAAGGGAACCTGGCCGTGCAGGTGCGGGTATTGAGCCGCCGGCGGGCAAGGATAGTCGGCGCCGGGCAGGAAACAGAAGCGCAAGGTCGGATTTTCCAGCAGTTCATCGCCCAGGCGCAGATCCAGGTCAACGTTCTTTTGGGCATTTGGCCCTAAAACCACCGTTTCCAACACTTTCGGCGTGGTCGCATCAGTCGCCGCCGCATCAACAGTTGCCGTCAACGGGCGTTGGTAGATGCCAATGGTGACAGTGAAGGGGTGCCGGTTGTAAACCGTTCCCTGCCACGGATAGGTATCGAGCAGATCATCCAGATCAACATCATTCGGGGTCGGATTCTCTTCAAAGTCAATGTCAGGCGGGTTGTAGCCTGGGCAGGCGGCAGTGAAGGTCGCCTCGGCAGTGATCTGGTTGTTGCTGCCGGTGGGGCGGGCCTGGGCGACATTTCTGACCTCTTGCGTGTTTTGGTTCGGTTGGCAGAGACCCAGATTTTGCACTAGGAAGCTCAACTTCACTTCGGCATTGGGCGCCAGCGCACCGTTCCAGCGCACAATGTAGATAGGTAAGGGCAACCCACCACTGGAATCCAGACTATATTGCGCTTGTAACGGGGTGGCGCCGCCGGTTGGGCTACTAACGACGATGTATTCGATCTGCCCGTTGATGATTTGCGGGAAGATCCGGAAACCATACGCCAGTTCGTCGCGAATCTGCGCCTGAATCGGCTGGCTGCCGCCGTCATGTTTCAGCGTGATCTCATAGGTGACGAGACCACCGATGGGCAGGACGCCGCCGGCAGGGTTGATCACTTCCTTCTTGAGCTTCAATTCGCCATTTTGACCACCGGGCGTCGTGCGCTGCAAGACATCTTCGGTCTCGCCATACTGGAACACCTTCAAGGTCGGATGTTCAGGATGGGGGCCACGGCCATCAGGGAGATCGGTGCCATTGAAGGGCTGCACCGCCGGGGCTTCGCTCAGGCTAAAGCGCATCCAGTGGCGACCGGGGCCGCTGCTGTTCAGCACCCGTTCGGTAGGAATCGAAAAGTCAAACGAACCGCCGGCGGGGATGATGGTCATGTCAACGATGTAGTTCTGGACGATCCATTCGTAGCTGGCCTGGGCCGGTTGTGCGCTATCCCGTTGGCACTGGCCGAGATCCGCCCAGTCGCCGTCGCGTGTGCCGTCGAACCAGACATTGAGGTACATGCGGTTCAGCTTGGCGTTGGGCGCTTTGCTCACCCGCATATCCAGTTGGGTGCGTTGACAGTTATAGAAGCGGATCGTACGATTGCGCCAGCCATCATCGCCCCGATCATTGTCGGCCACATCAGCCACAGCGCCGGTGACGGTGTTGCGCAGGATGTTATTGCGCGGCGCGTCCTGGTCGGGGCCGAGGTCGGCTTCGCCTTCGCGGGAGAGGAAGTTGCCCAACCAGCCTTCCATCGTCTGGTTGTTATGGCGCGGGCCGGCGGGTTGATTTGCGGGAACCTCGCGCACAGTGGGGAACTGCCCCAAGATGCCGCCGGGGTAAGCCGTGTTATTGATACCGTGATGGTTGGTGCTGTCTGGCGCGTCGCCTAGATCGGGGCGCGGCTGGCCTTCATCAGCAGGCAGGGTATAGGTGAGGATCAGCTTGGGGCCGCGATCGTCGGCTGCGCCGGTCTCTCTGGAATGTGCGGCCTTTAAGTCGCCGCCGTTGCCGCGCAGCGCCAGTCCATCATTAGGCAGCGTACCGTTGTGCCAGGCTTGGACAAGCGGGGCGACATTCCAGGCGACCACGGAGCTGTCCCCTTTACCGGTGCTGGTGACAGTTTTGAACTGACCGCTCCAAGTGTAGGTGACGGGCGTCGAGCCGGTGAGCGTCTCTTCTTCCCAGGCGCCGGCCACGCGACCAACTTCAATTTGGTTGGTGCCGGTATACATGCCGGTAAAGTCGAGTTGCAGTTCGGCAGCGCTGATCACCGCATCGACCGGCAGCACGGAAAGGTCAAACTTGATCAGGGTGAAGTGGACATTGGGGTGGCCCATCCACAAAAAGCCGTCATCAAAGTTGGTGTTGGGCGAGCCGGGCTGGGTGCGGGCGTCATCCGTCGGCGCGAGGGTGACGGTGGTGGCGGTCGCTTCGGCTTTGCCCACGGCTGCCGGTGCGGCTTGCGCCGCCGCGATCGGCAAGAACGATGTAACGAGAATCGTGAGGACGATCAGCCAATGGATCGTCCTTTGGGTGGGGAATACAACAGGGCGTGTCATTTTATGCTCCTTGTCCTCCAAAGGGTAAACGTTGTGTAGAGAGCCGTTTGGCAGCGTTGACAGCGTCGATGTTCGTGTTGGTATTGTCGATCATGATCATTGCATCAGCATCTCCTTTCTATGGGCAGCCGGGACACAACAGCGGATTTGGGAAGCAGCGGATTTGGGTGGGAACGGATTTTGCCCCGTCATTGAAACCCTCATAACGCTTTTGTCATGTCCGGCATCGGCGAACCTGTTCTTAGTATAAAGAAGAATGCTGATGGGTGCTGGCAATTGCTGCGGCGAATTGCCTCAGAATTGACTCACCTTGTTATAGGCTTTTTTGGTTGCCAGGCGTCGGCGCAGTTCCAGGCTGCTGATGGCGATGGTGTAAAAGAGCAGATCAGCCGCCACTTTGCCGCTCAAGACGGCCCAGTGCATACTGGGTATTAGATTCATGGCCAGCGCGAGAAGGGCCGGACGCACGAACAAGGGATCGACCAGTTCCGCCGGGCCAAATTCCAGTACCAGATTACGCAATATTTGCGCCAAAAATCTTATCGTTTGTCTGACAGATTGTAGATAGCTCATCGCTGTTGCCTGCCATGTTGGTCGGCTTATACCTCCGTTATTTGTCCGTGGTCGTGGCTGGTGCTGGCGTTGGGCGCGCCATTCCTGTATCATCATCGCCAGATAAAAGCCGACCACTTCACTCCAGGCGCCCACCAGCGCGATCACGGCCATGCTTTGGTCGAGCTGCCAGGCGATGGTGGCGCCGATGATGGCGGCGCTGGTGCCGGTCAATTCGGCGGGTAAGTAGCGCTTGAGCCAACTCAGCACTTTGCGGGTAAACCAGGGATTTGCCTGTGGTGTCGGGATCGCGAGTTGCATAACCGGCTCCTTTTGGGGTTATTCATCTACACATGGGTCACTGTTGGTTTCATTCTAGAGGGGCCGGTGGAGTGATTCAACCACAAAAGTGTCAAAAAGAGGGGAGCTTGTCCCATAATCAAGCTTTATCCGCTTGTGTCAGATAGGTTGGGGTGTCCCATCAATATCACTGCGAATCATTGCAGGGAAAAAATTCGCTCATCCCAAGGATTCGCAGTGATAGGGGCAAGCGGCAACGCTCTGTCAAGACTTACTTGACAGAGCGGTAGGCGCCTTCAAAAAGCAAAGAGCCAACCAGTAACAGTGGTTGACTCTTTGGAGCGGAGATGCAGCGCTTTAGAGGGGAGAATCGCTGCGCAGCCGATAAAGCTATTAATGTCAGGGCTGCTGTGTGCCGCAAGGCTATTTGGCAATTTTGCCACCTTTTGGCATACTGAGGGCCTAGCCGCTAAAGCCCCCGCGCGGTGGCGGCGGGTCGATCACCAGTTCATGGAGCGTCCACGGTTGCTGCGAGCGACCAATGGTGATCGGCTGACTAAAATTAAAGGGGAACTGATCAACCGGTGTCGTAAAATAGCTGTTATTCTGGGCAACTTGATGCCGCCCCTGCCCATTGGCAACAACCGAAGCAAAGAAGACAGGCGCCGTTGTGACATTGGTGATGGAGTCAGCCGTTTTATAGGTATAGGGGCCATAGCGGCTGGTAAGGGTGGCATTGCCACTGGTATTGACAGCCACGGTAAACTCGGCGTGCGGATGTTCCACCAGCTTGAAAGAAGCGGTTGTCGTCAGCGTCGGAAATTGCGCCCGGCCGTGGATCACAAAGGCGTTATAGAGCGGACCATAGCCGGGAACAGGCGGACCATTGGGGCAGGTAATTGTGAACTGGCCGTCAAAGGGCGCAACACCGCCGCCGACCTGAACATTGCTGCTGTTGTTAACGATGGTGCAGGTGACGAAGGTATGGGATATCTTTTGCGGTTGCACGGCGCTGGTCATAACCATGCAGGCGATGGTAGTGGTAGTCGAGGGCGCATGGTTAAAATTCAAGATTAAGGCCCAAGCGCCCATAATTTCCGCCGGCAGAACCGGTTGACCGGCGTCGTTGAGACAAGGGGCCGGTACACTTTGGGCCAACGCCACGGGCGTCCCCGCCGGCAGCAGCAATAGGGCGGCCAACAGGAGAATGACCAGCCATCGGGCTATGGTTCGTTTACGGGAGGCGTATCTGTTCATAGTCTCTCTTTCTGTCCTGGTTCAGCTTTACGCAAGTTTGACGTTGACGGTAACGATTCAGGTTCACAGAGATCACAAAGGCTTCGTCGTGAGCTCAGCCGAACGGTTTCATAGAGATGCGCAGAGAGCTTTCTGCGCTTTTTCTCAGTGAACCGCTGCGCCGCCTCTGTGTCACGCTGTGGTGTGAATCGTTGCCGTTGATACAAGATCGTTCAAACGACGGTCGGCGTAGCAGCTTGCTAGTGTTGTCGTCCGGCCCATCATATCATGGTTGGTGGCGGCCTGCGCGGCCAAAAAGTCTCAATTTTGTAGTGTTGTGTCCCAAAAAGTCCCACAAACCAAGCGAGTTGTGCTATGACTTCGACTAAATTGCCGAATTCTCTGCCCGCAGCGCCAGTACCGGATCGCTTTATGCAGACCTTACGCCAAACGCTTGAACATGTGGAAGATCACGAGTGGCTGGAAAAGCGTTCGCCCCTTGCCTCGGTCTTATTTGCCGGCGCATCAGCCACGAACGCCCGCAAACGGCAGGTGGTACTGACCGGCCTGCCCACTATTGACGACCGTCTGCGCACCATCTGGCATGAGTGGGAAGCGCGCCCCAAAAGCGCGCTCCAGTCGCTCTTGTGGGAAGCGGTCTGTCACTACCCGCCCGACCTGGAAACGCACGGTCAGGCGATTCTCTTCCTGACCTACTTTGCCGACCCGCGCCCGAAACAGACCGAAGTTGTCAAGCTCCTGGCCCTGGGCCGCTCCACCTATTACCGCTATCTGGAACGAGCGGTCGATACGCTGGGCGGGATTCTGGTGCAATCGCTGCGTCCTGCGCTGCAACTGGAACAGCCGACCGCGCCGCCGCTGGTGGGTCGGACAGATTTGGTAGCGCAGGCGCAAATTGGGCTGGACGAAGGGCGGGTGGTCCATCTGGTCGGCGGCGGCGGGCTGGGCAAGACCAGTTTGGGCGCGCACCTGGCGGCGCAGTGGGGCAAAGGCGCCGTCTTCTGGTACACCTTTCGCCCCGGCTTGACCGATCATCTCGATCAACTGCTCTTTACGCTGGCCTACTTCTTTCATCAACAGGGCGCATCGGCCCTCTGGCTGCACCTGAATGCCGGCCCCCAGGAGAGCAGCACCCTGAGCGCCTTAGCGATCCTTCGTCAACATTTCATCGATCTCCGTACTACGCCGCCCCTGCTTTGCTTTGATGAAGTCGATCTACTGCTGGCCCACGATCTGCGTGATTCCCAAGAACATGAACGCTTGCGCACCTTTCTCGACGCCCTGGCCCATTCGGTGCGCGCTGGCACGCCACTCCTCCTGATCGGCCAAAAGGTGCTTCTCGAACCGCAAGCCGATTGTCTGATCACCGTGCCGCCGTTGACCGGGCCAGAGCTTGCGGCGCTGTTAAAGAATGCCCGCGTTGCGCTGAATGTAGACGGCCAGGAACGGCTGCTGCGGATTACCCGTGGCAATCCCCTCTTGTTACGGCTTTTTCTAGCATTGCACCAACGGGGTGCGACGTTGACCGAGACGCTTAAGGCGCTGACGGCGCCGGTGGCGTTGGATTGGATGATGGCGCGCTTGCGGCAACACCTGGAGCCGACCGAATTGACCCTGTTGCAAGAGCTAGCCGTCTTCCAGAGCAGCGCCCCGCGTGATGGCTGGCGCAAGAGCCAGAAAGCGCTCACTACCCTCTTGACGCTGGGGTTGGTCGAGGCGGTTGGCAATGATGGCGTTGCCTTGCATCCAACCTTTCGTGAGTTGATCTACCAACAGTTGCCGCCGGCGCGCAGACAGGAATTAGAACTGGCCGCCGCCCACCTCCTGGCCGACCGGGGCAAATTCACCGCCGCCGCCTGGCATTATATCCAAGGCGGGCGGCCCGAAATGGCGGTCTGGACCTGGCTGATCCACCGCCAGGCGGAGATCGACCAGGGGCAAGCCAGCACGGCGTTGGAGCTTTTCGCTCCCTTGGCCCAAAGTACGCTGCCCACCTTTGAAGACCAACAGGCGCTGGCGTTGTTGCTGGCGCCGCTTTACGCCCGCGCCGGTCGTGCGCAAGAGGGGCTACAGTTGATGGACAAAGCGGTCTGGCCGGCCACCGGGCCCCGCTCGGTCCACGCCCATGCCTTGCGCGGCGAACTGCTGGCCGAAACCGGCAACATTGATCGCGCCCTGGCCGAGTACCGCCGCAGCCTGGATAGCATTGCCAAACTGCGCACCACCCACGAGATCGACTTGCGGCTTGACATGGGCCGGCGGGCGTTGTCCTATCTAGGCGACAATGAACAGGCGCGGCAGGAAGCGTTGCAAGCCCGCCTCAACTTGGAGGTGTTACAAGGCGAGATCGAAGACAATGCCGGCAATTATGCTGCCGCCCGCGCCCACTACCAGAATGCCCTGGCCGCCGCCGAAGCCTGTGCCAATGACCACCGGCTGGCGCGGATCTACGAAGCGTTGGGCATTTTGGAAGCGCGCTATGCCGAATTGGAAACCGCCGTCGCCTATCTCCAAGCCGCTGGCCGCCACTATGAAGCCGCGGGCAATCTGGTTTGCGCCGTGGGCATGACCAATTCCAGTCTGGCCTTTGCCTACCTCCTCAAGCGGCGCTATGCCGAAGCGATTGCCCCCGCCGAAACCGCCCTGGCCTTTTTTCGCCAACTCAATCACGCCTACTGGCAGGCGATCAACGAAGCCTATCTGGCCGAAGCGTGGTTCTATCAAGATGATCTGGCAAAAGCGGAACACTTTGCCCAGGCGGGGTTACAACGGGAAGAGGTAGTCGTGCGTCCCTACTGCCTGACCATGCTCGGTCACATCCGGCGCGCCCAACAGCGCTTTGCCGAAGCCGAACGCTATGGGCGGGAGGCGGTGGCGTCCGGGGAAGAGCGGCAAGACCTGTGGGCGCTGGGGCCGGCCTGGCTGGCGCTGGGCGAAAGCTATCGCGACGTCGGTCGCCCCGCCGCGGCGCGCCAGGCCTTCCAGCAAGGGTTGCGGATCTACGAACAATTGGGGATTGCACAGGAGGTAGCGTTTGCGCAAACGCTGTTGGCGAGTGTGGTGGGTGTGTAAAAATCACTTCTGCCGTTCAGGATGAAACCCCACTTGTAGTGACTGGCGCCGTTTCATTTCCATCAACATCCGTTACGACAGGAGCGGCGATATTGATTTCAGGTTGAACGCAGGATGGCGATATAATAATCCTTACCGATCACCCACCGGCGGCAGATCGGCATTTAGGAATAGTCTGACAACTACAACGAATTGGGGATAATCGAAGGCGGTTCATTCGTTTATCCCCCAATTCGTTGTAGTTGTCTAATGGCATATTTTTGCGGCGCTGATCTTTAGGCCGCCACGCGGGCCCGAATGCCGAACAAATGGCGGATAATCCACCAGAGGACACTCAAGACCAGCAACAGTGGCAGACCGATGGTCAGCACCCAAATCGCCAGGTCGATGCCGATGCGGGCGAGGGTTAAGAGGACATCCAGGGCGTCGTTAAAGGTGCGTACCGGCGACCAGGTCTGCACTGTTTCCAGCACTTCGCCTGTCGTCACCACCGGCGGCACGGGAAAAAATTCGATAGTGACGGTCGAGAAGGAAGTCTGTTGCGATAGCGTGTTGCGTTGGCCTTTCAAAATCTCTAATTCGCTCTCCACATTTGACAATTCGCGATTGACATTCAGCGCTTCTTCGACCTTCTTGGTATCCTCTAAAAAGCTGCGAATGCGCACCGCCGTGGCTTCCAGGTTGGCAATGCGCGCCTCCAGATCCACAAATTGACCGGTCACATCCTGGCTGGTGACATTTTCGTCTTGCACTTCACCCAGCGTGCGCGTTTGGGTCAGCGCCTCTTCAAAGCGGTCCACTGGCACGGCAAAGCTCAACGTCGCATAAGGTAAATCCCCGTTACGCCAGGTGCGCGAGGTGACGACATAGCCCCCCACCTGTTCACTGAGCCGGGTGGCGGTGTTGAGTGCGCTCACCACATCTTCCGCTTCGATCCGTAGATAGGCGTTACGAATAATCTTGCGGCTATCGAGCACAGAGGAAGCGGCGCTGGCTACCGGCTGCCCTGCTTGGTTACCGCCTTCAGCCGCCGGCGCTTCCGCCGGAGCAGCGACAGCCATTCCCGCCGGGGCGGCACTAACAAAGCTACTATCAGCGCTTGTTTGCAACATCAACGCCGATGCTGGTTGCCCGGAGACCCGGGCAACTTCGCGCGCCATTCGCGTGCTGGACATTGTGTTAAAAAATGTGTTATAACTCGCCCAAATTCCGATGATCAACAAGGCAAGTAAGGGCAATAGAAATCGTTTCACGGGAAAACCTCCATATGCGTTAGATAGATAGATGATGATGGGACAGTAAATTGCCAATAATTGTTCCGACCGTTCAGTTACCTTGAACTGATTATCGCGCAAAAATGGTACAGCGCAAGAGGCAAATGTGCACCAATAGGTGTAACACCTGTTGTACTTAGGCTCATTTGCCGCCTGATGATGGAATAATTGCAAAATTGGATCTTGGCATTTCTACAAAACTAATATGTTGTTTAGTTATAGCTAAACAACATATCAATAACGAGAAACTTATGGAATCGATCTTATCGGCGGTGATGGTGCATGGCTGATCGTCGAGGCGTGGCGACCGGGGTTTATCCGCAACAACCCACTGGGGCAACTGATGGCGAAGCGTTATTACCTCTTTCATTTTATCGGCTTCTGCAAAGGCGCTATCGGGATTACACTGGTCAGCCTATTGGTCGCAGGCGGTTTTGCGCTGGCAAGGTGAGACCCGATCACCAATCATTCGCCCAGCAGCCGCGCGACGACCTGGCGCAAATCGCTCGTGAGTTGTTCATAGCCAGGCAAGGGCGAATCAGAACGGGGCGGGGTGATCTGTTGGCGCTTAAAATCGTTGATGGCGCGTTGGGCGATGCGCTCAGCGGTGGCCGGCGATACATCAGGGGCGTAGGTGTAGATCCAGTAGAGGATAGCGGGCCACAGGCGCAGCATGAGGGCGTCCCAAGCCGCTTGATTCTCTTCCACCAGCGCGCGCCGGTAGAGTTCGACCCAGGCAGTGCGGGTCTCGGCTGAAGCCGCCTGGAGGAGCGACGGACAATAGAGGATGAGCTGACTGAGCGGCAGCCGGCGAAAATCAGGCATGGCATCAAGAGTACGGCGTTGGTAGGCGAGCAACGTTGGCATGGGTGAATGACGGCACGACACCGGAAGAACCAACGCCAGGGGAAAGGCTGGTTCTTCCGGCTTTCGACGACCGGGAGTTTAGCGATTGATCAAGGGCAGAAACAGACGTAACGCTGTGGGCAGCGCCGGCACATCGATCACCACCTCATTCGACTGCGCCACCGCTTCGTTTTCCTCATTGCGGCCCAGAAGGCGGAAGTGGTAGCGCCCCGGCGCCAGGCCAGCCAGGCTGGTGGTCGTTTGGGCAATGTCTACCACTTCGCGCGCAAGCCAGTTAACCTCGTATGGCCCTAATTGATCCAACCGATAACCAATCACCGCCGTATCATCGCTCGGCGTCCAGGTGAGGGCGACGGCGCCGGCTTCGACGGCGCCACTCAACACCGCCGTAAGGGTCAACCCTTCGCTTTCCTCCACCGTCACCTGCGGCGGCGGGATATAGTTGCACCAGGCGCCGACGGTGGGTGACAGGTTGGTGAACCAGTCGCCCAGGAAGTCGTCCCACCGGCCGTCACGGGTAAAGGCCAGGCTTTCGGTCACGGTGATCGGCTGGGTCGGGTCGATGGTCCAGGTGGCCGTAAAAGGTGCGTCGCTGCGATAGACGCTGGCGCGCCAGGCCACCGCCGAACGGGATTCACGCCGCAAAGGCGCCAGGACGGTGATGCTGTCTTTGTAGTCCCACTGCTCCGCCGGCGCAAGGTAGGGGCTGCCGACACGGCTAAGTTTGTAGATGCCCGCCATCGCACTTTGCAATTCGGCCAGGGCATCGATCACCCCATGCGGATCAGTCGGGCCAAAGTTGTTGAAGAGATTTTGCCCAAAGGTTTCCAAACCGATCAATTCATCGGGTGGCCCCAGTTGGAGATTCTTGTCGCCACATTGGGTGGTGTCCACATATTTGCTCTGCTGCACTGCTGCCGTAATCGGATTGGTCTGGCCGGCAAGCGTGGCCTTGCGCAGGGCGCCCCCCAGCTTGCTCACCGCGTTGCTGATGGCGGCAATATCCTTACCCCGCACCCAGAAGATGGTATTGGGGTGGTCGGCGTTCAGCGTAAATTGATAACGGTTGACAATAAAGGTCGCCATCTCTTCCGGCGTCGTGGTCGGTGTGAAGGCAGTCAGGTAGCGATGATAGGCCGCCGTCAGCCAAGCGTAGTTGGGCGAAGCGACAAAAACCTTCGCCGTCCGATGCACTTCGTAGAGCATATCGAGATTGCCCTGGAAGCATTGGTCAAAAAAGAGCAGATCAAAGGGGTTGGCGCCATTGTCGGTCGCCGCCAACAATGCCTTCCCCACATCGACCGTACTCATATAGCTGCGATCGGTCACGTCGGAGGGGGTGTACTCATGTTCTTTGGGCAGTGGCGGAATCTCACCACCGGTACGTATCGAAGGAGCGGCGGCCTGTAGGGCATCCTCCCAACTAACTTCGGGCGCCGGCGGAATGCCGTGGCCCAACAACGCGGCCACGGTACGCGTCGAAGGGTAGCGGGTACGCGCATATTGCAGGAACCAGGCGAGCACTTGCGGTTTGGCCGTATCGAGTTCAGTGACGCCCCAGCGCTCCTGCACGGCGTCGGTGAGGGTCGTTTGACCGTTGCGCATCGTCAACACCCTGGTATCGCCGGCTTTGTTACCATCGACCAGCAGCACAACCTGTACATTGGGATTGCGCGCCGTTCCCAGCCGCATCCGTTCGACCACATAGCCGATTTCACTTGCCAGATCATTGTCGGCCGGAAAATAAGCCGCCACCAACACACGGCCACTGAGCGCGATCGTCACACCGGCCGTGTCGGCTGGGGCGCTGCGCAGAGCAGTGGGGTGGTTGCTATGGGCAGGCGTATAACTGCGCACTTGAATATAGTAGGCGACGCCCGGCGTCAAATTGTCAATGCGATAGGTGGACGCGCTTTTATCACTGGTCTGCCCATGGACCGTGTAGGGACCTTCCGGTGTGGTGGCAATGGCAATTTCATAGGCGCCGCCGTCGGCAGTGTAGGCGATCGGCGTCCAGCGCAAGCCAAGGGCGTTGGTAAAAAATTCGGTGACGCGCAGGTTGGTGACCGGACGCGTTTGGGTGGTCTGCCAGTCGGCGTCGATGGCATTCATACACTGGGCAACGCTACCATGACGGTTCCAGAGCCGGTTATAGCCCAAGTTGACATCGATGAGTTGACCGGCCAACTTGCAGAAGCTAGGGGGAATACGACCGGCCAGGGCGTTACTCTCCAAACGCAGCCGTTGCAAGCCGCCCAATTCACCCAGAAACAGCGGTAAGGTGCCGCTGAGGTTGTTGCGCGGCAGGTCAAGCGCCGTCACCCGGCCATTGGTGCAAGTGACGCCAAACCAATCACAGGGCGCTTGCGGCGTGGCAAAGGCGAGCCAGTTGGTTTTGTTGACCCACTGCAGGCCCTGGGTTCTGGTAAAGAAGTTCACCAGCGTGAGGCAGTCGCTCACCGGCACTGCGCCGTTTGTAAGACAGTTGGCGGCTGCGCCCAGGGCAACGTTGCCCTGGTTTTGCTCGGCGGTCTGCGGCAAGGGTGCAGCAACTACCGTGGTATCCAACTTGAGCAGAAGGACAAGCGCGAGTACAATCAGAAAGCTGACCAACAGGGTCATGCTAGGTAGCAAGCGCGGAAGATGACGTTGACGACACATAAAAGCGGCTCCTTTGTTACGTTTTGTCAAAGCGGTCAGGCACGGTAGGAAAGACTAATGCAGGTTAGCTAATGGTTTCGGTAATCCTTGGAACTTGTCACGCCGGCGGCGATGACCTACAGTTACCGCTTTATTTTCGTAACGTTCATTAGTCTTTCCTACCGATGAAGACTTCGACAAGACATTTTTTTCGGGTCATACGTTCAGTATAGCAAGAAATCGGCAAATTGCTGGCAAAGTATCGTTGCTAATCGCCTCAAAATTGCGTCATATAGTCCAGAGTCGCGTAGTCCGCAGTTGCGTAGTCCGCAGTTGCAGCGTCTAAAGTCGTGATCGCAGATGTAGACGACGGACTCTGGACTTTGGACTACGCGACTCTGGACTACGCGACTATGGACTGCTCAACAATGACAACCACACCTGTTCTACCAACTACGCCGACCGGCCAGATGCTGGGGCTGCTTTCGGAGTTATCGTTTACACAGTTGGTCAATGATGCCTTGCGCAACTATCAGAGTAGCCTGGCGCTCTCCCGTTCCCCCCTCGCCAACTCGGTGCTGGTGACGCCAACGTTGGTCAAAGATGAAGCCTCTCCTACCGCCGAGGAGCGGGGGCATGGGCTGCGCTTGGTCTTGCAATGGGCCGTGAATCAACTGGCGCCCGGCGCGCCGGCCTATCCGTTGGGCGCCTATCGCCCGCTGGATGACCCGACCTGGCGCGACCCCCATTGGTGGCGCTATAACATCCTGCGCCATCGCTACCTGGAGCCGCTTCATCCTGATGATTTTGTCGGTGGCGGGCGCTATACCGAATCGTTGCTGGCGCTCACCGGCATCAGCAGCGCCGATGCTTTTTTTGATGAACGCAACCGGGCGATTCGCTCGGTGGCCGAGCGGTTGCGACAACAGCTTGTCGATGGGCAGGGCAGCGGCGAGTTGCAACGGCTGGCGCTGCAAGAAGTGATGACCCCGCTGGAACGCCAGCCGGAAGCGGCCCGCCTGCTGGGCATCGCTGCCGCCTTTGCCGATATCTTCCCGCGTGCGTTGGTGGCGACGCTGGCAAGCCAGGAGCAGATCGCCAACCCGGCCGCGCTCCTGGATGAGTTGATCGCTCAACGCTTTCTTTTGACCGATGAGGAAGGGGTCAATCTTTGGTTGGCGCCGGTTTTGCGCGGTTACGTCTACGAGCGGCAGAGCAAGGCCGATAACCAGCGGCGCCATCGCACCATTGCCGCCTATTACGAAGCCCAGGATGCCGCACTGCCGGCGGCTCACCACTGGTTGCGCGCCGGTCAGGATGCACGAGCCGTGCGCCTCTTATTGCCCACGGTTGACGAGTTGATCTTGGAGTTGCAGGCCAAAGAGTTGATCGAGTTTTTTCAACAAGTGGCGCCGAAACGGTTGCTGACCGGGCAATGGTTTGCCGTACAGCGCTTGTTGAGCGATCTCTTCCAGCGCAATGGGCAGCAGGAAGATGCGCTGGCCGCCTGTCGCCAGGCCTTGCAAGCGACTGAGAACGTGGCCCAGCAAGCCAGTATCTACCGGCGCATGGGTAAACTATACGAAAGCCGCAACCAGCTTCACGCGCTGCGCTACTACCAACAGGCGGTCGAACGCTTTCCGGCCACCGACCCCGAACTGGCCGAATTGCTCAAGGATCGGGGGTGGCTCTATTTTCTGCGCCAGGAGTGGCAAAAGGCCGAGGCGGATCTGCAACAAGCTTTGCTAATTGCCCCGCCAACCGCGACCGTGCTGCAAGCTGACATCTATGATGCGATGGCGAATCTGGCGCGCAAACTGAACAGGTTTGACCAGGCGCTCGCCTATGCGGAACGCGCCCTAGCCTTGCGTGAGGAGGTAGGTGATCGGTTGCGCATTGCCAAATCGCTGGGCAACCTGGGCTTTTTATACCGCGCCATGGGGGAGTATGGCCCGGCCGCCGCCGCGCACACCGAAGCCATGCACAGCTACCAGCAGTTAGGCAACCAAGAGTTGACAGCCATGGCCTGGTTAAATATCGGCGCCGTCCACTATAGCAACAACAAGTTGGCGGACGCCATCAGCGCGTATCGTCAATCGTTGACCATCTGTCAAAGCCTCAATCTGCCGCTGATCGAACTCAAGGCCCATTACAATCTGGCCGAAGCATTGAGCGCCGCCGCGCAGCGAACCGAAGCAATTCAGCATTGGGAAGCGGGCTATCAGCTCTGTCGGCAACACAACTTTGATGACCAGGAAGCCGATTTTCATGCCCTCCGCCCTACGTTGCAACTGCCGGTCACCAACGGCGCCGCCCAAGCGCCCCACGCCCTACCCCAACCGCCCAGTACAATCCTGCCATTGCTGGATACCGATGAACAGGCGGTGGTGGCCCTGGTGCAGGCTGAACGCACCCTGACCCCCAAACGGCTCATGGACGCCGCCGTCGTCAGTCGCGCCACTGCCACCCGTCGCTTGACGGCGCTGGTGGAAAAAGGGGTGCTGGCGGTCGAAGGGAAAGGGCGCGGCACCTATTACTACCTGGCGGATCAAGCGCCGCCGGCGCCGGTCGCCACTGGGGGTGATATGGACACAGCGGCCATACAAAGCACCCTGCAATCATATCAGACCGAATTCGAGCAACAGTATGGGGTTACGGCGCTGGGTTTGCTCGTGCAAGAAAGAGCCACGCCCTTCTTGCAACTGGTGGTCGGCTTTGCGACCTTGCCGACTGTGCCGGTATACCGCCAACTGAAACGTTACCTGACCCAGCTTTTACAAGGTGAGCTTGATCTGTTGCTGGCAGAGGAAGTGTCCGCCGACGCACCGTCGTTGTTCTGGCTGTGGCGAGTAGAAGAGTAGATCATGAAAATCCGCGCGCCCCGTAACCGCACCCTTACCATTCAGACAGAAGAAAGCGCCCCCCTTCTGGCCGAAACAATCACACTGGCTCGCCCCTACACCGCTGGTGAACTGGCGAACCAGGTAATTTATCAAGACCTGTTTGCCTGTTTAGACTTTCTACCGGCGCACTTTATCGATCTGCTGATCGTCGATCCACCCTATAATCTGGACAAAACCTTTGGCAGCAGCAAGTTCACCAAAAGCTCGGCCGCGGCCTACGCGGCGTGGCTTCATTCATGGCTGGACAAATTAATACGCTGTCTGAAACCAAATGCCTCGCTCTATGTTTGCTGTGACTGGCAATCATCCAAAGCCGTGCAGAGCGTGTTGGAGCAACAGTTCATTATCCGCAATCGCATTACCTGGGAGCGGGAAAAGGGGCGCGGCGCCAAGGCCAACTGGAAAAATTGTGCCGAGGACATCTGGTTTTGCACGGTCTCTGCGGATTACCATTTTGATGTAGAGGCGGTCAAACTCAAACGCAAGGTACTGGCCCCCTATCGCACCGCTGCCGGCGCCCCCAAAGATTGGCAGGAAACCGAACAGGGCAATTACCGCCTGACCCACCCCTCCAATCTCTGGACGGACATCTCGGTGCCCTTCTGGTCGATGTCGGAGAATACCGATCACCCCACCCAGAAACCGGAAAAACTGATCGCCAAGCTGATCCTCGCCAGTTCCCGGCCCGGCGACTTTGTCTTTGACCCCTTTGTCGGCTCCGGCACCACTTGTGTCGTTGCCAAGAAACTGGGTCGCACCTATGCCGGCGTCGAACAAGAAGCCGCCTATTGCCAGATGGCCGTCAAACGGCTACAACTGGCAGCTTCCGACCCAACAATACAGGGCTATCACGACGGCTACTTCTGGGAACGCAACACACTGGCTGATCAGAAATAAGCGCAATGATGAGTGGTCAACCTGTCCCTACGGGACAAAACCAATTGACCACACCTCCGTCGGCTGGCTTACGAAAATCTGCCACATGACTGATGCCATTCATTACATCTTGTGCTACACTCCGGTCAGTAACAATAAGCCAATTACCTAATCAACCAATCAACCACCAAGGAAACCTTGTGCTTGCCAAAGTTCACAGTTGCGCCGTCGTCGGGTTGGATGCCGAACCGATCCATATTGAAGTCGATATTGCCAGCGGTCTGGAGCGGGTGACGCTGGTCGGCCTGCCCGATGCCGCGGTGCGCGAGAGCGGGGAACGGGTGCGCGCTGCGCTTACCAACAGCGGCTTTTTCTTTCCCCAACATCGCCTCACCATCAACCTGGCCCCCGCCGATCTACGCAAAGAGGGGCCGGCCTATGACTTGCCCATTGCCGTCGGCATCCTCGCCGCCACCCGCCAACTGCTCGCCAACCTGGATGACGCCCTGATCCTCGGCGAGTTGGGGCTGGATGGCAGCGTGCGCCATGTCAATGGCGTGCTGCCGATGGCGAGTATGGCCAAAGCCGGCGGTTATCAACGACTCTTTGTGCCAGCGATCGACGCGCCCGAAGCAGCGCTGGTCGAAGGACTGGAGGTCTATCCGATTGAGTCGCTGGGTGCGCTGCTCCACCATTTCAACGGCGGGCCGGCGATTGCGCCCTATGCCAACGCGCTGCGCTTTGATGAGAATGCGGACATTCATTTTCCGGTCGATTTTCAGGATGTCAAAGGTCAGGAGAGTGCGAAAAGAGCGCTTGAGGTTGCCTGCGCCGGTTTCCATAACTGTCTGCTCAAAGGCCCGCCCGGTTCAGGTAAGACCTTGTTGGCGAGAGCATTGCCCTCGATTCTGCCCCGTTTGACGTTGGCGGAATCGCTCGATATTACCCGCATCTATAGTGTGGCCGACGCTTTGCCGGATGGACAGCCCTTAGTGCGTGTCCGTCCTTTCCGCGCGCCACATCATACGATCAGTCATGCTGGGTTGGTCGGTGGCGGACGTTGGCCACGACCAGGGGAGATTAGTATGGCCCACCGTGGCGTGCTTTTCTTAGATGAGTTGCCTGAATTTGGCACGCGCAACTTGGAGACCCTCCGCCAACCGCTCGAAGATCGTATCGTTACGATCAGCCGCGCCACTGGTTCGCTGACCTTTCCGGCCAATTTTGTTTTGATCGCCGCCATGAACCCCTGTCCTTGCGGCTATTTTGGTGATGAGCGCCAGGAGTGCAACTGTTCACTGTCGATAGTACAGCGCTATCAGAAGCGCATTAGTGGCCCTTTAATGGATCGCATCGACATCCATTTAGAGGTAAAACGAGTACAATTTCAGAAATTAGCGGCCCTAGAGCAGGGTGAATCGTCGGCAGTAATCCGGCAGCGCGTAGAAACTGCCCATCGCATTCAGCATCAACGTTTTGCACCGCTGAATAAACCTTATGTGCTGGTGAATGGCGATATGGGGCCGGCTGAGGTGCAGCAATTCTGTCAACTGGATGAGGCTGGTAAAAACCTCATGCGTGCGGCGATGCAACAAATGAATCTCAGCGCACGCGCGTATCATCGTGTGCTAAAACTTAGCCGTACCATTGCCGATCTGGCGGGCAAAGAGCAGATCGAAGTCACCCATTTGGCCGAAGCGTTACAATACCGCCCAATCACAATGACCTGATAAACATAAGGCAATGATTACGTGTGAAGAGAGGTCATACCTCCGGGAAGGGGCCAATTGTCGTCCTGTCAACCAAGAAGTTTTCGGCCCCTTCCCGGAGGTATGACCGGCTTGTGCGCAGGGAATCAGGGAATACGAGTTGCTTCCTCTTGTGCGCCCAAGATCGAGAGTATGACCTGTTGTTTGTCAACCACCGTAACACGAAGCTGCAATACCCGTAAAAGCTCCTTCTTCTCGGCAAAACTCAGCTTCTCCAAACTATCGGGCGCTGTTGCCGCAAGAGCCAGTAATGTTTGTTCTTGCTCAGGCGTGACCAACATGGCTGATAGTTTGACGTTCGTCTTGGCCTCCTCGCTCTCCAACTGCTTTAGCTTGTTGAAGAGCAGTTGCTTGCGCTCTTCAATAATCGAACGCGGAAATTCGTCGTCCAGAATCTGATCGAGCAAGACGCCGATTCGACGTTCGGTATCAAGTTTGGCGGCGGCAATTGCTTCGAGTTGTTCCTGGGCGAAAGCCGAATTGGTTTGTTGCCCTTGTCGTTGGCGCTTAATTTGCTGTCGCAAGTTCTGAGCATCAGAAAATAACGTTGTCACCGCCCCCCAAACCAACGCATCCAAGCGCTCTACTCTCACGCCAAAACGCGTCTGACAAGTACGCTTCCAGTATTGACCACCCTTTACAGGGCAACGATAGTAGCGGAGTTCACGCCGGTGTTTACAAGCACAACAAAGGCCACAGGCACAGTAAACCAGCCCTTGTAACAAATACTCATGTTTGGTCGTTCGTTGTAATTTGGCCTGATTCTCAACAAGCTGTTTTTGCGCGGCTTCATAGGTCGCACGATCAATGATGGCCGGCACGGGAATTGCAACCTGTTCCGTCATTGGCCGCGCCGTCTGTTTCAGCTTCCGATTCGCCCGCTGGGATTTGGTTTTGTTGTAATACCAGACGCCGGTGTAGGTCTCGTTGTGCAAAATTTTCCGCACCGAGGAAGGATGCCAGATGGCATATCCATTACGCTTAGTCGTAAAGCTAGTTTTGTCACCGCGCGTCGGTACGCCTTCCACCGTCAATTTCTTAGCAATTGTACAGGTTGATTCACCGGCCAAGAGCCAACGATAGACCCGCTGTACAATAGCTGCTTCTTCATCATCCAGCACAAGTTCCCCATCCCGATACTGGTAGCCATACGGTGGACGCGCCCCGATCATCACCTTACCGGTTTTTGCTACATCCAGTTTACCTTGCAAAGAGCGCGCCCGGCGCTGTTGGTTTTCGTACCAGGCCAGATTTTGCTTGGCGGTGTCATCTAGCACAATACCAAGTGAAGCCTTGACGTACTCACTGAAAACATACTCAACCTTGGCGCCATGTTTGGCAAGCAGCATCTGGATGATGGCATGATGGGCCGGGCCACCACGGGAGAGACGATCCGGGTCACAGGTAATGACGGCGTGAACAGTCTTCGTCGCCACAAAATCAAAGAGCGTCATCAACCCCGGTCGATCCAACTCTTCGCCGGTCTGACGATCCTCAATGACCGAGAGAACAGTGTACGCATGTTGGGCAGCGTACTGCTGACATTGTTGCAGTTGGGTCTGTAGCGAATAGCCTTTGGCTTGTTCCTCCGAACTGACACGGAGATAAATGAGGGCGTTTTGGGTCATACAGTCACCTCACTTGGCTGCAAGTTTGGCCCTACGCTTGCGGTTGCTGGAATGGTGAAGCGGTCATCTGGGACAACGTTGAGAACTTGTCCAGATTCCAAATCCACGACGAGACCAAGCAACTCGCAGAGAAAGAGCGAATCGGCGTCAACAACGACCGCCACTCCTTCTCCCTGCAACTCGGTGATTTCAGAGCGCACCTTGGCGCGCCTAGCTTCCAATAAGGCGACAACTTGCCAAACAGTCATGATCAAATCCCTCCTGTGTTGAGATTGCCGATAAAAAAATGCCGGCGCCGCCTACGGACACTGGCATTTCGACCATGACTCAAGTACAATAGAGGTCAGGCCGCCGCGCTGCCTGTGTCAGTGTCGGCGGTTTGAGGGTTGGGCAACTGCTCTTTCAGTTGCTCACCCTGTTTGATTTGACTTTGCGCGTTCTGCTCTCATTATCTAATATTTTTCTAGAATAGTCAAATACAGTTTAAACTGGTTCAATAATTTCATGAAAGATAAGCAGCAAAGTTCACGTTGGCTCAGTGTAGCCGACGCCTGCACCTATCTAAGCGTTTCTAAGGGGACGCTCTATACCTACATGAAGGATGGACGGTTGCCGTTCTATTATCTGGCTGGGACGCATCAACGGCGAGTGAAGCAAGAGGATCTAGACGCGTTGTTAGTACGCGGCAGTCCAGAGGATGTGGACAACGGAGCAACTAAATAAACCTCGAAACCAAATGTTGTACGCAGAAACGATAGTGGCAGAAAGCAAGGAGTGCTAAATCTTCACCAGTTCAAAACACTTTACAAAATTTCTGAACCTATGTTATACTTCAACTTACTTCGCCAATTTCTTTCCTTATTGAGGGCTACAGGCGCGAGAAGCAGCTTTAATCTATCTAGAATCATTTTTGAAGACCCTATGATACTTTCCACTGTTGCTTACAACCCTACAGCAGTAGATTTATTCTCTGGATGTGGAGGCTTAACACAAGGCTTGAAAGATGCTGGCTTTAAAGTTATTGGGGCTGTAGAAAAAGATATTCTGTCAGTTCAAACATACAAAGTTAATCACCCTGAAGTTAAGGTGTGGGATATAGACATCAGATCATTACATCCTCGTCTTCTTAAACGACAATTAGGATTACAAACAGGGGAACTTGACCTTTTGGCAGGATGTCCACCGTGTCAAGGCTTTTCTTCAATTCGTACTCTGCGCGGTAAAAAGGCAATCGACGATCCCAACAATGAACTTCTGTTTCGATTTCTTCTCTTTGTACGAGAACTAAAACCCAAAGCCATTATGTTAGAGAATGTGCCAGCATTAGCAACGGATCAGCGGTTAACTCTCTTCAAAAAGCTTCTGGCTGAACTTGGATATACTGTCAATAATAATATTGTAAAAGTATTAGATGCTGCTGATTATGGAGTTCCCCAACGTCGTAAGCGGATGCTCTTACTAACAGGACGTTTCGGCTGTATCCAGTTTGCTAAATCGGAGGAAAGACGAGAAACCGTTCGTTCTGCAATTGGCAACTTAGCTCCCGCCGGGCAAAGCGGTGATTTACTTCACGATACGTTAGCTTCACACACGACTGAAGTTATGGAACGTATTAAACGCATACCTAAAGATGGGGGAAGTCGGTTTGCATTAGGGTTGGAACATCAGCTAGACTGTCACAAGAAGACATCTGGTTTTACAGATATATACGGTCGAATGGCATGGGATAGCATATCTCCCACGATTACAGGCGGTTGCATAAATCCATCAAAGGGTCGCTTTCTCCATCCAGAGGAAGACCGCGCAATTACATTACGCGAAGCTGCGCTTCTACAATCTTTCTCATCAACATATTATATCTCGCTCGAACGTGGTCGTTATCCAGCAGCACTGCTTATCGGAAATGCGTTACCGCCTCAGTTTATAAGACGACATGCACTAGAGGTTAAAGCTTACATATATAATCACCGTCTCCGACGCTTCCCAACAGACCTTACGGAACATCAGTGGGAAGCAGTTAAGCCATTACTGCCTCTTATACAGGAAGGACCAGGACGACGCCGAAGTGTAAGTTTACGGGACACTATCAATGGGTTGCGCTTTTGGGAAGCTACGGAGCAATCTATACACAGACTACCACCTGTCTTTCCACAAGGTACTAATTTGATGTACTATTACCGCAGATGGAACAAAAGCGGTTTATGGGAACAAATCAAATATCAGCTAGGCAGCCATACACTTGAACAAAATACGCTACCTAAGCAGTTATTACTAGATCACGCAGCAAATGATATGGACTCAATATTTCAGCAAGGATAAGGTCACGAGTAAATATGGCAGTCTTTAAAGCGCGTGCACGTGCACTTGATATGTTGGGACGCCAGCAAATTGCCGGCGTCCCAACGGCGATTAGTGAATTATTCAAAAATGCGCATGATGCATATGCTGATCGGGTTGAGGTAGATTATTTTCGGCAAATGGATTTGTTTTTATTGCGAGATGATGGCCTGGGTATGAGTCTAGATGATGTAGAGAGCCGTTGGCTTACAATTGGAACGGAGAGTAAGTTAAGAGAAGCAGGCCGTCAACCGCCTTCTGATACAACAAAGCCGTTGCGACCTATTATGGGTGAAAAGGGGATTGGACGTCTAGCTATCGCCGCTATTGGACCTCAAGTACTGTTACTAACTCGCGCTAAACGTTCGACAGAACTTACTGACTTAATCGCCGCATTTATCCACTGGGGTTTCTTTGAAATTCCTGGTGTTGATCTTGACCGCATTCATATACCAGTGCGTACTTTTCCCGGCGGGACTCTTCCAACATCTGCAGATATCAGTGGTATGATTGAGGAAGTGCGACAAAATCTGGAGAATCTCGCGCCATTTGCTGGAGATGTACGTCGCACTGCCATAGAAAAAGACTTACTAAGTTTCAATATTGATCCGATTCGCTTTGATCGTTATCTCCTTGGACCTGGTTTATCTGTAAATGGACATGGAACCCACTTTTATATTTCACCCACTTATAATGAAACTTTAGTTGCTGACATTGAGGAGTCTGACAAAAATGATAGTGCAGCTAAAGAAAATTCTTCATCAATGGTTAAGACACTCCTAGGTTTCACGAATACAATGACACCTAATCACGCTCCACCTGTCATTAAAACAGCATTCCGTTATCACAATTTTTCTGAAATTTATAAGGACATTCTAGAAGCTTCCGAATTTTTCACACCCGAAAATTATATCAATGCCGATCATTACATCAACGGAACATTTGATGATTATGGGTGCTTTACCGGTACCATTAGCATCTATGGAACTGAATTTATGAATGAAATCATTAGATGGTCGAAATCAAATAGGAGAATTACTGATTGTGGCCCATTTAGTATAGAAATTGGTTACGTAGCAGGTGACGGTAAAGATAGCACTTTGCCCAAAGATGACTTCCTTCGGATAGGAAAAAAGCTAGATAAATACGGTGGACTTTATATTTATCGTGATAATTTGCGAATTTTGCCATATGGAGATAGTGATTTTGATTGGCTAGATATTGAAAAGCGCCGAAGTCAAAACCTAGGGCGTTACTTTTTTTCTTACCGACGTATGTTTGGTGCTATCAGTATTTCGCACAAGCATAACGAGAATTTAAGTGAGAAAGCTGGCCGTGAAGGCTTTCGAGATAATAAAGCTTATCGTCAATTTCGCGATATATTGAAAAATTTCTTTATTCAAGTTGCAGCTTCCTTTTTCCGTGATAAAGGTGAACAAAGTGATGTATTTTTCACACGCCGTTCTGAGTTAAACAAACTACGTACTGCTATGAAACAGCGTGATGCGATAGCACGTAGCTCGCGTGCAGCATTTGAACAGCACTTAGATCGAGCTTTTCAAAACCTGGGTGAGGTGGCTCCTCGCCAACAAGTTGAATCTATTGTTTCTGATGCAACTAAAGCCATGGAATCAATAGTTTTAGACGCACGCAAAGAAGATGTCGATAATCAATTATCTGAAATTGAAACAATTGCTAAGCAGAAAATACGCAACTTGAGAGAGCAGTTTCGCGTAAATGTGCCACCAGGTTTAGGTCTAACTCCAGAACTTCGTCGTCAATATAGCGCGTATACCCAAGAAATTGATAAACTTGAGCGGGAAGCTTTCCAGCAAGGCATGAACCGTATAGAGACTGTTTTCCAAGAAGCAGTTATATTGGGATCGGTTGCGATAGATCAACGAGGACGTATACGCAAAGCACTTGAAACTGCTGCCGCGGATGCGCGTCAAGAAATAAATAAGGAAGTACAATCGGTTCGCCGAGCGATTGATAGCACTACAGAAAAGGTTGTTAGCATACTCAAACGGGTTGAGTCGGAGTTTAATGACGCTGTTTCCGCATCGTTTAATGAGGTAAATCAAATTGATGTGGTAAAAGCGGATGAAGCTAATATTATAGAACAGCGAATTGCAGTAGAGGAAAATCTTCTAGTAACTGCTGAAAAATTACGGCAAGCCTTACGAACATTAGCAACACAGCTAATTGATGTGCAATGGGCTGAAGACGAAAATGTTGGAGTTGTACAAACAGCGGACATGACAGCGGCTTTAGAAGAGGAAGTTCTTGCACTGCGAGAACGTGCTGATACAGATTTGGAACTGGTACAACTTGGAATGGCTATTGAAGTCATTAATCATGAATTTACACATACGGTTGAAGCTATCAGAACCGCATTACGTAGATTGAAAGCATGGGCCGATGCGAATGAACGCTTAAAGGTTATTTATCAAGAGCTACGGGCAAATTTTGATCATTTAGACGGATATTTAACTTTATTTACACCACTCCATCGACGGCTGTATCGAACTAAAATTGAGTTTTCTGGCAATGATATTGCTACTTACTTACTCGATCTTTTTCGGATACGTTTAGCTAAACATGAGATTACAATTGAACCTGGTGCTGCATTCGGCACGTATAAAATCATTGGCTATCCATCGACTATTTATCCGGTATTCGTCAATTTAGTGGATAACGCAATTTACTGGCTCCAAGACTACAAACATCCTCGCATTATTCGCTTGAATGTTGAGGGGGATCAATTTATTGTGTCAGACACAGGACCTGGTATATCTATTCGTGATCGCGATGCAATCTTTGACCAAGGATTTACTCGAAAACCAGGCGGTCGTGGACTGGGTTTATTTATTGCTCGTGACGTGTTGTCGAAAGTTGGCTATTCGTTAACCCTCGATGAACCCCAAGCAAATCAGGGTGCTACATTTCGTATAACGCCATTA
>QWII01000055.1 GCA_021405325.1 Caldilinea sp. CFX5 | reverse complement strand
GCGGAAATCAGCCCACCCTTTCATCGCTAAGGTCTTGGTAATCGCTGCGGTCAACGATGTCTTGCCATGATCAATATGACCAATGGTGCCCACGTTCACGTGGGGTTTCTTGCGCTCAAATACCGCCTTGGACATAACACTCTATCCTTCCGTGTAATAACAATAAACCAAACTGCTTTTGTGTTCTTATCGCGTTACTATTGATAGCGTAACAATAGACCGAGTTACAATCAGCGTTGCCAGCGTAAACGGCTATTTTTCTTGCAAAATCATTGACACCAGGCAATACTGCACCGCCAAAGCGCGCTTTGGCGGTGCCAATAAAACTTTTTTATCCAGTTTTTGCCGGATGCACATCGGCGAAAACTGCGAGTTATCGTTCGTTCAAGCCGTGATTGTCAAACGATTCGCGATGGCACAGCATTACAAAAGGCCGGCGTTGTCCAGCGAGACAACCATAAAATACACGGATAAATTTTTGTCTCCTGACGCAACTTGCCTATTGTACCCTCACTATGCGCATTATTGCAAATTTCACGACTCGTGAAACAAACAGAATTTCCACGAAAACCTGACAAGTTTGGTAAGCCTGTCAGGTTTTGGGTTACGACTTGTTCTTCAAAACCTTTTCCGCCACCGAATTCGGCACCGGTGCATAATGGGCAAATTCCATGGAGAAGTTGCCGCGACCGCTGGTGGTAGAGCGCAGCGCAGTGGCATAGCCAAACATTTCGCTCAACGGCACCAACGCCTTGATCGCCTGGACGTTGCCCCGGCTTTCCATGCCGGCAATGTTGCCGCGGCGGCTGGAGAAGTCGCCGACCACATCACCGACATAATCTTCCGGTACGACTGCTTCGACCTGCATCATCGGCTCCAAGAGAATGGGGCCGGCCTTCTGGCAACCATCCTTGAAGGCCATGCTACCGGCGATCTTGAAGGCCATTTCGCTCGAGTCCACTTCGTGGTAGCTGCCGTCGATCAGGGCAACCTTGACATCTACCACCGGATAGCCGGCGAGAACGCCACTCTCCATCGCTTCGACGACGCCCTTCTGCACGGCGGGAATGTACTCTTTCGGCACCACGCCACCGACGATCTGATCTTCAAAGACAAAGCCGGCGCCGGGCGTATTCGGCTCAAGTTCCAGCCAGACATGGCCGAACTGACCGCGACCACCGGATTGGCGCACAAAGCGCCCTTCGATCTTGATCGGCTTGGTGATCGTTTCGCGATAGGCCACCTGCGGCGCGCCGACGTTACATTGAACCCGGAACTCACGCTTCACGCGGTCGATAATAATGTCCAGGTGCAACTCACCCATACCGGCGATAACCGTCTGGCCGGTCTGGTTGTCGTAGTTGACGCGGAAGGTCGGATCTTCTTCGGCCAGCTTGATCAGCGCTTCGGTCAGCTTGTCCTGATCGCCCTTCGACTTCGGCTCGACGGCCATCTTGATAACCGGTTCGGGGAATTCGATCTTTTCGAGCAGAATCTCGTTGTTGGGGTCACAGAGCGTTTCACCAGTAAAGGTCTGCTTCAACCCCACAACGGCGGCAATATCACCGGCATCGCAAGCGTCGATCTCTTCGCGCTTATCGGCGTGCATCTGCACCAGGCGACCAATACGCTCACGGCGCTTGTTGTTCGAGTTGTAGACCGTCGAACCAGCTTCCAGCCGCCCGGAGTAGACACGAACATAGGCCAGCCGCCCGATGAAGGGGTCGGTCATAATCTTGAAGACCAGCGCCGAGAAAGGTTCGTTGACCGACGGCTTACGTTCCAAGACGACCTCAGCATCATCCGGGTCGATGCCTTGCACCGGCGGCACATCAATCGGGCTGGGCAGGTAGCGCACAACGGCATCCAGTAAGGGTTGCACCCCTTTGTTGCGCAGCGCCGTCCCACACAAAACCGGCACCAGTTTGTTGTTGGTGACCGCGTTGCGCAGGGCTTTATAGAGTTCCTCAGGGGTAATCTCTTCCCCATCCAAGAACTTCACAATGAGTTCTTCGTCAGTCTCGGCAATACGCTCAATGGTATCGGCGCGGGCGGCTTCGGCAGCCTCGAGAAACTCAGCCGGAATCGCCGTCACCGTTGGCGAAGCGCCCAGTTGGTCGGTGAAGACCAATGCTTGCATCGTCAGCAGATCGATGACGCCTTTAAAGGTGTCCTCTTTGCCCAATGGCAACTGCACCAACAGCGGCTTCACACCCAGGCGATCCACAATCATTTCGCAGGTGCGCTCAAAGCTGGCGCCGATGCGATCCATCTTGTTGACAAAGCAGATGCGCGGCACTTTGTAGCGATCGGCCTGGCGCCACACCGTTTCGGATTGCGGCTCGACACCGGCGACGGCATCAAAGACGACCACACCACCGTCAAGTACACGCAAACTACGCTGCACTTCGGCGGTGAAGTCAATGTGACCAGGGGTGTCAATAATATTAATCTGACAATCTTCACCGGTGACGCGATCCGTCCAAGTGGTGGTGATGGCGGCGGCGGTGATGGTAATACCGCGCTCGCGCTCCTGCACCATCCAGTCGGTGACAGCCGTGCCTTCATGCACTTCACCCATACGGTGAATGCGCCCGGAATAGAACAGAATACGTTCCGTGGTCGTAGTTTTGCCCGCATCAATGTGGGCGATAATCCCGATATTACGGGTTCGCTCAATCGGATAATCAATTGTTTTATCAGCCATATCAATAACCTTATGTTTTAGAAGTAACTATTAATCCCGCTCACAGCCGCACTAGCCAGGTTCCTGATGACCGGCTGCAAGCGAGCGGCTGCTTTTAGACAAAATAAAACGACGCCTGTCCGCCACAGGGACTTCCAAACCGGCAAGGTCGGCTGCATCGGCAAAAACAACTGGCACTAGCCGATGACAGCACCAAGCGGGTAATTGGGATGTGGAATAGGCGCCGCACCTAAGTATAAGGCCCACCGAATACTTAATGGAAAACACTTAATGATTAAGTGTTTTCCATTAAGTATTATCAACGCTTTTCATTCGATGAGCGCTTTGGAAACTACTAGCTATCCGCCTAGTAGCGGAAGTGTGCGAAGGCCTGGTTGGCTTCAGCCATGCGATGAGTATCTTCTCGCTTCTTTACGGTCGCGCCTTCGTTGCGCGCCGTGTCCAAAAGCTCACCAGCCAAACGGGCAGCCATATCACGGCCACTGCGGCCACGAGCATTATCAATCAACCAACGCATGGCCAGAGCCATGCGGCGGGATGAGCTAATCTCCACCGGGATCTGATAGGTGGCGCCACCGACGCGACGGGGCTTCACTTCGACCAACGGGGTGGCATTCTTGAGCGCTTCTTCAAAAACTTCCATTGCCGGGCGCTTGGTGCGCTCTTCGACCAAGCCGAAAGCATCATAAACAATCCGCGCCGCCAAACTCTTCTTGCCCCGTTCCATCACGTTATTGACGAACTTGGCAACCACTTCGCTATTGTAGCGTGGGTCTGGTGTCACTGACCGTCGTTCAGCACGATTTCTGCGCATCTCTTTTTCTCCGCAAACAGCGTTTCAATCTTCGTAGTCCGCAGCCGTTTAGCCGCGTAGTCCAGCGTCGAGCTAGTCTACTTTGGCTGTGTTGCAATCTACTGAATATATAATAACAACTTTAAATGGTCAGAAAGTAAGCTCTAAAACTTATTTCTTGGGGCGCTTGGTGCCGTATTTGCTGCGACCACGTTTGCGCTTGTCAACACCGGTGCTATCGAGCGCGCCACGGACAATGTGATAGCGTACACCAGGCAGGTCCTTCACACGACCGCCGCGCACCAGCACAACGCTATGCTCTTGCAGGTTGTGACCTTCGCCGGGAATGTAAGCCGTCACTTCGATGCCATTCGTCAAGCGGACGCGCGCAATTTTGCGCAGCGCCGAGTTGGGCTTCTTGGGCGTCGTCGTGCGCACATTGGTGCAGACGCCGCGCTTCATCGGATTGCCCTTTTTCATGCGATTGGTCTTGCCCGTCAACGTATTCTTGGTGAAACGCAGGGCAGGCGCCTTTTCTTTCTTAGCTAAATCTTTGCGTCCTTTGCGGACCAACTGGTTAATCGTTGGCAAAAGAATCCTCCGTACTATGCAAGCAGCGCTTTACTTCGATAAACTTTACTGCACAAATTTCACTGCACAAATTTCATTGCACAAATTTCACTGTGCAAATTTTATATTACAAAATGACTTACATTACGAAACTATTACGAAACAACTACGTGCAAAACACATTCAAACTGACGACCACCCAGCGATTTCACAACATATCGGCGGCGCCAGATAATTTATCAATAAGTCAAGAAACAACAACTGACGCGGCAAATCGCCCACGAACGCTAAGTGTATCATAACCGCTGGGGGCGGGTCAAATCGCGTAGTCGTCTTTTGGCAAAAAGTTATTATCAACACCAAGAAAAAGCCTGAAGGAATGACCTTCAGGCTTTTCTACCGAGATATGCTTATGTTCTGGCGAATCGCCGGCAACGTTTGTTTGCGTGATAAGCAGAAAACAGACCGTTTACCTGATCCGCGTTACAGCAAGCGTAACGGTTGGTAAGTGCAGGGAAATAAGAGCGATTACATACCACCCATGCTGATCGTCAGACTATCATCGGTGGTTTCGACACTCACTGGTAAACCAGCAACCGCGCCGGCCAACGCAGCATTGACCTGGGCGTTGATCGGGGCCAACAGGGCGCTAGAACCCACGAAGCCATTGCCCGAAATTTCGGTCAGATCAACGGTGACGGCGCCATCGGTCACGCCAATCGTGCCGGCGACGGAGAGCGCGTCACTGCCCAACAGCACATCATCCTTCAACTGAACATGCAGGGCGATATTGCCACCTGGTTCAACACAAGCATGAATGGCATCAACCGGGAAGTTGCTGCCCGTGTTTTGTTGCAGAAGAACAGTCAGGAAGCTGCTCAGATGGCTTTCGTTCCAAGTGACCGAACCGGCGGCCAGACCAGCCATGCCCGCATTTTGCGCTTCCAACGCAAGTTCGGTGCTGATTTCGGGTTCACACTGATTCGCGGTTGCTTCACCCGCGGCACAGGCAGACAAACTGGCCAGGACCAAAACGAGCACGAGGGACAACGCCCACATCTTTCGGTTGTGCATAGAATCCTCCCTTTGTGGTTACTGCTTACAGAATTTGGTGGTAAGATTTTATTTGTACAGAATTCGCAAGGCGAACCTGCAGTACAACGGATTATATACCGAAAAGTGGTAAATGCAAAACGCAGAAAATCGACTCTCTGCGGGGGGCTTCAGTATAACAGGCTTTTGGCAATTCTGCAACCTGCTCTTCTGCTATTTTACAGCTTTGTGTAGAAGCAAGCCGCCATTATCATAGCAGCAAATCGGTAAATCATCAAACTTCAATTGGCGTTGGCTGATCATAGCCGCTCAACACCGCGTAAAGCACTTCATCCAAAAAGAGATCGATCTGCTGTTGAATCCGTAAATCATCTGCATCCAACAGATCGGGCGCCCCCTCGGCGCGCACGGCCTGGAGCAACTGATTGCGGAAGAAACGGACCGCGCGGCCGGCGTCGGCCAAACTGATGTTACTGGCGTGCGCTTCCTGACCGTACTCCAACCCCAGTTTACGTCCTTCTTCCAATAAACGCGAGCGCAACGCAGGTTTTAAGACAAAGGAAAGGGCCAGCGCAAAAAGCTGTTGCCCCCGTTGACGCCGCCGCGTACTGGCCTGATCATCCAGCGAATAATGCCAGCGCACCTCTTCCCGCGGTAGACGAGTCATCTCCTGCTGAACATGTCGCACCACGGCGTTGATCACATTCTCGTGATCGGTGGTAGAGAGCCGCCCAACCCGCTCATCCAGAAAACGACGTAGGTCCGCCACACTAAAACGCCGATGACCGCCCGGCGTGCGGAAGACCTGAATTTCACCATTGTCAGCCCAACTGCGCAACGTGGTAAAGTGAACGCCCAAAAAATCACTGGCGTCTTTGAGGGTCAACCATTGTCGTTGCGCCGCCGTAGCCGGCGTCGATGGCGCCGATGTTGTTGTCTCGACGAGGGATAGTTGCTGCTTTGCCTTGCTCATAGATAGTATCATAACATGGACATGGGGTCAATATCAACTCGCCAACCGAAGGGGATCGCAATCGTGTGTAAAACTTGGGCCGGATCGGGCGCCCGCAAGAGCACCTGCCAGCGGTAAAAACTACGGTAGCGGGCAAAGAAGGCCGGCGCCGGCCCGATCACAGTGACCGCTTCGCCGGCAATGCCCATCTCTTGCAAGCGTTGGCGCAATGTTGCCGCCATGAGTTCACTGGCGGCCTGCGCTTTTTCTAATTTCTTATCCCAGTAGACCAAGCGGGCCAGCCGGCGGATCGGCGGATAGCCATGCGTTTGGCGGAAACCGACTTCCCGCTGGTAGAAGCCTTGATAGTCATGTTGCGCCGCGGCTTGAATGGCGTAATGCTCCGGGTTGTAGGTTTGAAAGACGACTCGGCCACCATGCACACTGCGCCCGGCGCGGCCAGCCACTTGGGTTAATAGCTGAAAAGTCCGCTCACTACTGCGAAAGTCAGGCAGATAAAGCCCCACATCCGCCGCCACCACCCCAACCAAGGTGACCAGCGGAAAATCCAACCCTTTGGCAATCATTTGCGTACCGACCAAAATGTCAGCTTCATGAGCCGCAAACCGCCGCAAGATTTCTTCGTGGCTTCCTTTACCGGTAGCCGTGTCCGCATCCCAACGCAGGAGGCGGGCATGAGGAGCGATCTCTTTGATCGTCTCTTCAATCCGCTGGGTGCCGCTGCCGAAATACTTGATCCGCTTACTCTGGCACTGGGGGCAGAGCTGCGGAATCGGATAGCGCTGATTGCAGTGGTGGCAGATCAACAGTTCGGCATTCTCATGGTAGGTCAGCGGCACATCACAACGGCTGCAGCGCTGCACATCACCGCAATCTCGGCACATGACAAAGGTGCGCGTGCCGCGGCGATTGAGAAAGATAATCGCCTGCTCACCGGCATCCAACGTTGCGTGCAGTTCTGATAATAAACTGCGGCTGAAGATACTGCGATGACCGGCGCGCAACTCCTGCCGCATATCGACAATTTCAACCGGCGGCATTTCGGCATAGAGCGCACTGCCGGTCGTTGACGAACCATTGCTTGACTGGTGCCCCATGACACGGCGCGCCAGTTCCAACAACTGCAACTCGCCATTCATTGCTGCCGTGTAGCTTTCCAAGCTAGGCGTCGCACTGCCCAGGATCAGAACGCTTTGGGTCAACGTCGCCAGTTGGCGGGCAATGGTGCGGGCATCATAAAAGACGGTAAAGCTGCCCCATTCCTCGGCATTCTGTTTGTACGAACTTTCATGTTCCTCGTCAATGATGATCAAGCCCAAGCGGGGCAACGGGGCAAAAAGCGCGCTGCGGGGGCCGATCACCACATCAAAGGCGCCTTCCCGGATGTGACGCCATACATCAAAGCGTTCCCCAGCGCTCAACCCGGAATGGATGACAGTCACACGACCAGGGAAACGCCCGGCAAAGCGGGCGACCGTCTGCGGTGTCAGGGCAATCTCCGGCACCAGCACAATCGCCTGGCGGTTGCAGGCCAACATGGCGCCGATAGTATGCAAGTAAATCTCCGTTTTGCCGCTCCCCGTGACGCCATGCAAGAGAAAATGAGCCGGCGTGACCGTGCGCTTGGCGCTTTGACCGCGTGCTGTCGGCGGCGGAAAACAGTGCATTAAAATAGTGTTCCAAACTTGTAACTGCTCGGCCGTCAGCGGCGGCGGGGTAGTTTGGGCATAAGAGCGGCCCCCTAGCGGGTCACGAAAGCGCACTTGCTCCGTCATCGTGATCAGTCCGGCCTTCTGCAGGGTGCGCAGGAGGTTGAGACTTACTTCAGTACACGCATGAAGTTCGCTTTTCCAAAGCGGCGCCGCATTGCGCAATGCAGTCAACACGGCGAGATATTTGGCGACGCCCTGCGCTTCCTGTCGCCGTTCTGCGGCCTGCTCCGGCGGAATCGCTAAGGCAATCCATTCCCCGTGTTGCCCCAAAACGCCTTCGGCGAGCAGCGTGTGCAGCGGCGTCAGGGTTGACAACTGACAGCAGGTACGCAATTCCCGTTCGGAAAAAGCGCTATCAGTATTGGCTAAAAACCAATCCAAAATCCGGCTTTGCGGCGTGTGACGGATCAAAGGTGCAATTTTGTCGGCAATTTCATCAGGGGCGACCGCCAAGGCGATCTGCCATTCGCGTTTGGCGCGCACCGCCGGTCGCCCATCCTCTTTGCTTAACAACCCTGGCGGCAGAAAGAGTTTAATTGCCTCAGCCACCGGCGTGACATAGTAGGTGGCAATCCACATTGCTAATAAGACTTGCGCCTGGCTCAAGACCGGTTCCGGCCGCGCCAGCCGCAAGATTGCCCGTGTCTGCACCGGTGCAGAATCGGCAAGACAGACGACAATACCCTGCACCTGCTGTCCGCCAAAGGGTGCCCAAACCAGATGGCCGGGCTGAATGACGGTTTCCAGCTCCACCGGCACATGATAGTGAAAGGTATCGAAATGAGCAGTGACGGCCTGTTCAGCCGCGCTGTCGGCAAAAGGATCATCAGCGACCGGATCAAGCGGCGGTGGCGCTTCTGCTGGCCGGAAGGTGCGGCGAATCGGACGGTTGACGATCAGTTCAACATAGATCATGGGGCAAATGGAAAACAGACTTTACTGCAGCGTACCGTAAATCAATTCCTGTGCAATGCCAAAGCCCAAAGCCAACAAGGCCGGCAAGGCGCCGAGCAGCAAATTCGCCGCCGGATCGACACCAAACAGGTAGTAAATCAAGCCAAAGCAGAGACAGAGCAATAGCCCAACAATCCCGCCGATCAAGGGCAGGATCAAGCCGCGCAGGCTATATTTCCGGTCAAAAAAGCCTTGCTTACTTTGGGTCGAATAGCGCAGATTGACAAATGCGCCGAGCGCGCCCCCTAGCGCACCCCCAAAGAAGGCCGTCAAGAGGGTGAGCAAATTATAAGGGAACAACGAACCGGTCGCCAGGTCAAGATTGCTCAGGTTAGCAATCGTCGTGGCCAGCCCGTCGTAATAGAGATAGCGCGCCGTAATGGCGATCAGACTTAACACCGTCCATGCCGACAAGTACAGATTTAAACGGCTATGATAGAGTGTAGACCAGTGCAACGTCTCCTGCACTCGGTGGCTGATGGTGCGCACTTGTTGCAGATAGTAATCGACTTCCGCCGACCGTGATGGATCATCGTGCAGAATCGTATAGGCCTTTTGCAGCAAGCGCAGCGCCCGTTCCCGTGACTCATGCCCGGTTGGCAACGCTTGTTCAATCTCGGTTTGGAGCAAGACCATCTCTTGTTGCAACGTGCGCGGGTCTAGGTTAGATATGCGCGGCAGCAAGTTGGAGCGGCGTATCGACTGATTTGTGCGTGTCTTGGCGCCGTTGTTGTAACCATACTCGCCGGCAAAGTTATCAAAGAGTGCATCAACCGGATCTGTCCACGGCGCCGCACTCCCGCCCATGCCGCCATTCTGGCCGTTCGCCGGTGGCGCTTGGTGACGGGCGGCGATCTGTTGATAGCGTTGTTCCGCGGCATAAACCCACTGTTCTGTGTGATTACCGCCGGCTGTATTTGCCCCGCCCGCGCTTTTGGTCGTCGTGGGCGTTGGCCGTGGCGCCGGCGCACCAATGGCTGTCGTGCGCATATCCGGGGCGGTAGGTTGTGGCGTCGTGCGAACACTGCCGGCGGCGCTTGCGGGCGCAGTTTGATGGTAGCGCGTATGTTCTTGCAAAGATGTCGCGCGGGCCGCCGGCGTCATGGGTTGCGGCGGCGGTGATGACGGCGGCGGGGTAGGCGCTGTCGGTTCGGCAAAGTGCCAGGAGGGGCGCAGCCATTCGTCTTGCGGATCGCTGGGCGCCGGTTGGGCGGCAACTGTAGACGGCAGCTCATCCACGCGGTCATCGTCATCGGCGCCCTTGCCATACCCCGTGGGGTGCGCTGGTTGTGGGCGGCTAGGCGGCATTTCCGGGCGGTGGTCAGTAGGCGCATTGGCATTACGGGGCGGGCGCGCCGGGGGCGGTGGGGGATGCATGGTGTCGCTGGCGGCGATGTCAACGGCGCCTAACATCATCTCATCTAATAAGATGTTCGCGCGCCATTGCAGCAATTCAGGGTTTTGTTCACGCACCGGTGGCGTCCGTTCGCTGACGCGTTTGCGCAACGCGGCCTGACTGTCGGTGGTATACCCGTTGCCGTTTTGCGCCTCCCGCTTTTGTCTGCCCGCATCATGCGCGCCTGAATTTTGCACCACTTGTGCAGCCATCACTCCTCCCGACTCCAATTGCTTGTCTTGAAATGATATAGTACCATTTTTTATGCCGGTTGCCAAGTCTGGTTAGAACATCAGAACACAACCACGGATGAAGACAGGAACGGATGACCTGGCAAAGGAACACAACCACGGATGAGGACGGCAACGGATGACCTGGCAAAGGAACACAACAACGGATGAGGACGGCAACGGATGACCTGGCAAAGGAACACAACAACGGATGAGGACGGCAACGGATGATTCGGCTGTGGGCGCAAATTGATGAAATCACCATGTTCATTTAGGGCGGCTGAGATTGTAGGTACAGCTATTTTGCCGCAAAACCATCGGTTTCCGTCCGCATCCGTTGTTGTGTTAACGCGACCACCTGCGCCCATTCATCCGGTGTATTGGCGTTAAAAAAGGAGCGGAGTTCGGGGTCAAATTGACGGAGTTCCGGTTCGTGGACATAGCGGACGCGTACGGTCGGCAAAAAGGCGGTGGCGCGCCATTCACCCTTGGCCAGAGCGGCAAGGATCGCCGGCAAACAGCGGCGGTGATAGAGGGCATGGAGCGGTTCGGGGTATTCATTCACCAGTGGCACAATCGCATCCCACGCTTCGGCGCCGGCTGGATTGGTCTCAACGGTAAGGGTATAAAAATAGGCAAAGAGCGCCGGGTTGAGCAGCGGCAGGTCGCAGGCGACGCAAATCGCCCAGGAAGCGCAGGTTGCCAGTCCGGTTGCCAGCCCGCCCAGTGGGCCGGTGTTAGGGTAGGCATCGGGCAGCCAGCGAACATCATCAGGCAAGGTTACTTTTGCCCGAAACGTGGGATCATTTGCAATGACTAGAGTGTGCTGTGGGGCAAGCTGTTGCAGACGCTGGTAGATGACCTGTAACAAAGGCGTATTGGTCGGCGGCAGGGACAACAGCGCTTTGGGTTGACCCATACGCTGGCTTTTCCCACCCGCATTAATGATGAGGGTGAGTTCTGGGTCATTCATTGATCTCAACACCTCAAATACTAGGGTGTTTCTTATATTCCTCCATTGCCACTAGCGCTTCCGCCAGCAATTCGGCATCACCTGCGGGATCGTCCGGCCCTTCATGGCTCCAATCCTCGCCAATGGTTAGTGGTTGGGCTAGCTTTGCCTGCTGGAATTCTTTCTGCACAGCATTATGAACAGCTTTATCGACCGCTTCCTCAACCACACAGCGAATCATCGCTTCCAGATCTTGCATCGTCACCGCAATCAGTCCATTTACGGGTTGGGCAACGTTCTCAGTTGGTTTTGTCAATACGACATTCTGGTTCATGGCGTCCTCCTTGCGCAACAATCGATTCATCAATCATACCGCAATCCTGCCTTGCCGACAAGCCGTTAGCGACCAATAACCGCCTTGTCTGATTGCAACAGCTACTTTGGCTACGGTATAATGGGCGTACAGAAACCATTATATAAGTAGGAGAAGCAGCTTTTCATGAACGCGAACAAGTCACAACGACCCCCTTTGCGTAAACGGACCACCCCTTCCGGTGAAGATATTAGCGATTATGTGTTACAGCGCAAACGGGGCGAGTTGGTTAGCTTACCCTTCCACCCCGCCACCGAAAACAAACGAGGAAAATTGCTGGTTGATCTGGCCGGTCTCTACTGGAAACGGGGCGATTTTGCGCCGGCGCTGGATGTCTGGCAACAACTGCTGAAGATGGCGGAAGCGGAGAAAAATGCCGAGTTTCAGGCGAAGATTCACTCTGTGCTGGCGTTGACCCAAGCGCATAACGGTGCGCCAGCGAAAGCTGTCGAACATGCGCAGCGCGCCTTGATTTTTGATCCCCACAGCAAAGAAGCGCTCTTTGCGATGGGGCTGGCGTGTGACTACAACGGCGACTATGCCAAAGCGATTGAGTGGCTGCAACGGTTGCAAACCCAGGAACCGGAACTATCCCATGTTTCCCTGGCGATGGGGTCGATTTATCTGCGCTGGGGCAAATTCCCGGAAGCGGAACAGCATCTCCGCCAAGCGTTGGCCCTGGAGCCTGAGGATGATGTTGCGCTCAACGAATTGGGCAACTTCTATGTCAGCGTCGGGCGCTATCAGGAAGCCCAAGAACTCTTTAAGAAGGCGATGCGGCTCGACCCGAAAATGTCCTCGGCCTACAATAACCTGGGCAACTGTTACCTGCGCATGGGCAGGCTTGATGATGCGCGGCGGCTTTATGAAAAGCGGGTGCAAGTCCGCCCCGAAGATGCACTCTGGGCCTGCATCGGGTTGGGCATTCTCTACCGCACCTTCTCCGGTGACAAAGCACTGGCCCAAAGCAAACGGTGGTTTGAGCAGGCATTGACCATCTACGCCACCAAAGAAGCGCGTCTGCTGACCGGTCGCCTGGTTGAACATGATGTACGCCGGGCGTTGATCCTCACTGGGCTGGATGATCCCGAAGGGTTGGCGGTCTGGTCAACGATGATGACTAATGCGGAATTACAATATGTGGGGCGCGGCGTGTGGGATGATTGGCTTTTCAGCCTGCGTTTGCTGGCCGATTGTCATCGCCCACCGGCGCAGGTGTCGGCGATTATTCCTTTGGTAGCGGAACAGTTTCAGCGCTATTATCCGCAAAATGCCGAGACAACATAGGAGCAAGAGTAAACGTATACAATGAAAGCGCCGCCAAGCACGCCAGTCCGCCCAACCCATCTGCCCGATTACGCCGAGTTATGTTTGCGTGCGCTTGCCGATCAGCAGCTTGGTGACAAGATTTCCCTGGGCGGCGCCTTTGCACTGCTGCATTACCTGGATTACCGCTCGACCTATGATGTCGATGCGTGGTGGCAGTTGACGACGACATCTCAAGAACGCCAGCAGGTGATTGATGTACTTACCACTGTGTTGGCAAACCATGGACAGGTGCGACTGCGCACCTTTGGCGATGTTACCAGCATTGAGTTGGCAACAGAACAGAAGAAGAAAGCTTTCAGTTTTCAGATTGCCCAGCGTTCTGCCCAGCTCACCCCATCGTTGTGGGCGCAATGGACAGATGTGCAGATGGATAGCTTGACTGATCTGTTGGCAAGTAAGATGACCGCCCTTATCCAACGGGGTGCGCCACGCGATTTTCGTGATATTTATGCCGTTTGTGAAGCTGCGTTGACGACACCGATGCAATGTTGGCAACTATGGCAACAACGACAAGCATTGACCAATGACGATACTGATGTAGCACGGGCAAAGCTAGCCATCGCTGGTCATTTGGAGCGGATCGAACAGTACCGGCCATTAGACCACATTGGCAACCGCGAAGAACGAGCGCAAGCAGAAGTAGTACGGAATTGGTATAAGGAAGAATTTTTACATGCAACCGTGGCTTGATACAACCCTGTATCCCGATGTCGATCCACCGGAAGAAATGTTCACGCTGGCTGATCAAGTTGATTTTATCGCGCGCCTCTGTGCTGCTTGGGATTTTGGCGTTGTCCCTTACGTGGAAACAGTCAATGAAATTCGGCAACCCGCCTGGTGTGAAGCAATTGATAAATGCCGTTTATTAACATCGCACACCTATCACCTGCTTCGGCGTTGGCACAAACTTCCAGCAGCGCCCTACCTCGGCCAAAAAGTAGCTTATATCCGTGATGATCCAAACTTGGCCCACATTTAACGCCAACATCTGAAGTTCGCCCGTATAGGCAGCAGAAGCAACAGACCGGCCCTTACGTGGGTTGATAAATCGCACGCACCTGCGCCACCGTCGCCACAGTACGCAGACTCCTTTGCACCTGGCGCAGCAGATCGACATCGGCAATTTGTTGAATTTCGGCTAACAACTGCAACCCTTGCGCACCAAATTTTAGCTCCAACACGATACCGATGCTTTCGAGAATGCCCTCGCGCAAGCCGTCGGCGCGACCTTGCTCAACTAGCACTTCTGCAATGGTTGCCATGATTTCGCCTCCTTCGTTAAAGACGTGCGTAACAGCCTGCCGTAAATCAACCAAAGTTACGGCTTTTGCGCCATGATAGAGATAGCGTAACGCAGTCTCCAAGTACTCTAAGCCGGTTCTACGATCTGATAATTGATTCAGCAAATTCAATATATCTGCCAGATGTTCGCGCAAATCTTCGCGTAACACATACTTAAACAGTAACAGCGTAACCCGCAAAAGAACGGCGCCACGAATTTCCGCATCATTGTACCCTGACAGATCAATGATATGATACTGAAAATTGGGCAAAAAGGGAAGTAGGGACGCTGGCATTTCTTCCGGAAAGAGAGCCGCAAAGGCCGGATCAACCATCCATCTGGTCACGCCATGATAAAAGACCACGGGAACGATAGGCGGCAACTTGTTTTTGTCCAGGCGGGGCAACTGTTCCCAGATGCGCGCCTTGTACCGCAATAACTGAAAGGCGACATCACTATCGCTATAACTCTTGTGGTCAAAGAGGGTGTAGACATAGGCCGGATTGCCATCGTGGGTGCGCACTTGATAGAGCAGATCGGAAAAATGCGTTTGCAGTTCTTTGTCCACAAACGAGTCTTTGGCAATCTGCACGGTAGTCAGATCGAGCAGGGTGACAATCTCCGGCGGCAAATAGTAGCGGATCAGATCCGTCGCTACTTCCGGGCGCGATAACGTTTGCTTGAAGAAGCGATCATGAGGGTTGGTCAGCTTCTTCTCTTCAGTTGGCGCCGCGTTGGTCATGGGTTAGCTCCTGACGGCGCCCGACATAACACCGCTGAGCAACTGCTTCTAGAAAATAAAGAACACAACGAAGGGTGCGCTTGGGGACGGGGTAAAATCAGCGCCGCTATCAACAATTGCCAGCATATAGCCATGCCACTTACGTTCCCCTAGTACACGCAACCGGATCTCAATGATTGGCATTGGTGGATGATAACGTCACGAATACGTTTGTCTCATAGTCGATTCTGCACAGGTTGATTTTGGACAAGACGCGGGCTACGAACATAAATTGTTTGAATTGGTTCTTCCAGTACAGGGGTGACAAAGATCGCTTTGCTTCCATAGTGCGCACGAATTCTTCTCCGCAAGGCAGCGCCATCAACATCGTGATCCACAACACGACCCTGATCCATAGCAATGTATTGCCCCCGATAAACTTTCAGCAATTCCTGATGCTGTGCCTCATACACTTTTTGTTCCTGAGCAATTTTGCGATATTGTTCATCTTGTGTGGCGCCACTTGTTTCCGTCACATCTACAGGTTCACTAGCCAGGTACTCATCAACCAATCGTAACAACAAAGCCGTAGCATCAATACCATGAGTGGACGCAACCTGCTCCAATTTTTCCACTGTCTTATCCGGCAAAGTAACCTGACTCATAACAACTTATCCTTATCCAGTACTACTTCGACACAAAGGTTTCGGCAACGTTCGTGCTTTCCAGAACCGGCTTGTCTTGGTATAAGAAGCAGCGCGCAACCCGCTCGGCATCAACTTTATACAAAGGCGGCTTCTGGTTCCAACAATGGGCCATGACAGCCGGGCAGCGATCGGCAAATTTGCACCCAGTGGAAACCCGCGTTTCCTCGACAGCACGAGGCAGCGCTTCTTCTTCATCGCGCGCCCAGTTGCGCACAGCGCGCATTTGCGGAATCGAATCGACCAGCAGTTGGGTGTACGGGTGCTTTGGTTCGCGGATCACGCGTGACACTGCACCAGCCTCGACCACCGCGCCACGATACATGACGATGATATTTTCACAGATCTGGTAAGCCGTGGTCAGGTCGTGGGTGACATATAAAATGGAAATGCCCAGTTCACGGTTAAGGGTACGCAAGCTTTCCAGAATGGTCGCCCGCAGCGAGGCATCGACCATGGAGACCGGCTCATCGGCCAGGATCACGCGTGGTTTCGGGAGCAGTGCACGGGCAATCATGACACGCTGCCGCTGACCGCCGCTCAGTTGATGGGGATAGCGGCCCAGAACCTCATTGGCGCGCAGACCAACCGTTTCCAGCGCTTCCTCGATCAAGCGCCGCCCCTCGCGCGCCGAACTTGCCAGCTTGAATTTGCTGACGGCGGCAAAGAGCAGATGATCGGCCCCATAGAAGGGGTTGAAGACGCCAAACGGGTCCTGATAGATCGGCTGTACGTCGAGCAGAAACTCGCGTCGGCGCTGACCTTTCAGCGCGGCCAACGGCTCCCCCTTGTACAAAACCTGGCCGGTGCTGGGCTGGGTCACGCCGAGCAGCAGGCGGGAAAGAGTCGTCTTGCCGCTGCCGCTCTCACCGGCGACCGCCGTCATCGACGGCACATCCGATGCAATAGGGAAAGTCACATCGTCCACAGCTACGGTACGGTTGCGACTGAAGAAGCCACCCCCAAAGACCTTCGAGACGTTGCGTAGTTCTAGGATAGGCGTCACGCGGCTCCCCTCTCATGATGGACTGATCTGGTGTTGGTGGCAGCGGAGGCGCTGTAGAGATGACACGCCACCTGGTCATGGCCGGTCACCGACGCCAACGCCGGCTCGTGCTGCCAACAGTGATCCATCACCGACGGGCAGCGGGGCGCGAATAAACAGCCCGGCGGCAGATCGATGAGCCGCGGCGGCATCCCCGGAATGCCAATGAGCCGTTCGCGCTTCTCTTCCAGACCAGGTACGCTTTCTAACAGCAACCGGGTATAGGGATGTTGGGGGTTGCGCACAATCTGTTCAACCGGGGCTAACTCCACTAACTTGCCGGCGTACATGACCCCCACCAAATCGGCAAATTGGGCCACCAGCCCCAGATCGTGACCCACCAGAATGACGGCGGCGCCTGTCTCACGTTGTAAGCGCCCGAGTGTGGTCATCACCTGACGCTGGACCACCACATCCAAGGCGCTGGTCGGCTCGTCGGCTATAATCAGCTTGGGCTTGAGCGCGGTCGCCGTCGCCATGCCGACCCGCTGCTTCATCCCCCCGCTCAATTCGTGAGGATACATCCGTGCCACGCTGGCGTCCAGCCCCACATTCGCCAATAATGTGCGGACATGTTCCCGCGCCTCGATTTTGCTCAAGCGGTAGCCGTGATCCTGCAAACCGTCGATAATCTGCTCTTCGATGCGCATGACCGGATTGAGCGCGTTCATGGCGGCTTGTGTAACCAGGGAAACGTCGGCCAACCGGGTGAGGCGTAGCTCCTCCTCATTCAACGTCAGCAGATTGCGCCCATCCAGCCAAATTTCGCCCGCAACAATTTTCGCCGGTTGACGCAGCAGGCGCATGATCGCCAGCGCCAATGTCGTCTTGCCGCAGCCGGATTCGCCGACCAGCGCCAACCGTTCACCCGCTTTCAGGGTCAGATCGACGCCGCTCACCGCTTTGACATTACCGTCGGCGGTGAGGTAATGCACATGGAGGTTGTTGATCTGTAACACCGTCTCAGGGCGCTCTTGGGCGCCGGCAGACGCGCGCATAGCCGCGGCCCGGTCACGCGGTGGTAAAGCTTGCACCATTATACACTCTTTCTCAGGCGGGGATTGGCCCATTCGTCAAGACCCTGGGAGATGAGAAAGAGGCCGACGAAGAGCATTAGAATGATCACAATCGGCGGCGCCCACCACCACCACCAGCCATTGATCAGCGAAGCGTACCAGATATTCCAGTAGATGGTCATCCCCAGCGTGTTCGCTTCAAAGGGGCCTAAGCCTAGCGCTTCCAGACCGATGGAGGCCAGCACCGCGCCTGAAACGGAGGAGACGAAGACGGCCACGATAAAGGGCGCCAGGTTGGGCATCATCTCGCGCACAATGATTTCAGGGCCGCTCATGCCGGTAAAGCGGGCCAATTCGACATAGTTCTGTTGGCGGATCACCAGCACCTGCGAACGTAGAACCCGCGTTGGGCCAAGCCAGGAGAGCGCGGCAATGATGAGCGCCATCATCTCCACCGACATATCCCACGGCACCGAGATGGCAATGATCACCAGCACGATCAGGGGCGGGATCGTCCGCAAAATATCAACCGTGGAACGAACCAAGGTATCGAACGTGCCGCCGTAGTAGCCGCTGAAAAAGGCCAGAAGCGTGCCGATGGCGACGCCAATGGCGCCGGCGATGACACCAATGCGGATGGTCTGCGGCGTTCCCTCCACCATCACCGCCAAAATATCTTTGCCCAGCCGATCAGTGCCCAGCCAATGTTCGGCGGAAGGCGGCTGGCTTGGCCGGTAGGCGAGTGGCCGCGCATCGTCCGGTTCGGTGACGTTGGCCCCGACTACGACAAAGATTGCGATCAAAAGCAGCAGGATCGTGCCGGAGATCAGCGACGGATTGCGCCGCAGATAAAGGAAAAAGTTCCGCAGTCGCTTGGAGGGCGGGGGCGCCATTGTGCGCTGCGGGCTTGTCGGTTGGTTCACGGCTTGCGTCGTCATAATCTGTTTCTCAGCCACCTTATTCACTTCGGTAGTTAATGCGCGGGTCCAGGAGTGGATAAACCAAATCGATGACCAGCATGGTAAAGGCGACACTCAGAATAACCAGGAAGACAATGCCCTGAATGACGAACCAATCGAACCCGCGCACCGCCTTGAGTAAGAGGCTCCCCACGCCGGGGTAGGAGAAGACGACTTCGACCAGGATGGCGCCGGAGATAATCGTCCCCAGTGAAAGCGCAAGCCCGGTGAGTTGGGGCAGAATGGCGTTCCGCATGGCATAGCGATAGAAGATGCGCTTATCCTTCAGCCCTTTGGCCTCTGCTTGTAACATGTAGTCCTCGCCGTGGATCGTCACCATCATGGAGCGCATCCCCATCGCCCAGAAGCCGATTTGCGCCAGGACAATGGAGAGGGCGGGCAGAATCGCATGATAGAGAATATCCAGCACAAAATCAAGGCTGAGGTTCGGAATCTTCTGTGTACTAAAACCGCCGACGAGGGGGAAGATCGGGATGCGGAAGGCAAAGAGGTAGACGAGTAGAATCCCCATCAGGTAAAAAGGCACGGCGGAGAAGGTGAAAAACGCCGGGAAGATCGTGCGCAGAAAGAAGGGCGCTTTGTCCCAGGCCAACAGTGCGCCGACAAAGGTGCCGACGCCAAAGCTGATCAGGGTCGCCACCAGGAGCAGCCCAACCGTCCACGGCAGGGTGCGCTGGATACTGCCCATCACGCTCGATGGGTACTCTGAGATGGAGACGCCAAAATCGAGACGCGCCATGTCACCCAGATAATTGATGTACTGTCGCCAGAGGGGCTGATCCAGACCGAACTTCTCATTATAGGTGTCCATCAGGGCTTTGGCATCTTCGTCGCTGACATTCACATTTTCGGTCGCCAATTGGAACAACTTCTGCCGGACAGGGTCTTGACCGGACATGCGCGGGAAGAAGAAGTTGATCGTCGCCGCAATGAAGGCGACGACGAGGAACTGAAAGACTCTTTTTACAAAGTAGCTAATCGTCATGGTAGATCCTGCGACTGTCGAAACATGACCGATGGTTTGGGCTTTTCAGCAACAGGGGCGCAGTGTGCTGCGCCCCTGTTGTCATTACCAAGATGAAGCCTTGCGGTGATGCGTGATTCGTGCTGTGCGAATTGCGGCTAATCAGCTCTGCTGAACCACGAATCACGCTGCACGCATCACGCCGTAGATCACTACTGTGCGTCAGTCGCCTTCAACTGCATCATGGTGTAGGGGAAGCCGGTGTGCATCCAGATGCCGTTCATGTACGGTTCGTCGGCCGTCGAGGGCCAGTTGCTCCAATAGTGCCCGTTGTTGCCCGTGCGGTTGTAGAACTGGACCAGTGGCACTTCCGGCAGGTCGCGCAGCCATATGTCCATGGCCGAGCGCTCAAGCGTGCGGATCTGCTCGTCGGTCGTTGCCGTCGCCATCTCGCTCACAATGGCATCATATTCCGGGTTGGAATATTGGGAGAAGTTGCCGCCGCCGCCGATGCTGCCGGTTGTGTAGAGCAGCAGCGTGCGGTAGATGTCGCCGGACATGGAGCCGTTATGACCGAAGAGACCGCATTCAAAGTCACCCGCGTTCAGGCGGGTGCCGATGTCGGGCGGCTGGGAGAACGAGGTCTCGATCCCGCCCTGCTTGAGCATCTCCACCAGGACCGGGCCTGAGTCGGAGAAGTGGGGCAGGCTGATGACATTACACTTGATGCGATCCCCGCTGGCGTCGGCCCAATAGCCTTCGCCATCCTTGGTATAGCCGGCGGCGGTCAGGCGAGCGTCGGCATCCGCTGCATCGTAGCGGCCCTGATCATATTGGGTTGACAACTCGGCCAGGTTGTCCATACTTGCTTGCAGGCCATTAAAAGGCGGGAAGGGCCAAACGGACTTCTGTCCATTGCCGTTGAAGGCGAAGTCAATCAACTTGTCGCGGTCAACATAGCGGTTGATCGCCCAGCGCACGTCTGGGTTGTCCAGGTGCTTGACTTTGACATTCATAAACATCGAGGTCGGCCACCACGAGACCATGCCATAGGGGCCTTCGCGGCCTGTCCAGGTCGTCGCGTCTGGATTCTGTTCCAAGATCTGTTCGATCAGATCAACGCGGATGTCGTGCGTCTGGTCGATCTCGTTGCGGATCAACGCCGTGGCTTGTGCCTGTTGATCGGGCATAAAGAGCATAACGAAACGCTCGATATCCGGCAGTTCGACAAGGCCGGTCCGACAGGCCCACCACTCATCACAAGTTTTGACGCGGTCAAGAATGCGGCGCGTATCGTCGGCGTAGGCAAAGCGCCACGGACTGGTCGTCACCGGCCCTTTGCCCTCGTTGTAGGCTGTATACTCGGCCCAGTTCACATCCTTCCAGATATGTTCCGGCACAATAAAGGTCGCCGAATCGCCCTTGGCGACAATCACCTCATCATGGAAGCGCGGCGAAGGCGAGTTAAAGGTGATCTTGACCGTAAGATCATCAACGACTTCCGCCGCCTTAACAAAAGTCTGGAAGATGCCGCCCTGACGCACATTGCCGCCCTGGTCGCGCAGCGTGTTGAGCGTGTAGGCGACATCGTCGGCGGTGAATGGTTCGCCGTCGCTCCAAGTGATACCATCGCGCAACTGGTAGGTGAGTTCGGTTTTGTCGTCGTTGTATTCCCAACTGACAGCCAACCACGGGTACTGGTGACCGTTTAGCATGTCGGCATAGACCAGCGGTTCATGGAAAAGGCCGACGCCTTGTTGGTGGGTGCCACCCAAGTTGTAGGGGCTCCACATCTCCGGCGATAAAAATTGGCCGAGGTGGGCGACGATCAAGGTGCGATTGCGGGGAACTTCAGCTATCCCGGCGACTGGTTCCGGGGCCGGCGCGGCGCTTGCTCCTGCATCAGCGGCTGGCGCAGCGGCGCCACCGCCAGTTGGCGCCGGCGCGGCGCAGGCGTTCAACAGCAGCAACACGAGCGTCAAACAGAGCGAAATCAATTTCGTCCACTTCATGCCGTCTTCTCCTTCTCTGGTAAGCTTGAGTTAACACTGGATTGAGGAATGTGACAGATTGCTTTAATTATCGTGTAGGGAATAACGCATACGTTAATTCTACACGCTTAACACCTGCAAGTCAAATCAGAATAATACAATTGCTGACCCCGTCCTTTACTGGGCGGTGTGCCAAATTCTGAGCGCATCTGCTCGATGATGCGCATCATACAAATTCTGAGCGCATCTGCTCGATGATGCGCATCATAGTTGTGTAAATCTCGGTTGCAGGGTTCCCGCTGGGACAGGCGCACCCTCTGGGTCAATCTGAAATTTACACAATTTGTGCTACACCGCCCTTTACTGACAACGGGTTTGCCTAAATTCCGGCAGCGCCCGCTCAACAATGCGCGACATGCCATCTTCCACCGAGTAGGAATCGAAAACAATAGCCATCATCTCTTGCTGCACGGCGCTGTTCACCGTATCCCAGCCGGCGGGACGGACGTAGGCCGGCGAAAGCTCTTGCTCCTGTTCGGCCCAGAACTGACCAAACGACCAATCGCCAAAGAGGACGGAACGTTGATCGGTGAAAGCAGCCGTAGTCAAATAAGGATGATAGGCCGGAACGACGTTGGCCGCGCCATAGAGGGTTGCACCTTCCTGGCTGGCAAGGGCATAGTGCATAAACTGCAGGGCGCCTTCGGGGTTGCGGGCCACCTTGGGTATCACCAATTGGCCGCCGCCCCAAACGCCCGTGCGATGCAGGATGTCATTCCCGCCAGGCAGAGGAGCGATGCGCCACTCACCAAGCCCACCTTCCTCGCCACTGTTTTGTAGATTGGTTTCCCAAGCGCGGCGTACCCAAGCGGGGGCAAAGTCACCCATCAGTTTACCTTCCTTCAGGGCCTGCCAATAAGCAGGTTGCTGCCAATCAACCGCCAAACCGCCGCCCGCTTCCCATAGTTGTTTGACCAGATGCATGGCGTGGATCCCCTTTTCATCGCCGACAGTAATCGTAGCGCCGTCTTGGCTAACAGCGCTGCCGCCCATCTGGTGTAAGAGCAAGAAAAAGAGCGGGGGCCACCCAGCAGGCGGAAAGCAGAAGCTATATAAGCCTTGCTCGCGTAAGGCAGCAGTCATTTCGATAAAGGCGGGCCAGGTTAACGCCGCCAGATCGCGCTCTTGCCAGCCCAGCGCCTGGAGCCGATCTTGGCGATAATACCACCCACTGACGCCTAGATCAGCCGGCCAGCCGATGTAAACTTCATAGGGCGCAATCAAGCTTTCTGCACTTTTAGCAGGATGATAGTTTGCTAATTCGGGTGTGAGCTGTTCGGTTAGCTCTGTTAATTGTCCTAAACAACCCCACCGTTGCGCCAGCGGGGCTTCTACCCAGTAGAGATCCGGCTGGTCAACACCAGCGACCAGCACAATTTTCATCTTTTCGACATGATTGGTTGGCTGGGATGCTTGCCATTCGATCTCCGGGTGCGCAGCCATAAACCCGGCAGCCGCCAAGTTGATTGGATGTTGCTCATCACCCCAGAAGATGAGGGTTTGCTTTTCCGCCGGCAGTTCGGTCACCGTCGGTTGCTCCGGCGCCGGGGTGAAGGTGGAACAGGCAGCCAACAACGTGGCGCTCGTAACAGCACCCATCATCTGCAAAAAATGGCGTCGACTTTGGGGTTCCCTAAGTTGTGGTAGGTTACGTTGCATCGGTACTTTTTTTAAGGCGGTAGAACTATGCTCTGTGAACATGACAGACACAAGGATCGCGCTCGCTCAAGTAAATCAAAGGTGATATAAGCGTAAAAGAGCAAAAAAGGGGTGGGACAACGGGCGGAATTGCAATTGGGTCTTGACTTTAGTCTCAGTAAAGAAGACCTTCCATCGCATTTTAGCACAAAATCCAACCGCCTGTCAACATAGGGTCAAGCGTCGGGTGCATTTCTAGTTGAGGGCGCGTTTTGTCCGAACTGGTCGCTAACGCTCCCAGTTCGGTAAGTGCCCAAAGTTGAAATACACCCGCAAGCGTCGGGAATGTTTACTAAAAGGTAAGTTTTTCCCATTATCAATTGTGCGTATGCCGTTTAATTGAAATCTTAATGAGTGCAGTTAAGTAAACCGAACGTAATTCAACAAATTTTTCACAAACAATGAAATCAACAATGAATTCTTACGAAACTAACAGGAACAAAATTGACAAATATATGATACAATCATGAAATAACGATTTCTGGAACCTGCTATTACAAAATATATCATTTTCGTAATCCAATATTCTCGTACAGCCTTAAGCTTGTGTTCAGAGTCACCCTTCTTTTCCTAGGCATAGTGTAGCGAAAAGGGGAGACAGTACAAAGTAGACTAATTATTTGTAAGCATAAATAAGGTTTTTCGCTTACATGCGCCTACAACACAGAAAGTCAATAACCTATGTCAGTAAGAGATTACCTGGCCATTCTCTGGCAAAGAAAGTTTATCATTATTATTACCACTGCCATTGTCATGCTGGTTGCCATGATCGGCGCCCTCCTCCTCAAACCAGTCTATCGGGCCAGTGTTAAGTTACAAGTGTCAACCGCCCAACGGGGCTCCCTTGATTTTATTGACTATAACCTGGACTATACCGACCGGTTAATGAATACGTATCTTCATATCGCCAAAAGTGGGCCGGTGTTGGAGCAATTGCGGCAACAGTTTCACTTGGCAGAAGCGCCGGTTGTTGATGTAACCATCATTGCCAATACGGAACTGATGCGACTATCGGTTGAGGGGGCGAATCCACGGCTGGCAAGCAATTTAGCCAACGCTCTGGCCCAGATCCTGATCACCCAGAGTACACACTCGACTACGCAACGGGAACAACAAGCGCAAAGTGATTTAGAGGCCCAACTGGCGCAGGCAGAGAACGAGCTTATGCTTGCCCAACAGAGCTATGACCGTCTGCTGAAGGCAACCCCACGTGTAGCTGACAAAATCATTGCGGCGGCACGCGATATTGATGAGCAGAAGTCCATCTATAGCTCACTGGTAAAGCAACAGGAAGAGTTGCGGATGCGTGAACTCTTTCAACGCAACCAACTTTCGATTATTGACCCGGCGCCAGTGCCGCAACACCCCCTCTATCCCAACTTGTGGCTGACTAGCGTGCTGGGGCTGGCGCTGGGTATTGTCGGCGGGGTTGGCCTGGCTTTTCTCTTCGAGCATTTTGATGACCGCTTGCGTTCCCGCAGTCAGATCGAAGTCATTGCCCAAACGCCGATTCTGGGCGAGTTGCCCAAAGTCCAGCCGCCGCGGCCAACCCTCTTTTTCAAGGATTTTGGCGCCCTGACCAATCCATTGCTTCGTCTCTATACGAACCTGCAAGTCCGCACCGGCGCCGCCTTGCCCAAAGTGCTTCTGATCACCAGTACGCTGCCAAACGAAGGCAAATCGACGGTTGCCACCGGCCTAGCCTACCTGTTGCAGAGAAGCGGCCAGCGCGTGGCGATCGTGGATTGTAATCTGCGCCATCCCCAACTCCATGCCTACTTCAACATCCCCAGCAGCACCGGTCTCAGCAATATCCTACGCAATCAGGCCACGCTCCCCCAAGCCCTCTGCGCTACAATTGCACCGCTCTTGAAAGTATTACCGGGTGGGACACAACCGGAAGGCGACCTTATCACCTTACACTATGCCAAAGTGGCAATGCTGGTGCAACAACTGAAAGAGCAGGTCGATGTTGTTCTGCTCGATGGCCCGGCCTTGAGCCTTGCCCCAGAGGGGGGCGCATTGGCAGCCTTAAGCGAGGGCACATTGTTGGTGGTGGGAACAGAGCAGGTGCGCCAGGGTGCGCTTGCCGACTCCATCCACACCCTACGCCAACTGCCAACCAAAGTGCTGGGCGTCATCATCAATCGGGCCGATGGCCGAGATGTTTCCCCACCGCGTCTTTTGTTGCCGGCGCCACAGCAAGGCGAAGTCCAACCAAGAGAAGAACAACTAGCCCAAGCCCAACCGACGGCGGCCATCATTCAACCTGCGCTCAGCAAGAAGAGCTAACATGAAATTTACGCACTGCCCTGAGCTATACGGCGCCGCGCGTGACCGGATCGTCCACCGAATCAATCTTGCCAAGACGATCAGAAATTATTACTTCACTATTGGAGATTTATGAGGATTGGTTATGAAATCGACAACAGCACCACTAGCACAATCGTTACAGTTTACTCTCCCCCAGCGGCAGCGTTCCTGGCGCTTGCTCCTGCGTAACCTAAATTTCTTTTGCAAGCGTTCAATCGACTTAGTCATCACCGGCATTGCCCTATTGCTCTTATGGCCGCTCGGTCTCTTCATTGCCCTCCTGATTAAGCTGGACTCACCCGGCCCAGCCTTCTTTACCCAGGAACGCGTCGGCGCCAAACGGCATATTCAGGATGGCAAAGAGATCTGGGAGATCCGCCATTTTCAGATCGTCAAGTTTCGCTCCATGATCCGCAATGCGAGTTCGGCCATCCATGAGGCGCAAGTGAAAGCCTTTGTCGAAGGGCAAGTCGGGCAGACCGACCAAGGGGAAAATACGGTAAAGGTGGTCAATGACCCGCGCATTACACGCATTGGTCATTGGTTGCGCAAAACCAGTTTGGATGAACTGCCCCAATTACTCAACGTTCTACGCGGCGACATGAGTTTGGTCGGGCCGCGGCCTGTTCCCACCTACGAGGTTGCGTTATATCAGGATGCGCACTATGCGCGCTTGATGGCATTGCCGGGCATCACCGGGTTATGGCAAGTCGTTGGGCGGGGGCAGGTTACCTTTGAAGAGATGATGCGTCTGGACCTGCGTTATGTACAACAGCAATCGATCTGGCTGGATCTGCGCATTTTAGTCATGACCATTCCGGCTGTCTTGCGCGGCGACGGCGCCTGCTAACCCGATCAGAATAACCCATGACAAAAAAGCGAGAATGTAAAGATGAGTAAGCCATTTAACGTAGCCATTATTGGCTGCGGCTACTGGGGTGTCAACTATGCGCGCCTCTTTCAAGAGTTACCGAACGTCGACCTGGCCGCCATCTGCGATCAGCGACCGGCGCGGCTGGCCGAGTTGGCGAAGCGTTTTCCCGATGTGCGCTTAACCACTGCCATTGATGAAATCCTCCAGATGCGTGCGTTGGATGGGGTTGTCATCTGTACCAGCGCCACCACCCACTTTGCCATTGCCGGCGCCTGTATTGCCCACGGCAAGCATCTCCTGATCGAAAAACCGATCACCACCACCAGTGCCGATGCACAGGCATTGATCACCTTGGCAGCGCAACACGAAGTGACGCTCATGGTCGGTCACACCTTTCTCTACAATCCGGGCGTTCAGAAGGTGCGCCAATACCTGTTAGCGGATGATATGGGGTCGATCTATTACCTCTATGCCCGGCGCACCAACCTGGGGCCAATTCGCGAGGATATCAACGCCATTTGGGATTTGGCGCCCCACGATGTCGCCATCTTCAACTACCTGCTGCATGACACGCCCCAGTGGGTCAGCGCCGTGGGCACGAATGTATTGAAAAATGGCCGCGCCGATGTCGGCTTTATTGCCCTGAACTATGCCAACGATATCCTCGGCCACGTCCATATCAGTTGGGCCGACCCCAACAAAGTGCGTGAATTGGTGGTGGTGGGCGCCAACAAGCGCATTGTCTTTGATGACCTAAACGCGCAGGAGCGGGTCAAGATTTTTGAAAAAGGGGTTGCGATGGTCGAACCGACGGCGCCAAACTTTGGTGAATTTCACTTTCAACTGCGCGATGGCGATATTTTCAGCCCGCGCGTGGAGGTGAGCGAACCGCTTAAAAATCAATGTTTGCATTTCATCGAATGCGCCACCCAAGGCAAACGGCCCCTTACCGACGGGCTGGCCGGGCTGCGCGTCGTACAGGTGATGGAAGCAGTCGATCAATCGCTGGCGCACCATGGCGCTCCGGTCGCCATTCCAACAGAAATTCAGAAACCCACCATTCCGGTCTTTGCGCCCTATGCCCGCAACGGGGTGTATCGCTAATTTTTTGTGACTACGCAGTTTGCTCCGAGCCGGTCCGTGACCGACAGACGGGACGCCGGTCACGGACCGGCCAAGAGTGAGCTAGGTGGTCACTAGGTAATACAAGGATTTATCTCATGGCTGTTAACCCATCTATGCAAGTACCTTTTGTTGATCTAGCCGCCCAATACCAGCGGATTGCGCCGTCCGTTCAGCAAGCCATTGACCAGGTATTACAGCGCACCGATTTTATTTTGGGCCAGGATGTCGCCGCGTTTGAAGAGGAATTCGCCGCCTATTGTGGCGTTCAGTGCGGAGTTGGTCTCGATTCGGGGCTGTCGGCGTTGGAGTTGCTCCTGCGCGCCTACGACATCGGCCCCGGCGATGAGGTGATCACCCCGGCTAACACCTTTATCGCCACCCTCTTGGCGATCTCCAGCGTCGGCGCCACCCCGATTTTGGTCGAGATTGATCCGCAAAGCTATATGATCGATGTGGACGCCGTGCGCGCCGCCCTGACGCCCCGCACCAAAGCGATCATGCCGGTGCATCTCTATGGTCATATGGTTGATATGGGACCGCTCATGGCGCTGGCGACCCGTCATGCGCTTGTCGTTATTGAAGATGCTTCACAGGCGCATGGCGCCCGCTATAACGGTGTGCGCGCCGGTGCGCTGGGTCATGCCGCCGCCTTTAGCCTCTACCCGGCCAAAAACTTAGGCGCTTATGGCGACACCGGCATTGTCGTCACCAATGATGCCGCCATTGCGCGCCGGTTGCGGCTCTTGCGCAACTATGGCTCAGTCCAAAAATATCAGCATGAAGTGCAGGGCTATAACCGGCGATTGGACACCCTTCATGCCGCCGTGTTGCGGGTAAAATTGCGCCACCTGGATGAATGGAATGCGGCGCGCCGCAACCATGCCGCCGCGTACACCCAATGGCTGGCTGATGCCGTCATCTGTCCCAACGCCGCGCCGAATGTCGAGCCGGTCTATCATCTGTACGTGATCCGCACGGCCGATCGCGACGGGTTGCAGGCGCACCTGCGACAGCGCGGCATTGCCACCGTCATTCATTACCCGACGCCCCCCCATCTGCAACCGGCCTACCAGACACTCGGCTACCGGCGCGGCGATTTCCCCATCACCGAGTCCTATGCCCAGCAGATTCTGTCACTGCCGCTCTACCCGGAGTTGACGGCGGCGCAGCTTCACTATGTGGTGGACAATATACGGGACTTTGTCACCGAACAGCCGATTAAACAAGGGAGCAACGTGCGTGAGCTTGTCTACGCTTAATTGGCGCCGACCGCCAACCACCCCCTACGCCTATCAAGCGACCTGTCGTGAGCGGATCGCCAAAACCGGGATAATCCTCCTGGTCGGTTTGCTCCTGGGCGGCTACAGCTTGCTCTTTCCCCGGCTGCCGTTGCGCTGGGGGGTGCTGTCGCTGGTGGTGGTGGCGGCCCCCTTTGTGGTGCTGGCGGTGGGCGACGTGCGGCGGCTGCTCTTGCTGATCCCGATCTTTGACATTCCCATCCAGTTGGACGGTCATCTCTTCTATCGCGATGCGTTGGCAAGTTGGGGGTCAATTGCCGGCTTCAACTATTCGCTGACCACCATTGCGCTGACCGGGCTATACACGCTCTGGCTGGTGGATTGGTTGGTGCGACCAACGTGGCTACCACCAACGGCGAAAAGCCCCGCCCCCGCCCGCCCTTGGACAACACCGCTGTGGGCGCTGGGTCGCTATGTGGCTTGTGTAGCGCTCTCGCTGGTGGTGGCCAGGGATCGACAACTGGCCGCCTTTGAACTGGCGCTGTTGCTGCAAATCCTGCTACTGGTCATCTACATCGTAGCGACGGTGCGCACCACCGGCGAACTGCTCTTTCTGGTGCGGTTGCTCTTGCTGGCGCTCCTGCTGCAAAGCGTGGTGATGATCGGGTTGCGCGTGCTGGGTCACAGCATCAGCTTGGGGCCGCTCAACCTGCGCCTTGATCCGGATCAACGCGTAGGCGGCGCGATCGGCGGGCCAAACACTGCCGCCGGCTACCTGGCGCTGTTACTGCCGGTGGCGCTGGCCGTCTGCTGGAGCCGACGCGATGGGTTGACCCGTGGGCTGGCGTTGCTGGCCTTGGGTTTGGGCTGTGTCGGCTTAGGGTTAACCCTTTCCCGCGGCGGCACGGTCAGCGCATTGGTTGGGTTGAGTATCGTCTTTGTTCTCTGCTGGCAACGCCGTGGCTGGTCGCTGGGGTTGCTTGGTTTGCTGGCGGTGATCAGCGGTCTGCTTCTCTACTTCGGGGCGGGGCTACTCTTTGCCGGGCGCATGATTGGCGCCGACCAAGGGGCCGCCGCCGGGCGCTTACCCTTGATTGCCCTGGCCTTTCAGATCATCCGGGATGCGCCGCTGCTGGGCATTGGCGCCAATAATTTTGCTGTTGTCATGCCGGATTATCTCACCCCCGATTTTAGTCGCGATTGGCTCTACATTGTGCATAACAAGTATCTCTTGATCTGGGCTGAATTGGGGCCGGTGGGAATCGGGGCCTATCTCTGGTTTCTCTTGTCTACCCTTTATCTGGGGTGGCGCACCTGGCAACAGCGCACATCCTTGCTGGCGCCGCTGGCGTTGGGGTTGACTGCGGGCATTGTCGGCCACATGATCCACATGCAGGTCGATCTCTTTAATGGTCGGCAACTTATCCAGATGTTATGGTTGCAAGCGGCGTTGATCATGGTTTCAGCCACGCTTGTCGTTTGGCAACCGGTAGTTTTTTCCACGCGTGAGCAGTTGTAGTGTAAGCAGTTGCAGTAAAAGCAGTTGCAGTAAAGGAAGTTGTGCAGTTATGGTACAAATCGAAATTTGTCAGGAAACGACGGCATGCAAATGGGACCATTTTGTCGACAAGCACGGCGGCAGTCATTTACAGAGCAGTTTATGGGCGCAGGTGAAACAGCCGCTTGGCTGGCAGGCGATACGGTTGGTCGCGCAGGAGCAAGGGGAAATTATCGCCGGTATGCAGCTCTTCCTGCGCCGTATGGCCCCTTTGGGTGTGGTCGCCTATGTCCCGCGCGGGCCAATTTTTTGCACAGAACAGGCGCATGTGGTAGCGCCGCTTTATCAAGATCTGACCCAGGTGATCCAGAGCGAACAGATTCAATATCTGAATATACAGCCGGCCTGGCAGAGCGATGCCTTTGCTGATCATGCTGTGATGCAAGGTTTTCGCCCCAGCCAGATTCATGTGGCGCCACCGGCCACGACCTTGCTCGATCTAACGCAAGGGTTGGATACGCTCTGGGCGAATATCAAAAAGAAGCGCCGGCGGGCCATTCGTTATGCCATGAGCAAAGATCTATCGGTACGCGAAGGGTGCAGCGCTGATATTGACACCTTTTATACGCTACTAACAGAAGTAGCCAAGCGGCGCAAGGGGAAGATCTATACGAAAGCCTATTACAAGAATATGTGGTGCATCTTGCATCAAACCGGCCATTTGCGGCTGTTTGTTCTGGAATATCAGGGAAAACCGGTGACCATGCACTGGGTAATCGGCTTTGGCGACACCTTAGTCTCTAAGTTAGCGGCCTGGTCGGGTGAACATGGCGAGCTTCATCCAAATGAATTGCTCGAATGGTGGGTCATTCAATGGGCGAAGGCGCAGGGCTATCGTTATTATGATTTTGAAGGAATCCAACCGGCGGCGGCCAAAGCATTGCTGGCGAATCAACCGCTACCGGACAACCTGGTGCAATCGGCGACCTCCTTTAAATTGTCCTTTGGTGGTCAGCCGGTGATCTTTCCGCAGGCCGTGGATCGCTTTTTTCACCCGGTGTTGCACTGGCTCTATCTAACCGTTTTTCAGCGTGTAACAGCATGGCCGTGGACACAAGAGCTTATCTATCGTTTACGCACCTAACCGAGACAGCTATGATGCAACAACGTTCCTTGCCCCTTCCCCCGTTACTAAAAAGCGGTCCGCTGGCGAAAGTAGCGACCAATGCCTTTGCCATTCTTGCCGGCGATATGATGACGCGCATTGCCTCCTTTGTCCTCTATGCCCTGGTGGCGCGCCATCTGGGCGCCCATGAATTTGGGCAGATGTCGTTGGGGTTAACCTACTTTCAGAGCTTTCAATTTCTGGCGGTGGCGGGCATTCAGGCGCTGGTGACACGCGAAATTGCCCGCAATCGGAACCAGACGGCGCGCTACCTGGTCAACGCCAACGTCGCTGTCACCGGCTTTTCGCTGCTGTCAGTGGCGTTCCTGGTGATCGTGGCCCGGCTCTTACACTATACCCCCGACACCACTGCGGTCATTCTCTGGCTGGCGATTGGTCTGCTGCCCTATGCCATCGCGACGATTTATGACGCCGTTTTCCAGGCGTGGGAGCAGATGGAGAATATTGCCTATGCCAATCTGGTGGTGAATCTGCTGCGGATTGGCGGCTGCTGGTGGCTACTGACCAGCGGCTATGGGCTGATGGCGTTGGTAATATTGCTCCTGGTGGCGCATGTGGTGACGGTGCTGGTCAAGTGGCGGCTGGCGCGCCGCTATCTGACCGACAACCACGCCGCCATCGATTTGCCCTTCTGCTGGCAGCTTTGCCGAAACACTCTCACCTTTCTGGGCATAGATGGCCTGGTGGCGATCATGTCCGCCTTTCAGGTGATTCTGCTCTCGAAATTTGCCAGCGAGCGTGATGTCGGCCTCTTCAACGCGGCGTCGCAACTGCTGGTGCCGGTTTCCCTGGTCTTTCAAAGCGCGGCCATTAGCATCTTCCCGGCCCTGTGTCGCGGCTACCAACAAGGGCCGCAACGGCTGGGGGTGATGACGGAGCGGCTGTTGGAGTTGTTGTTGCTGATTGTCGTGCCGGCGGCAGTCGCCCTCTGTGTTTTTGCCGACGCGCTGTTGCAGTTGCTCTATGGCAAGGCGGAATTTGCCGCTGCCGCACCGGCGCTACAAATCTTGGTCGGCGCTATGGTCTTGCGGGTCTTCACTCAGGTGCTAGGGCGGGTGTTGGTCGCCAGTTTACAGGAAAAAGTTACCCTGCGTATTCTGCTCGTTGATACGCTGGCCTCCATCGTGCTGGGCTTTCTCCTGATCCCGACCTGGGGGCTGCTGGGCGCGGCGGCGAGTACGGTGCTGGTGCGCCTGCTCGATGTGGCGCTGCATTATGTGCCGGTGACCCGCAGCTTGCCCCAGCGGCTGGCGTTGGAAAAGGGACTCTGGCTGCCGCTGCTGGCCACCGGCGGCGCCCTGCTCTACTGGCTGACGCCGCTACAGCAACCGCCGCTGTTGGCGTTGCTCATCGGCGGCTTGCTCTATGGGCTGCTGGCGGGCGTGATCGCGTTGGTGATCCTGGGCGGCGTTACTCGGCTCAAGGAGCGCTATCGCGTATTGTCGGTTTAAATGAAAGTCAGGCATTTATTTTCGTAGGGGAACGTGGGGCGACCGCAAGGGTGCGCCCCGACGAAAAGCGACCTTTATTTTCAAGTTTTAGGGAGTTCCTAGTCGATGGCAACTATTACGCTTTCCGTTGTCTTAATCACCAAAAACCAGGGGTGGAATGTGGCCCGTCTGATTCAGTCAGTCTTCAATGCCACCCGTGGCTTGACTACACCGGAGGTTATCCTGGTAGACTCGGCCTCGACGGATGAGACCGTGGCCCAGGCGCAACGCTTTCCGATTACAGTCTTGCAACTGGCAGCGACGCAACGGTTGACCCCGGCAGCCGGACGGTATGTCGGCTATGGCCATTGTACGGGCGAATATCTCCTCTTCCTGGATGGCGACATGGAGCTGTACCCTGGCTGGTTGGACAAAGCATTGCAACTGCTGGTCGAGGACCGCACCATCGCCGGCCTCACTGGCGAGCGGATTGACCTGCCCAAGCAGGCGCAGGAGGAGGACAAACCGCCGCTCATCATGCCGCCACGACCGGCTGTGACCGACATTCCCCAAGGCGGCGGGGCGGCGCTCTACCGGCGGCGTGTGCTGGATGAGATCGGTCAATTCAACCCCTATCTCTATTCCGATGAGGAGCCGGATCTCTGTCTACGCCTGCGCTACTCCGGCTACCGCTTTGTGCGCATCGCCTACCCAATTGTCTATCACTACACCGACCCGACCGACACCATCCCCACCCTGATCGGTCGCTGGCGCCGGCAGCTTTATCTGGGCAGCGGGCAGAATCTGCGCTATCACCTGGGTAGCCCCTTCTTCTGGCCCTACGTGCGCGAACGAGGCTTTGGTCTGACCCCTGGGCTGGCAATGGGGATCGGCGGAGCGCTCTGGTTCTGGGCGCTGTTGCGTGGCAAAGGTCGTTTCTTCCTGGGGTTGAATGGCCTGGCAGGCGGCGCGTTTTTGTTACTCGTACTCCGTCGTGGCGGGCTGGAGCCGGCGCTGATTACGCTGCTCAAACGGTTACTCTTTTTGGATGGCACCCTCCGTGGCCTCTTCATTGCCCCCAAGGCGCCCGCTACCTACCCGGCGCGCTTTGCGGTGATCCAACTTGGCGCACCGCCAACCATCAGCACCCCCACAAGCGAAAGACGAACGACACCATGAAGATTGCCTTTATTGTCAGCATGAAATATGGCCTGACGCAGTTTATGTGGCGCGACATCAATGCGCTAGTGGAGAAAGGGCATGAGCTACATCTCTTCACCCTGCTCAACCAACCGGGTCTCTATAACCCGTTGCCGGCGTGGAAGGTGACGCCAATTCGTTGGTGGACGTTGCTGGTGGCCCATCTGTTGCTGTTGCTACAGCGACCGCTTTTATACTATCAACTGGCCGCGACCGCGTTCCACACCCATTCGCTGCGCGACTTTGCCATCGCCGTTCAATTTGCCGCCGAGATGCGCACCAAAGAGGTGATCTATGCTTACTTTGGCGACCATAAATTCTTTGTTGGCTATTATTGTAAATTCATTACGGGGCTACCCCTGGTCGTCACCATTCGCGCCTATGAATTGCACAACAATCCCAACCCAGCGCTCTTCCGCCAGGCGCTGGCTGCGTGTGACCTGATCGTCACCATCTCGGTCTACAACCGGCAACTGTTGATTGAGCGCTTTGGCGCCCCCGCCGCACGCATTGAGATTGTGCGTCAGATAGTCGATCTCGCCGCGTTTTGCGCCAAACCGACGATCAAAATTCTCATTGTCGGCTTCTTTTCCGAGAAAAAGGGCCACGATGTCCTCTTTCAGGCGCTCAAAACGATGCAGCGCCCTGATGTCGAGCTATGGGTGGTGGGGGATGAGGCGCCTGACCGCAATGTGATCGATTGTCGCCGGTTAGCCAGGACGCTGGGTCTCGATCAGCAGATCGCCTTCTTTGGTCAGCAGAGCGGGAGCGCCTTGCGTGCGCTCTATCGCGAGTGTGACATTTTCTGTCTCCCCTCGCGCACTGACAGCACCGGCGACAAAGAGGGCTTTCCCAATGCCATTATCGAAGCAATGGCCTTTAGCAAACCGGTCGTCAGCACCTATCACGCCGGCATTCCGGAAGTGGTCGATGCGGTGTTGGTTGAAGAGAACAATGTAGAGCAACTGGCCGCCGCCTTGCAACAACTCTGTGATGCTGTGGAGGTGCGCCGCCAACTGGGCGACCGCAATCGCGCCATTGCCGAACGGCTTTTCTCCCCCGCCAACAATGATCGCCTGGAAGCATTGCTCTATCAACAAACCCAGAAACGCCGGTCCAATACGCCCCTGTACAGTGCGCCGCTACCTTATAGAGAAAATATAGATATAGAAAGCGGGACATATGGCAGCAACCGGTAAACGGATCTTAATGCTCTTAGAAAATTACCATTTTCCCGGTGACGGTCGTGTGCGGCGCGAGGCATTAACCCTCACCGGGGCCGGCTACACGGTCTCGGTCATCTGTCAGCGCAAGGGGAAGCAGCCGTGGTATGAATGCTATCAGGCGATCCATATCTACCGCTACCCCAAGCCGCCGACGGCGCCGGGCTTTTTGGGCTATCTGGCCGAATATGGCTACTCGCTGGCGGCGGCCTTTGTGCTGTCGCTGGTCGTGTTGGCGCGGCGTGGCTTTGATGTAATTCATGCCCACAACCCGCCCGATCTCTATGTGCTGCTGGCACTCCTCTACCGCCCGCTGGGGAAGCGCTTTGTCTACGATCACCATGATCTGGCGCCGGAGATGTATGAAGTGATGTATGGCGACGGCGGGCGACCGCTACTTCACAAGGCGTTGCTCTGGTTTGAACGACTCTCTTTGCGCACTGCTGACCAGGTGATCACCACCAGTGAATCCTACAAGCAACTCGAGATGGTGCGCGGCGGGTTGCCGGTGGAACGGATCACCGTCGTCCGCAATGGGCCGGAGCCGCAGCGCATCCATCCGGTGGCGCCGGACCCGACTTTGCGTTCCCCTGGTTGCACCTTGTTGGGCTATGTCGGCGACATGGGACGCCATGACGGGTTGGATTACCTGTTGCGGGCGCTCCATCACCTGGTCCATACCCACCACCGCACCGCTTTTCGCTGTCTGATCATCGGCACGGGTGATATGTGGGACGAGTTGCAAACGCAGACAGTGGCGCTAGGATTGACCCCCTATGTCCACTTTACCGGCTGGGTGAGCGACGAAACTTTGCTACGTTACCTTGCCAGCGTCGACATTTGTCTGGACCCCGATCCGCGCAACCCCTTTAGCGACCGCTCCAGTATGATCAAGATGACCGAGTATATGGCGCTGGGCAAGCCGATTGTCGCCTTTGACTTGACCGAACATCGGGTGACGGCGCAGGACGCCGCCCACTATGCCCGCCCCAATGACGAAGCAGACTTTGCCGGTCGAATCGCCGAACTGATGGACAATCCGGCTGAACGGGCGCGCATGGGGCAAGTAGGGCGGCAACGTGTCGAAAACGAACTGGCCTGGCCCTGGCAGGAGAAACATCTGCTCAACGCCTACGCCCGACTTGATCACAAGCAGAATACACCAACCATTCCTTCAACTTCACAGGCAGGAGCGAGTATCATCCATGAAAGTCATCACCGTTGATCCACGAACCAACCCCTGCTGGCGCCAGTTGGTAACAACCGTCGAGAGCGACGTTTTTCATTCGCCGGAGTGGATTCGCGCCGTTACCGACACCTATGGCTTTCCGGTTATCGCCTATTTGCTACTGGACGAAGCGGGGCAACCGCGCGCCGGCATTCCGGTCTGCCCGATCCATGATCTGCGCGGACAGCGACGGGTGGCCTTTCCCTTTTCCGATTATTACGATCCCCTGGTCACCTCACCGGACGATTGGGCAACCTTGAGCGAACATCTGGTGCAGGAAGAGAGTTTGCTTAAGTTGCGCTGCTTGCATAACCCCTTACCGCTGGACGATCCCCGCTTTACTGTTGTCAACCGAGCGCGCTGGCATGGGCTGGATTTGGCCCCGGATCGCGAAACGCTGTGGATGCGGTTGGATAGCAAACATCGGTGGGGGATGCGTAAAGCCATGAGCATGGGAGCGACGGTGGAAGCGACCGTCGAGCCGGCCATGTTGCGGCGTTTCTTTGAGTTACATTTGCACATGCGCAAATATAAATACCAGATGGTGGCGCAGCCCTACTGCTTCTTTGAAAACATTTGGCGACACCTACTATCGGCAGGGATGGGGACGCTGATGGTCGCCAAACAGAACGACGCCATCCTGGGCATTACGCTCTACCTCCAGTGGCAGAACAAATTCTATTACAAGTTCAACGCATCCGACCCCACAGCCTTGGCGCTGCTGCCCAACGACCTGATGATCTGGCAGGGGATCGAATACGCGCAAACGCAGGGTTGTCAACGCTTTGATTTTGGTCTGAGCGACTGGGATCAAACCGGGTTGATCCACTTTAAGCGCAAGTTTGCCGATACGGAAAAGACGATCTCTTTTTTGGAATACCGTTCGCCGCAGGTCGCCACGCCGAATGCATCGCCCGGCAAGCTCCTGCCGTCACTCACCGCCCTTTTTACCCATCCGTCCGTGCCGGACGCCATTACGGAAAAGGCGGGGGAGCTGCTGTATCAATATTTTGTGTAGTTCTATGGTTGAGAAAACGCCAAACTATGCCAATTCTTCATTGGTTTCTCTGCTTCCTGGTCATCCTAACGCCGGACGCTTTGCTGGCGGGGGGGCAAGGGTTGTCAGCTTTTGGCCAAGCGGATCGTCCTACCGTATCGTTGAGCCATCCGCGTCTCTTTTTTGATGCCACGATGCGGCAACAACTGCGCGCCAACGCCGCCGACAGCCACCAAGCGATCTGGGCGCCGATCGATGCTTATGTCCAAGAGACGCAAGACGAACTCCCGCCGGTCACGGCCCCCGACGAAGGGTTGAGCACCTATCGCAATTTCGGCAATCGGTTGATCGCCGTCGCCTTTGTCTGTGTGATCAGTGCAGAGCCGGCCCTTTGCACGCTGGCAAAAGAGCATCTCCGCCGCTATGCCGGCTGGGCACAATGGGGCGAAGAGGGCGCCCGCGACCTCGGTCTCGCCCACATGTTGCTGGGCAACGCGCTGGCCTACGACTGGCTCTATGATCAGCTTACCCCGGCGGAACGCACGTTGATCCGCCAAAGCCTGGCAAGCTGGGCCGAAAAAATGTATGAAGCCAGCAGTGGGCCAAAGGTGAATGAATGGTACAACTGGTGGCGCAACTCCTACGCTCAGAACCATCACTGGATCAACCACAGCGCCCTGGGCATGGCGGCCCTGGCGCTCCTGGGCGAAGAGGAGCGGGCGCCCCTATGGCTGGAACAAGCAAGCAGTCAAATCGCCCAGGTGCAAACCCTGTTAAATGCCATCAACGACGGCAGTTGGCATGAAGGCGTCCATTACCAGAACTACGGGCTGACGCTCATGCTGCCATTCTTGGTCAATCTACGCAGCCTCACCGGGCGCAATCTCTTGCCCACCGCCTACTTGCGCAACTATAGTCAGTGGCGGCTCTACAACTATGTCCCCGGCATGTGGGAGCCGATTCTGGGTTATGGCGACTACGAACGGGAGTGGGGCGCCGGCTATGCCCCGGCCAATGTCTTGCGCTTTCTGGCCGGCGAATTTCAGCAGAGCCAGGCGCAGTGGCTGGCCGATCAGTTGGTTGCGGTTGATGGCCGCGCCACCAATGTCTGGTCAACGCCCTGGTATGTCTTTGAGTTTTTGTACTATGACCCTCAAGTCGCGCCGGCGCCGCCCACCAGCTTGCCCCGCGCCCGTCACTTTCCCGACCTGGCGGGGGTGATCTGGCGCAGCAGTTGGCAAAGCGACGCCCTGGTCTTTGGCTTCAAGAGCGGCCCCTATGGCGGGCGGGCGCTCTTTGATCGCTTCACCCAACAACGCGCCCCCTGGTTGGCGACCTGCGCCGCCTGTGAACTCAACTTCGGCCATGACCATGATGACAGCAACACTTTCTGGCTGGCGCAGGCCGGTCACTGGCTGGTCCCGGAAACGCCAGGTGTGGAAAAGACAGCCACCGCCTTTCACAACGCCATCTTGATTGATGGTCAAGGTCAATTACGGCCACCAGCAGAGTATCGCGAACGGGACGGACTGATCGGCAATGAGAGCAAGTTGGAGACGGTGATCAGCGGCAGCGATTTCGATTACCTGCGTGCCGATGCCAGCCAACGTTACGGGCAATTCGACGATCGCCCACAGGTCATCCGCCATGTTCTCTTTGTCCGACCCACTTACTTTGTTATGGTCGATCAGCTATCGGCAACCGCGCCCCATCGCTACGGTTGGGTTGCTCACTTCGGCGCCGGGGTGAAGGTAGAAGGAGAATGGGTGCGTGGCGACGCTGAGGCGGATCGCCGCTTGGGCGTGGGCATTGCTACCGTCCCCACCTGGCAAGCCACCACCGGCAATGATGGGCAGCCCTTTGTCCAGATCGAGCCGCGCACGCCGCAACGGGCCATGCGCTTTGTCCATCTGCTCTGGCCGACGACAACCGCTGAGTGGGCGCAACGGCCTGATTTTACCCTTTTCCAGGAAGACGCGGCGACCCTGGGTCTGCGGGTGACGAGCAACAGTGCGCCGGCCAACAGCGATGATATTCTCATCACCTACCAGCCCACTGGTCGCCAGCAGAGTATCGGCGATTATCAGTATGACGGCTCAGTCGCCATCATTCGCTATGACGCCGCCGGCAATCTGCAACAACTTGCGGTAGCGGGCGGCACAACTCTGATCGATCAGCGGCATAAGCGTCCTCTGGTAAGTGGGCTAAAGGCAACAGATGTTTTTAGCGTTGAATGGCGCGGCGACCAGGTGGTGGTTCAAAGCGCCCAGTCGTCAAGCTTTACTATCTACGCCCCCAAAGCTGCCGCCTTGCGCTACAACGGTGTCAAACGATCTTTTACACGCCGGGGGGAATCCATTGTTTTTACCAGCCCATAAAAGCACTGTTTTGTGCCAGCAGCAATCATAGTAGGATTTATGCACCGAATACGAGGGTAGACAGGCCCATGCGTAAGTCCTACATAGATCGACGCGTTCCCGCACAGGTGCGATTTCGTCCCGTAGGGACGCATGAGTTTAGGGAGGATTTGTTGAAAACTTTATCACAGATAATCAGACAACGCTGGTGGGGCGGCTTGGTCGTCGGCCTCGTACTTATGGCGCATCTCCTGAATGCGCCGGTGGGCCATGCCAGTGCATTGTACCAGGATCAACCGGACGCCACGGCCACCCCAGTAGCGACGGCGGCCACCAGCACCCACCCTGAACTGGCGAAGGGCTTACAACTGGTGGCGGACGAGCAATGGACAGCGGCCTTAGCAGCCTTTACCCAGGCGCAGGAAGCGTTCAATCAGGCCGCCGATGGGCGGGGCGAGGCCGAAAGTTGGTTACAGATCGGCGCCGTTCAACTACATCAGCAAGAGTACAGCGCCGCTGAAGACGCCTACACGGCAGCCTTACACCTGGCGGAAACGCTCGCCGATCCAGCCATGACGGGGGGTGCGTGGGATGGCTTGGGGGCGCTCTATGCGGCGCGCAAGGAGCTGCCGAAAGCCCAAGACGCCTATCAACGCGCGCTGCGCATTTGGTACGACAGCAGTGCGCTGGACCAGGCCATGCACACCTTAAGCCACTTGAGCGACCTCTACCGCGCCCAGGAAACCTTTGACGAAGCCGAGAAAGCGCTGCAAGAAGCGCTGGCGGTTGCCCAAAAGCTCAATGATCCGGTTCAGCACCAGCGGTTGCTGGAACAGAGCGCACAACTGCATCAAGCGATGGCGCTCCACAGCTACCGTGAAGAGTTGGCAGTCTGGCGTGCGCTGGCCGATCAGGCGCAAGAAGGCGCAACCCTCCACAACATCGGGCTTACGCTCCAGGAGATGGGTGCGCTTGATGAGGCCCTTGCCACCTTTACCGAGGAGATCTTACTCTGGCGCGCCTTACACCTACAGGCCAAAGAGGCCGAAGCGCACTACAGCGTCGCCATCATCCATCTGCTGCGCGCCGAAACGCCACCAGCCTTAGAGGCGCTCGAGCTGGCGCTGACCGCGGCCCAAGCCGGCGATGAACAACGACTCATGGCCAAGATTCTGGGCAAACAGGGGGATCTCTATCAAACCACGGGGGATTACGCCGCGGCGCTCAACGCCTATGAAGACGCAGCCACCCGCTGGCGCACGCTGGCGGATATTGGGCAGGAAGGGAACATCCTGAGCAATATCGGCAAATTGTATGCACTGCAAGGCAACTTTGACCAGGCGCTCACCACCTTGACAACGGCGCGTGACTATGCCAAAACAGCCGTTGACATGGAACTGGAAGCCAAAGTGCTGGAAAGATTGGGCGAGGTTTATGAAGCGCAACAAGCCTTTCCCGAAGGCATTGCCGCTTTCCAAGAGGCGCTGACCCTCTGGCACGCCGCCGCCGATGCCGAACGCGCCACGGGCGTGTTGCTCAACCTGGGGGCGCTTTATCTGGTTGCCGGTCAGCCGGAACAAGCCGAAGCGCACTTACAGGAAGCGTTGCAGGAAGCCGAACAGGCCAACGATCCGATCCTGCGCGCCACGGTTTTTGATAAGTTGGGCGATCTCTATCTCAAGGCCTCCAAACCGGAAAAGGCGCTGCCGGCCTATCAAGAGGCGTTGAGCTTCTGGCAAGCGCAGACGGATGCGCCGCGCACCATCAATACCCTGCTCAACATCAGCACCATTCAACTGGCGTTGACGCAACCAAACGCGGCGTTAACGGCCCTGGATGAAGCCTGGCAAGTTGTCCAAACCATGACGCCGCCGGCCAATGCGACGGAAGCAACACCTGATTTGCTGGCGGCGCGGATTCTCAGCCGGCGGGGCGATGTCTATGTGGCGCTGGCTGATGCGGCGCAGGCATTAACTGTCTATCAAGATGCCTTAACCCGCTGGCGCGCCTTAAACGACACTGAAGGACTCAGCGGCGTCCTGGTGGCGCTGGGCCGCGTGCAGATGAGCCTGAACCAGACAACCGCGGGGATTGCCAACTTTAACGAAGCGCTGGATCTGGCGCGCGCCGGCAACAATGCCACACTCCTGGCCAAGACGCTCAACAGCTTGGGAGATGCCTATGCGAATCTAGGGGACTATGAATCAGCACTGCGCAACCAGCAAGAGGCGCTGGTCAACTGGCGCCAGGTGGGCAACCTGGCCGAGCAGGGGAAAACGCTGGGCAGAATCGGCAAGATCAACACTTTGCTCAGCCAACAACTGCTCCTGGCCCGCACCCAAAATGGCATTGTCGAACCGGCGGAAGGAGCCACCGTGCGCGGCGTAGTCACGATCAAAGGGCTGGCCAACCATGTGACCTTTCAGAAGTGGCAGATCGACCTGCTGATCAATGGCGACGAGCAACAGGCCACCTCGATTGGCATTAGCACCAAAGCCAAGCCCAAAGTCGGCGCTTTTCTCAACTGGGACACCACCACCTATCCCAACGGCGCCCACAAACTCCGCCTGCGCGTCGTCCGCGAGGGGGCGAACTATGATGAATATTTGACGACGGTCATTATTCAGAATTAGGGTATTTGAAGCCGAAGGCACGCGCGCGCCTCCGTCTTCAGGCGCAACTCAGTGGCAGTGGAGCATACAGTTGACAACTACCGTGTAGACATGTATAATTCGTAAAACTCGTATGACTCTAACGAATGAAAGGAGTTTTATGACTATAATCACCATGAAAAGTGATGAGGCGCGTTCACGATTTCGCGATATTCTCGACCATGTTTTTGGCGGCCTAACGGAAGTTGTGATTGAACGCTACAACAAACCAACGGCTGTTGTTGTAAACTATCATGAATGGCAAAAATTGAAAGAATTGCAGAAACAGCAACGCAAAGACGCAATTGCCCGCGCACGCCGTGAAATGGATGCAGGTCATTATTTCACGGCGGAACAAGTAGAGATCGAGTTAAGCAAACGGGGCTTGCTGAACTGAGGTTACGGTCCTTCCGCCGGCGCACCAACGTCTGTAATTACGTTCGTTGCGGTCAAGGTTGCGGTTTCCGTCGGGGTGGGCGTCGCGGGGATCTCTGTACCCGGCGCCACCAAATAGACCGCCCGCCAGGGCTGGTAGCGACTGACAATGGTATCGGTGCGGGTGGTGCCATTCTCCACAATTGCGCGCGTCACGGTGACGGTCATGCCTTTTTGTTCCCACTCGACCTGCTTTTGTTGACCGGGCGCCAGTGACTCGTCCACGCGATATTCCGGCGGTTCGGGTTCTTTGACCTCACTTTGGACAGGTTCGCTGATCGTGACCTGGCGACCAGGTTTGGTGCCATAGAAGTTGAAGAGCATCACGCCGTTCTCCGTATCCACCACCGGGTCGATCAACAGATAGGCGCCGGTGTCATTGCGGAAGCGAAAATCGACGCTGGGGGTGAAGATCGTGGCATCCAGCCCCGGTTCGCCATACCAGCCGACGACATAGCCATGATTGTAGCGCTCGACAATCTGTAGTCCGCCATTGTACGCGGCGCGAAACAGCGTCGTGCTGACCTGACAGACGCCGCCGCCGACGCCGGTCGCTGTTTGGTCGCCCCAGATGATCAGCGAATCTTCAAAGCCATTGGCTGCGCTGACATCTTCGACGCCCTGGTTAAAGCTAAAAATTTCCCCCGGCGGCACTACCAGCCCCTCAAACTTTTCAGCGGCCACCACAATGTTGCGCACACGAGCGGCGCTACTGCCCTTGAAGTAGCTGACGCCGCTGGCGACCAACTCGCGAATCCCCATTTCAGCAATCCGGTTCATATCGACCGCGGGCGGCGCTTCCACCATCACCAAGCGGGCCTGAGTACCATGTGCGGCCACCGTTTCGCGTATGGACGCCACCGTGGCTTCAATATCCAACCGGCGCCCCATCTGGCTCTGTTGCACCACCGTGACGCCGCCGGTGTTGGGGTTAAAGCGCAGACGTGCATCTTGCGGCGCAATGTCAAGTTGCTGCGCCCAGGCGGCCAGCTTCTGGCGCAAAGCGGCTTCGTCAAGCTGGAAGGGGTCGCCATGCGGCATGAATTGGCGGAGCAAAACCGGGTCGAGCGCCAGTTGCAGACCATAGCGCTCATCACGCAGTTGTACCGGCGCCGGCAAAGGAGCCAGCGCAACGCTTTCGGCGGTGGTTGGTGCAGACGAGACAGGCGCCGGCAGGTCAACCGTTGCCAACGGTAAGCGAACCAGCGCGCTTGCGGGGTTTCCCTGGAGCGTGGTCAGCAGTTGGTTGAGCGTGGCCGTGACATCCACCTCAACCCCTGGTACAGCCGGTAACGCAACGTCACCGATCTGGCGCGCGGCCTGGCCGGGGTGACGCACCTGGACGGCAATGGCGCTGACCGCTTGTTGCAAACGGGTCGCATCAAAGCTGGTTGTCGGTCGAATATCGGCGCGCCCAAAGACGGCGCCAAGCTGCGCCACCGTCCGTTGCAGCCAACCACCCTGTCGCCCGACCAGGTACGCTTGGTTAATCGCGCCCAATAAATCGGCCTGTGCCGTCAACTGGTCAGACGCCAGCGGCCATTGCTGATCCTGATAGTAGAGACTGACGGCCGGCGCGGGATACGCTTCTACATGTTCAGCCAGCGTGCGCAGCGCGGCGGCGCGCGTCATGCCCCCCACTGCCACCCCGGCTATCTGGACGCCACCATAGATACGGTTGACATGCCAGAATTGCCACCCGATAAAGCCGCCAATGACGGCCAACAACAGCAACACCAAAAAGAGTACAGCAAAATCGACTGGCGACCGTTCCAACCGGCGGCGCATCTGTGGGGGTAAGGTCGTGCGTGGGAAAGGCAGGGTTGATTGCATAGGATCTTCTCGCTTCAAACAAACAACCGCGTATGCAGTAGAGTAGTAAATCAGTCAGACAGTAAATCAGTGGGACAGTCTGTCTTACTGGCCTACTGTCTTACTGTGTTACTGTCTGACTGACCTACTGCAACTGCGGCACAATGTACAACGTCGGAATCAAGGCATTGAGCAGCAGCAGCAAGAGAAAAGGCGTCAGCCAGGCCAACGTCCGTAAACTATGACGGAGGAAGGCGGGTACGGGTTGCGCCCAGAACGCATGAAAGCGGGGCGGCAACCAGCGGAGGACATAGCCCTCGGTGCCGATAAAGAGAAAGGGCTGGCCAAGCAACAAGAGTGCAGTCAGCCCGATTGTCAACAGCGTCCACTTATTCAGACCACCCGTCACCATGCCGGCAACAATGAGCGCACCCGCCAACACCAGCGCCAGAAAGCCGGTAATCAGCCCTTGCAGCGGACGCATCACTTCCCGCCAGCCTAACGCAACAAAGGTGCTGATGGGTAACAGCCCCCAGAAGAAGTAACGCCCCTGATGTTGCACAAACTTGGTGTTATACCAGATATAGCCGGCGGCCACGGCAATCACAATCAAGCCAAAGAAAAACAGAACCCAGCGTTGGTAATCATCAATATCGGTGTCCGGTTTGCCGGAAATGAGCCGGATCAATGTCCAGAGCAGTCCCAGAAAGAGGATGCCGGTGAAGATCAACATCGCGGTGTAGACCCGCTCGTCCATAAAGACGCCCATCCAGCCGAAGACGCCCCAGAAGCTCTGAAAGGTAAAGCGGAAAGCGCGTTCGCTGTAGTTCATAAAGCCGTGGGTGTTGATCCAGTCGCTGGTGCGGGGCTGGCCAATCACCACTTCGTCATGCCAGGCCAGCGCCAGCAAGTCGATCCCGCCATAGAGTTGCAAGTTGCGCACCCACCACGGCAAGCCCACGAAAAAGGCCGGAAGCAAAACCCAAAGCGACAGCCGCACCCCAGTCCAGAGCTGCGCCCACCGCCATTCCTGCCGCCAGATGGTGATAACGATTGCCAGGAACGTCAGCGGGATAAAGAGGTAGGCGTAGATTTTGGTCAACAGCCCCAGCCCCAACACAAGCCCCAGCAAGAGCAACTGGCGATGACTTTGGGCAGTATCGGCGGTTCCTGGCGCCAGAAACTGATTCCGGCTCCAACGCAGAAGGAGGGCAAGCTGCGCCACCAGAAGCAATTCGGCAAAGGTATCGTTGGAGACAGCAGCAGTCACGGCGACGTGCATGGGCAAAAAAGCGGCAAAGGCCGTGGCGCCCAGCACAACCAATGGTTTATCGGGAAAGACCAGATGCAGATTATAGTAAAAGAGCAGCAGAATGCCAATGCCCAAGCCGACGCCAAAGAGACGCAGCGCCAGCAAACTGCCGTCGCTCAAGCGGTAAACCAGCGCACCGATCAGGTAATAGAGCGGGGGCTGATAGGATTCGTAGCGCAGACAGTTGATGCCCAGTTCCGGCGGGAATTTATTGCTGACCAACAACTCCATACACGCCTGGTTATAATCCTCACGCTGGAGAACGGGCAGCCGGCCTTGGGTAGCGATGGCGGCAATATAGTTATAGTGCGCCGGTTCATCGGGCGCCTGCCAGGGGGGCGTCTGGCGGGCAAAGTTGACCGCAACCAGCACATAGCCCACCAGGATCAACAAGAGCCAGAGCTGGGGGCGACGGATATAATGCCGATCGAGTTCCGGTGGGGTAGTCACAGTCGCCGGTAATGCTTTCGTTTGTGTAGCTGCATAAAGACTAACGTCTTTACTACCCATTGGCCACGCCCCCGCCGAGCTTTTCTGTCATGATGGCGTCGTCGAGTTTGGTAAAGAGCGCTTTGGGTTCCTGGAGCGCTTGTCCCGCCGGCAACGGTTCGGCCACCCAACGGCCACTGGCGGCACTGTGGTCATACCGCAATGCCTGGTGTTGGCCGCGCGCATCGGAGACAATTTCGGTATATTGGCGCCCCCACAGCGGTTGCGTATATCCCAGCATGGCATGGAGTTGTTCGCTACTGTGCGGCAGCACCGGCCCCCACATCAATTTCAACCAGTCAATCGCTTGCAGCGCAACATAAACCGCCGTGGCCGCCGCCGCCCGATCTTCGTTGATCAACTTCCAGGGCGCTTTGTCATTCAAATATTGGTTGACCCGCTGGCTTAGGCGACGCGTCTCTTGCAGGGCCGCTTTTAGTTTGACGCCATTGTACAACTCACCCACCGTGGCAAAACCGCCCTTGATCTCCTCCAGCAGCGCCTGGTCGGCGGCATCCAACGGGCCGGGGGCGGGGATCACGCCATCAAAGCGCTTGTAGGCAAAGCCCAACATGCGGTTCACCAGATTGCCCCAGTTGGCGACCAGTTCGTTGTTGATGCGCTCCATAAAATCCTGCCAGGTGAACTCGACATCGGCGGTCTCCGGCGCCTGGGCCGTGAGGACATAGCGCACGGCGTCGGCCTGGAACTGGCGTAAAATCCAGTTAAAGCCGATCACATTGCCGCGGCTGGTGCTAAACTTGCCGCCATGCAGGTTCAAATATTCGTTGGCCGGCACATCATAGGGCAGGTTGAGTTGTTCGCTGTTGCCGTCGTTGTAGCCAATTAACATCCCCGGCCAGATGATGGTGTGGAAAGGAATGTTGTCCTTGCCGATAAAGTTATAAATTAACGCGTCGGGATTAACCTTGGCATCCCACCATTCGCGCCAGCCATCTTCCGTCCCCACCAGTTTGGCCCATTCGACCGCCGCGCTCAAATAGCCGATCACAGCGTCGTACCAGACGTAGATGCGCTTGTTGTCATAGCCGGGCAACGGAATCGTCACGCCCCAGTCGATGTCGCGGGTGATGGGGCGACCGCGTAGCTCTTCCAGCTTGAGTTGTCCACGGGTAAAGTTTAGCACGTTGGGGCGCCAATGTGCTTTGCCTTGCTGAATCCAGTCGAGCAGCGGCTGGTTGAGCTTGCCCATGTCGAGGAAGAAATGTTCGGTGGTGCGCACTTCCAGGTTGGTGTTGCCCGTAATCTTGGAACGTGGGTTCTTTAATTCGAGCGCGTCGTAAATGCGACCGCAGTTGTCACACTGGTCGCCGCGCGCATCGGGGTAGCCACAGAACGGACAGGTCCCTTCCACATAGCGATCGGCCAGGAAGCGGCCGGCTTGCGGGTCGAACCACTGCTGCTGCTCATCTTTGTAAACATAGCCGGCTTCGAGATGGCGCAGGAAAAGCTTCTGCGTCACATCCCAGTGGTTTTGCGTATCGGTATGGGTATAGAGATCGAAGGTCAGCCCCATCGCTAGACAACCTTCGACAAACATGCTGTGGTATTTATCAACAACGGCCGCCGGCGTCAACCCTTCAGCGTCGGCCTTGAGCATGATCGGCGTGCCATGTGTATCCGAACCGCTGACCATTAAGACATCATTGCCGATCATGCGTTGAAAGCGGGCAAAAATATCAGGCGGCAGGTAAGCCCCGGCAATCTGCCCGATATGCTTTTCGCCATTGACATAGGGCCAGGCGACCCCCACCAGCACTTTTTTCGACGTTGTTGACATACCCATTCCTTGATTTTAGATTTTAGATTTTGGATTGCACCTTATGCCCCATCGTGCAATCCAAAATCTAAAATCGGCAATACTTTACTCGCCGGCCCAATAGCCGATGAGCAACATGATGGCATAGAGCAAAAGAAAAAAGAAGAGGCCGCCGGTCATACACGCCACCCCCAGCAGCGCCGCCGTCCCGCCATAGAAAAACCAGATAAGACCACCGCCCACCGTGTACAACAGCACAAAAAAGGCCACTACCAGGCGCCCTTCCGTACTGCGCGCAAAACGGCGAGCATCAAAGCTGGATCGACGACGCATAGGTGGCATTATAGCGTTTGTCAGGAGGAAGTGCAAGGTGGATGGTGGATGGTGGATGGTGGATGGTGGACGATTACGAATTACGAGTTACGAGTTACGAACTGTGTGCCGTAACTCGTAACTCGTAACTCAATGTTTCCACCATCGATGGCTATTATAGTCGAAGCGCCAGGGGTAGGGGGTGAGGTCGCGCCAGGCGGTGGGGTAGGCCCATTGTTTGAGTTGGCCGCTGATGAGGATGTAGGGTAGATCCTGGGCGATCTGTTGTTGCACCTGGCGGTAGAGTTTGCCGCGCACGGCGGTGTCACAGGTGGGGTTGGTGCGTGCTTGGTCGAGCCAGTCGTCAACTTGCGGGTTTTGGTAGCTGACAAAGTTGGCGCCGTTGCCGGGGGCGTCGTAGCGACTGTGCCAGAAATCGCTGTTGGCCGGCTCCGGCCCTAGATTGTCCCAGCCGATCAAGACCATGTCGTATTGCTGATGCAAGAGGCGGTCGGCGACGGCGTCAAAGGGCTGTTGCTCAAAACGGATGTCGATGCCGATGGCTTTCCACTGTTGCGCCAGCAGCAGCGCCAATTGGGTGCGCAGATCATTGTCGCTGTTGGTTAAGAGTGACAGGCTCAAGGGCATACCGCCGCGATCACGCACGCCGTCGCCGTCACTATCGCGCCAGGCCAACTCATCAAGTAAGTGCTGGGCTTGGGCCGGATCGTAGCCCGGTGTCGGCAGGTCAGCAGCATAGGCCCACGGGATAGTCGGCAAGAGGTAGGAGTGCAGCGGCTCCAACGTTGTGCCGCCCGTCTCCCGTAGCAAGCGTTCATAGTCAATCGCTTGGGCCAACGCCAGGCGCATTCGGCGGTCGCCCAGCAGCGGGTGGGGTTCCTGGGGTAGGAGCGTCCCATCGCCATTGCGACCAGGTTGTGGTTGCGCGCTGTTCGCCAAATTTAACGCCACAAAGGTCAGGCCGTCGGCGAACGCCGAGTAAATTTGCAGACCGGGTTGCGCCTGCGCCTGGCTGACCTGGCTTGGCGCCAATTCCAGCCAATCGCCGGCGCCGTCGATCAGCGCTTGCAGTTGGGCAATGGGGTCAGGAATGACCTGGAACTCCCAACGTTCCAGCCGGGGCGCGCCTTCCCAATAACCGGCATTGCGCACCAGCGTAATGCGTCGCTCCGGGATCCAGTCAATGAAGAGAAAAGGACCGGCGCTTACCTGGGGTCGCAGATTGGGATCGGCAAGCTGTTCGGCGTTCCAGCCGTCATAGCGGTGGCTGGGCAGGATCGGTTGGTTCAACGCTTGCAAAATGGCGCAATCCGGCTCAGTCAGCCGTAACATTAACAGGCGCTCGTCAGCCGCTACGGTCTCGACGGCGCTGACTTTGGCAAAGTTCTGGCGATAGACGCTCTTCGTCGCCGGGTCGCGGATGGCATCGTAGGTAAACTTGACATCGCGCGCCAGCACCGGCGTGCCGTCACTCCAGTGGATGTCGTCGCGCAGGGTAAAGCGGATCGTGCGCCCCGCGTCGGCAAATTCCCAGCGCGCCGCCAGGCCACGCCCCACCGTCGGCGCACCGGAAGCCGGATCTTGATCGATGAGGACAGGATAGATTTTTTGAAAGACGGCTCGGCTGGTAGCGTTGGTGGTGAGGAGAGGGTTGAGCGTATCGGCATCGCGCGCCGCAATTTGTACAAAGGCGCCGCCGACCGTCGGTGTCGCCGCTGATAAACCGGCATCATTATTCACCGGTTGTGCCGAATTAGTCGTCGGCGTAGTTACTGTCGTCTGTTGTGTGGCGCCAACCGCCGCAGGCGTTCCGGCTGCCCCAATACCAGTGTTGGTACTCGACGCCGTTGCCGAGGTCGGATTCCAGATTGGTTGGAGCAGGCGGCGCAGGCCCACAAGTAATGCCAACACCACACCAAACGCCAGTATGGCGTAAAAAAGCTTTGATTTTGTCATCTCTTGGCGAGACAGTTTCTTGTTGTCACGACTTGCTGGATCACGACGACGGATCGCCTTGACGAAATAAGCCTACAACGAAATCGCTAGGATGACAAATTGCCTGTCAGCGAAGGAGCGCTTGCCGTTCTGTGGTTTGTTTGGTTAGCGCTTATTTTTGAGTGTGGGATCAAGCGCATCGCGCAGCCCGTCGCCGATGAGCGAGAAAGCGAGGACGGTAAAGGTGGTGAGCAGGCCAGGGCCAAACAACAGGTGTAAACCCTGTAACGCCTGGGTCGCCGGGTCACGCTGGAAGACAAAGCTATTAGCGCGGAAGAGCATGTTCCCCCAACTCGCTGTCGGCGGCTGGACACCCAAGCCCAGAAAGCTAAGAATGGATTCAGCCAGAATCAACCCACCGATGCTGTTGGCCGTTAACACAATGACAATCGGAATACTGTTTGGAATGATATGGTGGCTGAGAATCCGGGAATTGCGCGCGCCCAACGCACGGGCAGCATGGGTATAATCTAGTTCGCGCACCTTGAAGACATTACCGCGCATAAAACGCGCAATGTCAAACCACCCTAAAAAGCCCAGCGTCAGCGCTAGGATCAATGGGCTGGGACGGAAGATCGAATTGATAATGACCAGGAGGTAAATGGTCGGAATGGTGGTGACGGTGTTGATCACCCACATAACAAAATCATCGACCACCCCGCCAAAATAACCGGCAATGGCGCCAACAAGCACCCCTAGCACTAGCGAGATCGACGCCGCCGTCAGAGCAATGAGCAAGCTGATGCGAGCGCCATAAAGCAAGCGCGCCAGCAGATCGCGGCCCAGTTGGTCGGTGCCCAGCCAATGCACTACGCCTCCCGCTTTCCCCAGCATTAGCGGCGCCGTCAGCGGATCACTACCCAGTTGCCACTTGATATAAGGAACGATATAGGGCTGTTGATAGGCATTGGCGGCATTGGTCAGGTTTGACTCAACCCCTAAGGCGCTGGTGATCAGACCGGCGCCGGCGGCGGCCAACCCCACCAGGAGGACAAAGGCAAAGGCCAGCAGCGTCAACTTATCCTGCCGCAGGGCGCGCCACGCGGTCCCCCAATAGGAAAGCGAGGGACGTGACGCCTGGGCATCGTTGGTCAACGTGCGCCCTAACGGCGTAGACGAAACTTGGGCTGATTTTACCGTCATCGTTTGCTCACCCTAGCCGCACACGCGGGTCAACAATCCCGTAGAAAATATCAGAGAGCAGGTTGCCGATAATGGTCAAGGCGGCGAAGAACATGCCGGCGCCCAGCACCATCGGGTAGTCATTCTGCCCAACTGCCGCCACCGTCATCCGCCCCATGCCTGGCCAGCCAAAGACCGTCTCTGTCACCAAGGCGCCGGACAACACACCGACAATGGCAGGACCGAGAATGGTCATCAAGGGAATCAGCGCATTGCGCAGCGCGTGAACAAACCAGATATTGGTCGGGGCCATGCCTTTGGCGCGCGCCGTGCGCACATAATCGGTGTGCAACACTTCCAGCGTTTCGGTGCGCATAATGCGACTGAAACCGGCGATGCCGCCTAAAGCCAGGGTAAACGAGGGCAAGATGAGATGCCGCAAGCGATCCAACAGGTCAAACTCTTGATTCAAGGTTGCCGTCTGTCGTCCATTCGACGGCAAGAAGCCCAGCACGACGGCAAAGACCAGAATCATCATGAGGCCCACCCAGAAAATGGGGATCGATTGAAAGACGGAAGCGAGAAAGCGCACCAAATAATCAAAGGGCGAACCACGGTAGACAGCCGCCAATACCCCCAAGGGGACACCCAGCGCAATGGAAAGTAATAGACTGGCAATCCCCAATTCCAGCGTGGCCGGCACCTTCTGCATCAACCGCTCCCAAACCGGCTCGCGGGTATTAAAGCTGGTGCCGAGGTCGCCGCGCAAAATGCCGCCCCCCTTGTCGCAAAAGGTCACATTGATGGCGACGGCATAGGCGCAACGGGTCTTCTCATTCGAAAATTCGGCCGTATGATCACCAATGCGCATGGCAACGCCTGTGAACCAGGTAATATATTGAATGACCGGCGACTGATCCAATCCCAGTTGGCGCCGCAAGATCTCGCGATCCTCGGCTTTGATTTTCGGGTCAAAGGTGCGCTTCATGATGGGGTCGCCCGGCGCGGCCGAGACCAACGCAAAGCTAATAATGCTAATGCCAAACAGGGTTGGGATCGCCTGCAAGAGGCGGCGGATGATGTAGCGGAACATAGGTGTGTGTTTCGTGAAACGTGATTCGTGATTCGTGACTCGTCGCCTTCGACAAGCTCAGGCGACGAGTCACGAATCACAAAAACATATTTACTGGCTCAACGACCACTCGTGAACGTTATAGTAGAATGCCCAGGGGCCTGGTTCAATGCCTTGCCACTTGGTGGTGTAGGCGGTGTTGCCTACGCCGCCGGAGATGAAGACATAGGGCACATCGGCGTGAATGATCTCCTGGATCTGCTTGTAGGTGGGGGCGCGTTCTTCGGTCGAGCAACCGGGGACGGTGACGCCCTTATCAAGCAGATCATCGATTTCCGGGTTGTGATAGCTGACGAAGTTGAAGCCGCTGCCGGGTGTATCGAACTTGGTGTGCCAGAAGGCGTCATCGTTCGGGTCGGTGCCTAAGCCGGTCCAACCGATGATGACCATGTCGTAGGTCTGACCCAACATCTGCTCAACCATGACGCCAAAGTCGATGGCCTGGAAGTCAATCTCAAAGCCGACCTGGGTCAGTTGATCTTGCACCAGGGCGCCGAGGTCTTCGCGGGTGGTGTTACCGGCGTTGGTCACCAGCGCGAGCGAGAGTTTGTTACCGTCCTTCTCGCGCACGCCATCGCCGTCGCTGTCAACCCAACCGGCTTCTTCCAGCAGTTGCTTGGCCGCCTCCAAGTCATAGGCATATGGCTCTAAGGCATCGTTAAAGGCCCACGGCACCGCCGGCAGGACATTGGCCGGGATCTGATAGCCCTGGCCCAAATAGACCTGATCAATAATAGTCTGATAATCCAGGCTGTGGGCAATCGCTTTGCGCACATTCAGATCACTCAAAATTGGGTGCGGCTCCTGCTCGACGAGGTTGCCGCTCTCATCCCGGCCCGGTTGCGGGTTGTCCGGGTTGGCCAGGTTCAAGGCGATATAGTCATAGCCATCGTCCTGGAAGTTGAAGATCTTGGTATCGGGAATACTTTGCGCCGTTGCTAACTGATTCGGCTGTACGCCCATGATGTCGATCTCATTCGCCTGCAACTGGGCCAGTTGGGCGCCGGGATCGGGCACGACTTTGTAGATCATGCCTTCCATGTGGGGCGCGCCTTCCCAATAACTCTCATTGCGCGTCAGAGTTAAATTATCATCGCGCGTCCAGGTGTTAAAGACAAAGGGACCGGCGCTGACGGGCGGCGCTTCATTATAGTCATTTTCCATAATGTCGCTAAAGTCAGCCGCATAGAGGTGACTGGGCAGCCAGCCCAACCCCAAGTTGCCAAGACCGTCACAGCGCACTTCGCTGAATTTCACCACAATGGTGAGCGGATCAGGGGTTTCAATGCTCTCAATGCCCTCCAAAACGCTCTTGCGCGGCGTCTCGACCTTGTCGCTGGCAATGGCATCATAGGTGTACTTGAAGTCGGCGGCATCAACCGGGTCGCCATCGCTCCAGGTCACGCCGTCACGCAGCTTGAAGGTCCAGGTCAAGCCATCTTCCGACACTTCCCAGCTTTCCGACATGGAGCCATCCGGCGTAAACTCGCCACTGAAGGGGTCTTGACCGATCAAGCCAGGGAAGAGCATCCCATTGACAGCAGCGCTGGCGCTTTCTGAAGAAAGAATGGGGTTGAGCAGTTCCGCATCGGCGATGCTGGCGCGACGCCAGATGCCCCCTTGTTGGGCTTCGCCGCCCGCCGCAGCCTCACCGCCGGACGCTTCTTGCGCCGCTTCTTTGGTGGGCGCCGGAGCATCACTGGGGGCAATCGGGATCGGCTGCGCACAGCCGGCCAGGATGAGCGCCCCCGCAACAACTGGACTGAGCCAGGAAATCAATTTTTTCATGCGTCACTCCTTTGTTTGGTAGTTGGTTGGGTGGGTAGTTCGTTCGTTGGCTTCGACAGGCTCAGCCAACGAACGAACCACCCACCCATGTTGGACAAGTCGTGCGTTACGATGAAAGACTCTCTTGGTGGATGACGGACGGGCGCAGTTGCGCTGTCCCCCCCACAGATTCCACAAAGTGACAGGCCGCCCAGTGACCGGGCGCCTTTTGTTCCAGCGGCGGCACTTCCTGCTTGCAAATCTCCGCCGCAAAGGGGCAGCGCGTGTGAAAGCGACAACCGCTAGGCGGGTTGATGGGCGAGGGGATTTCGCCGCGTAGCATAATGCGTTGGCGTTTGCGCCCCGGCTTGGCAATCGGGATGGCCGAGAGCAGGGCCTGGGTGTAGGGGTGCAGCGGGTTGTGGTACAGTTGCTGGCGATCCGAAACCTCCACCAACGACCCCAGATACATGACGCCCACCCGGTCACTGATATGTTCAACCACACTCAAGTTATGGGCAATGAAGAGATAGGTCAACCCAAATTCATGCGATAGTTCACGCAACAGGTTGAGAATCTGCGACTGGATCGAGACATCCAGCGCCGAGACCGGCTCGTCACAGATGATAAATTTGGGGCGCAAGGCCAGGGCGCGCGCAATGCCGATGCGTTGGCGTTGCCCACCGGAAAACTCATGCGGATAGCGGTTGGCGTGGTAGGGGTTGAGACCGACCTTGTTCAACATCTCCAGCACAATCTCTTGGCGTTCACTCCGGTTGCGCAGGCCATGGATTTCCAAGCCTTCGGCAATCGTTTCACCCACAGGCACACGCGGGTCGAGCGAAGAGTAGGGGTCTTGAAAGACGATCTGCATATTGCGCCGCAACATTTTGAGATCGCCGCCCCGCTTGGCAAAGACATCCTCGCCGTCAAAGAAGACCGAACCGGCAGTAGCGGGTTGTAGACGCAGGATGGTACGCCCCACCGTCGTCTTGCCACAGCCCGATTCGCCGACCAGGCCAAAGGTTTCGCCTTCGCGAATGGTAAAGCTGACACCATCAACGGCCTTGACATTGGCGACAACACGCTGCAAGATCCCGGCGCGAATGGGAAAATAGGTTTTCAGGTTCTCAACAACCAGCAGCTCTTTTTGAGCCGTTTGTAAGGGAATCGGCATAGTTACGCCCCGGCCTCCACCATAGTCTCCACCAATACTTCATCGCCGCGGAATTCCCAATCGGCCTTTTCGACGCCGACCCAGTGGTGCGCCGTTTCGGGGAAGCGCATATAACAGCGCGCCCGATGACCAGGGGCCACTTCGCGCAGATCAGGCGTTTTGGCGGTGCAGATCTCTTCCTTGACATAGGGACAGCGCGGCGCAAATTTGCAACCTTGCGGCAGATTGATCAGATTCGGCACTGAGCCGGGAATCACAGCCAGCGTATCCTTGATCTCGCCCAGGGTTGGAATTGCCGCCAGCAAGCCTTCAGCATAGGGATGCAACGGCTCTTCAAAGAGCGCCGCGACGCTGGCATATTCGACAATCTGCCCGGCGTACATAATGGCGACATTATCACACATTTCGGCAATAACGCCCATGTCGTGGGTGATCAGCAGAATGGCGGTGCCGGTCTCATCGCGCAACTGGCGCATTAAGTCCAGGATCTGCGCCTGAATGGTCACATCGAGCGCGGTGGTCGGCTCATCGGCAATCAACAGGCGGGGCTGGCAGGAGAGCGCCATGGCAATCATGACACGTTGCGCCTGCCCGCCAGAGATTTCATGCGGGAAGGCCGTGGCCCGTTTTTCCGGCGCCGGAATGCCAACCTTGCGCAACATCTCGACAGCCTGTTGCCATGCTGCGCGCTTGCTCATCGCCTGATGAACCATGACGGTTTCGGCCACCTGGTCGCCAATACGAAAGACCGGGTTGAGACAACTGGTCGGCTGCTGGAAGATCATCGAAATCTCGTCACCGCGCAGCTTGACCATCTGCTCTTCCGGCAGTTCGACCAGATTTTTGCCGTCCATCAACACTTCGCCATCGACAATCTTGCCTGAACCGGGCAGCAGCCGCATGATCGACAACGAGGTAACACTCTTCCCGCTCCCCGATTCGCCCACCAGGCCCATAATCTCGCCGGACTTGATGGCAAAATCGACACCGTTGATAGCCTGCACAACGCCATCTTCGGTATAGAAATAGGTTTTTAGACCTTTGACTTCGAGTAATGAATTTGTGGCTGTCATGAATTTAGTTTGTATTACTGAGGGGGATGTTTGCCTGTAAGGTTTAATAAATACCTTAGGTTCACAACCCCTTTACGATTTAATTGCAGTCTTTCAATTGTTGCACGCCCTACCGGGGTTAAGCCGATAAGTAGCGTACAATTTTTGCTCCAGACGAAATGTTCACTCCACTTATGCTGTCGTGGACTTATGCTGTCGTGGATGGTATAAGACAACCTGTTCACCTGTAACGGGGTCGGTCGCACGATCTGCCGTCGATTTTTTGTGATTACAACCCAAACAAGCATATGCTAAATTATCAAGGTCATCCAGTCCACCTAAGGCCCGTGGAATAATGTGATCAACCGAAAATGGATCAGGTGAATAGTCTACTTGGCTAAAGCAATATTCACAACAATGACACGCCCGTTCAGCCACGTATTGCTTGCGTTCGGCTGTAGTATGTCCATTAAACATATAAAGCTGGCCGAATACCTAGCTCATCAATGAGAGCGTCGAGGGTGGTATTTCTAAGCTGGGCCAACTTGATTAATGCCTCGATACGGTGGACATTTGCTTCTTCACGTTGATCAATAATCTGCCCTAATTCCTGTTGCTCATCTGGTTGCAGCGTTTCATCTTCCAACTTTGTGATTAATAGGTGATACCGCTGCCAAGTTTCCTCAGGCATACCGATGTTGATTTGTTGGAGTAGACTCTCTTCCGCTTCTGATACAGTAACACGCCGATGGTACAAGTCGCGTTGCAGCAGCTTCCCAATATAGGTGTCGGCTGTAATGCCTTCTTGTTTAGCAACAGAACGCACCTGGGTTTCTAACTCAGGTGCCAGTGTAACTGTGATTGCCATTTTCACGCCTTATCCCACAATAATTCAAGAATATCGACAACACGAATCCGCATACCACGAATACAGGGACGCCCGCCGCACTGTTCAATATTGACGGTAATGCGATCAGCAATATAATAGCTCATCCTAAATTCCTTTGTCCGGCACCCGCTAGAGCAATTACCGCTTCAACCGCGGATCCAACGCATCGCGCAGCCCATCGCCGACAAAGTTAAAGGCCAGCGAGACCAGCACCAGCGGAATGCCCGGCACCAGCGGCAACCAAGGGTGTTTGAACATGTAGTTCTGCGACTGCGACAACATATTGCCCCACGTCGGCGTTGGATCTTGGATGCCCAGGCCCAGGAAACTGAGCGCCGCTTCGGTGATAATGACGCCGCCCAGGCTCAACGTGGCATTGACCCAAATCGGCGCCAGCCCATTGGTGATGATATGGCCAAAGATGATCCGCACATCGGAAGCGCCAAAAGCGCGCAGCGATTCGACAAAATCCTGGTTGCGTAGCGAGAGCGCCATGCCGCGCATCAAGCGAGCGGCGCCCAACCAGCCGAAGATAATCAGGATCAGCATCAACAGTACCACCTGCTGTGACTCCCGTTCCGGCGTGAGCAGAATGGCGCTAATGCCACTGCGGATAAAATTCGGCAACGGAATGACCTCACCATAGTCAAGGGTCAACTTGGAGAGGATCAGCAGAATCGGCAGCGTGGGTAACGCCAGCATAAATTCGATCACCCGTGAGACCAGGGTATCGACCCAACCGCCATAGTAGCCGGCCAGGGCGCCAATAATGACGCCGATGGTTTCTGAGATCAGCGTGACGAAAATGGCGATCACCAACGAGATGCGCCCGGCATAGAGGACGCGCGTAAAGAGATCGCGCCCTAGGTTGTCAATGCCCAACCAGTGGGTGCGCCCTTGGTTATCCACCACGCCGGGCGGGGCGGGGCGTTCGGTGCTGCTGATATCAATCAGATCACGTGGAAAGGTGGTAATAACAGGGGCCAGGATCGAAACCAACAACAGAAAGGTAATAATAAAGAGCGATACAACCGCCATACGGTGGCGTAAAAAACGCCGCATGACGACTTGCATTTGACTTTCCGGTTTGGTTGCCACCGGTTTTCTCGTCGCGGTCAACGCGCCGGCTGCGGTTGCCATAAATGTACCTTCATTCTATACAAAACTGTAGGTGCGGTTTGCAACCGCACTTGCCCATTGGGAACCGTGCGGTTACAAACCGCTTAAGAGAATTTAATTCTTGGATCCACAATTGTATATAAGATGTCACCCAATAGGGTCGCAATGACCGTTAACACGCCCGTAATAAAGATAAACGCCAGTGCAATGGGGTAATCACTGCGCGTCAGCGCGTCCCAGTAGAGACGACCCATGCCCGGCCAGGCGAAGATCGTTTCGGTGATGATGGCGCCGCCAAAGATGCCCGGCAGGCTCAAGACCAGAATGGTGACAAAGGGAATCAACGCATTGCGCAGGGCATGTTTCATAATCACGATGCGCTCAATCAAGCCTTTGGCGCGTGCGGTGCGCACATAATCCTGACGCAACACTTCCAGCATGGAGGAACGGACAAAGCGGCTCCACTGGGCCGTATTAAAAAAGGTCAGGACAAAGAGCGGCATCAGCAGGCGTAGGGCGCGGTCCGTAAAGCTGCCCGCTTCCACGTTGGGCAGCCAGGAAGCGATAGCATAGTCGCGCACTGCCTCGCGCGAGCCGGACGGTAAGCGTGGAATCCAGGGATATTGATCGGCCAAAAAGACCGGCGTCACGGAAAAGACGAGGATCAGCAGAATGCCAAAGAAAAAGACCGGCATGGCCGAGCCGATAAACGACAGACTGGTGACAAAATAGTCAAAACGCGAGTATTGGCGCACTGCCCCAATAATGCCAATCGGCACCCCAATCAACAAAGAGAGCAGCAAAGAGCCGATACCCAGCTCCAATGTCGCCGGCAACCGGGACATCAGTTCGTCGAAGACCGGCTGACCGATGCGCACGGTCGTTGACCGGCCAAAATCACCACGCAAAATGCCGCGACTACTGCGCACCGCCGGATGAATCTCAGGGATTTCCGCCATATAGACATAATCTTCGCAAGCGTTGCTTGTCTCGTTGTGCAAGTAGCAACCGACCGGCACATCGGCAAAATACTCCTGTCCGCCAATCACCAATGGCCCGTTGGGTAGACCAACCAACCAGCGGGAGAAGCGCACTGGCCAATACAGATCCAGTTCATATTGGGCGCGAATCCGCGCCTTATCTTCGGCCGTCAATCGTTGTTGGGTTTGGTTCAAACCGGTGAGTGGGCCACCAGGCGCAATACTAAAGAGGAAATAGGTGACAATCGCCACCAACAGAGTCACAAAGGCCATTTGGAATAAGCGGCGAATCAAGTAGGCGGTCATGGCGGTTCCTTGGGTAGGTAGACAGGTAAACAGGTAGACAGGTAAACAGGTAGACAGGTCTTATTTCCCTGTGTACCTGTTTACCTGTCTACCTATCTACCTTTACTGCTTGACAAACATATTCATGTCAATGTGTTCCCAAGTGGGGCTGGCAATGATCTCAAAGTTGATATTGCCTTGGGCATGGGCGTCGGCGACCAGTTGCACTTCGGCGCCACCGGCCAACGTCGCCTTTTCCACATAGTCGACATCACCGGCCAACAATTGAGCAACAGCCTGGTTGGTATCCGGGATGAAGAGGACAATGATCTTCTGCACACCGGTGCCGTCAGCATAGTGTGGGTTGGCTTCCAGCGTCAGGCTCTGGCCCTTCTGCCAGTCGGTGATCATGAAGGGACCGTAGCTCAACGGCTTTTCGGCGATTTCGGGCAGGGTGGCCCATTCCGCCGCCGGCACATCGCGCAGGTTGCGGCCATCACTCAACACCTCGTGGCTGGGATAGACTTCGGTGAAGGGGAAAAGGTAGTAGAGCGGGTATTGGTAGCCGGGGACATAAGTCACCGTCATCGCCAGTTCGCTGTCGGAATAGGTCACATCCTGGATTGCATCGCAGATGGTGAAGCTCGTGGCCCCCGATTCTTTGTCGCATTCGATTTGGCGCGCCAGTTTAAAGTCTTCCACCGAACCCGCCGTGCCGTCGCTCCAGGTATAGGGCTTGAGTTTGTAGGTGACAACCAGTTGCGGCAATTGCAATTCGCTCGTGCCATCATACTCGACGCTTTCACCATCGACCAGCACTTTGACGCCCTGCGCCAGTTCTTCCGGTTCGCCGGCTTCGTTGTAAACCATGTCACCAGCCTTGACTGCAACCATTTCGTTGGTCGCCAGCTCATTTTCCAGCGTACTCAACGGTTCTTGTAACAGCGGCTGATAGTCATAGTTATAGCTTGTGTTAATCAAACCGATACCCATTTGGGCGATTTGCCGTTGCACAGCAGCGCTCTCGACCAGGCTGAACATCGAGGCCGGTTCTTGGGAGAAGCCCAGAACAATCGTATCGCCGCCATCGGCCAGCGTCCACTTGGCAGCACTGGCAGAACCGTATTCGGTCGGGTCAACAACGAGACCTTCCAAGTTTAGGCTCCAGGCCTCAGCCTCAGCCCGTTGGAAGAGAGGTAAGGAGACCATGTCCTTGGCAAATTCGGTCTGCACAATGTTGTAAGCAGCTTTGCGCTCTTCGCGGTTCAGCGTGTTGTTAGCCAAGACAATCGCATTACTGGCGGTTTCATTACACCAGCCCATGCCGTTTTGCCCTTCCCAGTTATTGCCTGGGGTCGGAATCATACTACACGCGTACAGGGTGCGCCCACCTGGATCAGCCTGACCGACCCAAGCAAAGGCGCCCAATTCAAAGTCACGGCGGGCCAGACCGGTAGTGTCGCCAAACCACCAGGAAGCCGGCGTATGTTGGCGGATCAACAGGATGCCGCATTCGGCCAGTTGTTGTTCGACAACGGCGGCCCAAGTCTGGCGGAATTGGGAGTTAGTGGTGGTCAGGGTCAGTTCCAGCGTGTCGCCATTAGCGTTGACGCGGTAGTTGCTGTCCTCCGGCAAAGTCCAGCCGGCTTCATCCAGCAGGGCGCCGCCCTTTTCCACGCTATATTCATAGTCCTGATAAGGACCACCATAGGCCCAGTGGGTCTTGGGCAGGAAGCTATCCATGCGCAGGCTGGCCTTGACATCATCCGGCACATAGGTATAGACAGCCGAAATGAGCGCATCGCGGTCGACACAATGGGCAATGGCCTGGCGCGCACGAACATCGCTTAAGATCGGGTGCGGTTGGCTGAGATCCTCACCGGCAGGCGCTGCATTGCTGTCCTGAGTTTGCGGCGCGGCGCCGGGTACAGCGCCGCCTGGCGGCGTGCAGGCGCTAAAAAGCATGGCTGCGACCACCAGGATTGCTAACAGCGAAAAACTTCTAGTTTTCATGTAAGCTACTCCTTTGATTAAACGTTGAATTTGAAAACGTAGGACTCACACTTTTTCGTAGGGGCATGATAGTTCAGGCTACCAGCTCCTCGGCAGTCCGTGACTGGCGCCAGTCACGGACTGCCGAGGAGCGGGCTGAATAGTTACCTAGCCAGTTCTGTTCATGCCCCTACGAAAAATGTGCGTAAGACCGCGCCAGAAATCTGTAGCCATCCTTTGACACCGGCCTGGCGACAAAATCATCTGGTGAATCACAAAGGCAAAGCGTAATGGTTCAGCCTGCTCCTCGCCAGTCGCGGACTGGCGAGGAGCAGGTAGCCTGAATCGTTACGGCAAAGAGTCATTCCAGCCTGATATTACGGCTAACCGCTACACTCGACATAAAGCCGGACGCCCTAGGGTTAAGACAACACACTGCTGTGTTTCTGCGGTAATGTGATGAGCCGCAAACGCAACAGTCGGTGCGGGCGCATTCACGGAAGCAGTGACAGGGTTCATCGTTGCTTCAATCGGCGGGTACAGCCGTTGGAATGATCGTACTGTTGGCTGATCCATGCCACGCCGGAGCTGGGTAGGCGGTAGACCATCTGGTCGTGCTGAGATAGTTAGGCCCGACTGTATAGCTGATTGTGCGCCAAAGCGGCCGGCTATACTGTAAGTACTCACCCCGATAAGGAACAAGCAGAGCAAAATGGCCGCCATTGGCTGCAATTGATAGTTGACTCTTATGTAAGATGATAGTCTACCCTGTCGCCAAGAATCAATCAAATTTAGGCAACCTTTGTACAAAGCATTTGCCCACGGGCGGCGGCTCAACCGGTTGCCATGCGGTTTTGGTGCTGTTGCCTTTTCCTTAGGATAGGGTGGATAGGCCAAGCATTGCGCCTGTTCCTCCGTTCGGCGCGCGGCTGGTCGCTGTAGCGCCTGTACCAACGCCGGACGCCCCAACAGCAGCAGCAACGTTTCCAGATCTTCGTCCAAGGCGACCGCCAGTTTCCCAAGAAAGTGCAGATCCAGTTCCGTATAAGACAATAGCCCTTGTTCCAACGCATAGATTTCCGCTTCGCTAATGCCCATTTTCAGGGCCAGCGCCGCGCGGGTCAGCTTTTGATAGCGACGGGCGCTGGCAATATATTCAGCAAGATGGCTTAGGCTTGGCGGCGGCGCCATATGCCCTTGACCGGCGCGCGCCGCCAGCAAAGCGCCCACCTCTTGCAGGAATTGCTTGTCAGCTTGATGGTTCTTCTGCATGATGCCTCACTCATCATTCCATAGGTCATCAACAACCTGCTGATGATTGTACTCAGCTTGCTCCAGCCAGGTACGCAACTTTTTGAGCAAACGATGATGTTGCACCTTCACCGACCCCTCACTTTTGTCCAGATAAGCGCCAATCTCGGCAAAGGAGAGGTTGCTATGGTAGCGTAAGCGTAGGATCACCTTCTGTTCCGGCGTCAGGTTTTGGGTGACCGCATAGAGGAGATCACTGGCCTTATGCTTGACTGCCGGCGCAAAAAGCTCGTAGAGCGTGGTGTCTTCCCCACTCAGGCGCGCCCACAGAAAGCCTTCGACCAGATCCAGCGGCGTCTGTATCCGTTTTTCGCGGTGAAATTGCTTGATGCGATTGGCGGCGCAGCGAAAGAGCCAGGAGCGCAAGGGATCATCGGTGGCGCTATCGGGCCGGTAACGGAAGCTGTCCAGTTCTTCCAAGGCGAGCAACCAGACCTGCCCAAAGATATCTTGGGCTTCGGCTTCAGCGCCATCGAGTTGGCGATAGATGTATTCCCAGATGGGGTGACAGTAACGGTTATAGAGAGCGGAAAAGGCTTCGGCTTTTTCCAGCCCGGTACGCTGTTGGAAAGCCGATAACAAAGCTATCGTGTCCGAATGAAGCCATTCGGTATGGTGGAGCGTAGCGACCGGGGGCCAGGGTGCAACATGTTTTAGATCACTTGATGACATAGCTCACGCTCTAAAGGAATCGATACCAACGAGCGCCGAGAAGATGCACACGCTTGACCATCATCGTTCTCCTTCCCTTTGCCGCTCGTGAGCATAATAAAGGAAACACGGAAAAACTATTCCCGATGTTGCCTCTGACACAACTGTCGCATCAAGAATAGTTTCTCCGCTTTTTATTCCGATTTCCCCCACCACGTGAGGAAAGTCTATCTATATAGGCAAACGGGTTACA
>QWII01000054.1 GCA_021405325.1 Caldilinea sp. CFX5 | reverse complement strand
CGCACAAGCCGCCACCGCCAACCCCGCCGTCGCCATCGCCGACCATTGCATAAATTGGCGGCGGGAGACTTCTTTCTTCCTTAACTCTTGCATGACATCCTCCTTCAATCAGTTAGAACAAGTAAGAGGTGTTGGATATTGGGTGATTAGGGCATTCGGTGAGTGAGCTTGTCGAACTCACCGAATGCCCTAATCACCCAATCCTTAATACGCTACTGCAATCTCTTTCGCCAACCACGGTGGGCGCGGAATATTCCGTTCGCTCAAGTAACTGGCGTAGAGAAAACGGTAGACGTCACTCACATAGAACTGGGGGTAGGGTTTTTCGGGCAGGGTGTCTAGAAAGCGTTCTTCCAGCAAGCCTGCTGTGCGTTCATCCAGCCCTGTTTCCACCTGATAATCGAAGTAAATGGCTAAATCCTTATCCGGGTCTTCCAAGATCAGGTTGACCCCAAAGGAAGCGGGGTAGCGATGGGCGGGCGAATCCCGTTCCATTAAGAAGGAACCGAGCGCCGCCGAGTGAATATAGGGCTTGTGTTGATAGAGAAAATTAACCGTCTGCTGGGCATCTTCCATGGTTTCACCGGGAAAGCCAAAGAAAAAGAAGGTGTGATTCCAGATACCGGCGGCGGTCGATTCTTGTAAAATGCGGCTCATGTGCGCCAGTTGCGTCCCCTTGACCATCTTGTCCATCACCGGCTGGGAGGCGCTCTCCAACCCAAAGAGGATCATGCGACAACCGGCGGCGTAGATCTGTTCCAGCAGCGGCTGGTTGATGACCTTTTCAAAACGGGTGCAGCCGCCCCAGTGGATCGGCGCGCCTAGTTCGGTGAGCAGGGGGGCTAAATTCTTGAGATTACGCGGCGTAATCGCCTCGTCGGAAAAGAAGATATGTTTGACGCCATACGTTTCATAGAGCGCCATCATCTGCGCTGTGATCTGTTCAGCGCGCAGTTGGCTAAAGGTATCATCAGCGCCATAGCCGGTGTTACAGAAAGCGCATTTGCCAAAATAACAACCGCGGGCGGTCAACAGCGGCAGCGCTTGTCTGGGCGCTAGATACCGCCCCAGCGGCAGGCCAGCAAAATCGGGCATGGGCAACTGATCGATCTTGGTCGGCGTCTGGCGAGGGTTGACCTGAATGGTGTCGCCCACTTTGTAGATCAAGTTCGGAATCGTTGCCAGGTCGCCGTTGCCGGTCAGCGCTCCCACCAACCCAAGGAGCGCTTCCTCGCCATCATAGGCCACGGCGCTATCGATCAGGGTAAAAAGGGCGGGTGTACGCGCAATCTGCTCGCGCAACATGGTAATGTGCGGGCCACCCACCGTGACATGACAGGTCAACCCGGCTTCTTTGATCAGATGCGCCAGCGTCATCCCAGCCAAAAATTGCGGCATCGAAGGGATGGCAATGCCGACGACATCTGGCCGCTCGACGCTGATTGCAGGGATGATACTCCGACGAAAATAATGGAGAAAAATATTAGTTTCAGGGTCGCGTACTAGCTTGAGCAAGGCCCGGCTGCTGTCCACTGGCCCAGCCGCCTGGTAACTTTGCAGATGGAGATTGGCTGGAAAGAAAGGGAGCGAGGCAATTTCTAACGCACTGGATATCGTCTGAAACGCCTGCAAACCAATCGGCCCATCAAAAAAGGCTTCGCTCCGCATGACCGCAACGGCCTTTTCCACCTGATCGGCCAACCTGGGCGCCTGTTGCAATGCCCACTGGATCACCGCTGGTTTGGGGTGCTGTTGCGGCGCGCGGCGATACGAGCCACGTGGTAAGCCATCCGCCCCATACCGTTGGCGCAACTGGGCATGAACCGACCGCAACTGGGAACGCGTCAACAGATGCTCAAAAATCTCCAGATTGAGGTCGCACTGGATCACCGTCACGCCATGACTGCGCAGATAGGCGGTCAACGTTGGTAGCGCCAAATGGGGCATGGTTGGCGTCCAGTTGGGTGGGAAAAAGAGCATGACTTTCATCGTGTCACTACTGTCTTTCATGCACGGGTAAATTCATCCCAGTCCAATTCTAACTGGCGGATGATTCCTCGTACTGTTCCAAGTTTCAAATCTTTACTACCCCAATCTGGAACAGGAGCAATTTTGTCTGTCATAGGATTGTACCATTTTCGATGAGACCCACCCCCGCGCCGGAGGATCTCTTCACAGCCAAGTCGAGCAAGTTTTTGTGCAATTTCACGGTACTTCATGCCGGAACTGCTTCTGTGTCTACCGAAACAATTGTTTCAAGCCAGATAATTGAATTTGTTTGCACCGGATGTAAGACCGGCGGCAAGGGCCGTCCTAAATCTTCATATGCTTCAATGATTGCGGTAAGCGCATCTGCTACATTCACATTCACTTCGTCCATTGAGTCTGCTTCCGTAATCAACTCTGGTAAGACTGGACAGGTAATTGTGTATCCCCCCTCAGGTTGCGGTTCGAGAACCAGTGGCAATTTATAAATTGAATTTAGCATAACACCTTACTTTTCTGTTCATTCAGGGTTTGGTTAAGCGCTAAAGCGCGCTCCCAGCCCCAACCTTGTTCCCACTGTGCCACAACAACAGGCATGGTGTAGATGCGCTCTTCTAGTACAACAAATCTTCAAATTCTGGTTCTATGACACCGAATAAGATCGGCTGAATAGCGCGCACCCACCTATGAAAATAGGCCGATGCACGCCGTGCATACCTTTCGTGTAATATTGTTTCGTGTATTACACGAAAGTCGTCATGCACTTTTCCCAAACGTTTTGGTATATCCAACAAATTTTGTTCACCTGTTGCTACGCAATGATTATCCCTGCACACCCACCAGATGCAACGTTTCCGCATAGTGACAGCGCACCGTATGGCCGGGCTGCACTTCGCGGAGGGTGGGCAGTTCATTCACGCACCGTTTGCCGTCATTATAGCGGCAACGGGGGTGAAAGTAACAACCGCTGGGTGGGTTGGCGGGGTCAGCGACATCGCCTTCGAGGACGATCGGTTCGCCCCGTTGCCGGGGGTCGGGTTTAGGCACGGCCGAGAGCAGGGCTTCGGTGTAGGGGTGCAATGGTTGGGTGAAGAGGTTGGCCGTGTGGGCGCTTTCCACAATCTGGCCGACATACATGACGGCCACGCGGTCGCTAATATGCTCGACGACGCTCAGGTCGTGGGCGACAAAGATATAGGTCAAGCCGAATTGCTGTTGGAGTTCCTGTAACAAGTTGAGGATCTGCGCCTGCACCGACACATCCAGCGCCGACACTGGCTCATCCAGCACTACCAACTGTGGATTGAGTGCCAACGCGCGCGCAATGCCGATGCGTTGACGCTGCCCACCACTAAAGGCATGAGGGTAGCGGTTCATATATTCGGGGCGCAAGCCCACCACACGCAGCAATTTGGCAACCCGATCCTCTAGCTCCTTCCCGCTGGCAACTTGATTGACCAACAGCGGCTCACCCACATTCTGTAGGAGCGTCATGCGCGGGTTGAGCGACGAGTAGGGGTCCTGAAAGACCATCTGCATATTACGGCGCATCCGCTTCAATTGCGGTTTATCAAGGTTGGCCACATTCACGCGCCCCATTTCCGCATCGGCAAACCAGATGTTGCCGGCGCTGGGATCAAGCGCCCGCAGAATGACACGACCAGTTGTCGTCTTGCCGCAACCGCTTTCGCCGACCAGCCCCAATGTCTCGCCGGCATAGACTTGAAAGCTCACATCATCCACTGCTTTGACATTACCGACCACACGAGAGAAGAAGCCGCGCTTAATTGGGAAATATTTTTTTAGATTCTGGACATCCAAAAGAACAGAGGATGCGCCGGTGTGTTGGCCCTGCTTGACACCATTGACATCAATTTGCGACAAGGGAGTACCTCCTGTAAACCAGCCTTACTGCTTTGGTTTGCTATTGACGCGCCATCGGCGTTATCGCAAATCAACGGGGGCAAGCATTAGGGAGCCGGGTAGAATGGTAAAGAGATGGTTGGCAATTGTAAAGCATACGAGACGGCTAAGAGAATCAGCACGGTGATCAACACAGGTCTGGCTCTGGCCCAGAGGCGTCGTTGCGGCACTGCCTCGCGTAGATAACCTTCCATTGCCATGAGAAAGGTAAACCAGAGTAGACCGAGTACAAAGATGCCCCAGCGATCAATCCCACGCACCACCCAAGGATTCCACCGTAACCAGATCCCCAGGTCAAACAGATGGATGCGCAACGACCAGGCCAGCAACCCGGCCAACGCCACCAGCAGCAACCACAAACTAAAGTAGGCCAGGTAATGCAATACCAGTGCAGTAAAGTCGGTGGATGGCTCGTCAGGTGTTTGACCTTGCATCTTCGCTCACTCTATGCAACTTTTACTGTGCAAAGATTACGGTTGTGCAAAACGGGAACTGGGTCGCTTTAGAACAGAGGGACGACCAGCGTCAGCGGAATTGATCAACTTAGCAATTGGCTCTCCGGCTTGTAGATTACACCGGATTCTGGCTATCTGTCAAATCGCTGAACGGTTTTGGGGCATATTGTAACTACCAAGCCCGCTCCTAGCCAGTCCGTGACTGGCGGGTTTGGACGCCGGTCACCGGGTACCCTTTGGGAGTGGCTAGGAGCGGGCGGGCTTAGTAGTTACGGCATATTTTAATAGCCCAGCTTCTCTGTTGGGGCAGCGAGGGGGGTGGCATTTTTTAACTTGGCCTTTGCCCGTTGTAGACGCAGCGCGCCTAAGAAGCGAATCGCTGTCAGCACAGTCGCATTGACCAACCACGGATAGTGCTGTTGCATGTGCTTCTGGTAAAAGAGCATCATCGCCTTGGTAGAGAGGTGGGTCGCCCGCAGCTTGGTTTCAGTCGAAGCTTGTGAAATGTCGCTGGTCTGCTTCCGAACGCCAACGCTTGCCCCTTTATAATGGGTCACCGTGAACTGGGGCAGATACATAATTTTGTAGCCGGCGGCTTTGACGCGGTAACAAAAATCGACATCTTCGCCATAGAGGAAAAAATCTTCATCCCACTTGCCGACAACAGCGAAAAGGGAACGCGGGGTAAAGAGAAAGTGCGAAATACAGAGATCAATTTCGTGGGGTTGGTTGAGATCGCGATCACCAAGAAAGTATTGATTCAACCGCGCTGACCGGGGAAAGAGCCGGTTTAGCCCACTGAAATGGGTGAGCGAAGCCCACGGCGTCGGAAAACCGCGATGGGCATCCATATCCAGGTTGCCGTCCCGCATGCGCAGTTCTGCCGTGGCAATGCCCACCGTCGGGTGTGCTTCCAAATACGTTTTAATCCCCTGAATCACCCCGGCCTTCGGGTAAGCATCCGACCCCAAATAGAGGATATAATCGCCTTGCGCTGCGGCCAGGCCCACATTGGAGGCAACGGTCAACCCCCGATTTTCACTCAGCCGGATCAGTTTCACCCACGGAAACTCGTTTTGCACAACCTGCGCCGAGCCATCGCCGGATGCATTGTCCACCACGATCACTTCCTCGGCTTCTTGCAAATTCGCCAAATTTTGTAGACAAGCGCGCAATAACGCCGCCGTGTTAAAACTCACGATAATGATCGAAACCGTCGCCATAGCTATTCTGGGCCTTTATCGTTTGGCTCATCTACGGAAAGTGTGAACACCTGTCAGGTTTCCAAAACCTGACAGGTGTGGCGGGTCGAAACCTCACACTTTCTGTAGATGAGCGTTATCGTTTTTGCTCTTTTGCTCGCTACCGGCCCAGTATATCACGTTAAGAGACTAGGCGACAAGAAAAGCGAGAGAGTGGCGAGGCGGTCAGAAAATTCTATTTGATGGCCAACTGCTACTTGTACATTGGTGCAACTCGTTGCCCATTCACCAATAAGGGCACCGCCTGCGCCCACGTCCCCGACCCATCCTTCTTCATAATTGGTTCGGCCGAGTATTGCGCCAGGTAGCTGCGCCGCATCTTATCTGTGGTGTTCGGTCCGCTGCGGTGGAAGGTGCGGCTGGAGAAAACCACAACACTCCCCGCCGGTACGAGACAAGGCGTCCCCGGATTAGAACCGTGGTAGCCCACCTTATCGTTCGTCCCCGCCTCGACCACATGGTCAAAGAGATCATCGGGCGTCATGCCAGCCTCTTCATAGGAGAGAACATAGATCGTCCCATTCTCCACGCTCATATCATCCAGCGCGCACCAGCAGGAGAGATAGGGCCGATGATAGTGACCGATATAACCCGAATCCTGATGCCAGGCAAATTTGGTTCCCCGTTCTGCCGCCTTGACTACATACTGTTCATTGAATAGATAAGCATTCTCACCCAATGTGGCACGGTTGACATCCGCCATCAACTCGCTAAAAAGAAAATCGGTGATGATCGGACTTTCATTGCCGCGGTTGGAAATAAAGTAACGGGTCTTGTAATGGTTGATACCCTGACTCGTCACCCCTTTGGCTTCCATCTCGCGCTCAAACTTATCAACATAGCGTTGACACTCGGCGCGTAACCCTTCCAATTGCGCTGCTGTCATCGCCCGTTCGAGAATGAAATAGCCCTTGTCACGAAATTGTTGGATCTGTTCTGCTGTAATCTGCATGTGAAAATAGGTCCATCTAACGGTTGGATATTTTACTTTTTGCAAGCGCCTAACGTCAGGATAAAGGGCAGTGGTCCTGTTGGGTCGTCCACTTACCTCCTGAAAATAGCGCCGATTCACGCAACTTGACGCACCCCAGGTTCAACTATGTCCCAAACGGCATCGGGATGCTTAGCCGCTACTTGAAGCAAAACACGCGCTGCACCATGTGGCGTGCGCCGTCCTTGTTCCCAATTCTGCAATGTCTTGATACTTACCCCTAACATCGCAGCAAATTCACTCTGCGAAAGCTCATAGCCTTCGCGAATACGCCGTATATTCGGTGCTTCGATTTCAAATTTACGCGAAGGCTCTTTTTCACCTCGTAGGATCGCGCCACCTTCACGTACACTTTCTAACAATTCAGCAAACAGTGCCTCGTTCATGGTGAACCTGCTTCGTAAAAACTGATGTTTCACTGCTAACCATCTACGCTACATTCGCTACATGCTGTAAGGGAATCGATGAATGATATTGTACGCCATTGAAGGATAAATGTCAACTATTTGTTTGCTGATGCTGGCTTACGATTCCCGCACAAACCAATACCCAGCAAGCCCCAACAGCGCCAACCCTGCCCAAAAGACAAACGGTACACTCAACCCAATCCCCGCCAAACTGTTCCCCACCGGTGGAGCTAGCACTGCACCCACGCCCATCACCGCCATGAGAACACCTGTCGCCGTGCCGGCATAGCGGGCGCCGATGCCTTTGATCTCCATCACCGCCGTCATCGTGATCGCCATATAGCCGTCACGCACGACGCCGGCAAGCATCACCGCCGGCCAGATCAGGGCGCCTTGGACAAGCGCCAGTAAACCGACGCCGATGGTCACCAGCAGCGCTGCCGCCATCAACACCCCCTTGCGCGCACCCAAACGGTCGGAAAAGAGGGCAATGGGAATGGCGGCGACCATGCTCACAGCATGAAAGGCGGCGAGCGCACTGTCCGCCGTCGCTTCGGGCCAACCAAGGTCGCGCAAGTAGAGCGGCAGATAACCCAACAGGCCATTGATACAGGCGGTTACGCCCAGCGTCGCCAAACTGAGCCGCCAGACATTGGGAATCTTGGTAACATGGCCCAGCGCCGCCGCCAAAGAAAGGGGTTGCACATTGGCGTATGCGACATTGGCGTCAGCGGCCTTCTCCTGGGAGAGCCACCAGAGCAGGCTAAAGAGCAGCGCCACACCGCCATAGACGAAAAAAACATGGCGCCACCCACCCAGCCAGGGCGAGAAGACGGTCGCCGCCAACAGTGATCCCAACATAAAACCACAAGCCATCCCCACCGACACCACCCCATTGGCCGTCCCTAATCGCGGCCCCGGAAACCAGATGCCACAGGTTTTGTGGATATTCATCGGGATGGCTGACTGGGCAAAGCCCATGAAAAACATCGCCGCGGCCAGCGACGGGAAGTTCCACGTCAACCCACGCGCCGCCCCCATCAGCCCCATGAGCAGGCAGGCGCCGGTTAAGGTCCGCCGTGGCCCTAAGCGGTCGCTCACCGGGCCGCCGGTCAGGCCAACAACAATCCCCAGCACCGCGCCGATGCCCCAGATCCAGCCGACCTGCACCAGCGTCAGCCGCAACTCGCGCGCGATCTCTTCAAAAAGCACCGGCAGCGACATGGCCGGTATCCCCATGACAAAGGTAAAGGTCAGCGTCGCCAGGGTCAAAATATACCAACGGTAGCTGCTCGCTTGCTGGACAACAGGTGCAGAATGAACACGCATGATTGGCTCTCATTCGTTTGGTGGATTGCATGATTCGGCAATCGATAAGCTAGATCGCTCTATTATACCTGCCTTGCCCATAAAAGCGAGAAGAACCCCCGATCACAGTGTATCTATAGCAATGGACGCTGAATTTACCACTGCTGCTTGTCCACCATGCCCGCCAAGCGCAAGGCTTTCCCCGAAACCAAGAAAGTTCATCTGTCATTCGGAAAGCATCTCTTGCGTGTTGCAGCAGAGAGATGCTTTCCGAATGACAGATGAACTTTGCGGTTGTCAATCAAACCTGTGGCATAGCAGTCTCCCTATGCTGCGCTTGCCTGTACGTGCTGGTTGTCGGCAGCACCCTTTCGCGGGTATACTGATAGGATATTTTTTTGTTTTCTTTGCTTGGTGGGTGAGTGAACAATTATGCAAGATGTTTTCAAACTGCTCTCTTTTGTCAAGCCCTATTGGCGACTATCCGTTGTGGCCCTCATTCTTTTGACGGTGCAAACCTTTCTCGATCTGGCGATTCCCCGCCTGATCCAGCGGATTATTGACCAGGGGATCAACCAGCAGAATCAGCAAGTGGTCATTCAAACGGGGCTGATCATGCTGGGGATTTCGTTGTTGAGCGTCTTCGTTGCCATCGGCAACAATAACACCTCTGTGCAAGTGGGCGAAAGCGTGGCGCGCGACTTGCGCGACGCCCTCTTTCTAAAGATCCAGACGCTCTCCTACGGCGATCTGGATCGGATGCGCACAGGTCAACTGATGGTGCGCATGAGCAGCGACACCGGGGCCTTTCAACGATTGATTCAAATCTCGCTGCGCATCGGCACGCGCGCCCCGCTCATGATGATCGGCAGTTTGATTCTCATGTTTACTACCAGTCAACACCTGGCCTTGACCATGGTGCCGCTGCTGCTGGTCACGACGGTGATTCTGATCTGGTTTATTCGTAAGACCGAACCGCTCTACCGCTCGGTGCAGGAGAAGCTGGATCGATTGAACACCGTGTTACAAGAGAACATTGCCGGCGCACGGGTGGTCAAAGCCTTTGTGCGCAATGACTTTGAGGGCGAACGCTTTGCCGTCGCCAGCACAGCCTTTACCGACCACTCGATCCGTGTCATGCAATTTATGGCAACCATGTCGCCAGTGTTGACCGCCTGTATCAACATCGGCATGGTGGTGGTGATTTGGGTTGGTGGTCTGGACACGGTGCGTGGTGATCTCTCGGTGGGCCAGATTGTCGCTTTTATCAACTATCTGCTTACCACCATGATCCCGTTGACGATGATGACTTGGCTTTCCAGCACTTGGGCCAGCGGCATTGCTTCAGCCAAGCGGCTCAATGAAGTGTTGGACACTGTCCCCGAAATTCAGGAAAAAGCCAACGCCGGCGTCGTTCCTGCTGACAGTGCGGGGCGTATTGTGTTCGAGAAGGTCAACTTTCACTACAACGGCAATCGCAACGAAGCTGTGCTGGAGGACATCAACCTGGTGGCCGAACCGGGCCAAACCGTCGCCATCCTCGGTGCGACCGGCGCCGGCAAGTCTACGCTGGTCAACCTGGTTCCCCGTTTTTATGATGTAACGGCGGGGCGCATCCTGATCGACGACATCGACATTCGCCAGGTCAAACAAGCATCGCTCTTAAGCCAGATCAGCATTGTCCCGCAGGAAACGATCCTCTTCTCCGGCACCGTGCGCGATAACATTCGCTATGGCGCCCCCGAAGCCGATGAAGCTACTGTGGTGGCTGCTGCCCAAGCCGCCCAAGCGCACAATTTCATTTTGGAGTTACCCAACGGCTATGACACCCATATTGAAGAGCGGGGCGTCAACCTCTCCGGTGGTCAAAAACAACGCATCGCCATCGCGCGTGCGCTGCTCACCAAACCGCGCATCCTGATCCTCGACGACAGCACCAGCGCCGTCGATGTCGAAACCGAAACCAAAATTCAGGATGCCCTGGCGCAGCAGATGGGCCATCAGACAACCTTGGTCGTAGCGCAGCGCATTAGCACCGTTCTCAAGGCTGACAAGATTGTCGTCATCGACAAAGGGCGCATCGCCGCCGAAGGCACTCATCGGGAATTGATGCAAGGTAGCCCTATTTATCAGGAAATCTACGCCTCCCAATTGGGCAACGGCGAAAAAATTAGCGCTCTGGAATCAGTCGCGTAGCGACGACTGACGGTAGCCGAGGGTTTATGAACGTTATGAAAATAATCCGGTAATCGTAGGTGCGGTTTGTAACCGCACTGGTCCACTGGTCTACTGGGAACCGTGCGGTTACAAACCGCACCTACGATTACCGAAACAATTAGATCATGTTCATGAACCCTCGGCCATCACATAAGTGATCATAACGCGAACCAAGAAAGCAAAATCAGCTATGACCCAAGCAATCAACCAACAACGCGACCGCGCCGCCGAAGGACGCCCAACCGTCCAGCGCCATCCGATGGGCTTTGGCCGGATCGAAAAAGCGCACAATGCCCGCCATGCCTTGCATCGCCTGTTACCCTATCTCACCACCTACCGGATGACACTGGCGCTGGTCTTTTTCTGCGTCATCCTCTACACCCTGTTGGGGCTGGCCGGCCCCTACTTGTTAGGCCTTGCCATTGACCAATACATCGTCCCCAAACGCACCGCTGAACTGCCCTGGATCGCACTGCTTATGTTAGTGGTCTATCTGTTAAACAATTTTTTCCAGGCGGTGGCCGGCTGGCTGATGGCGACCGCTTCCCAGCGCGCCCTCAAGGAATTGCGGCAGGATCTCTTTCGCCATGTGCAGACGCTGCCGATGAGTTTTTTCGACCGCAACCCCGCCGGTCAACTGATGAGCCGCTTGACCAACGATATTGACGCCATCAACCAGGCCATCTCGCAAAATGTGACCACGCTGTTGGCGGGTGTTCTCTCGCTGGTGGGCATTTTGATCGCGATGTTTGCCCTGGATATCTGGCTGGCGCTGGCCTCGGTGCTGGTGGTGCCGATCATGTTCTGGTTTACCCAGTTTGTCGCCAAGTATACCCGCCGGGGCTTTCGAGAATTACAAAAACGGGTGGGCGAAATGAATGGCGTCATAGAAGAAGCGATCAGTGGACAGAAGGTGGTCAAAGCCTTTCGCCGCAATGACGCCGTGGTGGCGACCTTTCGTGAACATAACGCGGCAGTCTATCACGCCGGGGTTTATGCCAACACCTACGCCTTGCTGCTCATGCCGCTGACCAGCGTCCTGGGGAATTTCTTTGTTATCGTCCTGGCAGCCTTTGGCGGCTGGCTGGCCTTGCGCGGTCTGGTCAGCGTGGGTGTGATCGCTACCTTTATCATCTACGGGCAGAATTTTATTAACCCGCTGCGCATGTTGGCGAATATGTACAACTCGATTCAGAGCGCGCTGGCCGGCGCCGAACGAGTCTTTGAGATCATCGACACCCCCGCCGAGGTGGATCATGTTGCCCGTGCCGCTGCGCCAAAGATGCTTAACGGCCAGGTCAACTTTGAGCATGTGCAATTCGCTTACACCCCCGATACGCCGATTATCAAAGAGATGACCCTCTCCGCTAAAGCCGGCGAAACCATTGCCCTGGTCGGGCCGACGGGGGCCGGCAAGACAACGATCATCAATCTGCTGACCCGCTTCTACGAGACCAACGGCGGCGCCATCTATATCGACGGCACGGATATTCGCCAAATGCCGAAAGCCGATCTGCGTCGCCAACTGGCGCTCGTCTTGCAGGACACCTTCCTCTTTGCCGACACCGTGCTGGAAAACATCCGCTACGGTCGCCTCGACGCCACCGATGAAGAGTGTATCGCCGCTGCCGTCATGGCCGACGCCGATCACTTTATTCGCCAGTTGCCCCAGGGCTATCAGACCCAATTGTCGGAGCGGGCCGGCAACCTGAGCCAGGGGCAGCGCCAGTTGCTCGCCATTGCCCGCGCCATCCTCGCCAACCCGCGTATCCTGATCCTCGACGAAGCGACAAGCAGCGTCGATACACGCACCGAAGCGCGCATCCAACAATCGCTCCTGCGCCTGATGGAAGGACGCACCAGTTTTGTCATCGCCCATCGCTTGAGCACGATCCGTGACGCCGACCAGGTGCTAGTGATCAACCACGGCGAAATCGTTGAAAAAGGGACGCACAATGAACTGCTGGCGCGCCAGGGTTTCTACCATCATCTCTATATGAGCCAGTTCAAGGGTCAGGCGATTTAACCATTGTCCCGCTCCGTTCAACGACAAAGTAATACAATGATCCAGTGTAACGACTAAGCTCAGAGCTTAGTCGTTACACTGGATCTAACAATTATCCAGCCCGCGCCGCCGCCTTGCTCAATGCCCGTTCGACATAGACCGGCGCCATCGCCCGGCGGTAGTCGGCGCTGGCGTGAATGTCGCCCATGACATCATCACCCAGATCGTTCGCAACCTGGGCGGCCGCGGCAGCGATATTGGCGGCGGTTAGCGCTTTACCGACCAACGCGGCGCTAACCGAAGGCGCGGCCGTCGCTTTAGCGGTTAAACCACCGACAGCAACGCTGGCCGCCAAGCAGACGCCATTCGCCACACTCACCTTGGCACAGGCGCCGACAATGGCGTAGCGCGACGCCGGGTTGAAGAGCTTGGCATAAGCCGAGCCGGCGTTATCCAACGGCACATCGACGCTGGCAACCAATTCATTCTCACCCAAGGCGGTGAAGAAGAGATCGATAAAGAAATCAGCGGCGGCCACGCTGCGGCTCCCATTCGGCCCCACCAGATTGATGGTGGCGCCCAGGCCAACCAACACCGTGGGCAGATCGGAGGCGGGGTCGGCGTGGGCAATGTTGCCGCCGACGGTGCCGCGGTTGCGCACCTGCGGGTCGCCAATCATACCGGCGGCCTCGGTCAAGCCGGCGGGCAGCCCTGACGCAGCGGCGACCATGGCATGGGTGGTCAACGCGCCAATCGTAGCCTTGTTGCCACTGATGGCAATCCCCTTCAACCCGGAAAGGCGACCGATGTCAACCAACTTGCCCGGATCGGAAAGACGCAACTTGAGGGCCGGGATCAAGCTATGACCGCCCGCCAATACCTTTGCGCCCCCTTGCACTTGCGACAACGCCTCCTCCACCGAGTTGGCGCGCACATAATCGAACTTTGGTGGATACATGTTCTATCTCCTGTTGTATAGGAGACACGAGACACGAGACACGAGACCGTATTACCTGTCTCTTGTCTCTTGTCTCTTGCCTCCTTGTCTCTTGTCTCGTGTCTCGTTTATTTGGCGCTTTGAATAGCCTTCCAAAGCTTTTCGGCGGTCAACGGCATATCGACATGGCGGATGCCCAACGGCGCCAGCGCGTCCATGACGGCGTTGGCAACGGTGACGGTGCTGGCGATGGTGCCCATTTCACCGGCGCCCTTCACGCCCAGCGGGTTGTGCGGAGAGGGCGTTTCAATGCGGTCGGTGTTCATCATGGGGAAGCCATCGGCGCGGGGCATGGCGTAGTCCATCATCGAGCCGGAGAGCAACTGGCCGCCTTCATCATAGACACCATGTTCCCAGAGCGCTTGCCCAACCCCTTGCGCCACGCCACCGATCATCTGCCCTTCGACAATGAGCGGATTGATAACGTTGCCGACATCATCGACCGAGGTGTAATGAGTGAGCTTGACTTCGCCGGTGGCGCGATCGATTTCCACCATCGCAATATGGGCGCTGTTGGGGAAGGTGAAGTTGGCCGGGTCGTAGAAGGTGGTCTCTTCCAGGCCGGGTTCCATGCCCTCCGGCAGTTGGTGCGCCGTCAGTGTGCCGACCGAAAGTTCGACAAAGGATTTGGCCTTGTCGGGCGAACCCTTGACATGCGCCTTGCCGGTGGTGCGGTCATAGACCACATCCTCTTCAGCGGCTTCCAACTGGAAGGCGGCCATTTTGATCAGCTTGTTGCGGATCTTCTCGGCGCTGCGCACCAGAGCGCTGCCACCGACCGAGGCGCTGCGGCTGCCATAGGAACCCAGGCCAAAGGGCGTGCGACCAGTGTCGCCATGAATAATCTCGACATCGCCAATCGGAATGCCCAATTCATCGGCCACAATCTGGGCGAAGGTGGTTTCGTGGCCCTGGCCGTGGGCGTGCGAACCGGTGAAGACGCTCACCTTGCCGGTCGGGTGAACGCGAATCGAGCCGCTTTCCCACAAACCAACGCCGGCGCCCAGGCTAATGACCACTTTGGAGGGGCCAAGACCGGACGCTTCGATACAACCGCTGACGCCGACGCCGACCAGTTTACCGGCGGCGCGGGCGGCATCACGCTGGCGCAACAGTTCGCTGTAGTTGGAGACTTCCACGGCCTTGTCAAAGAGCTTGTCATAGTCGCCGCTATCGTACAGGAGCGCGACGGGCGTCTGATAGGGGAACTCGTGGGGCTGGATGAAGTTCTTGCGGCGCAGTTCAATCGGATCCATCTTCAGATCGCGGGCGGCAATATCGACCAGCCGCTCCAGTACATAGCTCGCTTCCGGGCGACCGGCGCCGCGATAGGCGTCAACCGGCACGGTGTTGGTCATGGTGCCGTAGGATTCGCCAAAGATGACCGGAATTTTGTAGAGACCGGAGAAGAGCGTGATGTAGATGGCGGTTGGAATGAGCGCGGCAAAGGTCGAAAGGTAGGCGCCCATGTTGGCGTAGGTGGTGACATCCAGACCGACAATCGTGCCGTCGTTCTTCAACGCCAGTTTCGCCGTAGTCACATGGTCGCGACCGTGGGCGTCGGTGACAAAGGCTTCACTGCGGGTCGCGACCCATTTCACCGGGCGGTTCAATTTGCGCGCGGCCCAGGGCACGATAACCTCTTCGGCATAATGGAAAATTTTGCTGCCAAAGCCGCCGCCAACATCAGGCGAAATGACGCGCAGCTTGTTCTCCGGCACATGGAGCGTGGCCAGGCTCAAGAGCAAGCGAATGATGTGCGGGTTCTGGCTGGTGGTCCAGATGGTCAATTCATCGGAAAAATCGCTGTACTGGGCGACGCAGGCGCGTGGCTCCATCGCATTGGGAATTAAACGCTGGTTGATAAGATCCAATTCCACCACATGATCCGCCGCCGCAAAAGCGCGATTGATCTCGTCGCGATTGCCCAGCGCCCAGTAGAAGCTGGTGTTGTTGGGAATTTCCTCATGCAGTTGGGGTGCGCCTGGTTCGGCGGCTTTCTTGGCGTCGACCACCGCGGGTAGCGGCGTATAGTCCACCTGCACCGCCTCAGCCGCATCTTGTGCCGCATAGCGGTTTTCGGCAATCACCACGGCGACGCCGTCGCCGACATGGCGCACCTTGCCAATGGCCAGGGCGGGGTGGGGTGCAGTCTTGATGCCGGGTGGGTTGAAACCGCAAGGCAGACCGCCAACGCCGTCAGCGGCTAAATCAGCGCCGGTAAAGACGGCGACGACGCCGGGCATCGCCAGCGCGGCGCTGGCGTCAATGTGGTTGATCGTGGCATGGGCGTGTGGACTGCGGACAATGGCGGCGTGGAGCATGCCAGGGAGCTGGAGGTTGGCAACATATTTGCCCTTCCCCTGAATAAAGCGTGGGTCTTCCACACGCTTCATACTTTTACCAATGTATCCACTCATAGCGCCTCCTTATTAAGCAGCGGCGGCCGCAGCCTGCGCCACAGCCTTGACAATGTTCTGGTAGCCGGTGCAGCGACAGATGTTGCCTTCCAACCCGTGGCGGATCTGTTCTTCGGTAATGCCGGGGTTATTCTCCACCAACTTGGCGGCGGCCATGATCATGCCGGGGGTGCAATAGCCACATTGCAGCCCGTGCTGATCCCAGAATGCCTGTTGCATGGCGTGCAGTTGCCCGTTCTTCGCCAGCCCTTCGATGGTGGTGATGTTGCTGCCGTCGGCCTGCACCGCTAACACCGTACACGACTTTACTGCCATGCCATCCATGTGGACCGTACAAGCGCCGCACTGACTGGTGTCACAACCGATGTTGGTGCCAGTCAAGCTCAGGCTGTCACGAATGAAATCCACCAGCAGCATGCGCGGTTCAACGTCGCGCGTATGCGCTGCGCCGTTTACCGTCACCGTAATTTTCTGCATGATTGTTCCTCCGCTATAACGATGATTAAGTTAGTAGAAGCGAGAAGCCAAGGCGTCAAGGGTGAGAGTGCCGATCTGCTTGTCGCTTCAAGGTAACAATAGAAAATGGAATTGGATTGAGGAAAAAGGTCGTTGGCGTCAACCGCCAACGGATCGCTCAAGTAAGGGAGAGCTTACACCTATTCTAGCGCAGCGCATCAATTCTGTCAATGCGGGTTGATGGGTTTGGTGATATTAGCCGGTTGGGACATATTGCAGTTGCTAACGGTAAAACAAACCAATCATGCGTACTCGTACATGAAAGTGAGGTGATTATGGTCTGGTACATACATGTAAATCTGGATACCATCAAACTCACAAGGCATAAAAGTTTAACATTCGCTTTGTGGTGGAGAATCTTCCGGGGAAAATAGGAGCGCTCATCTGGTTGACAAGGCGGGCCTGCCCGGAAGATTGTTCATTGCTCACCACGTTCTGATTGAACTGAATTTAGAAGATCGCCCACAACAACAGTACCAACACCAACATGGCAACCGCGCCATAGGCGAACCAGAGCGCTTTTTCCTGTTGGTTGAGTGGGATGACATCGGAAGCGAGGTCACGGGCCACATCTTTGGCCACTTCGGTGGCGATTTTAGTGGCGGAAGGGCCGGCCGGCGGCGTAGCAGGGGTGGCGGCCGTGGTGACCACAGCCGCTGTTGCGGCAACGGCTTCCGTCGCGGTGGTTGCTGATTCTGTCACTGCGGCAACCACCGGCGCAGCGGCGGCGGCTGTCGCCGCTTGTTCGGCGCGGGCCTGAATCTGTACATCCAATGCCGCCAACCCCTGGCGGATAATGGACTTAGCCGTGCTGTCGATCAAGCGTTGGCCGACGCCCGCAATCTTACCGCCGACTTGCACATCGCCGGTATAGTGCATGATCGTCTCGGCGCCGTTGCCTTCCAGGCGGACATTGCCTGCGCCGTTGACAAAGCCGGGGGCGCCCTGGCCGCTCACCTTCATGCGATAGCTGTCAGGTGGATTGATGTCGCCCAGTTCGATCTTGCCTTCAAACTTACCCTGCACCGGCCCGACGCGCACATTCATGGCTGCTTTGTATTCATTCTCGTTGAGCTTTTCCAATTGTTCGCCACCGGGCAGCGCCATGGAAAGCAGGGTGGGATCTTGCAGGGCGTCCCAGACGATCGATTGGGGCGCCTTAAAGGTATGTGTGCCCTGGATTTGCATCAGCTTTTCTCCTTACCATTGCGTGAGTTTTTCCGCATTGTAGGCAAAGAGAGGGAAACTGTCAAAATCTTGCGTGATGCGTGCTACGTGCTACGTTGCCTGAGCCTGTCGAAGGCAACGTAGCACGCAGCATGAGTAGAATGCCCTTGCCCTTTCTTATTTTCGGGCAAGGGGTAGATAGAACTGGGTGGGGCGACTCGGTTCTTGCCCTTCATCAATGGCGGTAGGGCTGACAAAGCCAAAGTCAACGGTCAGATTATTGATCGCCGGCGGTTCCGCTGTGCCAACGGGGCCGAGATCCGTTTCATTCGTGGGTTCCGTGTCATAAGCCAGCGTGACGACGCCGCTACGGATGCCATTGCCGGCGGGATTCGTGTCGTTCAGACCGTTGTCATTCGAGTCAACGTCGCTATTGGGTGTCGCCTCGGTCGGTTCACTGCTGCGCAAACTAGCCAACGGGCCACCGGCGGCAAAGTTGCTCGCATCGATCAAGACAATGTAATTGCCCGGCAGCAAGTTGGTAAAGAAATAGTACCCCTGCGCATCGGTAACGGTTGTCAACGGTTGACCGTTGGCGCCAAGAATGGGGGCGCCGGCCTCATTGAGTAACCGCACTAGTACATTGGCAATTCCCTGTTCACCACCATCCAACCGACCATTGTTGGCAATACCGCCACCAGCCCCATTATCTAACCAGACCCGGTTGCCCAGGCTTAATGACTGATAAAGACCAAAGTCGGCAGTGAAGTTGACATTGTTGTCATCCAACGCCCCGCCATAACTGCCGGCGCCGGCCTCACCGACCGGTTCGCTGTTTGGTTGGAGATCATAGACAATGCTGCGCACGCCATTGGTGGCCGGATCAACGGGGTCAATGCCATTTTCATCAATGTTGTCATCGGCGCCATCACTCGTCCCGTTGCCGGTGGAGGAGCGCTGATTGACTAACGCGCCGCCGCTCTGGAAGTTTTGTGGGCGCAGGAAGACAAAATAGGAACCAGGGGTTAGATTATCAAAGAGATAGAAGCCGCCATTGGCCGTTGTCGTTGTCGCCAGCGGCACGGCTGTCACCGGATCGGCGCCGGCGGGGAAGAGCGCCACCTGGACGCCATTCAATCCCACTTCACCGGCGCCCGGTTCAAAGCGCCCATTGTTGTTGGGATCACGGAAGACCAGATTGCCGATGGCGACGCGCTCCACCGGCGGCGGCACAACGCCAAAATCGACAGTCAAGTTGCTGTCTGGGTCGAGCGTACCGTGTCCATCATCGCCGGGTACGCCAGTCGCCGTTGGCGTTTCAAGGATTGGCTCATCGCCAAATAGATTGAGAATGCCGCTGGTAATGCCATCGGTGGCGGGGTTGCCGCTGTCCAGCCCATTGTCGTTCTGGTCGCCGCTGCTGTCGGGGTTGGCTTCTTGCGCCGCCCCAGTGCTGCTGGTGTAGGTTGCCAACAAGCCACCCGGTTGGAAATTACTAGCAGCCAGACGGACGCGATAGTCGCCCGCCGGCAGACCAGCAAAGAGATAGAAGCCATTCACCGTAACGGTCACCTGGCCGGTCGGCGCGCCGGCGCTGTTCAGCAGTTCAACCACCACGCCATTTGGGACAGGCGGTTCGCCGGGTGAGACGAGCGCATCGTTATTGCTGTCGATCCAGACATAGTTACCCAACGAGAAGGTCGCGGCGGCGGTGAAGCCAAAGTCGTAGGTGTGGTTGTTAAAGCCGGGCGCCGAAAGGTCGCTACAAGGGATGGCGTAAATCGCATTGACACCGACCAAACCCCCATTGGAGTCTCGTACCTCGCCATTGTTGGCGCCGCCGGTATTGGCCTGGGTTAGATTCAACCCCGCGAGCGCAGGCTGCTGGCTACTACCGGTGGCATTGGGAACGCGCACTTCATAGACGCTCGCCCCGTTCGGACCGCAGAGACCGGCTGCAATGCCGCTGGCCTGGCTGAGGGTGACATTGCTGTCGTTGAAGAGATATTGGCCGTTGTTGGCGGTGACCGTTGTGCCGACCAGTTGGCCGTTACGATAAAGCTCGACGGTGACGCCATCCAGGCCCGGCTCGTCCGGCCCTTGAACGCCGTCGCCATTCGTGTCGCGCCAGACCCGGTTGCCGATTTCCAGCGGCGCCGCCGGGCAGAGCGCTTCGAGGTCGCCCAGGCCATTGGCCTTCTCAAAGGCCGCCGGGTTGCCGGTGGCGTCGAGGATGAGATAACCGCGCGTTGTCCGGCCGGTCGTGTTGTTATACCATTTAATGCCGGAATCGCTCACCTCACCGGTGATTTCAAGCGGGTTGTAGATGGTGGAGACCACATCCGGTAGACCAGGCACTTGCACCAGAGAACCATAGTTCGTCTCGTTGTGAGCAACGGCGCCGGCTGAATTCAGTTGGCGATCCTGGTAATAATATTCACCGCCGCCGGGGCCTTCGCCATTGCCGACGCCGCCAGTTGTTACACCCCCGCACGCGCCATTTGTTTCCAATGTCCAGCCGCCGCTGCCGTTGGCGCATGCGCGCAGCACATCACCACGCGCTTTGGCCGAATAATTTTGCGTGGTCGTGGGGTTAGGGCCGCGGGCAACAGAACCTAAGAGATCACCGTCCCGGTCGCGCAGTCCCAAGATCATGTCGCCACGGTCAAAGACAATATCGCTGAGCCACGGCTGCGCCCACTTGCCGTCGGCCTGGATCGGGTCGTTAGGGTTGAAGGAAGTGCGATTTAACCAATATTGCCACTGAAAATTTGCCCCGCCGCGGTTATAGGTGAGCGGAAAGTCAAGCGCCGGAGTAGCCGCAAAGGCGCCATTCGCATAGACAAAGACGTAAGCACGAAGGTTATTACGGTTGAGGGTCGATTCGGCCGAGCAGACGGCGCCGACATAGACTTTACCATCCTTGACACTCAGGCCGAAGGGCCGTAGATCAACGGCTGGACAGGAGGTGGGTGTTGGAATGGCGGTGGCTGTAAAGCCATTAGGCGTGGCAATAGGAATCGCCAATAACGTGTTGTTGGCCAGATTAACGGTGTAGAGCGTGTCAAAGGTTTCGTTGATCTCTAAATCACCAAAGCCGACCTTGCCGACCTGATCAAAGGAATTAGTGTCGTAGAGCCAGCAGTTAAAATTGTCATTCGTTCCTGGTTTCGCCGGGTTCAAACAGGTTTGTCCCGGTTGCGGGTGGGGATCGGTGCCGGCCAGCGCGCCAAAGTTGTGGAAGAGGCTGGGACCGCTAGGCGTAATCTGGTAAATCGCCCCAGGCCCGCCGGGGCCAAAGCCACTGTGCCGTTTCATAAAGGCTGAGGCATAGAGGGTCTGGTTGCGCGGATTCCAGGCCAGCCCCCAAACGGCGCCAATCTGTTTGGCCACGGCCAGCGGGGTCGGGGTCGGCGAACGGACACCGGCGTTATTGGTCAGATCGGCGCTGCCGGCAGGATAGGGGAAAGAGACCAGCACGTCGCGATCTTTGTTGACGCCGGCGGGGTTGTCATTCTGTTCGCCAAAGACCATGCAAGAGGTCACCAAGGTAGGTGACGGGCTGGCGCCGCAGAAATCCGCCGGGTTGCTAAAACCAACATCGACATTAGCCGTGGGGCCGTTGACAAAGGTTACATTGGTGCGGGAATTTGCGCCGGCGGCGCCTGGCCTGAGATAGCCAAGTGAGCCATCGGTCGGCAAGGTAAATTCCAGCCGCACGGGATAGGCGCCGGCTGGGGCGATGCCATAGCTGCCATCAGCGGTGGTTTCACAGGAAGCGGTTGTGCCGGCGGCGTCATAGGCGGTGACGACGATGCCGGCTATCCCCGGCTCAGCCGCCTCGCGCACGCCATTGGCATTGTAATCACGAAAGGCCAGACCGGTGATTGCGCCGCCGGTGCAAGTCGCCGCCTGAGCGACGGGCGTGCGCCAAAAGAACAACACACCAGCAAAGAGCAGCGCAAAGAACAGCCCCCAACGCCGGTAATTGCGCCGCCGATGCGACGAAGAGAGCGCAGGGCATGGTCGTGGGGACTGGCAGGTAACAGGTATGTTGGTTGGATTCATCAGGCTCTCCTACGGTTATTCATTGGGTGGATGAGAAAACAAAATGAACTATAATTGAATTATTGTGACGTAGCTGTTTCCCTATTTTCTGCAAGAATTCTCCTAATTGCATCCGACACTTTGCCCACGTCGGCGCTTTGTGGGGCTGTCCGCTAACAAATAGCGTATGTTGCGTTAAAGAATCGTCATTTGTGAGTGGGTAAATCAGCGTCGAAATGATGAGATTTGTTGTATCGTCGGCAAACCGTAGTAAACTATAGCAGTTTCAAGTTTTTGATCTACTATGGACTATATAATGTGAGGAGATTGAAGAGATTAACGACTATCTTAATTTTGTGAACCGTGTCATCCGCAACCTATGCTAACACCACACCTCATCGCCGAACAGTGGCCGCTCAATACCATTACATTGGGCGAAACCTTCCAAAGCTATCCGACGCGCCGCGTGGTGCGCATCCATGCCGCGCAGGGCGAATTTGTCGCCAAGATCGATAGGCAACCACCAGCGTATGCAGCAGCTTGTCAACCCTATGCCATCTTTGATTTTCTCGCAGAGCGTGCCTTTCCTCATATTCCCGCCCTCTTGAAGACCCGTGATGGTCAACCACTGCTCTACCGGGATGACCAGAGCATCGCCATCATGGAATACATTGACGGCGGCCAGCCCGACAACAGCCCGGCGACTTGGGAAGCGCTCGGCAAAGTCGTCGCCAGCCTTAACGCCATTATCGACTGCGCTGTGCCTTATGCTATTCCGACGGCTGGCGTGCTGGGCGAACTGGTCCAAGACGCCCAAACTCACTCCCACCCCAAGCAATTTCTGGACTTTGTTGCCATGTTGCCACCCTTGTTGGCCGCGCCGACACAGGGGTTGGTGCATGGCGAGATCAATCGCGCCAATGTACGGCAGCGGCGTGACGGGTCACTGGTCATCATCGACTGGGATGAAGCCGGGCATGGGCCGACGGTGCTGGATGCCGGCTATCCATTGATCACCGCCTTTCTCACCGAACAGTTACACTTTCAGCGGCTCCAAGCGCAAGCCTTTTACCGCGGCTACTTTGGCGCCCATAGACCAAACGCCGCCGAACAGGATCTCCTCTTTCGCGCCGCCTTGCTTCATGCGCTGCGCTATATGCGCTTTGCCAATCAGGCGCAACGGTGGCGGCGCGTCTGCTACGCCGTCACCCATCGCGACCATCTGCTGGCGGCTAGCTTTTCTTGATGATCCGGCAACCTGCTGATGTGTAGGGACAAGTGAGTGGATCAGCACCCTATCACCGCGAATCAAAGGATTAGCGAATCACCCCGCCATGATTCGCTAATCCTTTGATTCGCGGTGATATTCGGCAGGCGACCCAAATCATCACAATGGATTGCACAGCACACTACTTTGGCGCGACGACGCCATAGTGGTCCGCCAGATACCTTTGCCAACCCGCTTCGAACGCAGGGGCGGATACATCAAAGACCGCGGGCAGCAGCGTATCCCAATCGTCATACTGACCTAAGCCGGCCAGCAGCGCGGGTAGACGATAACGTCCGTAGGTGGACACGGCATACCCGGTAAGGGTAGCGAGCGCCACTGTCTGCCCTGGATGATTGAAAAAGGATGCCGGCCCAACTATAGAAGGCGCCCACCCGCCCGAAGTCAGAGCAGAGGGTACAGCCAGTTGTTCCAAATAGGTTAATGGCGCACCTGTTCGCCACGCCTCCCAGTTCCGATCTTCCCATTCCTGCCCTGCGCATAGTAGTGGGAAATGTATCCGTCCCAGTGGCTGGAGCCAAAGCTTGTGGTCGGCGCAGAGTTCCTGGTAGTGCTGCGGCAGCGCAATGGCTTGTCCGGGGTTGGTGGCCGGCAAGTCAATATACTGCCACTTTACCACCTCTTCCCGCCAGGCCGCCAAGGGTAGATCGGTGTCCCACAGTTGCCATAAATAGAGGCCATTCAACAGGGGTTGCCAGGCAGCTTTGATGCGGTAGCGTCTATTGGCTTGCGCTATCATCGCCTGGAGCAAGGGCAGTGCAATGGACTGCGCCAACAACTCAGTATTATTCATTTTTACTGGCGCCGGATAAAGCATTGGCGAAGGCACTGTAATGTGTTGTTGTGTATCGAAGGCGGGCGCGCTTTGTCCTGGTCGTTGTACCCCACTGACCGCAATGACCAGCCTCTTTGGTAGCGGGCTGATCGGCAGGCCCAAATGACGCCATAGCGTGATGTATAGCTTATCCATTTGCGGCGCGACGGCCCGGACCGCCGCCGCATCTTGCTGACCAAAATAATAGACAAAGTAGGGCGTTGCCAGACGCTGGGCGCTCTGTTGGCCGATAACACCCTCTGTTGACGGTAGCATTGCACTGTTGCCTTGACTAGAATCAATAACATCCATGACGCTACTGGGGCCAGGTGCAATCGCATCTGGCGCGGCTGGCGTGGTCACGCTTGCTGCCGCTGCCCTTTGCGCCTTGTCGGTTTGGGATGTGCGCCACCAGGCGCCGATCATCACCAACAGCAGCAACAGCGTAAACACGTTCCCGGCGTACCGTTGTATATACAGACGACCACGCCACGGCGCCGCTACCGCTGCGTGTTGGGCTTGCTGCCGTTCCCATTCTTCATCATTCTCGACAATGTGCCATTCCAACTTCGGGGTTTGCTTACGCATAGGATCACCTCAGATTTGCCATTCCTGACACGGATGCCTGTGGCCTATAGCATAGCGGCGTTGCGGTGTTCATAGAAGCGAAAACTCTACACAAATTCTACAAAAATTCTACACAACACTTTAGGCGGATAACGGCGGTGTCGGGTATAATGGCGCGGCCGTACCGGAATGGAACACGTTTAGGCTGCTCAGTAAAAATAAATATACCGCCAACGTGATTCGTGCTACGTGATTCGTGAGGCGAACAGCGACGCAACACGAACCACGCAGCACGGGCGGGATATTTAATTCTCCGGAATAGCCTTATTGGTTGTGTGTGGCTACCCCACAGAAACATCCTATGTCCACCACCTCACCCAGCTTTGGCACGTTGTTGCGTACCTTACGCAAACGCGTCGGCATGACCCAAGGCGATCTGGCTGCCGCCGTCGGTTATAGCGTTGCCGCCATCTCGGCGCTGGAACAGGAACGGCGTCTGCCCGCGGTCGAATTTGTTGTCCAGACCCTTGTCCCCGCCTTGGCACTGACGGATACACCCCAGTTGGCAAAGCAGCTAGTAGAACTGGCCGCCGCCGCTCGCGGTGAACGCCCGCCAACCGCCGTCACCATCCAACGCACCGCCCAAGTAGTGATTCAGGAAGAAGTGGTCGAGTCGCCAGGGCGCTTACCCAGCCTACCCACCGCCTTGATTGGTCGCACCGCCCAGGTTCAGCAGCTTTGTGACCGCTTGCTTGGCCACGGCGGTCGGTTGTTGACACTGATGGGGCCGCCGGGTATCGGCAAGACCACGCTGGCGCTGGCCGTGGCAAGCCGGTTGGAACTACACTTTAAAGACGGGGTTCGGTTTATTGCGCTGGCGGCGATCACGGATCCCGCGCTCGTCGCCACGACAATTGCCAATGAACTCAAGCTGCTTGATGTCGGCAGGCAATCACCGGAAGAGCGCTTAGTGCGCGGCTTGCGACGCCAAGAATTGCTGTTAGTGCTAGATAATTTTGAGCAGATCGTGGCAGCGGCCCCATTGTTGGCAACCCTGTTGGCTGAATGCCCGCGCCTGGCTTTGCTGGTCACGAGCCGGGAGCGGCTGCATTTACGGGCCGAGCAACGCTTTGTGGTGCCACCCCTCGACCTGACTGCGGCTGTGACCCTCTTTGTGCAACGAGCGCAGATGGTGGCGGCAACCTTTGCCCTGACACCCGAAAATCAACTGACGATTGAAAAAATTTGCCGCCGGCTCGATTGTCTACCGTTGGCATTGGAATTGAGCGCCGCGCGCATTGATCTCTTTTCACCCCAACAGATGTTGGCTCACTTGCAAACGCACGCGCTTGAACTCCTGACGGACAATGCCCAAGATGCACCGCTGCATCAGCGCACGCTCCGCCGGGCGATTCAAGCCAGCTATGCGTTGTTGGCAGAACATGAACGCGTTTTCTTTCGTACGTCAGGCGTCTTTGTGGATGGCTTTGACCTGGCCGCAGTGGCGCATGTCGGCTTTGGCGTTGCGGAATTGCATGGGTTGATGACGAAAAGCCTCATGCATGTGGCGGTTCAACCGACAACGACTGCCCCCCACCAGGTTGCAGAACAGCGCTTCGCCCTGCTGGAAATGGTTCGTGAATATGCACTGGAAGAACTGCATAGCGCCAATGAAGCGCCATTGGTGCAGCGCCGCCATGCCGACTATTTTCTCAATCTGGCCGCCACAGCAGCCCAATACATGGATCGCCGCCAAAAACTGCCCTGGCTGGAGCGCCTGCAAGCTGACTACGGGAACCTGCGGGCGGCGCTAGCGTGGCTGATTGCCACCGACCCACCGGCTGCGCAAGAGATGGCGCGCTGGCTCTGGCGCTTTTGGGAGGCGAAGGCGCTCCTGCACGAAGGGTGCGACTGGTTGAGCAAGGCGTTGGCCGCCGACACCAGACCGACGCCGCAACGCGCCTGGGCGCTCTGGGCGCAGGCGCTCATCACCGATCAGGTGCAAGCCCAGGCGCTGGCCCAAGAATGCCTGCAAATCTTTCAAGCCCACGCTGATGCCGTGGGCTGCTGCGAGGCGTTGAGTTTGCTGGGCTATATCCTGATCAACCTCGACCAGCCGGCCCAGGCGTTACCCTATCTAGAACAAAGTCTGGCCTTAGCCCGTGACATTGGCGATCCCCATTGTTTGGCGCATGGCCTGGTGGGTGTGGGCGATGGCTATCTGGCGCTAGGACGATCCCCAGCGCAGATTTTGCCGCTCTTGGCCGAAAGCGCCCAGATTTATGAAGAACTAGATGATTGGCAGGGATTGGCCTATACCTACTTCGCCAAAGGGCGGACGCACGTCCGCACAGGCGATTACAGCCAGGGGATCGCGCTTTGCCAGGAGGCGTTGGCGATCGACCGCGCTATGGGTTCGCGCCTGGATGTCGCCTATGTGCAAACCGTATTGGGCGGCGCCCATTGGTTCGCCGGGAAGCGGGCGGCGGCTTGCACCTATTGGGAAGAAGCCCGCCAGTTCTTCCAGGCAGCCGACGACAAGGCCATGCTCCAGGAAGTATGGTACGGGTTTGCGATGGCCGCGCGCTATCTACTGGCTGTGGCCGAGGTGGCGTTTGCCGATCAGGCGTTTGACGACGCCACACGGCTGTGTAGTGTGGTGCAGAAAATTCTCGACAACCAACCGCCGTTCCTCGTTGCCACAGCCAGCGAGAAATTGCAGACCATGCTGGACACCTTACGCCGTGACAGCCCCCAGACCACCTTTGCCGCTCTCTGGAGCGAAGGGCAGGGTTGGACATTGGCGGAAGCCGTCACCCATGCCGCCACCCTACCCGGTGCGTCAGTGCCATTGGATCGCCCCCCGTGGTTATCCCCTGCGCCGGATGTCGCCACGCCTGCTCCGCGCCCATCCCAACCAAAGCTACACCCGGCCAACCTCACGGCGCGTGAAGTTGAGGTACTGCGGCTTTTGACCCAGCGCTTGACCTACCCGCAGATCGCTGAAAAGCTGATCATCAGTCGCCGCACCGTCAATGCCCACGTCACGGCCATCTACAGCAAACTCGGCGTCAATGGCCGCGAGTCGGCCATCCGCTTCGCCGCCGATCATCATTTGTTGTAAAACCACCCGGTCATTTGCATCCCAGCCAAGCCGGGAGTAGGGTTTCCCTAGCCTTTGCGTTGCGCTGATTTTGGCTGATCGACAAACAACGCCGGATCGTGAATAGGTATAAAAGTAGGTAACTGTTACCGATGTGCTAGGGTCGCTCCGCTGATAGAGTGTCATGAAGGCGTCAATTCTATCAACCCAGAAGGAGCATACAACCATGAATCAACCATTAATTCCCTATCCATCCGTGGAGATTTCCCGCACAGCCGCCACCTATCTACAGGAGGCACTGACCATTCTACAGACCCATTCGCTCCACCGAGCCACGATTGACTGGCCGACGCTCGTTGCTGCGACTTGGTCACGTGCGCAAGGTGCGCAGAGTGCCGCTGATACCTACCCAGCGATTGAATTGGCCTTATGTCTGCTCAACGACCATCACAGCTTTTTCAGACCACCGGAAAATGTCCGGGCGGTGGCAAGCGGCGCACTGGACAGCCGCCATCGACTCCCCACGGGACAATTGTTGACACCGGGCATCGCCTACCTGCATGTGCCAGACTTTATGGGGTCGGCGACGGCGGCGATGGTCTATGCGCGCACGCTCCAACAGATTATTGGCGCTATCGACGCTACGGGGCCGGTGGGGTGGATTGTCGATCTGACCGACAACACGGGCGGCAGCATGTTTCCCATGATTACCGGTTTAGGGCCACTCTTTGATGTGGAGGAGGTAGGCGCCCATCTCTATCCTGATGGCCTGCGCTTGGGCTGGCGTTATGTGGCAGGTCAATGCATTGTTGGCCCAGGTGTCTGTTTGGCACTCGACCCACCTGTCGTTCGGCTTCGACACAGCCCCGCCCCCGTCGCCGTCCTAACCGGGCCATCCACCATCAGTTCGGGTGAGGTCGTGACAGTGGCCTTTCGTGGGCAAGAGTGGACGCGCAGCTTTGGTCAGCCCACTGCCGGTTGCTCAACCTGCAACGCGGGGTATGAACTGAGCGATGGTGCTGAGATCGCCCTGACAGTGGCGGTTTTTGCTGATCGCACAGGTCAGCCCTACGGTGACAAGATTGCGCCGGATGTGCTTGTAGCAGGTGATCGAGAGGCGCTTTGTACTGCCGCCAGTGCTTGGCTGCAAAGTGTGATGAGATCTGAACAATCGTAACGAGGATCGTAGAAATACACCCCACTGTTGTCTGTTGCTGCCCTTGCCACTAGGCTTGTGACGGTTCATCCGCTTCTCATACAGAACTGTCCCTTTTTCACGTTTAGGGGGTAACGGCGGTGTCGGGTATAATGGAGCAGCCGTACCGGAAGCGAACCCATTTGTCTGTTGTGCGTGGCTACCCCAGAGGGAAACCCTATGTCCACCACCTCACCCAGCTTTGGCACATTGTTGCGCACGCTGCACAAACGCGTCGGCATGACGCAGGGCGACTTGGCCGCCGCCGTCGGCTATAGCGCTGCTGCTATCTCGGCGCTGGAACAGGAACGGCGTCTGCCCGCGGTTGAATTTGTTGTCCAGACCCTTGTCCCCGCCCTAGCGCTGGCGGATGCACCCCAGTTGGCGACGCGGCTAGTAGAACTGGCCGCCGCCGCTCGCGGTGAACGCCCGCCAACCGCCGTCACCATCCAACGCGCCGCCCAAGTGGTGATTCATGAGGAAGTTGTCGAGTCGCCCGGGCGTTTACCTAGCCTACCCACCGCCTTGATTGGCCGCACTACCCAGCTTCAGCATCTTTGTGACCGCTTGCTCGGCCACGGCGGCCGGCTATTGACGCTGGTCGGCCCACCCGGCATCGGCAAGACGACGCTGGCGCTGGCCGTGGCCGCGCAGGTCCAATACCACTATCCGCATGACGCTACTTTTGTTCCCTTAGCCGCCATCAGCGAACCAACGTTGATGATCTCAGCGATCCTGGGCGCAGTGGGCAATAGTGATGCCAGTCCCAAGCCGCCAAAGACCAGGCTGATTGAATTTCTACGCCGCAAAACCATGTTGCTGGTGCTGGATAATCTCGAACAAATTCGTGAGGCCGCTCCCCTTATCGCCGAGCTACTGACCGAATGCCCAGGTGTGTGTATCCTGGCTACCAGCCGTGAACGGCTCCATTTGCGTGCCGAGCAGCGCTATCCCGTCCCGCCATTAAGCGTTGCTGCGGCCTGTGAACTTTTTACCCAGCGCGCCCAGGCCGTTGACCCTGCGTTTGTCCTCACGCCGGAAAACCAGCCCATCATCGCCGCCATCTGTCAGCGGCTTGACTGCCTACCCCTGGCGCTAGAGTTGAGCGCAGTGCAGGTTGATCTCTTTTCGCTTCCTGTCCTCCTTGCCCGTCTGCAAGACCGCCGGCTGGATCTGCTCACCAACGGTCTGCGTGATCTGCCTGCTCACCAGCAGACGCTGCGTCAGGCCATCCATCGCAGCTATATCCTTCTCGATAGACAAGAACAAGCGCTCTTTCGGGCGCTTGGCGCCTTTGTGGGTGGCTTTGATTTAGCGGGGGTGAGGGCACTGGGCTTTGCCGAAGCGACCTTGCAGGCATTGGTCAATAAGAGCCTGGTGAGCATCGAAAATTATGAAGCGCCTGAACGCCGTTTTCTTTATCTCGAAACCATCCGTGATTATGCCCAGGAACAACTGGTCGCCATCAATGAATTGGCACGCGTGCGTGAGCAACACGCCTACTATTTTCTCAAACTGAGCGAGGAGGCCGTGTCACACTTTGGCGGTCGCACGGAAAAGCCGTGGCTGGCGCGGTTGACCTGGGAACATGCCAATCTCTACGCTGCTATGGAGTGGCTGGTTCAGTCCCAACCGGTGGTGGGGCAACAGATGGCTGGTCAACTCTCTGGTTTTTGGTCCGGTGTAGGTCGCTTTGCCGAAGGGCGCGCGTGGCTGGCAAAGGCATTGGCCGCCAGCGCCGAACCAACGCCCAGTCGTGCGCTAGCGCTGCAAGCCGCCGCTGCCCTGGCTCAGGATCAAAATGATAACCAGATCGCATTGGCATTGGCGCAAGAAAGCCTGGCCCTCTTTGCCGCGCAGAACAATCCCACCGGTTGTGCCAGCACGTTGTATGTCAGTGGCTGGGCGTTGGCGGAGATGGAGCAACCCGAACAAGCGTTGCGTCATTTTGAGCGCAGTCTGCCACTGGCGCGGCAGGCCGGACAGTTGGGGCTGGTGGCCTTTGCCTGTGTCAACATCGCCAACATGTTGATCCGGCTGGGCGGGCCACAGCCACGGATCAGCGCGCTATTGCAAGAGGGTAAAACCTTGTATCGTCAGCGTGACCGCCCGCCTGGTCTGGCCTATGCGTTAAGAGTCGAAGCGCGCTTGTCTTTGCTGGTTGGCGACTATGCCCAGGCCGCTGCCCTCCTCACCGAAGCAATGGAACTCGTGCGGCCCCTGAGCACCCGATGGCAAATTGCTAACACGTTGGAAGAGCTAGCGAATGTTGTTTGGCGCATGGGGCAGGAGGATGCTGCTTGCACCTATCTGACCGAGGCGTTGCAATTTTTCCAGGAGAACGAGATTGAACTCGGCATCATCAACGTATGGTATGACTTCGGACAGATTGAACGCTGTGTACGCCGGAATCTTGAACAGGCCACCACGTATTACGGCAAAAGCCTGGCGCTGTCCTGGAAAAAGCAGTACAAGCGGTTGTTTGGGCGCGCCCTGGTTGGTCTAGCCTGGGTGGCGCAAGCACGCGGTGACCTGGCGCGCACCGCCAGATTAGCCGGCATGGCGCAACAGCTTTTTGCTGGTCTGCTGCCATTCTTGGCCCCGCGCGATCGTGACGAATATGACAGCTTGATTGACAATGCCCGCGCGCAACTTGGCGAAATGGCTTTTACCACCGCCTGGACGGAAGGGCAGGCACTGCCGTTGGAAGAGGCGCTGCACTATGCCTCGCCTCTTCCTGTACCTGGATACGTCGCATCCTTGTGAGTTGCTGCACCTGCTTGAATCACAGCGCACTCTGTCGGCTTTGTCGCGGGCTAGACGTCCATGTAGCGCTTATATTCCCGCGCCAATAGGCCGAAAATCCCGATCCCGTGATAGAGACCATCATCTTCCAATGTCGCCTCGCGGCGAACACCCTCGCGTTGAAACCCAAGCCGCTCCACCAGGCGCACCGAGTTCAGATCATCAATGCAGGTATTCACCTCGATGCGGTGCAACCCCATCTGCCGAAAGCCAAAGCGCAAGGTGGCGTCTACGGCTTCGGTGGCAATGCCTTGTCCCCAGTGCGAGCGAGCCAAATCGTAGCCAATCGCCACTGAACGCTGCTGAAGGCTGATATTGTGGAAACTCAGCAACCCCAGCACACGATTGTCGGCGCGCAGGGCAATCCCCCAACAGATAAATTCGCGAGCCTTGAATTTCTCGCTCAGCCAGTCGATCAGCGATACAGCTTCGGCGACCTCTTGCATGGGCTTGCCGTTGTACTTCTGTACTTCGTAATCACTGCGGAAGACGAAGACATCGGCGGCGTCCGCCGCCACCACTTCCCGCAAGACCAGGCGTTCGGTGGTCAAGGTGGGGAAGGTGGAAAAGTCAAAGCGATTGCTTGCCTCGTCTGTGGTGTGTTGACCTGGTGACGTTTGTGAACTTGTCATGTTTTCTTTCAGTTGCTCCTTGTTGGCTTACCATGGAATTGTCTGACCGCGTCTACTGCGACCAGGCCAGGCAGCTACCACAGGATCGTTGGTTTATTCCGGTAGCACTACCTCCATGCGGGTGCTTTCGGACGTGCCATAGACCACTTTCTTCGTCACCTTGCCCGCCAGATCAATGACATCCGCCGTGTAGGTTGCGGTGAAATGGTCGGGGCCATCCATTTTGATGGCGAGGTGCGCCTGGATCTTGCCGGTGTGTTTGCCCTGTTCGTCGAAGCTGAACGCCTCGAAGGTCAGCAGGTAGGTGTTGCCGGAGCCAATCCAGACGCCGTGCGCCGGGGCAGCTAACGCCGGGTTGCTGCTGTTGGCTTCGATCATGTTGCCATCGGCAAAGAAGGTGAGGAAGGACTCAAAGGTTGGACGTGGGTTGCCCTCGGATTGGGGGATAACCGTCTTCCAGGTGCCGACTATGGATGGCGCGGCGGGGTGATAGCTGCTTGTGGCATAGGCGGTTGTGGTTAGAATCGCCAGCAAACCGACCACGAGGATGAGAACGGCAATACGTTGGTTGCGCATAGGGTTATCTCCTGTTAGTAATTGTGTACTTGCATCTGTCGCGCCGAGCAATACTCGACGGTATGACGCCAGCTAAAACGCCTAGCTGGGCCATCACGGGGTGCGCCGACTCAATGGGTGAGCAGGGGCACCCCGTTCATCGACTCACTTCGTGGGCGGCGTCAATTGATAGCCCACTTGCTGCAAAATGTCGGTGCTGGCAAAGTTGTGCCACACATCGGTGATCTTGCCATTCTGCACGCGCCAGATGTCGATCTGCGAAAAGGTCATCTTCTTCCCCGTGGGCGCAAGGCCCATAAACTCGCCGGTCTGCGTCCCGCTGGCGGTGACAACGGCAGTCACCAGGTCGCCTTTGACCAGCCAGAGGTCTACTTTGAGTTGGAGATCGGGGAAGCCGGCCAGCAGATCTGTGTCACGGAACGGTGATGAGCCATAGCCCAAGGCGTGTTCGGTCATCTTGGGGTCAAAGACTTCTTGGAAGGCGTCCAGGTTCTTCTTGTTGACTACCTCGTCATAAAACTTTTGGACGACTGCCTTGTTGGCGGCCTCGGCGGCGGTTTCCCCCGTTGCGTCGCCCTGAATTTGCTGCAGGATATCGGCGAACGGGATATTGTGCCAGACTTCGACAATCTTGCCGTCCTTAATGCGATGGACGTCGATATGGCTCCAGGTCACTGGCTTATGGGTGGCTGCCACGCCCATAAACTCAGCCTCCTGCGTCCCCGTGAACGTGGCGATGCTGGTGACCATGTCGCCCTTGAGCATCCACTGGTCGGCGGTGACGTGGAGATCGGGAAAGGCCGTGAAAAGCATGTTGATATCGGGCTTCATGCCCAAGTCGTGCGTGACCGACTGCGGGTCGAAAATTTCGGCGAAGAGGTCAAACTTTTTCTGGTTGATGACCTCGTCATAGAAGCGTTGAATGACGGCCTGGTTGGCGGCTTCCTGCTCAGTCAGCGTTGCTGCCTTGCTTTGATCGTCAGCGCTAACGGTGATCTTGTAGGTGAGATCGTAGACGCCGGCGACTATCGTTGCCGAGCTGAAGAGATCTAGGAACGGCTTATCAACTCGTAGCACTTCGTGCAGCGTCAGTGACCCTGGGGTCAGGTTTTCCAATACCACATTCCAAACGCGCAATTTCAGGGTAGGCGCTTGGCTGGCAGCTTTCGCTGGCTGCGACTGAGCCGGAGGCTGACTCGGAATATCGGCATCGACGCTGCCAAACGCCGCCTGATCGATGAGGTGCCCGTTGACAGATAGCTCCTCATGCACTGCGCTCCAATCGGCGTCACGCAGTTTTTCGTCGGCGAAGACGAAACCACTACCGATATGAAATTTCGGTAACGGTGGCATGGTGCATTCAACCGTGTAGACACCGGGTTTCATTTCGGTGTCACCTGGCTTCATCGTCGGATCAGGATTCGAATTGCAAAAGGCCGGCCACGGTGGGATCGCCATCATGTCAAACGTCGGCGGGCCTTGCACAAGAGCCATCGTTCCGATCTTGTCACCCGGCTTAAGCGCCTGCCTGGAGGCGGCTGGCATGGGTTGGATACAGCTTGCCATACTCAAACTGAACAGCAATACCAACGTCAACAGTCGTCCAAAAAACCAGCGGTTTTTCATCTGAATTCTCCTTGTTGAATGACATCTGTCTCATCTGCTTGACGGATTTCTTCTGATACGACGACGGGCGCGCTTGCGTGGGCGACGGGCGCTGGCACTGGTGGGTGCGCCATCAGACGGCGGCTCAACCGGCGTCTCCAGCGGGTGCGGCAGCGCCGTTGGCTCACAGGCGTTGGGATTAGCCGGATCAATCGTGCTTACGGGGAGTTGCAATGATGCATCTTGTTCCTCCTGTTGTTCCTCCGCTGGGATCGCTTGTTCAACTGTGATGGTTTGGGCTGGAACAGCATCCGTCGCGGCCCAGATAAAGGTCCAGGTCTCGGTCAAGGTAATGGTGATGGTGCGCCGGATCTGTTTGCCCATAGCGTCAGCATAGCGGCGGCGGGGCGTTGATAGAAGCGAAAATTCTACAAAAATTCTACAAACATTCTGGACAACATTTTAGGCGGATAACGGACGGGTCGGGTATAATGGCGCGGCCGTACCGGAAGCGAACTCTTTCGTCCGTTGTGCGTGACTACCCCACAGGACCATTCTATGTCTACGACCCCTACCCGCTTTGGTCTGTTGTTACGGACTTTACGCAAACGCGTCGGCATGACCCAGGGCGACCTGGCCGCCGCGGTTGGTTACAGCATTGCCGCCATCTCGGCGCTGGAACAGGAGCGCCGCCTGCCCGTTGTCGAATTTGTGGTGCAGAGTCTGGTGCCGGCTCTGGCGCTGGCTGATGCACCGCAGTTGGCGACACGGTTGGTGGAACTCGCCGCAACCGCCCGTGGTGAACGCCCACCGACTACGATCACCGTCCAACGCGCCGCCCAGGTGGTGATTCAAGAAGAAGTCATCGACCCGCCCAGACGTTTACCCAGCCTGCCCATAGCCTTGATTGGCCGCACTGCCCAGGTCAACCAGCTTTGCGACCGGCTGCTTGGCCACGGTGGTCGGCTGCTGACGTTGGTCGGGCCGCCGGGCATCGGCAAGACGACACTGGCGCTGGCCGTGGCGGCGCAGGTTCAACCGCACTATCATGATGGCGCAGCTTTTGTGGCGTTGGCAGCGGTCAATGAACCGGCTTTAATGGCCGCCACCATCGCGACCACCGTTGGTTGTAGCGATGCCAGTGCCAAGCCACCCCAAACCCGGCTGATCGAGTTCCTGCGTCGCAAAACCATGCTGTTGGTGCTGGATAACCTGGAGCAGATTCGGGAGGCCGCACCCCTGATCGCCGAGTTAGTGGCAGAATGCCCAGGCGTCTGTGTCCTGGCGACGAGCCGCGAACGGTTGCATTTGCGCGCCGAGCAACGGTTCAAAGTGCCGCCGCTCGACCTGGCCCCCGCCGTCGAACTCTTTGTGCAGCGCGCCCAGGCGGTGGATGCCGACTTTACCCTCACGCCCCAGAATCAGTCGACGATTGAAACGATCTGCCAGCGGTTGGACTGTCTACCGCTAGCGCTAGAGTTGTGTGCAGCGCAGGTGGATCTGTTCGCACCTGCGCACCTGTTAACCCAATTGCAAGCCCGCCCGCTCGATCTGCTGATAGATGGGGCGCAAGATTTGCCCCCCCAACACCGCACCTTGCGGCTTGCTATCGGGCGTAGCTATGCCCTGCTGAATGCGGAGGAGCAGCGGTTGTTTCGTGCGCTGGGTGTCTTTGGTGGCGGCTTTGCTTTGCCGGAGATGGCCGCGGTCATGGATGAGAAATGGGAAATTCGTAACCCGCGATTGGGGAATGCTGCCATCGATCATGCGCTCATCACCAGTCTTCATGCACTGATTGGCAAAAGCCTGGTGCGCAGTGAAAGCATGCCTACTGGTGAGGTGCGCTTCTTTCTCCTGGAAACCATTCGGGAGTTTGCCCTGGAACAAATGCAGGCGCACGGCGAGGAAGCGCGGCTGCCCCAATGGCACTATGCCGCCTATTTGCACCTTTTTCGCATAGGGGACAGTCATCTGCGTGGGCCGGCGGCGGCTACCTGGGTAGCACGCCTGGCACCGGAACAGGACAATCTACGCACTGCCTTGCAGTGGACGCTTGACAAAAGTGATTACAAAGGGGCAGCCTGGTTGCTGATGGCCGTTGAGTGGTTCTGGCATCTGCGCGGTCAGTGGTACGAGCGCGGCCAGTGGGTAAAGCAATTGCTGCCGTTTCGCCATTTACTGGACGCTGATACGCGCCTGGCGCTTTTGATCAACTTGTATGCCATTGTACGGGCGCTGGCCGAGTTTCAGCCTTTTGATCAGTGGGTGGCTGAGATGATGGATCTGTTGGCGATTTGCCAAAATCAGCTACTTCATGCCGCCGTATGGCATTTTACCGCAGCCTATGCGGCTGATTTTAGGGAATCGTCCGCAGCGTGGGAACGGGGGATTGCCTGTGCCCGTACTGCTCGCAGCGCGCCTGGTCTGGGAGCAGAATTTTGTCTGTTGACAGACGGTGACTTCGTTCTCGGTAATTTGCTGTGGGCTTATGCCCGTGCGCTCATCGAGCAAGGGGAATTTGCCCAGGCCTCGCCTTTGCTGCTGGAGAGCCGTCAGCTCTTTCAGCGGCGGGAAAGCCGCTACGAAATGGCCGATAGCGCCGGCGCCTTGGGCCGGCTCGCCTTTCTGCAAGGCGATTTGACGCAAGCCAATACCTATCTGCTGGAAGCCGTGACCCTGGCCGCCGAGTTCCATTATCAAGAGATGGTGGGGTTATGGCAACCGCTGCTGGGGTTGGTGACGCTCTACCGGGGCGACGCTGCTGAGGCGCATCGCCTGTTACAGGAGAGTCTGCGCCTTTGTACCGAACTGAAAGACCAGTTCTTCCTGACCCAGGTCTATACGTATCTGGTAGAGCTGGCGCTATGGGCCGGAAAACTAGGCGAAGCTGAACAGTGGCTGCGCCAATCTCTGGCCTATTACAGTGAACCGCATCGGATCACCCTGTATGACGTAGAGCGGCTCCTGATCATCGTCCGTCTGGCGACTGCCCAACAGCAATACTTGCGTGCCGCCACTCTCTTTGGCCTAGCCGAGCAGATCAGCAACCGTCTCCACTACCCAGCCGTTGGACCGCTGCGCACGTTGGCCGACACAGCGTTAGCGACAGTGCAGACCGCGCTGGAACCGGCGGCGTTTGCCGCGGCGTTTGCCGCCGGTCAGCAGATGGCGCTGGAAGAGGCGTTTGCCACCATTTTAACGTCAACATCCATCTTCAAGAATGCTTGACAATTGGAGTGGCGCATGATACAATGTCTCCAAAATGGAGACGACATGCGTATCTTGACGAAAAAGCGATTGCGCGACTATTGGGCAATGCATCCACAAGCGGAACAGCCCTTGAAGCGTTGGCATGATTATGTGCAGAAAGCGGAATGGTCGTCACCGAGTGATGTCAAGCGGGACTATCATTTCGCCGATATTCTCCCCCATAACCGCGTCGTCTTCAACATTGGGGGCAATAATTACCGTCTTGTCGTCAAGATTGAATATCGCTTTCAAGATGTCTATGTTCGGTTTATAGGAACCCATGCAGAGTATGATCGCATTGACGCAACAACTGTCTGAACCTGTGTTGGTACGACCGATCAAAACCGAAGCGGATTACGAAGCCGCTTTGGCCGAACTCGATGGCATGATTGGCCGGGTGGAACCAGGCACGCCGGACGGCAATCGCTATGAATTGCTTGCCTCTCTGGTTGAAGCCTATGAAGCAGCCAATTATCCGATTGAAGCTTCTGCGGATCCCATCGCCATGATTGAATTTGTCCTCGATGTGCGCGGGTTGACGCGCAAAGATTTGGAACCTTTCATCGGCACACGCCAGCGCGTCTGGGATATTATGGAAAAACGCAGGCGGCTTACGTTGCCGATGATTCGTTGTCTGGCCAAAGGGCTGAACATTCCTACAGAGGTTTTGGTCCAAGCGTATCCGTTAAAACATGATTTCATCCCTGCGTAATAATCGTCACGGTGACTGACTATTTGGGCAACGCTGCCGAATGAGCCTTGAACTTTAGTTCAAGGCTCATTCTTCTTCAATCGCTTCACTTCGCCGGCGGCGCCAGCGTATAGCCAACCTGCTGCAAGATGTCGGCGCTGGCGAAGTTGTGCCAGACATCGGTGATCTTGCCATTCTTGACCCGCCAGATGTCGATCTGGGAAAAGCTCATTTTGTTACCGGTGGGCGCAATGCCCATAAACTCTGCTGTGTGCGTTCCGCTGACAGTCACGACCGCCGCCACCATGTCATCCTTGACCATCCAGAGATCGACCGTGAGGTGTTGATCGGGGAAGCCAGCGAGCAGCTCTACGTCACGAAACAACTGGGGGCCATAGCCTAATTCGTGGGGCGTCATCTTGGGGTCAAAGACTTCTTGGAAGACCTCTAGCTTTTTTTGATTGACCACTTCTTCGTAAAAGCGCTGGACGACGGCCTTGTTGGCCTGTTCAAGCGGCGTTACTGCCGCCGCCGCAACGGCCGTTTTCATTTCTGGCAAGCGTTGGATGGGCTGGCAGGCAGCCAGGCTTAGGACTGCCATTATCAGCAACGTCAGTCGCAATGTGCGTGACAGGCGCTGTGGCAACAGCAACGGTGAGAGATTCCGGTTCATGCGTTCCATTGGTTCGCTCCTTGTGTAGTAGGTAACTCGGGTTATGCCGTCTTGAAACTATGCGGTTACAAAAATAGACGGATCGACGCGGAGTTCGCACGCCCCGTGCGAAGTCGAGTCCTACGGGGCGTGCGAACTCCGCGTTAGCCGAAATAAATTGTGTATCTTCATAATGTCAAGTGGCTCTGACACTATACCGGCTGGGCGGGCGAGATGGAAGCGATTTTGCTACAAAAATGCTACAAATTCGGAAGGGAGCAAGGCGATGGCGGCAACCTTTGGCGTTCTCCTCAAACAACTGCGCAAACGGGTGGGCATGACCCAAGATGATCTGGCGGCGGCCACGGGCTACAGTCGCGCCTTGATTTGCGCGCTGGAACGTGACCAGCGGTTGCCGGACCTCGACGCGGTGATGCAAAGCTATCTACCGGCGTTGGCGCTCCAGGAAGATCCGCACCTGGCGGTCCAACTGGTCGAATTGGCGGCCCATGCGCGCGGCCAACGTTCGCCTCCGGGCCTGAACGTCAAGCCTGAACGTCGGTCGGTGGTCACCCATACAGAAGAAGCGTCCGCCTACCGCATGCCCTTCCCGCCAACCGCCCTGCTGGGGCGCGACCAGGAGATCAATCACCTCTGCAACCGCCTGTTGGGCCACCAGGGGCGCTTGTTGACGCTGATCGGGCCGCCGGGCGTGGGCAAGACGACATTGGCGCTGGCGGTGGGCGCCGCCCTGCAAAGCAGCTACAAAGATGGCGCCTGTTTTGTCGCCTTGGCTGCCATCACCAACCCCACCCTGGTGGCGGCCACGCTCGTAAGCGCCCTACAGTTACAGGACGACACTACTCGCTCACCACAAAGCCGCCTGATCGCCCACCTGCGCCGCAAAGAACTCTTGTTGATCTTAGACAATTTCGAGCAGCTCCTCTCCCCTCCTTTATCAGGCTTCGACGTGAGCTCAGCCGAACGGGAGGGGCAGGGGGTGGGGTCGGGGGTGCGGTTAATCGCCGAACTGCTGGCCGAATGTGGCAATCTGCGTATTCTCGTCACCAGCCGCGAACGGCTCCACCTGCGCGCCGAGCAACGCTATCCGGTGCCGCCGCTCGATCTGGCAGCGGCGGTCGAGCTCTTTGTGCAGCGTGCGCAGGCCGTAGCGGCTGACTTCCGCCTCACACCCGCCAACCAACCCACCATTGCCGCTATCTGTCAGCGGCTGGACTGTCTGCCCCTGGCGCTAGAGTTGTGTGCGGCGCAAATTGATTTGCTGACGCCGGTCCAATTGCTAGCGCGCTTAAGGGATCATCGCCTCGATCTGTTGGTCGAGGGCGCCGCCGATCTGCCGCCACGCCAACGCACCTTGCGCGCTGCTATTGAGCATAGTTATCAATTATTGAACGAGGCCGAACGCACGCTCTTTCGCCGCTTGGGCATTTTTGTGGGTGGCTTTGCCTTACCAGAGATGGCGGCGGTGATGACGGGGCGATCAGCGATTGGAGATTCGCGATTGGATAGCACCACAATCTCACCCTCTCTCATCGCTACCCTGCATGCGCTCATCGGCAAAAGCTTAGTGCGCAGCGAAACTACGACAACTGGCGAGCAACGGTTTCTGCTGTTGGAGACAATTCGTGAATTTGCGCTAGAACAGTTACGCAGCAAGGGTGAGGAAGCCCCGATACGACAACATCACTATGCAGCCTATTTGCTCTTCGCTCGCATTGCGGATAGCCACGTACGCCATGCCGAGGCAGCAACTTGGGCAATACGTCTTGAACTTGACCAAGATAACATCCGTTCAGCCCTAGAATGGGCTTTTAAGGTAGGAGAGTATGAGCAGGTCGTCTGGCTGATGATGGCCGTCGGCTGGTTTTGGCACATGCGCGGCAATTGGCTTGAGGATGGCAAGTGGGAAGCGAATTTGCTACCCTATCGGCACCTGTTACCCGCTGAATTACGCTTAATGATTCTGCATGGCGTTTATAACAATGCGCGCGTCATCGAAGCGTTCCGCCCGCGCGAGCGCTGGACGCAAGAGATGCTCCAAGTGGCGGAGAGCTGCTCGGTCAAAATCTTGCAGGCGGCTACTTGGTATTTTGTGGCTGCCTTTAGCGATGATTTTACCCAAGCTGTCCCGTTCTGGGAGAAAGCGATTGTGGCGGCGCGCGCGGCTTACACTGAGGCGGATTTATCCTCTATCTATGGTGCGACGGCGGATCGGGACTTTGTACTTGGCTCTTGCCTAGAGGATTATGCTACGACCTTGATCGAGCGTGGCGAGATCGCGCAGGCGTTGCCCTTCACGTTAGAAAGTTTGGAAATCTATCGCCGTTGCGGCAACCAATACGCGGTCGCTGGTGAACTTGGTGTCTTAGGGCTAATCGCCTTGTTACAAGGTGATCTGGCGCAGGCGCACACGCACTTGCACGAAGTGGTCACGACGGCCAGAACCTTTCAGCACACAGAAATGCTGGTCATCTGGCAGTCGTTGTTAGGCGTTGTGGTGTTATATCAAGGTGAACGATTAGCCGCACACCAATTCTTGACAGAGAGCTTGTCTTTGGGTGTTGAACTGAAAGACAAAGGACTCTTGGCGCGCGTCTGTACCTTTCTCGCTGATCTCGCACTGTGGGAGGGCGACACCCAAGAGGCTGAAAAGTGGTTAGGGCAAAGTCTGGCCTACTTCAACAACCCACCCAAAGTCTCACCGTATGAAATCGCACGGCTTTGGGTGGCGGCCCGTCTCGCCACTGCGCAACAGCAATACCAACGGGCTGCCACCCTCTTTGGGCTGGCCGAAACACGCCATGGCCAGATCCACCATGTCATTGGCGGACCAATTGGCAATCTAGCTGAGACTGCGCTGGCAACAGTGCGGGCGGCGTTGGCGCCAGTGGTCTTTGCTGAAGCGTTCACCGCGGGGCAGCAGATGACGTTGGAAGCGGCGTTTGCGACGATTCTATCACCAATTGCTGTCGAAAAGACCGTAGGTTGACTGAAGCGGCGCATTCTTCTGCATCGATCACCGGCGATCAAGCGCCGTGGCTTGCTTTGTGGTATACTGGGGTGAATCGGTTGTTGACGGCAGAGGAGAACGGTTCATGCTCAAATTACCCTATGGCACTAGCAATTTTTCGCAGATTGCCTACGAAGATTATTACTTTGTTGACCGTACAGCTTATATTGCTCAACTGGAACAGTTAGGCGAACGCTACCTCTTTTTTCTGCGCCCACGGCGCTTTGGTAAGACCGTCTTTGTCTCGATGTTGCAATGCTACTATGGAGTGGAATTTACCGCGCAATTCAGCGATCTGTTTGGACGCTTTGCGATTGGTCAGCAGCCAACCCCTTTAGCCAGTAGCTATTTGGTCTTACGGTTAGACTTTAGTCGCATCAATACGCAAACCCAGGAAAGTACACAAGCCGGCTTTTTGGAAAACGTCAAGCAAGGGATCAGCAAATTTCTGGCCGCCTATGGTGACTATTTTACCGAAGCCGATGGCGCTTATATCTTTGCGGGTCAAGACCCCGGTATTGTCATCAGCCGCCTCTTCGAGCGGACAAAAAACCATCAAGTAACTGGCAAGCTGCCGCACAAAGTTTATCTCTTGATTGATGAATATGATCACTTTGCCAACGAGTTGGTGGCCTTCCGCCTGCAGGACTTCAAACAGAGCGTTGGTCGCAATGGCTTTGTCCGCAAGTTTTACGAAAGCATCAAAGAGGCGACTGGGGAAGGGGCCGTGGATCGCATCTTCATCACCGGGGTTTCGCCGGTCACGTTGGATAGCTTGACCAGCGGCTTTAATATCGGCAAACATCTCACCCTGAATCTACAGTTCCATCACATGCTGGGGTTTACTGAACAAGAGGTGGGAACCATTCTGCACGGTGTGGGGGTCGTGGACGACGATCTACCAAGGGTTATGGCCGATATGCGGCAGTGGTATAATGGCTATCTTTTCAACGGCAAAGCCACCGAGCGGCTTTACAACCCGGATATGGTACTCTATTTTGCCACCGAATTTGCACCGAGCGGAAGCTATCCCGAAGAATTGTTAGATACGAACATTGCCAGCGATTACGGCAAACTGCGCGAGCTATTTCGCATCGAAGGTCAGGAAGTGCAAAACCTGGCCGTCCTCAACGAATTAATCACAAACGGGCAAATTGCTGCCCAGTTGACGCGCCAGTTTAGTTTTGAAAAAGAGTTCGAGCGCGATGACTTGGTGAGCATTCTCTTTTATTTGGGGATTGTGACAATCAAACAGGCCCAATTGTCACGTTTTATCTTTGAACCACCTAACTTTGTTATCACCCAACTCTACTTTAAATATTTTCAACACATTGTCCTGCAACGAACCAACCTGCAAGCTAACGATTTAATGATTTATGACCGTGTGTTAGCCCTGGCCCAAGACAATAAGATCACCCCTTTGGTCGAAGCGGTCGAGATGATCTTGTTACAACTCTCCAACCGCGATGCGGGCGGCTTTGACGAGAAGTATGTCAAGGCGATCTTTGCCTCGCTCATCTACTCCACCCAAATCTACATTGTCCATAGCGAGTATGAAACCAACCGGCGCTATGTGGACTTACTCCTCACCCGGCGTCCACCGATTGACCCGAACTATCAATTTGCTTTTGAGTTGAAGTATCTCAAGCTCGAAAATGCCGGCCAGACGAACAAAGTGAAAGAGGAGGCGCTGACCCAGATGAAGGACTATTTGCAACACGAAAAATTGCGCGCCCTCACCGACCTGCGCGCCTGGGTCGTGGTCTTTGTTGGCCCCAAGGCGCAGGTGGTACAGGCTGTGGCGACAGGTTCACCGTAAATAGAGCCAGATGAGTTAGCCAAGACGCGAACTGACAAGCGCTTCCACTTGTCAGTTCGCGTTCCTGCAGCAAGTAGCAGACTATTTAACCTTCTGCCAGGGTTTCGTATCAAACATCATCTGACCCTCTAGAAGTTGACCATATGGCGTGGCAAGCAGATGAACATGCAGCCCATCCTTGTCGAGCCGCCATTGGATGTCATCCACTTCACGCGGGCAGTCTGCCGTAATCGGCGTACGGGTCATCCGCACAAAATTATCGACCACGGCGTAGGTGCCGCCGCACTCGCCCTTTTGCCCTTGCTCACCTAGCCATACCAGCATGAATTTGCCATCTTGGAATGTGAAGGTATACAAACCAGCCCAATCAGGCGTAGCCGAGCGTAACATCCCCGCCTGCACTAATTCATCGACCGTCAACGTATATTGCCAAACTCCATTGGGCGGCAGACCGGGGGACCACGTTTCCACCTGCTGCCAGGGCTTTGCCTCGAGATAGGCTCTGATCTCAATGAATGGAGCATTTTTGGTTGAAACAAGGTGGAGATGAGGAAGACCTTGGTCATCGAGCCGCCACTGCATCTCATCAACCCGATTTGGACATTCATCAGGGCTGCCGAAATACGTGAAGCGCACCACATCGCCAACCACTTCATAGTTCGCCTGACATTTGCCAGTTTTCCCTTGCGCACCTTGCCAGACCTCCAACGATTGGCCATCTTTGAAGGTCAGGGTAGTTACGCCAGCAAAGTCGCTTTGTGCCAAAGAGCGCAATAAACCCATCTTCACCAAGTCATCAACGGTTTGTGTAACTTGCCAAACTCCGTTGGGCGGTAAGCCTGGTGACCACACTTCCACCTTCTTCCAGGGCTTGGTCTCATACATGGCCTTTAACTCTAGCGATTGACCGAGATTACTACCAACATGGTGGAAGTGGAGACCATCTGCATCGAGTCGCCACTGCACATCATCATAGGCATTACCATCACAGCCGTTAGAACCCATGAGCAAATGAAGGCGTACGGCATCCCCGACCACTTTGGCAGTCGCCTTACAGTAGACTTTTGCTGTTGGTCCTTGCACATCATTTTCAGCTTGGCCATCTTGGAATGTCCAGGTATACACGCCAGACCATTCGATTGCTGCAGATTTCAACAAGCCCATTCCCACCAAGTCCTCGGTGGTCAATTCTACCCGCCAAGCGCCATTGGGCGGTAAATCTTTTGACCAAACTTGATTGTTGGCAGCCGGGGCCGGATTTTGCTGGGCGGCCTGCGATCCACACGCCGATGCACCAGGTGCGGGCGTGACTTTGGCTTTCAGGTCACGAATCGCCTGGATGAATTGGGCGCTGAGTGGCTCTTGCTCAAGCTTGGCAAAAACGGGTTGCACAGCCTGTTCAAGGGCTTTGACTTGCTCATCACTGGCGAGGACAATGCTGCCGCCATCCGCACAATAGGCGGCCGCCGCATCCACTTCCTTGGGGCGGTTGGCAAGGGCTTTCTTTTGCGTCGCGGCGGCCGCCTGGCGCAGGATCGTGCGCTGTTGATCGTTGAGTCGCGCAAAGGCCGCACCGTTGGCAAAGAGGACTTCATATTTGGGATAGAAAGTCACGTTGCCGGTGGCGATGGGGCTGCCGGTCAACGTCCCCCCTTGCTGTAACCCCGATTCGGCGATTTCATAGCCGCTGTCTGCAAACATGGGGGTGCCGCCCAGCGCGCTGATGATCTGATACGCCAAAGCGGAGCGTGGCGTGCGGATATTCATGCCTGCAAAATCCTGGAGCGATAGAAGGGGCTTATCGGCCACAATGGAGAAGGGGTGACGCAGGTCTTCGGGCCACATGGTCAGCCCGACCATGTCTGCAACCGATAAATGATCCAGCATCTTGGTGGCAATGTCACTGGTAGCCACGGCCTCTGCCAAGGCATCATTCGTAATCAAGAACGGCGTCTGCAGCGGTTGAAAGCTGGTGATCTGTTGGATATCAAAGGCACGCGAAGGCGCCATCCCAACTCAAATTCCCCTTGTTGCACACGTTGGATTGCCTTCGCCTCGAACAAACCATCCGGGGCATCCGCCCCCGCGTCCCAGACCGGTTCAAGGGTGATGTTGCCCTGCGAAAGGGTGTGAACTTGTGTCACAAACTCTTGGACATACAGATCGATCCGTGGCGAACCCTGACCAGCGGCGATGGCAAAGCGCAGGGTGATGGGGTTGGGCGCCGCGGCGGGCTGGATTGGCATACAGCCCGCCAGCAGCAGGATGAGCGCCAGGCAGCGCCATAGCCAAGTGCGCTCAAGGCGCTGCTTCGGTGTACGAGCCATTGAAGCAGAACGATTGATCAAATTCATCTTTGCTTCTCCTTTTGACAGAATAGACACCCCTCAAGCTTGAACTGCACAGCCGTTGAGGGAGCCGGCCGTGCGCTACGCCGTTGCAAAAAGTGCTACCTCCTTTCGGATTGACAATTCTACCTTTTCGCTGTATCATGCCTGGCGTCCCAAACGTCTCACCGTCCATGTCCTTAGGCAGCGGGTTCCGTCGGTTCCACGGCCTGATCATCAAGCCCGTCGTCATCCGTAGCGGTCAGCCGTGGTGGTGGTTCCACTGCTACACTTTCATCCGGCCACACCACCTTTTCGCTCGTCTGCCAGGTAGTTGTTTGACCGTCCGGCCAGGTGATCGTCCAGCTTTCCGTAATTGTAATCGTGATCGTGCGGTGAATGATGGGCTGCATAGGCAGAGCATACAGCGGTCACGGCGGCGATGGAAGGCTTTTTTACGCAAAAAGTACGCAGAATTTCCGCTTTTGTTTGTTTGTCGGTGTTGTTGTTGACGCAGCAGCCGGGAGCAAACCATGACACCCCTCACGACCTTTGGCGCTTTTCTTCGGCAAGTCCGTAAACGCGCCGGTATGACCCAAGGCGATCTCGCCGCCGCGGTGGGCTACAGTGTGTCCTTTGTCTGTGATCTGGAACAAAACCGCCGCTTGCCCACGGTTGCCGTCGTGCTGCAGCAGTTCATCCCGGCCTTAGGCTTACAGGATGAAGCGACCTTGTCCGCCCGTTTGGTCGAGTTGGCGGCGCTGGCGCGCGGGGAACAACCACCCGCCACGCTGACGGTGCAACGCACCACCCACCTGGTTGTTAGCGAAACCTTCGTCCTGCCATCCAGCCACCTGCCTGCTCCTCCCAGTGAATTGATTGGCCGGGAGCAGGCGATCAAAACGCTCTGTAACCGCTTGCAGGGACACAGCGGTCGTCTCCTCACCCTCACGGGGCCGCCCGGTGTCGGCAAGACGCGGTTAGCGTTGGCGGTCGCCGGTCAGTTGGAAGCCTTGTTCAAGGATGGCGCGCGCTTTGTGCCGTTGGCGGCGATTAGTGATCCTGAACTTGTCGCCACCACAATTGCCAATGCACTCAAGCTGCTCGACACCGGCAAGCAATCCCCGCAGGAACGCTTGATTCAGGGCTTACGCCGGCAAGAACTGCTGTTAGTGCTGGATAATTTTGAGCAGATCGTTGCGGCTGCCCCGCTGCTGGCAACTGTCTTAGCGGAATGTCCTCGTTTATCCCTGCTGGTCACCAGTCGCGAACGGTTGCATTTGCGGGCAGAGCAGCGTTTTCCTGTGCAGCCGCTCGATTTGGCGTTTGCGGTTGCCCTGTTTGTGCAGCGGGCACAGATGGTTGATCCATCTTTTGATCTCACCTCGGAAAATCACCCCACTTTGGAAAAGCTTTGCCAGCGGCTTGACTGTTTGCCACTAGCGATTGAACTGATTGCGGCGCGTATTGATTTGTTTGCGCCGCACCAGATGCTCACCCGCTTGCGAGGGCATGGGCTTGATCTACTAACGCATAGTGCCCAAGACGCACCGGAACACCAGCGCACGTTGCGTCACGCCATTCAAACGAGCTATGCGTTGTTGACGGAAGGCGAACGCGTCCTGTTTCGGACGTTAGGCGTTTTTGTGGATGGCTTTGACCTCGCGGCCGTAACGTACTTTGGTTTTGATGCCGAGACTTTACAGGGCTTGGTCAGCAAAAGCCTGGTGCAGGTGACAGCCAGCCTTGTTATTGCTTCAGGTGGCGAGGTGGAACGACGCTTTCTGCTGTTGGAGATGATGCGTGAATATGCCCGTGAACAATTGCAAGCCCACGCTGCAGATACGGCGGCACAGCAGCACCATGCCAGCTATTATTTGCAAGTTGTCGAGCGGGTGGAACCGAAGTTATGGGAAGCGCAAGCGGCAAAGTGGCTGGCCTACCTGGACACTGAACATAACAACATCCGTAGCGCGCTCACCTGGACACTGGCAACGGGTGATATGACCACTGCCTTGCGTCTCTGTGGAGCATTAGGGTTCTTTTGGGATAGGCGTGGGCATCTGCATGAAGGGAAGTTGTGGATAGAAAGGGCGCTTGCCGCCGGCGCGAATGCACCGCCGCTTGTGCGGGCAAAAGCACTGAGCGCCAATGGCCTGATGGAACACATACTGGGGAATCATCCACAGGCGCAAAGATTGGTTGAAGAGAGTTTGACGATCTATCAGACCCTCAATGATCAGCGCAATGTTGCCGAGAAATCTATGCAGTTGGGCGGCATTTTCCGTAAGCAGCACCTCTACGCGCAAGCTCAGTTTTTCTATGAACAAAGTTTCAAGCTGTTTGATCTGCTGGGAGACCCAGCGCGAATGGCGGCGGTCCGCTCTGGCTTGGGCAATCTTGCTATGAATCAAGGAGACTACGTACAAGCCAGCATGCACTACGAGCTAGGGATGGCAGGGTATCGCGCAAGCGGAAATAAGTTATGGATTGCTGAGGTCTTGCCCAATATGGCGCGTCTGGCCTTGCTGAAAGGAGAGTATCAGCGCGCATTCGCCTATTGCGAGGAAATGTTGGCGCTCACGCAGGAGTTGGGCGATCAAGAAGGCGTGATGCAGGCGCTGAACCAACTAGGTAGTATCATGCTTCGCCAAGGTCAAATGGAACGGGCGGCCCATTATCTTACCCAAAGTTTGAAGCTGGCTCAAGCACTTGATTATCCACCACGCACGGCGAGCGTACTCACCCTGCAAGGCGATTTGGCCTTTGCACAAGCTGATTTTGTGCGCGCCGGTCAAAGCTATCGTCAAAGCTTGCAGATCGCCCATCAATTGCTGGATCGAGTGGAGATTGCCAATGAATTGGCAAATCTGGCGCGTGTCGCCCACGCCGGCGATGATGAGGCAAGCGCAATCAGACTATTGGGTGCGGCAGCTAGTTTGCGGGCAATGCTTCCTGTGTCTTTACCACTTCACGAACGATCGTCTTATGAACAACTCACCGCCGCCGCTCGCGCCCACCTGGACGAAACCACCTATACCCGCGCCTATGCCGAAGGCTATGCCATGACCATTGACCAAGCGGTCGCCTTTGCGCTGGGACAGTTTGACAGACCCCAACAAGCCATAGCTTATCACCACTGTGCGAACTCGACTCAGTAATGAGCGGTTTGGGCAGGCATAGAGAACGGGCATCAGTTTTTGCTGATCGCACAGGTCAGCACTATGGTGACAGGATTGCGCCGGGTGTGCTTGTCGCTGGTGATCGAGAGGAACTCTGTGCTGCCGCTTCACCACCGCCGGGTCAAGCGCTACCCCCAAACCAGGGCCGGTGGGCGGGGTGATGTAGCCCTGTTCAAAGCGGATCGGTTCGACAAAGATCTGCTGGTAGAGATCATTGGCGTTGAATTCCTGAATGAGAAAATTAGGTGAACAGGTGTCAAGCTGTTGGAGAAAGATCCAATAGCGGCCACCCCGGTAGGGTTCAATGTTGTTGAGCAGGATAATCTCGTAATCGATGATTTTCATCCGCACCATCCCTTTGTTTGTCATCTGCTTGCCGACTGTGATGTGTTGCCCTTGTCGCCGGACTATAGTATGGCGGCGATTGCTTGTCAACTGCTAAAAAAGTGACCCCATTCTGCGTTAAACTGGGAAACCAGTGCGGCAAATCAACCCATGCGCGCACCTGGTAACAGGCCGCTTTCATCATGTGCAGATAATGGGCAGCCTTGGTCGTGGCAAACTGTAGGCTAGCGGTTTGCGCCGGATCGCCATTCCACTTGCCCCAGCGACAAAGGCGGATGTGGTAGTAAAAGTGGTTCATGGCCAAAAGCGCTTGGAAGTCGGCTGTACTCAACGTGCGCCCCGTTGTCGCTTGATAGCCCTGGAGAAAATCGGACCATACCATCCACTCCTCACCGGACTGCTGGTTGCGACAGAGGTCAAGGGCGACCCCTAGTTGCAGCGCCTCTGTACCGATGCGTACCATTTCCAGATCATAAAACCCTTGAAAGCGCCCCTGCGCCACACAAAAGTTCGGGATGTCCTCGTGAAAGAGGATGCGTGGTTGTTGAGCAATAAAGTCAATTTGTTGCTCGGCGAAGGTCAAGGACTCGGTGAAAAAGGGCGTTTGATAGGCCGGCACTTGTTCCTGGATCCACCAACAGCGCGCAAGACAGTCGCGGATGAGTTCACCCAGATCGCTGCGCCAGGCAAATTGCTCAAATTCTGATTGGAGGACTGGTCTGTTTTCCACCGTTGGCAGCGGCCATTGCACCAGCGTCGCCACCGCTTGGCCGATCTCATAACTAACCTTCGCTTTTTCGGGCAAACGTGCCGCGCCAACCAGGCTGTCGGGCAGGCGTGTCATCACAATCAATTCCTCAGGGACAACCTGCAGAAGTTGTGGCACATAGCCTGTCGGGCCAAAGTGACGCAGGCAAAAATATTCGTGCGCCCAACGGTAGGGCCGAATGAAATACTTAAACACGACCGGCTGCTCCCCGGCGTGACCGAAGGTGACGAGGTTGGTTCCTCCCCGCGCGACGGGCTGGTCAACATCAATGGAATATTGGGGATGGTGACGAACAAACTCCTCTACGGCAATTGCGGATCGGGCGATTAACGTGTCGCGTTCACTTTGGGCCATGAGATCACCTCGGATCGATGCCAGCGAAAAAGCAACTTGGGTAGGAGGGGAATCACCCATTGTACTGGCGGTTACAGAAAATGCAAAATTAGCTTTGAGAATGGGAATATCATGGGCCTTTGTCTATGAACTTGACCCACCTTGCCCCAGCAAAAAACAACGGATGTCTTCATGAAATTTCTTGTCTCACAACTGCTCTTCTTCCTGAGTGACCGGCCCAGCCGTGTCAATATGTTTGCGCTCTTGCGCTTTCTCGGCGTCCTCGTGGGGATGATCATCCTCTATAGCGTTCTCTTCCACTACCTCATGGCCTATGAGGGGCGCGAAGAAAGCTGGATCACCGGCTTCTACTGGACGTTGACGGTGATGTCCACCCTCGGCTTTGGCGATATTACCTTTGATTCCGACCTGGGGCGCTTCTTCTCGATTGTGGTGCTGCTGAGTGGGATTATCTTTCTTTTGATCCTGCTGCCCTTCACCTTTATCGAATATTTTTATGCCCCCTGGATCAAAGCTGAACAGGCCGCCCGCACCCCAACCAGCCTGCCCGAAGCAACAGCCGGTCATGTGATTATCATCCAGCTTGATGATGTCACCGATAACTTGATCGAGAAGTTGACCCAATATCAGTATGAATATGTCTTGTTGGCGCCGGAGTTGACCGAGGTATTGCGTCTCTCGGCGCTGGGCTATCGGGTGGTGCGCGGGAATCTGGATGATCCGGCAACCTATCGCCAGGTGCGAGCCACACGGGCAGCGCTGGTGGCGGCGACAGCGAATGATCGGGTCAACACCAATGTCGCCTTCACTGTGCGCGAAGTCAGCGACAACGTCCCCATTATCGCCACCGCCAATGCCCAGGCGTCGGTCGATATTTTGCAACTGGCCGGCGCCAATCATGTTTTGCAACTGGGCGAAATGTTAGGGCAGATGTTGGCGCGCCGGCTGGCGGGTGGCGTCACGGCGGCGCATGTTATTGGTCGCTTTGGTGAATTGGTCATTGCCGAAGCAACGGTGCGAAACACCGACTTGGTGGGCAAAACGCTGCGGACCACTCTCTTACGCGAGCAAGTTGGCGTCACCGTGCTGGGCGCTTGGGTGCGTGGTGTCTTTGAACCGGTGACGCCGGAGATGAGCATCGACGCCGGCGATGTGTTGGTGATGGCCGGCTCGGCTGAACAGATCGAACGTTACAATCGGCGTTTTTGTCCGGCCACACCGGCAGTTGACCCCATCCTCATTATCGGCGGCGGGCGCGTGGGGCGAGCGGCGGGGCGCGCCTTGACCCAACAAGGGCTGGACTACCGCATTGTCGAACTGTTGCCCGAACGGGTGCGCGACCCGGCGAAATATGTGGTCGGTGACGCCGCCGAATTGACCGTCTTGGAACAGGCCGGAATCCGCACCACGCCGGCTGTCCTCATCACCACCCATGATGATGACACCAACATCTACCTCACGATCTACTGTCGCCGCTTGCGTCCTGATGTGCAGATCATTAGTCGCGCCCGCTTGGAACGCAATATCGCCACGCTCCATCGCGCTGGGGCTGACTTTATCGTCTCCTATGCCTCGCTGGGCGCGAACGCGGTCTTCAACCTGCTCAACCGCAGCAACATTCTCATGGTGGCCGAAGGGTTGGATGTCTTTGAAGTGGAGATCCCGGCGCGTCTGATCGGGCGCACCCTGGCCGAGAGTGCGATCCGAGAGCAGACCGGTTGCACCGTTGTCGCCCTGCGGACAGGGGAGAGATGGCAGATCAGCCCCGATCCCCACGACCCGTTGCCGGTGGCTGGCCGGCTGATCTTGATCGGCACAGTTGCCGCAGAAGAGAAATTCCTGGCGCAATACCAAAATGATCATGGGGTTTCCGGGTAGCGCGTCTATCAGCGGGCCAACGGGCAACGCTCGAAAAATCAACTGTTGCTTCATGACCATTCATGCTATACTACAGCTTATTGAATTGATGGCAAGCCGGACGCTGTCCGGTTGGTAAGGAGAAATGCTGGATGAATGGACAGAATCGCAAAGATATCAAACCTGGGTTGACTGTCGAGATTGTCAAAAAAGAAGATCAACGCACCGGTAAACGGACGCAGGGGGTGGTCAAGCAAATTTTGACCAATTCCGCAACACACCCCCACGGCATCAAAGTTCGTCTGGAAAGCGGTGAAGTTGGTCGCGTCCAAACCATTCTTGCATAAAATCGCCTGAAATTACACAATCAGTAGGGTTCAGCATCGCCGGAATTGCAATAGACCGACTTTGGACTACGCGACTACACGACTGCGGACTACTGACAATCACAAGTGAGGTTGCCGATGAAACTCTGGATGGATGTGATGCGTACCCTGGAGCCGGTGCTGGCCGACCATGAACGACTCTTTGACGCTTGGGCCGCCGGCGGTGTTGATGGATTGGTGATTGGCCCGCTGCTCTTTGATCAGCCCAAACTCTACCCTGGCTTGCACTGGGAAACGGGCAAACATCCCCAAGCCACCTTTGACCCCGACCCAACGGTCTATCGCCGCTTTGGCGTCGAGCCGCCGCCGGCCCCCACCCTGCTGCTCGACAAACGTCGCCAACTGGAACGGACCCTCACCGCTGCCAAGGATCGGGGCTGGTCAGTCTGGATCTTTCAAGCGTCGGCAGGCATGGGGCCGGGCGGTGATGGGCATATTTTTGCCGATGAACAGACGCAAGCCGCGGTTTGCGCACGCATGGTCGACACACTGGCGCACTACCCAATGGCCGACGGCGCAATTATGGATGGGCCGGAGTGGGGTTATGAAATTGCGCCCCACCACATGAATCACCGTTCCTACATCTTCAACGATCTGCCGACAACGGTGGCCCCAGCCTGTCAACGGCTGGGATATGACTATGCTGCGCTGGTGGCGGCCAAGGATCGACTCTATCAGCAGTTGCACCAATTGGATGGCCGTCGTATTCGTCTTCACGCTGCCGGCGGTCTGGTTGGGGCATTGCGACTGTTGGGTGGTGATGCCAATCTCGCCGCCTGGTTGCAATTCCGTGTTGACGCACTGACGGCCTTTTTCCGCAATGTCCACACCGCCATTGACGGTGAACTTGGCTCCCATGTCAAGCTGGGGGTCGGGCCGCGCACGGCCGCGTTTGCCCCTCTTTGCGGTTACGACTTCGGCCTGCTGGCTGACTTTATGGACATCCTCTTGCCCAAACATTACTTCTTTCATCGTGGCTTTGATGGTCTGATCGGCACGGTCTACCGCTATGTCGAAACGTTGACGGCGTGGAATCCTGATCTGCGTGACGAGGAGGCGTTGGCTGTCGTGCAAGCGCTCTTTGGCTTGACCTTACCGGCTGTGACTACCCGTCTTGACTGTGAGGATGCGCTGACACCAGCCTTCTTTGCCCAAGTGGTCACTCAGGAGACACAACGGGCGTTAGCGGCTGTCGATGACCCGGCGCGCATTGTGCCCTGGGTCGATGCCGGTCGCGCCCCGCATGATGGCGACCCGATGACGGCTGGTCATCTGCGTCAACTGTTGGTGGCGGCGCAAGCCGCCGGCCTGCAACGCTTTCTCTATCACCATCAGGGCAACCTCACTGCCGGCGAGTGGGCCGTGATGAGTGACCTATGCGGCGAACAGTGGCAGCCCTTGACTAGCGCCTATCAGCCGGCGGATGAATTGGTCTTATGATTGCCCTGCTCGATCAACGCGACCCGCGTATCGCCGAGCAGATCTATCACCTGCAACAAGCATCTTATGCCGTTGAGCGCGACTTGATCGAGTACCTGGATTTCCCGCCGCTCGCTGTCACCGCGCAGGAGATCCAGGCGGAGCCAGATACCTTTCTGGGCTACTGGGAAGACGGGTATCTGGCTGGCGTCCTCTCGTTCACACTGACGCCGGCCCTGCTCGACATTGGACGGCTGATTGTTCATCCCCTATATTTCCGGCGTGGGATTGCGGGGCAACTGCTGCAAATGGTTGAGAATTACGCGAAGGCTCCGATACGCATCACCGTTTCCACCGCAGAGAAAAATCTACCGGCAGTGCGTCTCTACCAAAAGCATGGGTATCATCTGACTGAACGCACGGTGTTGCCGGATGGCCTTGTCCTTGTGCGCTTCTTCAAGTCGGTATGTGGTTAAGGTTGTCTGCTGATGAACCACTCTGGTATAATCATCTCTTCATTCATCACCAACCGATAAGGACCCCCAATGGCGAAAGCAAAGAGCGCCAGGAAGAATCAGGAAAAACAGCGACAGATCGATCCTGTCTTCAAGCAGGCATTAACCGATGAGTTGGCAAACTTACCGGCCGTATTACAAACTGAAGTCGAAGTGAGTCGCCTTCCGCGCACCATTGATGCTATTGTCACTGTTGATGGGGAAGGGGCGTTGCAAACTGTACGCACCAACACGCCTTTTTTCTACTTTTTGTACCATAATCAAGTAGAGTTCAAGGGGCGGCGTGATCCGTTAACTGTCCAAGGCTATCACCTGATCCGTGGCCGTACCCATCTCTACATAGGGGAACAAGAAACCCCGCCGGAGGAGATGGTTGTCACCATCGTTTGCGCCGGCAAGCCCAAGACTGTGTTCACCTATGCGGAACAGCTTAAGCAACCCTTTGTCCCCGTCGAAGCGGGTTACTACCGACGACAGGGGCAACCACCAATCTATCTGATTGTCATCAATGAGTTGCCGATCACGCCCAAGAATTATGGGTTGCTGCTCTTTGCGGCAAGCAAGCGCAAGTTCCGTGAATTTCTTGAAGAAGTTGTTGCGCAGCAGAACATGGTCTACATTCGCTATGCGTACGAAGTTGAGCCTAAACTGACGAGGGAGGTATTAACAATGGCGGGTATTTCATCGACGTTGTCAAAGAGCGATTTGAAGTTTATGGCAGAGGATATCGGTCGAGAATTATTGGCCTTTTTGCCAGTTGAAGATCGTCTGGCCGGGCTGAAGGCTGAAGAATTATTAGATGCATTGGCCCCTGAAGAACGGAACCGTTTGTTTGCAGGGCTGAAGGCCGAAGAATTATTAAAAGCCTTGCCGGCGAAAGAACGCAAACGCCTATTTGAGTTAATGGTAAAAATGAATTCGGCGACGCAGAAGACTGAAGGCAAAAGTAGCAACAATTGACGACGCCAGAACAACGAGGCCATTATGAAAACCTACACCAAACCAGCCGACGCCGAATTGCGCCAAAAGCTCACCCGTGAGCAATATCAAGTCACTCAGCACGAGGGTACCGAACCGGCCTTCCGTAACGAGTATTGGAACAACAAAGCGCCCGGCATCTATGTCGATATTGTCACCGGCGAACCGCTCTTTAGCTCGTTGGACAAGTACGATTCCGGCACGGGTTGGCCCAGCTTTACCAAACCGTTGGAACCGGCCAATGTCACCACCCGCACCGACCGCAAGCTCTGGATGACCCGCACCGAAGTGCGTTCCAAACATGGCGATTCACACCTGGGCCATGTTTTCGATGACGGCCCCGCACCAACGGGTCAACGCTATTGTATGAATTCAGCGGCCTTGCGCTTCATCCCGGTCGATAAACTGGAAGCGGAAGGCTATGGCGAATATTTGCCGCTCTTTCAAGGAATGGTGAAAAAGTAAAACGTCATGCCCCATACCAACACCGTAGAACTTGTACCGAATCAGGGCTGGGATGAGCGGATTCTCGTCTGTCGCAATGGCGATCTGGTGGATACCTTCATCGTCGTGACAGCGCGCTATGTGGTGCTGGTCGATACGGTGATCAACCCGACGACGGCGCGCCAGATGGTGAATTACGCCCAGCCCTATCTGACCAATGGTCGCCAACTGTTGGTGATCAACACCCATGCCGACTATGATCACGCTTGGGGCAATCAACTTTTTGCTGGCCCGCAAGCGGAATTCCCCGCGCCGATCATCGCGACCCGTCTTTGCGCCGAACAATTCCAAGATCTGGAGGTGCTTGCACATCTTCAGCAAAGACAAGCGCGGGAACCAGCCATTTTCAACGAAGTGGTATTGACCCCGCCCACCTTGCTTTTTGAAGAACGGCTGCGCATCGATGGCGGCGACCTGACGTTGGAACTCTTTGCCACGCCTGGTCATACCCCTGACCATCTGGCGATTTATATACCGGAGATTGCGACGTTATTGGCGGCGGATGGTGGGGAACTCCCCTTTCCGTTGGCGCGCACGGTGGATGGGTTGCCGGTGATGCGGCAGTCGCTGGCGCGGATGGCGGCGCTCAACCCCAAAACGGTTCTCTACTGCCATGCCCCAGTGACGATTGGTCCGCAATTACTTCATGATAATCTGGCCTACTTTGATGCGTTGGAAGCGCATTGTCGCACAGCGTTGGCCCACGGCGTTCCTGCTGACCCGCCGGCTGAGGCAGATGTGGCGGCGCTAGTGGATTTCCCCTTTGAACAAGCTGTGCAGGTAGGTGAGTATGGTGATTTTCTGAATGACCACCACCGCACTGCGTGGCACCCCCAGCAGATCAGGATGATGCTCACCTATCTTGCGCAGGCGGGGTAGGGCTAATGAATCCAGTGTTTCAGCGTTTGTTCGACTTCTTCTCGCGTTGCTTCACTCGCCGCTATCGTGAGGAATAGATCGATAAGCTGTTGGTTGGTTGCCAGTAATTTTTTGCCATTGAGTTCTATAAACAACTCAGTAGCCGCAGCCGCAACACGTTTGTTCCCATCAACGAAGGCATGGGATTGTGTCAAATGATAAGCGTAGGTTGCCGCACACACGGCAAGTGACGCGTTCTCATAGTTAAGTGCGATTTTCTGGGGCAGCCAGGGCAGATTCCAATGCGCCTTCATCACGCAGGCCATGACTACCACCAAATTTGTTTATCAAGAGTGTGTGTAACTGAAGGATTTCCTGTTTGCGTAGAAAGAGAAACGCCATAGGTTAGCGCGCACCTTCTGCTAACGCTTCATAAACTGCTCTACGCTCAACGAGGAGCCTCCCAGTGATTTCTTCAATTTTTTGGGCGCGTTCAGCTTCTTCAATCGGCTGTAAAACAATGCTTTGGTCAACAAGGGTAACATCGACTTGATCGCCAACGCTCATGCCAATTTGCGCAAGTAGCTCTGGTGGTAAGATCACGGCTACGCCGCGATTGTCGATAGCCGTCAGTTCAAATCTCACTCTTCTACCTCCTTGTCACTTGAGTACAGAGCGTGTATACTATCAGTCATACTAACTGAAACATTGCCAATGTGCAAATCAACATCCTGTAGTCACCAACGCAACAAGGAGCTTCCCACATGCAAGGAATGATCGCCGCTCTCCAGCCACAGGCGGTGGAAGAAGGCGCTAAGGTTTTGATGCAGGGCGGCAACGCTATCGACGCCGCTGTCACCTGCGCGTTTGTCCAAGGCATTCTCGACCCACAAATGTGCGGTATCGGCGGCTATGCCCAGCTTACCATGCACCTGGCGACGCCACCTGTCAGTGCAAGTGGCGCACTGGGTCTGACGGTGCAAAACCAATCGATTGTGATCGATGGCCCGGCGCTGGCGGGAGCCAATGTGAGCGAAAACATGTGGACGGATCGGGTGTTGGGGCCAAACCCGGATGGTTGGGGCTACTTCCTCAAAGACAAGGTCAATGATGTTGGTTACACCTCTGTCTGCACCCCTGGTTGGGTCAAGACGATGGCGACCATGTTGGAACGCTGGGGCACCATCTCTTGGGCGCAGGCGTTGGAACCGGCGGCGCGCATTGCCGAAGAGGGCTTTGTCGTCACCGAGCGGCTGGCCGTGCGCTGGTTGCAACGCGCACGCTACCCGGAAGCGGCGTCGCTCCGTGACTATATTGAAGCCAACGCCGAAGCGCGCCGTATCTATCTCAAAGCCGACGGCTCGACCTACGAGATGGGCGAACGGCTGCGCAACCCTGACTATGCCAAAACCCTGCGCCACCTGGGTAAGCATGGCCCGGAAGATTTTTACACTGGTGAGTTAGCCGAACGGATGATCGCCGATCTCACTGCCAACGGCGGCTATGTCACGGCGGAAGACTTGGCGACCTATCAACTGCGCGAGGCGATGCGGGTGGCCGGCACCTATCGCGGCTACGGCGTCACCTCGGCAACGGCTCCCCACGGCGGCCCGACGCTGATCGCCATTCTCAACATTCTCGAAGGTTATGATCTGGCGGCACTGGGTCACAATTCGCCACAGTACATCTACCTCGTCTCAATGGCGATGAAAGCCGCCTTTGCCGACCGCAACCGCACAATGGCCGACCCGGAATTTAACGATGTGCCGGTCGCCTGGATGATCTCCAAGGAACGGGCCGCTCAATGGCGCGACCATATCAACGCCGGCAAGCCGATTAACGCCAGCTTTATGCCCACCGGCACGCCCGACACTACCCATGTCTCCGTGGTGGATCGCCACGGCAATTGTGTGGCGTTGACCCATTCGCTCGGCGCCTCATCAGGTGTCATCACGCCGGGTATGGGTTTTATGTATAACAACTCGATGATCAACTTCCATCCGCTGCCCGGTCATCCCAATTCCATTGGCCCGCGCAAAGGGCGCACCACCGGTATGTGTCCCACGATCATCACCAAAGGCGAAAAACCGGTATTGGTGCTAGGGTCGCCGGGCGCCACCCGCATCATCACCTCTAACCTGCAAGTCATCCTCAATGCGCTGGATTTCGGCATGAGTATGACCGAGGCCGTCCACGCCCCTCGTTTTGATTGCCAGGTGGCCGACATTCGCTGTAGCGCTATGATCCGCGAATATGTCTGTGCCGAAGTACGCAAACGCCACCCCATCAGCCGTCTTCCCCAAAGTCACGGCGGCTTTGCCTTGGTCAGCGCCATTGCCATCGACCCCGTCACCGGCAAACGCACCGGCGCTTCCGACACCGGGAGCGATGGCATGGCTTTACTGGTCTAGCAAGAAAGGATGAAGGATGAAGGCGGAAATTTCATCCTTCATCCTTGCTGCACCTGTAATCCGTTGTTCTTTGTAATTTGTTGTAACATTTTCTCTTAACACAGGTGGTAAGGTTTGCATCTACACGAGAAGCTGGTATACTTAAGACTGTAACAGCAATGAACACTGTTTGCTAGGTGGTTTTCTCTGTGGAGTAGCTTGCATTCCAGACGCACTGGCGTAAGTTCAGGTTCACAATAGGGGGGCGATCTGTTCAAGGTGCGCCTGGTAGGTAACTCGTGGTGTGGCGACGCCTGACCTTCATGCTTTTGGCTCTTTGGGGATTGACCCTGGTGACAGCAATCCCTGCCGCCGCGCAGGATTGGCCGGTTGCCAGTGGTCGATCAGCATCGCGGGATGGCCGCTGGTTGATACCCGTGGCCGGCGGTTTGCTTTCGTCCGATGAACAGGATCATACCGGGCGCGGTTCGGTCTTTGCCTGGGATATTAGTGTTCCCTTTGGCGCGACGGTCTACCCGATGGCCGGTGGGCGCGTGAGCTATGCCGGGTGCAACAACGCCGGTGGCTACGGTTGTTGGGTGCTGGTTGACCACAAAGATGGCTACTTAAGCCTGTACGGCCACTTAATTGATGAAGGGGGCCGGGTGCGGGTGCGGACCGGGGAAGAGGTGACCCCCTGGACGCCGCTAGGGCGAGTCGGCTGGACGGGGATGACCAGCTTTGGCCCCCATGTCCACTGGGAAATCCACCATGTGGAGCGGGGGCGGCAGCGCATCGACGCCAGCTTTTCTCGGTCGATTTTCCGCTATTGTAAACTCTGTGCGGCTGACCCGGACGCTGTCCAGGATGCCACGGGGATCGTTTTTTATACCGGCGGCGTTTTGAATCGGGAGATTATTGCTGCTGTTCTGCTCGTTCTCTGTGCTGCTTTGCTCTTTTTCCGCCCGGAAATGGTGGTCACGGGCTTGCACAGAGCAGGGGGGATGGTATATAGTATTTTTCACGCCACCCAGCAGGGTTGGCAGCAATGGCAGGCGCGGTCACCCTTACGCTGGGTCAGCCTGTTATTGGTCTTTCTGGCTCCGACCTTTTTGTGCAGCACCGGCACCGCCGTCGCCGTGTGGATGAACGATGAAGAGATAAGTCCGAGGGCGCTTTGGTCCTACGTGCGCTACGGTCTCTACCCCTTTATCGGCAGCGGCTATCAGGTGGGCGCTCATTATACTGCCGTGTGGGGGATGCCTTGTCATGGCGTCGGTACGTTGGGCCAGGCTTGTGAGACCCAGGACTTGGTCGCCAAGGCGGTGGACTGGCAGCGCGATGTCGCTTCCTTTACCCGCACCAGCCCCATCCCGGTAGCGATTCCACGGTTGGGTGGTCGCTTTGGTATGAACGATGCACGGCGCTTGCTGACCGCCATGCACCACGTCGATGGCTTGGTGATCGTTGATGTCGGCGTCGATTTCAAAAAAGCGCACGAAGTTGTAAACGAGTTAACCAACTTTGGCCTGGATGGCATCGCCATTGATATGGAATTTACCGACCAGGTGCGCCGCCGTGATGTTTATTGGTTAGCCGAAGCGCTGGCGCAGAAACGGAAAGCTGCCAACTTGCCGGGTAAAGGCGTGTTGGTTCTCTGGAATGTCTTTCATAACCTGGATAGCGGCAAAGATTTGACCGTTGCTGATGTGCAGATTATCCCGATCTTTACCGGTTACGGCTCTGTCGGCACCAAGGTGGTCGGGTTGGAAACGACACAGAAATTATTTAATGTCGATCCAATCGCATCCGGGATGATGGCCTTTGATCGCCGCTGGCCGATCAATGAGAATTGTAAGGCATTCAGCACCAAAGTAGGCTTTGATTGCCAAAGTTGGCAGAAGCTTTTCCTGCACCCAACTATCCAGGCAACTGGTTGGTGGGTGCAGCAGTGAGTTCGGATTTTCATTCAGGAACATTCATCACCAGAGATGAGTTAGCTCTGGTTATTCGTAGTTTTACGTCTCATTTGTTCTTATTTTCACCGTTCTTATTACCATATTGTGATTAGGAGTAAGCTATGTCTGGGTACATTACAGACACCCTGGGGTGGCTAGCCGGCGCCTTCTACGTCATTGTTGCGCTCTCCATCGTCTATCTCTATTTCTTCAAGATCACGCCATTGGTCATTGCCAAGATCGACAAATGGGATATCTTTGTCGTCGTCCGCGTGACCATTGTGCTTGCCAGCTTGGCTTTTCTCCTGGGTTGTGTAGCGGTCATCACCGGTGACTGGATCTTTAGCCAGGTACTGGATACGCTACCCCGCACCCGTATGGCGCGCGAGGTCGATCGCGTAACCGGCTCATTGGTGCGTCTGTCGCTGCCGGAAACCTATAACGGCCCGATTTACAGCAACAGTGGCCCCGGCGCCGTTGGCCCTGCCCCCGGCAGTGTACCGGCCGGCGCGCCAGCCGATGGCTCGGCGCCGGCGCCGGCAGAAGAGCCGGTCTCTTTCCCGCTGAAGCCCAATGCCATCGACATTTGGGTAGCAACCATCCAGCAAATGTTTAATCCCACGGGTAAACTGAGTGACAATACGATGGTTATGACCCGCCGCGATCTGCCGCAGGGCGTTACCTGTGATGTGGCGGCGATTGCCCGTGGCTGGTTCCCCAAGCAGTATGAAGAGTGGCAGATGATGTGTAGTATGGATGGTTTCCGCACCAACCGCACCATCCGCTTGAATGGCACGGCCGTGCGTGGTATCACCGGTGGCGGCTACTACACCGAAGAAAATCCCTTTACCGTCTATGGTGAAGGGCTATGGCCGGAACAGGCCTATGACATGACACAGCCGCTCATGCCGACGCCGGTGCCGACCAATACCGGCTCTGAGCCGCAAGGCGGTCCGTCCAACCAGGCCAACGCCGGTTCAGTAACGGCCAGCGGGCGCACCCACACCGTGCAACAAGGGGAGAGCCTGGCCTTGATTGCCCAGTATTATAAGATTAAAGTTGACAACTTAGTGGCAGCGAATATGACAAAGTACCCACGCCTGAAGACCAACCCCAATGTCATTGTCGTTGGCTGGGTGCTGAGTATTCCTGAGAATTGATCGACCGGCTCATTTATGGCGAATTTGAATGAACTCTCGGAGAAAGACCGGCGCGCACTCGAAAAGATTCGTAGCCTGCTCGAAGAGCGGACGGAAACCAACTGGAACATGCCCGATGAGTATGCCTTTCAAAAAGCGCATGCCATTGCCAAACTCAGTCCGCTCGAAGCCTTGCGCGCCGCTAAAGAATATATTGAGGAGTTGCGCAAACAGAACGATACAGCGCAAGCCAGAATTGATGCTGCGCTGAAACGGAAAAAAGAACTCAGTGAACACCCGATCACCAATGCCGGCCCCCGTGGCTTCAAGGGCTTCTTACAGCGCTGGGGCCTTTCCTTGCTCAACGGCACCCCCTTTGATAATTTCAACTGGCTGGAAGTTAACCAGGATGGGTTGCAGGTCTACACGCCGTTGGCCACCGTTTCGCAACGGACGATCACCTACCGGCAGATTGAAAGCAACGCCGTGTTGTTGTCCGTGGACCCGCCGGCCTATCTGGACCGCATTCTCGGCTTTATGCGCCAATTTCGGCGTAACATCTCGGTACCGTGGGGGGAACTGGTCGTCTATGAACCGGGGAGTGGTCGCACGGTGGCCCGCGCCATTGCGCTGCGTCCCTATGAAAAGCTGAAAGAGATGACCGATGCTCTGCGCCAACTCCATCACCTGACGCAACCCTATCAGGGCTATAAGCGCCTGCCCCGCCTGCGCGATCTGCTGATCTATTACGACGTTCACGATGATGACAGTCTCGATGATCTCAGAGAACTGTTAGAGGCGGACGACACACCGCCGCCACCTAATAGCGATGTGATCGAAGGATAAGCGTGAGGGGAAGCCCTGACAGTAGTTATGCTGTCAGGGCTTTTTATTAGCGCTGCCGGCCCGCTCGTAGCCAGTCCGTGACTGGCGTCCGGCCCCCAGTCACGGACTGGCTACGAGCGGTAAGCTTATAACCGGCTTAGGTTACAGCGACGGCGTCTTGTAGAGCGTTTTGCCTTGCACGCGAATTTCCACATCGACTAAGTAAGGATATAACCCGGCTGTGTTCACCGTCATGCCCAGACCCGGCGCATTCGGCACATGCACCTGCCCGTTGGCGTCTCGTTCAATGTGGTTTTGTGTAATATCGAGCGCCAACGATTTGGGTTCGACCGGATATTCACAGATCACATCCTGTTGAATGCCGGCATAGGGTTGCAGCGAGGCACTGAGCGCCAGGTGCGACGTGAAGGTGTGATTGACATAGGTCACACCCTTGGTTTGCGCATAGTCAGCCACCTCTTTTGAAACGCTGATCCCGCCGATGCGTCCGGCGTCGATCTGCACATAGCCGATGCCGGCATAGTCGATCATGTGCTGGGCCATGTGATAGTTGTGGCTGCCCTCACCCCCAGCCAGCTTGACCGCGCCGGAGAGCGCCGCCAGTTGCCGATAGGCGTCAAGCGCACCGGAGACAAACGGCTCTTCCAGCCACGTCGCGCGACACGCTTTGAGCGCCGGCAACCGTTGGCTGGCTGCTTCCACATCATCTTTCCAGACGGTGCCAATATCGATGAGGAGAATGCCGTCATCTCCTAAACCCTCGCGGGCGGCCATAAATTGGTCGGCGTCGGCCTGGGCCGTGCTTAAGCCAATCGGCCCCCAGCCAAATTTGGCGGCGCGATAGCCGAGGGCGCGGGCATAGCGCCCTTTTTCCAGTGTCTCCTGCGGCGTATCGCCAAAGAGCATGGAAGCGTAGGGCGTCTTCGGATAGACCTGTTTGTAGCCCAACAGAGCGTAGACCGGCTCGTTGAGCCGTTTGCCCAGCAGATCCCACATCGCCATGTCAATGCCGGAGAGGATGTGATCGGCTTGCAGCAAATCCAAACTGTTGGCGCGCACCAGATCGCCGATGCGCGTAATGTCGGCCACGCTGTCGAGTGTCTGCCCCAACACTGAACTCTGCACCGGTTTGCACGCGCTGTGGGACATGGGGCAGATCAGCCCGGCAATCGACGGCAGGGGCGCCGCTTCACATTCGCCCCAGCCGACCAGCCCGCCGCCGGCAACCCGCACCAGTGTCGCATCCTGACTGCCGTCACCAATATCCAGCACCTCGGGCATGGAGAGATAGAAAAAATCAATGGCTTCAATGCGCATAAGAGTTTCTCATTTCGTTGATTAGGGTAACTAGTAAGCTCTTAGCCGGTCCGTGACCGGCGATGGGGTCGCCGGTCACGGACCGGCTAAGAGCTTACTA
>QWII01000217.1 GCA_021405325.1 Caldilinea sp. CFX5 | reverse complement strand
TGTTCTGTTCGGTTGTTGAAGACTGCGAAATATTCCGAGGTACAGCGTACCCATTCTTTGTTCAGATAGGCGTAAGCAATACCGGCGTTAAATGGGTCATAGCGTACTGGAACCAGTGTGCCCCTAATGTCCGGGCGGTACATCCAGTCATGCCAATAGTAGATATGTTCTATCTTGACCCCACTCGGATGCACCATGCGAAGGTTGCCATGTTTCGGTGTCGGAAGGGCGTTCAAGGTGAAGGTATCGTAGTCAATCCACTTGAATGACCGTTCACCATGCAGGCGTAAACTATCCTCGAAGGCTTCACGGGGAGATTGCCCTAGCGTAGCGTGTTCGGACTGGTCATAAGTTTCATAGGCCCATTCCCGCAGTGCCAGATACAGCCAATCCAGACTCCAAACAGCCAGGTTCTTTGGGTTGTTGGATTGCGTCATGAGACGAACCCGCTTCGCTATCTGAGTATTGCCTGTCAGGTTGTAGACAAATTCGGTATTTGCCGTCCGAAATAGACGTTCGACCACATCGCCAAACCGAGGCTGTGCGGGTGGACGGTAAGCCACCTCCACACCATATTGGGCCAGTAGCGCTTGAAAGTAGGTACTCTGGAATTCAGCGCCATTATCAACGTAGATACTCTGCGGTAAGCGATGGAAGCGGCGTACTATTTCGCGCAAGATGAGCATACAGTTGCGATAACTGGGCTGGTCGTCCAGCCAGGTGCGCAGGGCGTCCTGGGCCTGGAGGTTGAGGGGGACGACCCGCTCCCGGCCGCGCTTGCCGGCATCACGCCGCTCGGCTTCATGGTCTACCCGACCTACCGGCTGGCGCTGCTGGGCATCATCACGGTGGCGCTGCTGGCGCTCTACTTCGTCCTCTACCGCACGCGCATCGGCATGATCGTGCGCGCCGGCATCGAGGACGCGGTGATGGTCGACTCGCTGGGCATCAACATCCAGAAGGGGCTGGGTTGGCTGCGGCGCAAGGGGTCTTTAACCAAGCGGCACGGAAACGGCAGGAGGGGGCGTAACGGATGCAAGTGCTTATTGCCGATAACGTCAGCCGCAAGTGCGATGCGGTGCTGAATGCCCACGGAATCCAAACGGTTCGGGCCGTTGGAATCCCCCGCGAGGAGTTGCTGGAGATGCTCCCCAACTACGAAGGAATGATCGTCCGCAGTGCCGTGACGGTGGATCGTGGGATGATTGAAGCAATGCCCAGAATGCTGGCCATTGGCCGCGCCGGTGCCGGCGTTGACAACATTGATGTGGTTGCCGCAACCGAGCGTGGAATCGTTGTGATGAACACCCCGGGGGGGAACACCATCTCCGCCGCCGAACACACCCTTGCCATGCTGATGTCGCTGCTGCGGAAGGTCCCCGCGGCCAACGCAAGCCTGCGCCGTGGGGAGTGGGACCGGAAAACGTTTGTGGGAACCGAGCTGTTTGGCAAACGGGTTGGGGTGTTGGGATTGGGGCGGATTGGGCGCGAAGTTGCCGCCCGGATCGCTTCGTTCCAGGCGCACGTTGTGGGCTACGATCCCGTCCTTTCCCCCGATGGCCGCTATGTGCTTTCAGGCAGCTTTGATAGCACCGCCCGAGTGTGGGATCTGCGAACGGGCGCAGAAGTTCGCCGCTTTGTCAGTTACGGTGGGATAACCAGTGTCGCCTTTTCGCCCGATGGTCAGACGGTTCTCCTCGGCGACGGTAATGGCCCTATCCGGCTGTGGGATGTTCAGCCGCCGCCCGACCCGCGCACTTTCAGCGGCCATACCGCCCCGGTAATTGCGGCCAAATTTTCGCCGGATGGCCGCACCCTGCTGACCGGCAGCACTGACCAGACCGCCCGGCTGTGGGATGCCGCCACCGGGCGAGAGCTGCGCGTACTAACGGGCCATACCGATTGGGTCATTGCGGTCGCCATTTCACCCGATGGTCACTATGCGCTCACCAGCGGGGCAGCTGACAACACGGCCCGGCTATGGGAGCTTGGAACAGGCCAGGAAGTGCATGTCTTTAAGCACCCCGCGCCCCTCTTTGGGGTGGCCTTCTCGCCCGATGGCCGTTATATCCTCACCGGTGGTGACGATTCGGTCACGCGCTTCTTCAAGTCGCGCACGCAGGCGCC
>QWII01000174.1 GCA_021405325.1 Caldilinea sp. CFX5 | reverse complement strand
ATAAGACTGAGATGCCTTGCCGCTATTATAACCAACGCTGATAATTGTTTCAAACAGCGATTGCGGCAGGGTGCATTTATTGCTACCCGATTAGCCAAGCGAAGTTTGCAACTCTTCGCCGGATGCTAACGTATTATCTTATACATTTATTGATCTTCGCGCGCACAACGCAAGGCGGAAGCAGCCGTGGCTTGTTGTAACTTGACTGTATCAAGCGAAGAGTACAACGATAGTAAATTGAGAAAAAGCTAACAAAACGCCAATGTACCTCTAATCTTTTTATAGCTTTTGTATGGTATTGTAGTGTATATTGCAAAGGATGATCGCGCCTAGCCGATCGATCCTTCACCAAAAGGAGTATGGGCGCTGCTTTTCTAAGAAATAGAGTAATATTTGAAAACGATGTCTGGACAAAAGTTGTGCAAACCGCGTTGCAATTCAGCTTTGTTGCGCCATGACCAGTGATGAAGAAAGAGTTGGTTTAACTTTTTTAAGCAAATTCTCATCAATTGGGGGTAGACAAAATTGCAAAAGTATGGCTTAATAATTGTATAGATTTTGCACAGCATTTGCCCGTTATGATGATATAAATTTTTGAGCAGAAAGTGGGTCAATCATGAAATTAACCATGCACCCTTCCGCATATGGTTCGACGGCATCAACCAACCAAGGTTATCAGAATCTGACGCAAGCCTTTACGTTGCTCCATGAAGAAGACCCCGTCTTCAGCAATGCTGTGCATACGCAGCACTTTGAGCGCGGCCAACAGGTGGCTGGCGCCGATGATCTGGCGAACCGGATGTATGTACTGATGAACGGTAAGGTCAACATGGTTTGCACGAATAACGAGGGGCGCCGCTTGGTGATCGCCACCTTGGAACCCGGTGCAGTCTTTGGCGAAGGCGCCTTTGACAATCCGGGTGGCCCCAATGTCTTTGTCGAAGCTGTGGATCAGGTCTCCGTATTGGAAGTGCCGGCTGGTGAAGCACGCAATCTCACCATGCAATACCCGATCTTAGGGTGGGGGTTGTTACAGACCTACGGCGCCCGTCTTTTCCAAGTCGAGAATAGCCTGGAGAATGTTGCTTACAAAAAATTGCCCGAACGGCTTGCTTCGCTTTTGATTGAGTTGGCCGATGAAGAGACCGAGACGATCAAAGGCGTCAGTCATCAGGCCTTAGCCGACCATCTGGGCACCTATCGTGAAACGGTGAGCGCCATCCTCCGTGATTTCAAGCGGCAGGGGTTAGTGGAACTGGGGTACCGGCGCATCACGCTCGTTGATTCTGAAACCTTGCGCGACATTGCTGGGATTTGGGATTAACGCGAATAACAGTAGCAGATCGTTCCTTTGCCGATTTGTCTGCGCAGAGATTAGCCAACACTGGCACTGATACTAGCCGCTTTCCTAAGGGTGCGGTAAGATGAGGGGTGTGCTAATCTTTGCGCAATTTGTCCATTCTTGAATTTTTGCTGTTCCCCTGCCTGCATCAAATTGATCCTTCCTGGTCACCCCCTTATCTTTACGATGAAATTACGTCAAAAACTCATCATTTTTGCGTATTGACTTTCCAAGCCAACCTTGCTATAATAACAATCACACTGGCTTAAAGTCCTCAGTACTTGGTAAAAAAGATCCGGTAAAAAGCAGATCCCCACAAGGTTGGTTTGCCAATTGATATAAATTTTTCCCAAAATGTGTAATCAAGTAAACTATCAGGTTCAATAATCCGTGTTTAACTTAGTCAAAGTTTTGCTGCATTTGGTGGCCAGGGAACTGGTGTCAGTCATCTGCGCTAACGAAGTGTAACTTTATTTTTTATAGAGAAGGTTATCGCCGTTACGAAAATCGTATAGAGACCCGTCAAGGTATCGCTGCTCCTCCGATACTCCTCGCATCTACAATGAGGAACGTAGGGTCGCACATTGACTCTATCCCGCGTTACATCTCTAGGTAAGACAAACAGATAAAACATTCGTGTTACTAAAGTGAATATACCAAAAAATGCTTCCATCGGCTATTGTCGATCTTTCTTCATCTTTAGGTGTTGATTCCACTGCCATAGCGGAGAATTAATCCATCGAATATTCCGCTACGGTTCAGACAATCCTCACCGGGGTTCATAGCGCACCACCGAAGAGTTACATCATTCGACGTGGTGGTTTCCCGATAGGCAAGTCAAACATTGTTGTACAAGAAGCGGCTATAGTCAGGCCAAGCCTTACAAAAAGTAAATAGTTTTTAGTGGATTTACTGCACGAACGTCGGACGAACGTAGTTGGTAGAAAATCCCCGCACCATAGCCAAAACAGGGTTAAACCGGATGGATGGTGCGTTATTGCATTGAAATTGATTAAAATTTAAGTAGTGGAACAGAAATAGGTAGAAGCGGAGTCCCAATTATGACCACATTAGAATTGTCAACCATGAGCATTTCCCAGTTGGAGGCGCTTACCCTGGATGAGTTACGCGAACTGGCGCGTACCCATGAAGTGACGGGGTATACACGCCTCAAGAAGTACGACCTGGTGATGCGCCTCTTACGCGCCAATGCCGAACAACAGGGCTACATTTTCGGCGGTGGCATCCTAGAAATCGTCCAGGACGGCATTGGCTTCCTGCGCAGCGATCATCTGCTGCCGGGGCCGGAAGATGTCTATGTCAGCCAAAGCCAGATCCGTCGTTTCGGCTTGCGCACCGGCGACTTGGTGATCGGTCAAGTGCGCCCGCCCAAAGACACCGAGAAATATCATGGCTTGCTCAAGGTTGAAGCCGTCAATGGCTTAGACCCGGAAGAGGCCAAGCGCCGCCCGATCTTTGAAAAATTAACCCCCATCTTCCCCAATGAACAGATTATCTTGGAAACACGGCCCAACGTTATCTCGACGCGCATGATCGATATGCTGGGGCCAATCGGCCGCGGGCAGAGAGGCTTGATCGTGAGTCCGCCCAAAGCCGGTAAGACCACTGTTCTCAAGCGCATCGCCAATGGCATTACCAGCAATTATTCGGATATTCACTTGATGATCGTCCTGATCGGTGAACGTCCTGAAGAAGTGACCGACATGGATCGTTCGGTGGAAGCCGAAGTGGTCAGCAGCACCTTTGATGAGCCGGTGCAGAATCATGTCCGCGTTGCCGAAATGGCGCTGGAACGGGCCAAACGGCTGGTGGAAAGCGAAAAGGATGTCGTGATCTTGCTCGACAGCATCACCCGTCTCTCCCGCGCCTATAACTTGACCGTGCCGCCATCGGGGCGCACCCTCTCCGGTGGTATTGATCCCGCCGCCCTCTATCCGCCCAAGCGTTTCTTTGGCGCCGCCCGTAATGTGGAAGAGGGCGGCAGCCTAACCATTTTGGCGACCTGTCTGGTCGATACTGGTAGCCGCATGGATGATATGATTTATGAAGAGTTCAAAGGCACCGGTAACATGGAGTTGGTCCTAAGCCGCAAATTGGCCGAGCGCCGCATCTTCCCCGCCTTTGACATTGAGCGCAGCGGCACCCGCGCCGAAGAGAAACTGCTCGATTCGGAAACTTTGGCGAAAATTTATACGTTACGACGGATGATTGATGCAATGGGGGGCGGCCACGAAGCAATCCTGCCGATTATCGAACGCATGAGCCGCACCCGTGACAATCGCGAATTTTTGGATACGCTCACAAAGAAATAACAATCCTGTTGACTTCCTACACGACCTGTCAAGCTGATGCAACTTGACAGGTCGCACGCACGACTGGTCGAGCCTGACAGCAAACTGTAACGGCAATTCAATCGATCCGGGTGTAGGGTATATGTAGGAAACGCTAAGAAGATTGTGGGCAATGCGTAGGTTGTGATAACAGATGGAGTTGAGAATGACCAGGCTATTACAGCAGTATTTGGCGCACGTTGCTACCGCCCACAATGCGTTTGTTGAAACGTTGTACACGGTGCAGAACAACTTTTGGGACGCGATTTTCCAAATAAAATCATACGCTAATCCTACGCTGTACCGACGATTGGATGTCGCTATATACGGAAATGAGCAATTTGCCTATCAGAAGGCAGAATCAAGGTTTGACAATTACCCTATTCGTGCTATAATCCGCGACGATAGATTTTGAATGGTCATCAAAGTAGACCTCAACGACATCCATTCTAACATTTGCTTTTGCGATAGGAACTACACTGGAAAGACGAAACAATTACATCAGAGATAGCAGTAAACATTCTATGTAATCGTTATACGTAATTGTTGTAAGTAGCTGTGTCCCATGCTGTTGTACTATAGTCATGAGCGTAGTTGCGTGGGGTGTACACACAGGTAGTTTCTGTGACAAAGGCTCATAAACGGAGACCAATCGTATATGTCAGCGGATGCTCACTCTGCATTTAGCGATGAGTTTAGTTCTGCGGCAAGCATTATTCGGCCACATTCACTCACAACGCACAAATCTCCTACCCGGAAGCACCCCACGGAGATTTCTCCCCTTTCTCAAAGCGAAGAGTTAGTCACCGGCGATCCTTTTGCCGCCCCTTCTTTTGCCATGACCCAACCGGGCGCAATGGCAGAAGTGGCTGAAGCAGATCGCGTTTCAACCTCGCTGCATAAGGTACAGAGCCAACTGCAACGCACATTGAGCGATCAAATTACCCCGTTGCGGCTGGCCGGTCACCTTTCCGTTCTTGCGGTTGCGGCCGTTGTTCTGCTTTTGAGCCAGGTAAAAATTCCTGACTGGAAGTTGGGGTTGGATGCGTTACCCAATAACATTTTAGCCAGCCAGTCGGCCGGCGCCGCCAATGCTTCTTCCCAACTCTTTACGACCCAATTAGGGGAAGAAGCGGGTAACTTTGAAACATTGCAGCGTATTGCCCTTCCTTTCACCATTGTCCCGGAACGCCCACGCGAAGCCCTGGAAACCTATACTGTTCAATCTGGGGATACGATTCTAGGCATTGCGGCCCAATATGGCCTGGAACCGGAAACCTTGCTCTGGGCCAATCCCGCCATTGAGCGCAACCCGGATCGCATTAGCATTGGCGATCAAATCAAAATTCTGCCGGTTAATGGTGTTCTCCACGTTGTCAAAGCCGGCGACACCCTTTCTTCCATTGCTGCAAAGTATAAAGCCACCGCCGAAGCCATTGTCGCCTACAAAGGCAACGCTTTCAAGAGCATCGCCGATGCCCTGGTTGTCGGCATGGAAGTGGTTGTACCGGGTGGTCAGAAGCAGATCGTGGCCCAACAGGTGGTTACTTCTTACAATGGCCCGGCGCCGGCCGGCGCCGCCAAAGGCTCAGGCGCTTTCCTGTGGCCTACAAGCGGCTCCATTACCCAGAAGTATTGGAGCGGTCACGCCGCCATCGACATCGGCTCGTGGACGGGCGCTCCCGTCAAAGCGGCGGATGGCGGCTATGTCGTCGAAGCCGGCCGTGGTTGGAGTTCGGGCTATGGCAATCATGTGGTGATTGATCATGGCAACGGCTTCCGCACCCTCTACGCCCACCTCAACAGCATCTTCGTCAGCCCCGGCGAAAGTGTGAGTAAAGGGACGCAGATCGGCACGGTCGGCAATACCGGTAACAGCACCGGCCCGCACCTGCACTTTGAAGTGCTTTACCAGGGTGTGCGCCGCAACCCTTATAGCTATCTGCCTTGATGGGGTAGGCTGAACAAACGCAAATAAAAACGGCTCGGTCTAAACCGGGCCGTTTTTGTTGGCAGCGATTTATCTACCCGCGCTTAGCCGGTCACGGACCGGCTAAGCGCGGCCTTAGGGGTACGCTGTTCTATGTTTCCTGAATCCCGCCTTCGGTCAGTTGACGTGGGTCGAGCAGCCGGTCTAATTCTTCGCTGGTTAACTGGGTTTGCTCCAGCGCCACTTCCTTGAGTGAGCGCCCTTCGGCGTAGGCTTGCTTGGCAATCTTGGCGCCTAGCTCATAACCGATGACTGGGTTGAGCGCTGTGACTAGAATGGGGTTGCGCCCCACCAGATCGGCGATGCGCGCTTCATTGACGGTGAAGCCGGCAATGGCTTGATCGGCCAGCACAACACTCGCCTTCGCCAGCAAGGCGATGCTCTGTAAGAGGTTATAGGCGATGACCGGCAGCATGACATTGAGCTGAAAATTGCCCGACTGCCCACCGATGGTAATGGTCAGGTCATTGCCGATCACTTGCGCACAGACCATGGTCACTGCTTCAGGAATCACCGGATTGATTTTGCCCGGCATGATGCTGCTCCCTGGTTGGAGCGCGGGCAAAACAATCTCCCCAAAGCCGGCAATCGGGCCGCTGTTCATCCAGCGCAGATCGTTGGCAATCTTCATCAAACTCACCGCCAGCGTCTTGAGTTGACCACTCACTTCGACGGCTGTATCCTGACTGCTCAAGCTCACAAAATAGTTAGCGCTGGCGACAAAAGGGAGCCCGGTCATCGCAGCCAGCCGGGCGGCAATTCGTTGTCCAAATTCAGGGTGGGCATTAATCCCTGTGCCCACTGCCGTCCCGCCTTGCGCCAATGCCGCCAGACGGGGTAGGGTTGCCCGCAGGCGCTCTTCGCCTTGTTCGATTTGCTTAGCCCATCCCCCCACTTCCTGGCCTAAGCGCACCGGCATCGCGTCCATTAAATGAGTGCGGCCCGTTGTCACCACATGATCAACCGCCGCTGCTTTCTCAAGCAAAGTTTGGTGCAGGCGCTTCAGCGCCGGGAAGAGATCCTCCTGGAGCGCCAGATACGTACTCAGATGAATCGCCGTGGGAATGACATCATTGCTGCTCTGGCTCATGTTGATGTGATCGTTGGGGTGGACCTTGCGCCCCAGCCGTTGGCCGGCCAGGTTTGCCAGCACCTCATTGGCGTTCATGTTGGTGCTGGTGCCGGAGCCGGTCTGAAAAATATCCAAGGGGAAGTCGGCGTCGTAATGGCCTGCAGCCACGGCCTGGGCTGCTTCGGCAATGGCCGTGGCCAGCGCCGGCTCCAGCAAGCCCAGATCACGATTGACGGTGGCTGCGGCGCCCTTAATCAACGCCAGCGCCTTGATCAAGGTGCGGGGAAAACGCAGATCACTGATCGGGAAATTATCAACTGCCCGCTGGGTTTGGGCGCCATAGCGGGCGCTGGCCGGCACCTTGACTTCACCCAGGCTGTCCTGTTCGATGCGATAGGATGATTCAGTCATAGAAACCTCGCTTGTTGCTACTCACTTCTGATCGGTCGTAAAGACTGATGAAGGTTGCTTTATCATTTCGGTGATTGTCTCGTAGGCGCCTACGATTACCGGATTATTTTCCCAACATTTATCAGTCTTTGCTATGGGTTATAAGTCAGGATACTTAATGACTTGACACAATGATGTTGCCTATCTACAATTTTGGCTAAGAAGATGATTGTAACTAATCCTGTAATCAGAAGATGGGTTGAAGAGACAATGGCTGAACGAATCCTAATTGTAGAAGATGATCGGAAAATTCGGGATGTACTGCGCCGTGGCTTGATCTTTGAAGGGTACACTGTCGAGCTGGCGGAAGATGGCGAGAGCGCCCTGCGGCTGGCGCGCGACCAGATGCCCGACGCCGTGATCCTGGACATTATGTTGCCGGGCATCGACGGGTTGGAGGTGTGCCGCCGTTTGCGCAACGCCTCCAATGTCCCCATCCTGATCCTGACGGCCCGCGATACCGTGCCCGACCGCGTCACCGGGTTGGATGCCGGCGCCGACGATTATCTGGTCAAACCCTTTGCCTTTGACGAGTTGATGGCGCGATTGCGGGCGCTCTTCCGCCGCCACCGCATGGAGGCGGCGCCGGAACGCTATGAATATGCCGATCTTTCCCTAGACCGGCGCACTCGTCAAGTCTTTCGTGGCAAAGAAGAGATTCAACTAACCGCCAAAGAGTTTGAATTGTTGGAACTCTTTCTCCGCCACCCCAATCAGGTGCTTTCCCGTGAACAGATCTTTGAGCATGTCTGGGAATATGACTTTGGCGGCGAAAGCAACATCATTGAAGTCTATGTCCGCTATCTGCGCACCAAATTGGAAGCGAATGGTAAATCCCGGTTGATTCAAACGATCCGCGGCGTCGGCTATGCGCTGCGTGAAAGTTAGCCATCTCTGTAACGACGAAGATCGCTCCGCGCCGGTCCATGACCGGTGTTAGGTGAGCTTTGTCGTTACCAAAGTCTTAGGTTGCCTTCATCTACCATTTAACTTGAGTTAGTAGGCTGTGGGGCGTAGAAAGTAGGAAGTAGGGCGTAGGAAGTAGGGAGCAGGAGGGAGGTCGGGTTCTTCTGACTACTTGACTCCCTACTTCCTACGCCATTTATCTTTTACTTGGGATGTTGCATGACAATACGACTACGGTTGACTCTTTGGTATACAGCCCTGCTCGGCGCGACCTTGATTCTCTTTAGCGTTTTGGTCTATGCGCTGCTGGCGGCAAATTTGTGGGCGCAGGTGCGGCAGACGGTCGGCAAACAGGCCGACGACATTACCACCCTGTTGACCCAGCAGTTGCTCCACCAACAACGTTTGTTTATCATTCGGGACACCGGCTTTGGTTTCCCGGATCTCGATCTCTTTATCAGCGGCTCCGGCGCTCAAGTGATTGACACTGATGGTTCCATTGCACTGCGTAGTCAAAATTTAGGCAAAATGGAGGTGCCTTACCGCAACGCTCTGTCGCGCATTCAGCAAGGGCTACCTCACACCTACTATGGTGAGACAAGCAACAAAATTCCCTTTCTTGTCTACAGCCAGCCATTTATACTAAATAAAGAAGTGATCGGCGCCGTACAGATCGTGCGCCCAATTGACTCTGTGGAAAATACGCTCAATCAGGTGAGCCGTTATCTGATTCTAGGGACAGCCCTGAGCCTGGTGTTGGCGGCAATTGTCGGCGCACTGATTGCCCATCGCGCCCTGGCGCCCATTGGCGCGATCACCGCCACCGCCGGTGGCATTACCCGTACAGGCGACCTGGGGCAACGCTTGCAGATCAACGATGTCGCCAGCGAGGTTGGTCAACTGGCGGCGACCTTCAATGAAATGTTGGATCGGATTCAAACACTCTTTAACACCCAGGAGCGGCTCATTGCCGATGTGAGCCACGAGTTACGCACACCGTTGACCACCATGCAGGGCAATATCGAGTTGCTCCAACGCATGTTTACCAGTGAAAACAACCCCGCTGTTGTCTCTGGCCCCAAAGGCGAAGTGCTGCGCGAGACGTTGAGCGAAGTGGAGCAGGAGACCCACCGCATGAGCAAGATGATCAACGACCTCTTGCTCTTGGCGCAGGCGGACAGCGGCGCGCTCCAACTACAGTGGGCGCCGGTCGAGATGGATACGTTACTCTTGGAGATTTATCGCCAGACCAAGCGCGTTGCCGAGTTACGCAAAGGGCCGGGTGCGCTGGATGTGCGGTTGGGGCATGAAGACCAGGCGCTGGTCTGGGGCGACCGCGAACGGTTGCGTCAACTGCTGCTCAATCTGACTGATAACGCCATCAAGTATACGCCGGAAGGGGGCGCCGTCACCCTCAGCCTGACCAATGAAGAGGGCTGGGTGCGCATCGCCGTGCGCGACACCGGCATCGGCATTCACCCTGACAATCAGGAACGCATCTTTGAGCGCTTCTACCGCACCGACAAAGCCCGCAGCCGGGAACTGGGCGGCAGCGGCCTCGGCCTGAGCATTGTACAGTGGATTGCCCAGGCGCATAATGGCCGCGTCACGGTTGAAAGCGAAGTGCAACAGGGGAGCACGTTTACGCTTTGGCTGCCTGAACTGGGTAGCGCCGGCAGTGCAGCCCTTCATGTTACGCCGCCTTGAACTCATGAAGGTTGGTTAATGATTTTGACAACCGCCGCTTGCCGGCGTCCTTGGGGCGACCGCAAGGGCGCGCCCCTACTGCCGCACTGCGCCCACCGTTGCTTCCTGATGGCCCTGTTCAACAGGCAGGCCGATAAAAAAGGTGGTGCCTTTCCCCGGTTCACTGTGCGCCCAGATCTGCCCACCATGCGCTTCTACAATCGCTTTGGCGAGATATAGGCCCAAGCCGGCGCCCGCAGTGCTACGGCGCAAGCTGCTATCGACCCGGTAGAAGCGATCAAAAATTTTCGGCAAGTCGGCGGCGGGGATGCCGATGCCTTGATCGGCGATGTAGAGGACAACCCGTGCATGGTCGGCGGCATCCGCCGGTTGTTCCAGCCAGCCGCCAATGCGAATGAGACCGCCTTGCGGCGAATATTTGATGGCATTGCTCACCAGGTTCGTCAACACTTGGCGCAGTCGCTCTTCATCCCCCCAGACCAATGGCAAGGCAGCCGGGAAATCGACCTCCAGTTGGTGTTCTGCTGTCTGGGTGCGATAGGCTTCCACCACCTTGCGCGCCAACCGTTCCAGGTTGACATCGGCATAGTCAAGGCGCAAGCCGCTGGCCTGAATCCGGCTCACATCGAGCAGATTATTGATGAGCGATTCCAGCCGGTCGGCCTCTTCTTCAATGACCTGGAGGCTCTGGCGGGCCGTCTCGGCATCCCAGGCGGCATCGGGGCGGGCCAGGGTTTGGGCATAGCCCTTGATCAGCGCGACCGGCGTCTTTAACTCATGGCTGATAATCGAGGTGAAGGTTGATTTGATCTCTTCCTCTTCACGGAAGCGGGTGATGTCGTGGACGTTGACGATAATGTTGACCAGCCGCTCCTCGTCGTCATAGAGGGGGGTATAGGTGACGGAGACGGTCAAACGACTGCCGCCGGGCCGTTGCAGATCGCCTTCACAGTGCAAACTTTCGCGGTTGGGGAAGCCGGTAAAGTTATCCATCTGGCAGATATCGTCACCTTGCACATCTTGCAGGTTGAGGACCTCCTGGCAACTTTTGCCGACACAACTCTGTGGCGTCACCCCCAACATGGCCGCCAGCGCCTGGTTAATGACCAGAACGCGGCGTTCGGCATCGAGGATGAGAATGCCGTGGGCGCTATTTTCCACAATGGTGGCGAGGCGACTGCGTTCGGTCTCCAGTTGATGGTAGAGGCGCGAATTGCGCACTGCCACTGCCGCCTGGTCGGCAAAACCCTGTAAAAATTGCCAATCCAGTTGAGTAAAGGCGTACTCAGTGCGGAAGAGGTAGATCATCCCCAGCAGTTCATCTTCAAAGAGCAGCGGCAGCCCCACGACCTGGCCCAGCGTATAGCCGAGCTTGGCCTCCACCTGGCGGACACGCGCTTGCAGATCGACAATGTTGGTGTCGTACGGGGCGCCGTTCTCATCATACTCATTGCGAATCAACGGGGCGACATCCAGCAGCGGCTCAAAGGCAGGCAGCGATTGGGCGGTGATGTTATAGGACGCGCGGATCTGATATTGCGTCACCGTGCGCAACTGACCGAAACCGATCTCCTCTTCCAGCACAATCAACCCGGCGCGACAGCCCACCAACTCGGCCGCGCTGGTGAGAATCAGACGCAAGAGGGTCGGCGAATCGAGCCGCGAGGTCATGGCGCGCGTGATCCGCAAGAGATATTCGCGCTGGCGCAGTTGGTAGGTAGCCATTAAGGCAGGTACATTCATGGCGCTATTATACCGTATTACAAAACGGTAGTAAAGACTTTAGTCTTTGTGCGAGCCGGGGAAGACTAATGAACATTAGGTAAATAAACCGGTAATCGTAGGTGCGGTTTGTAACCGCACTTGCTCCCTGGGAACCGTGCGGTTACAAACCGCACCT
>QWII01000053.1 GCA_021405325.1 Caldilinea sp. CFX5 | reverse complement strand
GGCCAGACCGCCGGGAGGTGGGCACAAGCTGTTGTACCAGAGAAAGTTCATTTGCCCACCTCCCGGCGGTCTGGCCGGTTGCGTCTTGCCTAAGTCCTAAATAAACAAACGTGGAATGAACATGGGATAAACATGAGATACAGCGCAGAAAAAGCTATTTGTGATCGACCCCCAACCCGTCGACCAGTAGGTTGACGCCAATGACCAGCGACGAGATCGCGACCGCCGGAAACAACACCACCCACGGCGCTGTGAGCAGAAAATTCCGTCCATCATTGACCTGCAAGCCCCAGTCCGGCGAAGGGGGCTGCACGCCCATGCCGAGAAAGCCCAGGCCAGAGCCGACCAGAATGGCATAGCCAAAGAAAATAGCCGCTTCGACCAGGAGGGTGCTGAGTAAGTTGGGCAAAATTTCGCGCCGCATAATCCGGCTATGGGAAGAGCCGATCATGCGCGCGGCTTCAACAAATTCGCGCGTGCGCAGTTCCAACACCACACTACGCACCACACGGGCGATTGCCGGGGCAAAGACCACGCCAATACAAATGATGAGGTAAATCATCTCCGACCCCAGCGTGCTGAGGATGAGCAGCGCTAATAGTAGCGCCGGAAAGGCCAGCATGACATCGGCCACACGCATCAGGATCTCATCGATCCAACCGCCAAAGTAGGCCGCCACCACCCCCGTGCCGGCGCCCAAGAGCAACGCCAGCGCCGTCGCCCCCAGCGCCAGGATGATCATACTCCGGCTGCCGACGATCACCCGGCTGAGAATATCGCGACCAAATTGGTCGGTGCCGAACCAGTAGCGCATGGAGGGCGGTTGCAGGGTGTCGCTCAGGTGTTGCTCCGTGTAAGCATAAGGTGCAAGCCATTCACCCACCAGCGCCAGGAGAAGATAGGTGATCACAATCACCAACCCGATCACTGCGGTTGGATTCCGCCGCAGCCGCGCCCAATGGCCAGTGGCAGGACGCGCCGGTAAGTTGTCCTGGACGGCCACGCGATCAAAGGTTGTAGAGCCGGTGGTAGGGAGTGAAATGCTTTGGGTCATTTGGCAAGAATATTAATAGCGAATCCGCGGATTGACCCAGAAGTAGATCACATCCGCCAGCAAATTCGCCGCTGTATAAATCAACGCCGAGAGCAACGCCACCCCTTGCAATAAAGGCAGATCGCGCTGGCTGATCGCTTGCAGCAGCAGCCGCCCCAGGCCGGGATAGGCAAAGATGCTCTCGACCAGCACCGTCCCGCTCATCAAATAGCCGACATTGAGCGCCAGTACACTGATCGCCGGCAACAGGGCGTTGCGCAGGGTATGGCGCACAACCACCTGGCGTGGGGGCAAGCCTTTGCTGCGCGCCGTGCGCACATAGTCGCTGTTCATCACCTCGATCATATTGGCCCGCACCAGGCGCGCCACCTCGGCCAGCGACCCCAGCGTCAGCGTCAGCGTCGGCAGGATCAAAAAGCGAATCGAGCTGAAAAAGTTGGCGTCCGCATCAATCATACTCGACGCCGGCAGCCAGCGCAACCAGAGTGAAAAGACGATCATCAAAAAGACGGCAATGACAAAGGGGGGAAAGCTGATAAAGAAGACGGTAAAGGTGGTGATCATGCGATCCGGCCAGCGGTCGCGGTGCAAACTGGCGATGACCCCCAGCCCAATGCCCAGGAGCGCACTGACCACCCAAGCGCACAAGGCCAGCACCGCCGAATTACGCAGCCGTTGCCACAGCAGCGGCCCGACCGGCAGGTTCATGACCAATGACTCGCCCCAGTCGCCGCGCAGCACGCCGCCGATCCAGGCGAGATAACGTACCGGCGCCGGTTGATCCAGCCCCAGCCGCGCCCGCAAGGCTGCCAAGGTCTCGGGCGTCGCCTTCTGCCCCAGAATCATCTGGGCGGCATCGCCCGGCAGAATTTCCGTCACCGCAAAGACCACCAGCGAAATCAAAAACAAAATAAACAGGACAAACGCCAGGCGGCGCAGAAAAAATTGGGTCATGGGTTGGTTGGGCGGTTGGTTAGTTGGTTAGTTGGTTGGTCGAATACGAAACCAACTAACCAACTAACATAGCTTATTTAGTGGCTTCCTGGATTGCGTTGTTTACATTTTGGGCAGCGCCGGCGACGGCATCTTTTACCTTATTGAAAAGGGAAATGGCCTGGTCATCCAACTCGTCCCAGGCCAGGCCGGCACGGAGATTCGTGCGCACCGGCAGCCCACCTTGCACGACCGGCATAGCGGATTGTTGCCCCTGTACATTGCTTGTAACCGTTTTCTTTTGCATTTTCATCTTCCTTCAATCATAATTTTGGTGAGTCTATGGTTTGATGGTCAGTTGGTTGAGCCTGTCGAAACCAAGTTACTTTCTCCATCCCCCAAGCACGGACAAAGTAACTTGGTTCCTTCCTTCGACCTCCGATTTACGCGGCCGCTTCGGCAGTTGGTACAGTGTCCACTGGTGTTGATGCACTCACCGACGGCGGCGCTTCCGGTTGATTCTGCATTAAACTCCAGCCGACGGCGCCACCAGCCAGGGCGCCAACGGTCAGCGCCACCGGGGGCGCGGCCAGGGTGCTAACAACGGCGAGTACGCCTTTGGACACGGCGGCTAAGACAACGCCGCCTGCCACTGCCGCCGCAATGGTGACGCCCCACACTTTGCGTTCCTCGGGCTGCTGTTTGCCCGCTTCAACGAGACGATTCCAACCCTGTTGACTTTTGTCCTTGATGGTGGTTAGACTTTGCATGACTTTATTCTCCTTAATCACAGATGTCGGTCACACACTGATGCTTGAGCAACATCATTTTCTGGCGGTTACAGATAACCCTAACTATTATATTACACGAATACCACAATCCTTTTATTTTTTGTAAGCCTTTCGCGATTCGTGATCCATGATTCGTGCTGCGTCGCCTAAGCCTGTCGAAGGCGGCGCAGCACGAATCATGGATCACTGGGTGGCCATAGCGCGGGCGGCGACCAACCAGGCGGCAATGGCGCTTTCGGGCGGCTGATAGTCGGCGCCGAGCATTTCTTGAATACGTGGCGCCGACTGACCAGCTAGATCAATGTAGGTGAGAATGCCGGCCTGATTCAGACGGGCCGCAATGGCAGGTGTGATGCCACTAATCGCTTCCAACCGATCCAACTGGATCGCGCTGGAGGCAGGCGTTGCCGGCGTGCTTGTGGTCGGTGAAGAGAGGGGTACGGCGGTGGCTGGCGCCGCCGGTTGGATAAGTTGACCCGCCTGCTGAATCCAATCGGCGGGTTGCACCATGCTGCCGGCGCGGGCCGTGCCGATAATTTCGCGTAAGCGTTCAGGGGTCTGCGCGGCCAGGTCGGCAAAGGTGTAGATGCCGGCGGCGTTGAGCTTTTGGGCGAAGACGCGACCAATGCCCTTGATGACTTCTAGCTGATCCTGCACCGTCTGGACAGCCGGTTGGGCGGCTAGTTTTGCCTGCAAGTCGCTTAAATTTGCTTTGGCAGCGACCAGGGCATCGGCCAACTGGCTGCGTTCCGCCTCGGCGGCGGCGGTTTGAGCAGTCTGGGTTACTAAGGCATCTTGCGCTTGACGTACCTGATAGCGGGTCGCGCCCACGCCAGCCGCACTGCCACCCACAACACCTACAGTCAACGGCGCCGCGTTGGCCGAGATGGTATGCAAGAGCGCTGAAATCTTGTCCACCAACGCTGTACCGCCGGCGATTGAACTATTGAGCAAGGTGGCGGTGTTTTGCAACGTTGACGCGCCTGTAGTAGCCCCTTGCGTCACGAAGAAAGGCGCCGCCGTGGCGCTTCCTTTGGCTGCGGCTGCACTGTGGGCGACAACGGCGCCTTTCGCCAACCAATAGCCGCCCACGCCGCCGACCAGGACAGCGGCGGTCACCAGGCCGACGCTCTTGAGCAGATCGCGATTCTCGGTGACAAAACTCTCGACCTGTGTCACGGTGGTGCTACCCAATTTTTGCAGGTTGTCCATCGTGGTACTGACAGTCGTCTGTAAATTGTCTACAGTGGTATTGACAGCCGTCTGTAGATTGTCCACAGTGGTATTGACGGTCATCTGGCGCCTCCTCTGGCTGAATAAGTACTTGAGACACGAATTTAGGAAACGCGAATTTTTATCGAGTGGGTAGGCGATCTATTCTATCAGGATGCGCGCTTCAACCCGTTATCGCGATAGCTGCAATGGTGCGATCAATTATACCTGAGACCTTACCGAAATGGCAAGGCTCATTGCGATTCGTTCCAACAAGGGACCGTCCTGTTCCTGAAGATAAAAGTGTCCCCCCGGCAACAAGTGGAGGTCAAATTCGCTCTGGGTTACGGCACGCCAGGCCAATAGTTCCGCTTTGGTGGCAATCGGATCGGCGGCGCCGCCAAAGGCTGTGATCGGACAAGCCAACGGCGTCAACGTACTTGGCGTATAGGTTTCCAGTAGCGTAAAATCAGCCCGCAGCAACGGTCCATAGATCGCCTTGAGTTCGGCATCCTGCAAGAGCAGTTCCGGCAGATTACCATAGCGTTGTTGGATCGTGCGCAACAAGGCGTCATCGGTCGGCGCTTGATGAACCGAGGCATAGCGTTCCGGCAGCCCCGGCGCCCGGAGACTAGTATAGTGCGGCGGAAGTAAGACAGTAGTTCAGTAAGACAGTAAGACAGTAAGACAGTAATCGACCGACTGTTCCACTGTGTTACTGTCTCACTGACCAACTATCGGTTTATTTACGCCATCGTGTACTAGCAAATGGGCCGGTGGGTTGCCCAGTCGGGTCAAGGCTTGTGCCAGTTCATAGGCCACAATCGCACCCATGCTATGACCAAAGAGGGCAAAGGGGCGATCCAGTTCAGCGTGCAGCGCGGTAATCAATGCGTCCACCAAGGGCGCAATGTGGGTAAAGGGCTTTTCGTTCAACCGGTTTTCGCGCCCCGGTAGCTGGACAGCACCAACCTCCACATCGGGCTGCCGTTCAGCAAGCAGGGTCGGCCAGGTACGATAGACACTGGCACTGCCACCAGCGAAGGGAAAACAGAAAAGTCGCAGCCGCGCCTGTGGATTGGGCTTCAGCCGCCGTAACCAAAGTTGTGTACTCATACAAAATTGTCGTCTTCGATGTTATACTTTGCCGGAGTGGGCAAACTGGTTAGCTCTCCGCTTCATCCTTTCGGTTGGCCTGTAGCAACGTCGCCAACCGTGGGCGCATGGCAAAGCCCGTGCCGATGGTCAGGCTGATCTGGTCGAGGATGGTCATGTGGCGCAGATCAAAGCCAAAGCCAAAGATGCCGACCAGGCCAATGGCGCTGGCGCCGAGAATGGAGGACATGGTCTGGCGGCTGGTGCGATCAAAGGCTTGGGCCATACCAAAGAGCGGACGTAGCTGTTCTAAGCTCTCCTCCATCAAGACGATGTGCGCTGTATCGGTGGCAGCGGTGGTGGCGCCACGCAGAGAAACGGAAACATTGGCCTGCTTGAGCGCAACGGCGTCATTGATGCCATCGCCGACAAAACAGACTTTACGCCCAGCTTTTTGCAACTGGGCGACCAGCTCCGCCTTGCCCGCCGGCAGCACTTCCGCGTAGAACTCATCAGCGCCGATCTCCTGGGCCAGACGACGGGTAGGGGCCGCTTGATCGCCGGAAATAATGATGATAGAGCGCAGCCGTTTGGTGGCGCGCAGATCGCCCAACACCGTTTTGACTTCCGGGCGCAACACCGCCTGTAATTCCAACACACCGGCCAGTCGTCCATCGAGCGCCACCATGGTCAGCGAATGGCCTTGGCGTTGACTGGTCTCTTGCAAATAGGCAATTTCTGGCGGAATGGCAATGCCTTCCTGCCCCATAAAGCGGTTGCTACCCACATGCACCTGCCGCCCCGCCACATTGACCCGCACGCCAAAACCGGCATGGTAGCTGGCATCCTGCTCGGTTGCACCAACAGTGGGCAGCGTTAAGCGGCGGACGAGCGCTTCGGCGCGAATGGCGCGGGCAATGGGGTGACTCTGGTGCGCTTCGGCGACGGCGGCATAGGCCAACACCGTATCTTCATCCCATAATGCCGCCTGCGGCTCTGCGTCGTCGGCGTCGCGCACAAGATGAATGGCAAGGATGATCGGCTGCTCTTGGGTGAGGGTGCCGGTTTTGTCAAAGACTAGCGTATCAATGCGGCTTAACGCTTCCAGCGAACCGCCATCCTTGATCAAAATGCCCTGTTCCGCTGCCATCACCAGATAGTTCAAAAGACTCAACCCACCCAGCACATTGAGATGGCGCATCGGGTGAGCATCCACCACGGCAGCGGCGGCGCTAAAACCCAGCCACGGCCAGGTGACCGCCGCCAGCCCGACAAAGGGCAGAATCAGTGCATCGGTCAGCCGTTGGACAAAGAGTTGGCGATTGGAGCGGAAATCAATCGTCTGCGCCAAAATCTGGCTCAATTTGCCGACTGTGGTCTCGCCGCCCGCCCGTTCGAGGGTAATGTGCAAGGCCCCGGTCAGCACAATGGTGGCGGCCAGCACCGGGTCGCCCACCCCCTTTTCCACTGGGCGCGCTTCACCGGTCAACACATGCTGATCGACCGTCGCCGCGCCCGCCTGTACAATGCCATCCACCGGGATCAACTCACCGGCGCGCACAATCACCAAAGCGCCGACCGCCAGCGCAGTCAGCGGACGTTGCACTTCCTGCCCATCAACCAATGTCCAGACCTGTAAGGGGTGCAGCATCAACGCGCTTTCCAAGTCACGGGCGAAGCGATCTTTGATGCTGCCCAGCAATTTCAAGCTAAAAAAGTAGGAGGTGTTGCCGAGCGCGCCTAAGACCCAGTAGCCGCCAAGAATATAGGCGCTGTTCACAAAGGCTGTCAGCACAGTAATATCCACCGTGCGCTTTTCGGTCAGGCTCTGGTAGGCGCGTTCAAAGGTGTGCCAGGAGCCATAGATCATCCCTGGTAGACTCAGCAGGCGCAAGGGCGGAAAGAAGAGCGCACCGGCAGAGGCCAGCCCAAAGGAGAGGGCAGAGACATAAAGGCTGCGGTGAATCTGCCGTTCGTCGGCGGTCAATTCGCTGACGGTGGCTGTGGTGCGCAGGGTGCGTTGCTGCTCACTGCGCCGGTCGCCCCAAAGGGTGAGCGCCCAGTCGAGCAGCGGGTCCAACTGTTCCCGTTCCACTCGTTCCAACACCGTTTGGCCGCGCACCACCAGCGGCGTCAGCGCCTTGACCACCGTGGCGCTGGCCCTGGCGACCTCGCCCTTATAATCATAGTTGCCGGCCCATAGATCCGCCAGCGCGCCGACTTTTGTGACCATTGTTGTCCACTTCCTCTTCTTCCCGAATTGGGTTCAACCGCAACCAGCGAGCGCTCCCCAATCTTCCGGGCAGGTCGGCTTGGTCGATAGAATCGCCTGGTCAAACCTTCTCGGGAGATGGCAGCCAAGCGCCTGCGCTCCGGTTGAATCTAAGTTTTAACACCGTCGCCGGTAATCCTACCACAGTTACCCACAAACGGTAGTAATCAAATTTGTAAAAAACTAATCAACCAGCCAACCAGCTAACCAATTAGTTAGTTAGCTGGTTGGTTTGTAGGAGAGTACGGAAAGGGGAACGCCCAGCCACGTTCACCTCCGCTTCCCCGGTGAGCGACGCGCGCGACAGCACCGCGCTAAAGGCGGCATCCGGGTAAAAGAAGACATCATAGCGCCCGTCAGCGCGCTGGTGAATGTCGGCCACGGTGGCGGGGACTGTGGTCAACGATTCCTCATCGGTCAGTTGCAGACGCAGCGTCGCCCGGTCGCCAACCGCTAGATCGGGCAGCGCGGCCACAGCAAAGGTCGCCACCACCGTGCCATAATCGCCAATGGCAAGCTGTTGGCTACGCTGGTGCGCCGGCAAATTCCCGCCAAAGAACCAAACCAACCAGGCTACAAAGAGCGGCAACGCCACTAACCCACAGATCCAGGCGGTGCGATAATCATCAGTTTGCAGCGCCCGTTCGGTGCGGGCGAAGGGTAGGGACATGGTAGACTCCAAGACACGAGACAAGGAGACACGAGACACGAGACAGGAGACACGAGATAGTCAATTTCTCCTTGTCTCCTTGTCTCGTGTCTCCTGTCTCGCTATGGGTGTGCGATCACCAACAGCGTCGGTGCGCGCTTTAGGACACACGTCATGGCCCGTTCGAGGGTGACGGGGTCGAGGGCGGCGAAGCTCTCGTCCAGGACGATCAGGTCGCTCTGCTGCAAGAGGGCGCGGGCGATAAAGAGGCGGCTGCGTTCGCCGTGGGAGAGTTGCCAGCCGCTCTCGCCCACCATTTGCATGAGGCCGCCCGGCATCCGCTGAAGCAGATCGCCCAGGCCCAACTCGTGACAGAGCGCTTCGGCTTCCTGTAGATCGGCGGGGGTGGCCGGCCAGCGGCGTCCCAGCAGCAGGTTGAAGCCAAAGCTCTCCGTAAAGACGTGATTCTCATGAAACTGGGGGGCGGCGATCACTCGTTGGCGCCAGGTGGTCAAGCCCAACGTCGGCTGATCCAGCCCGTGGAGCAGCAACAGACCGCTGGTCGGCGTCTGTAAGCCGACCAATAGCCGCGCCAGCGTCGATTTGCCGCCGCCTGATGGCCCTTCCAGCAACAGACGGTCGCCGGGATGAATGGTCAAGTCCACCTTGCTCAGGGTCAGCGGGGCGTTGTCGTGATAGCGGAATTGCAGATTACGCGCCATCAGCAACGGTTTCTGTTCCTGCGCCGGCGCCGGCATTGGCGCTGTGGCGACCGGCGGCAGGTAGAGCGCTTTTCCCACCGCTTCAACTTCATCGGCAGCCTGAAAGAGCAGGCCGACATCGCGCCAGGTGGCATAGAGCGTCGCCAGCGTGATGATGGTCGAGCGCAGGGCGGCAAAGGCGCTGCCCGCCAGCAAGATCCCCGCCAAACTGATCGCCAGCCCGATGGGGTTGGTAACGCCTTGGAGCAGCGGGTAGAGCACTCCCGTCAACCCCACCAGAAACCAGCCGCGGTTGAGCAAGCTACTGAGCAGCCGTTGACCATTGTCCAGCCGGTGGGTCAGGGTGTGATAGTGATCCAGTTGCTGGTCTTCGGCCAGATGCCAGGTACTCTTCTCTTCTTGCGCCAGCCGGGTGCGATGGGCCACCATACGCTCAACCAGATCGTTGGTCAGGGTGCGGTAGACATCGCGCCAGACCAAAAAGCGGCGGACATACCAGAGCGACAGCCCAATTGTCACCAGCAGCCACGCCGCCAGCAGCAGACTATGCCAGATTCCGCCGACACCCAATCGCAGGATCACCAGTGCGACCCCAATTTGCACCAGCGCCGTGATCACACCAAAGCCGCCGCCGATCAAGAGCGCCTGCAACGACTCGGTCTGCATCACCCGCTCCAGGAATTGGCCGGCGCCCAAATGGCGAATCGCTGGCGGGTGAAGGTTGAGAATCCCGCGCAGGAGCCGTGTGCGCGCCAGCCGGCTCAGGTTGAGCGTGATGTTGATCTCCGCCCAGTTGGCAAAGAGGCTAAGGGGGATGCTGGTGATCAGCAGCAGCGCCCAAGCCGTCAACCCGGCGTCGCTAAAGCCCTGTTGAAAGACGCCCTGACCAATAAAGCGCCAACTGGCGACCAGCACAAGCTGTTGGAGCAGCGTCAGCGCCGCCACCAGCAGCAGATAGCGTAATAAACGTTGGTGGCGCACCTGTTGCCAGATCGAACTATGACCAGCCACGCTCAGGAGCCAACAGCCGCTAAAGCGTTGGCTGCCCATCTGATCGGCGACCAGTGTCGTTTGCGCTTTGGGCAGTCGCCGGTGGGCAATCCCACTGCGCAGCAAAAAGTTGGCAACTGTTTCCCCCAGGTCGCCGCTGGTTTGCGTTTGAAGAAACGCGACGAGATTGGTGGTGCTGACGGATATTGTGGTAAAGTCAGGCGCCAGCAATTGCACCCGCCGTCGTCCACCCTTGAGCAAGAGCAGAAAGCGGGGCGCCGGCGGCGTATCAGCGGCGGTCGTGACAGCGACGGGCAGGCGCAAGATTGCCGGCGCCGCCCGCCGTACCAGCAACGCAATGTCCCGGTAATGCCACTCCACCGCCTGCACATCACAACCAAGTTGATGGGTGGTCAAGGTCAGCCAGCGATTCAGTGACTGTTCGTCTGCACTGGCGGAGGCTGGGGGCAGCGGCGTGCCGGCGGCGGCGGGCGAACGGGTGACAAGACCGGCCTGTTGGGCCAGCAAGGCCACGCCATCATCCAGCGCTGCCAGCGGCCAGGCAAAGGCGCGGAAATCCAGGCCGCCAACGGTCTGCTTTTGTGGTTCTGTCCCCCTGCCCAAAGTCGCGGCGAGGGTGGCGGCGAGGTTGCTCATGGCTCCTCCCGCGGTGTTTCGGTCAAGGCGCCGTCACGCAACCAGAGGCGCCGCCACGCAGCGCTCTGCCACAAGCCTTGCCGCACGGTGGTTTCAGCGTCCAACAGTTGACGGTAACGGGAAGCAGCCTGCGCCGCCAGGTGGGCGGGTGGGGCATCTTCGACGACCTGTCCCTGTTCCACGACCAGCACGCGATCAAAGTCCTGCGTGTCGCCAATATCATGGGAGATGAAGAGCACGGTGGCGTCGCGCCAGTGTTGGCGCGCTTTGGCGAGTAATTCCTGCCGCTGCGGTCGATCCAACCCGCGGAACGGTTCATCAAGGATGACCAGGCGCACCTGGGAGCGCAACAACCCGCGCCCCAGGCGGACCCGCTGCCCCTGCCCGCCGGAAACCAACCCGCCCCCTTCCCCCAACACGGTCTGCAAGCCAGCGGGCAGATGTTGCAGGAGATCGTAGAGATTGGCTTCATGCAAAATATCGCCCACCCCCTGCTCGCTGCCATTGCCATAAGTCAGATTTGCCAACATGGTGCGATTCCAGAGATGCACCGCCGGATCGACCCAGACGGTCTGGCGGCGCAGCGCTTCCAGCCGATCATTTTGCAGTGGGAAGCCATCGACCAGCAGTTCCCCGGCCGCCGGTTTGTGCCAGCCCAGCAACAATCCTACCAGGCTCGACTTCCCCGCGCCCGACGGCCCGACAATCGCCACATGCTCCCCCGCCGCCACTGTCAGACTGATCTCGTGGAGAATGGTATGGCCGCCGACCACTACGCTAACCTTGTCCAGTGCAATCGGGGCCGGGGCGCGGGTGAGCAGCGGCGGTGAGCCGGCGGGGGCGGCATTCTCCTCCGGCGCGCCCAGCGGTTCCAGCACCCGCAATACCCGGTTGCGCAGTGCGGGATATTGCAAGACCAAGTCAGCTATCGATTGCCCCAACGCCGGCAAGTTGAGCGTCCAGTAAAAGAGCAGCAACGTATTGCTCGGATCGCCCCCTTGTTGCAGATAGCTGGTCAAGAGCCAAATGACGCTGCCGATGCTCAGGAGCAGTTGGGCGCCGCGCACCCAGAGGTTGAAGGTAAAGAGGGCGCGTCCGGCCTGAAACCATTCGGTGAGCAGCATGGCGTGGGCATTCTGAAAGGCGTTCTCGGCGGAGTGGGTGCGCAACGGCGTCAACCCCAGCAGGCCGTCGAGGTAGAAGCGACTCAAGCCACCGCTGTGGGTGCGGTAGCGTAGATCCTGTTCTTGGAGTACGGGGCGGGCCAGCAGCGCCGGGAATAAGGCCAGCGCCATGACAAAGAGGGCCAGGGGCGCCATGTGCGGTACAAAATAGATGACGCCCGCCGTGGTCAACAGCACCTGCACCGTCAGTTGCAATAATTGCACCGCCAACCGCGGCAACTCTTTGACCCCGGCCAGTTCATGGGCGCGCAGCGTCATGTCAGAGATCAGTCGGCTCTGGAAGTACCGGTCGCTTAACCGGGGGATCTTGGCAAGAAAAGCCATGCGCAGCCGCAGATCGAGATGGCGACCCATGCGCGCCAGGGCATCAGCCAGGGTGAAATCGATCAGGATCAAAAGCAAGCCAAACACCAGGATGACCACCAGGGCGGTCGTACGCTGTTGCAGGCCAAAGAGTTGATCCCCCGCCTGTAAGAGGCCGCGCAACAGCAACGCCTCAATCGTCACCCCCGCCGCGGCCAATACCGCAGCCAACGCCACCAACACCGGGGCCAACCAGCCATCTTGCCGCAACAAGCGGATGATCGCCCACAGCGGGTTGACCTCTTTCTCGGTCAGAGCGACGGCCACCGCCGGCGCCATGGTGGGAGCGCCCGCTTCGTCTGCCAAGGATCGCGGCTGCGTGCCTCTGACCACCATTAACACTGCGCCCCGCATGAGCAGGGTATCCGGCTGTTGCGGCGCCGGGGTGACGCTCCAAAAAGGGGCTGGGATCTGTTGATAAGCGCCTGTGGGGTCGGCCAACACGGCGGTGATCAATTGAGCAATAAAGTTGGTGGCTTCTGCTCCCTGCTCCAGCGCGGCAGCACGCACCAAACTCTCCACCACACGGGTCGCGGCGTCCAGCGTGGCCAGGGGGAGCCAACCGAGATCTTGTTGCGCCGCGGTCACCAATTGTGCGCTGCGTTCCGGCGACACCCCCAACCCTTGCAACCGCGCCAGCAGCGGTTTGGTAAAACCATCGCTCGCCGCCCAGGCGCGCCAACCGGCCAGGGGTACGGGGTGAGTGTGGATGTAGAGATCATCGAGCAATGCTTGCCGGCGCACCCACTGCCGCCCGCTGGCCGGGTTCATCACCTGGACAAAGGGACCGTGTGTGCGCCAAATGACAACAAAGTGGAGGGCGCCGGTTGGCAAGCGTACAATTGCCAGCGCCGGTAGGAGATCGGCTTCGGTGACAAAAAGAAAATCGGCAGGGGTGATCAGTTGTTGGGCCAGCAGACCACTCTGTTGCGCCACCTCTTCAATGGTGTCGATAGAGGTGCCGTCTACGCTGGTCTGACAGGCTTCACGCAGGCGGCCATAGCTGACCGGGATGTTAAAGCCTTCCAACAACGCCTTGAGCGCGGCCGGCCCACAATCGGTGGCGGAAGTCTGGACAATCTCTGGGACAAACAAGCGACGGTCGGCCATGGGATCTTTAGGGCGGGTTACCACGCAGGAAAGGCCGTTGGCCGGCCGGCGGATTGGCAAAGTAGGCCCATCCCGATCAGTTGGGGCAGGAAATCGAGCGGGATAGGCGTTGTGGGAAGAATCGTTGGTTTCTTTGCGTTTTTCATACGCTGATTGTCTAGCAATTGACGTTATTTGTCAAGCAGGCGCAGGGCGACGGGTGGGTTTTAAGTTTTATTCGCTTGACGCCCCCTTCCTCTTCTGTTACGATCTCCACCCGAAACAAGCTCCGCTGCAAAGAAGGATAGCGATTCGTATGAGTCAAGCAACCAACCGACCTGTTAAAGTAGGCGTGGTTGGCTGTGGCGTGGTCGCCACGGCCTACTACCTGCCCTATTTGATGAAGATGCCGAATGTCGAATTGACTGCGGTCTGTGACCGTGTTGCCGCGCGCACGGCGGCCTGTCAACGGCTCTTTGGCGCCAAAGAGACCTACCAGGATTACGACGCCATGATCGAGCAAGCGGCGCTTGACGCCGTCTTCATTCTCACTGCGCCCGGCACCCATGTCGCCTTTGCGCTCAAGGCGATTGCCGCGGGCAAGCACTTTTTGCTGCAAAAGCCGATGGCAACCACCCTGGCCGACGCCCGCACCATTGCCGACGCCGTGCGCAAAGCCGGTCTCAAAGCGATCATTGAACCCAGTTCCCAGTCGCCGCTCGACCCGGATATGGCCCACTTGCGTGATCTCGTGCGCCAGGGGGTGCTGGGCGATATTCTCTGGTTTTCCCTGGGCGCCACCGGCCCCACCAGCTATGGCCCGGCGCTGGGCAGCAACCCGTATGGGCAGGCGGCCTTTTATGCCAAGGACAGCGGCGGCTTTCTCTTTGATCTGCCCTACGCGCCGGCCAATATCGTCTGCGTCTTGGGCGCGTGTAAGAGTGTGATGGCTCAGACGCAGATCAAGGTGGCCGATCACTTTATCGTCCCCGAAGAGAAGTATGACGAATTTCTCAGCCAGGCCACCGACCCCGACAACGCTAACTATTGGGATGTGGTGATCAATCTGCCCCGCACAAAACAGGTGCGTATGGAGGCAATAGACAATGCCTATTCGCTCTATGAAATGGCCGGCGGCGCGGTGGGCGCCTGCCACGTTGGCCGCATCTTTCATCCGGTTCTGCCCGGCAGTGGTGGCGGCGCCTTGCAAATTTTCGGCACTGAGGGCAACCTGATCTTTGGCGCCGGCTACACGGCGTCGATCATCTCCAACCGCAAGGAACTGCTGCCCCACCTTGATGACGACGGCTGGTATCACATCCCCCTGCGCGGCGACCGTAGCAAAGCCAAGTGGCCGCAACCAACGCCCGGCGCCTTTAACTATTATCATGCTTCTACCCAGCATTTGATTGACTGCATCGTCGAAGAGCGGGAGCCGCTGGTCAATGTCGATTGGGGGCTGCACATCACGGAGATGATGGTCGGCACGCTCGAATCGTCGCAAAGCGGATGCAAATATGAAATGACGACCACTCTGGATTACTGAGCGAACGAACAAGAATTTTAAATCACACGATAGGAAGAAGCACGGAGATTTTACCCATGTCCCAATCAATGACTGCTCAAGCCGCGCCCACGTTGCTCATCCGTGGCGCTCGTGTCATCGACCCTGCCCAGCAGATCGATCAAGTTGCCGATCTTGCCGTCAACGGTGACAAGATTGTCGGCATTGGTCACTACCCGGAACAGAACGGCGCCACGGTCATCGATGCAACCGGTTGTGTCGCCAGTCCCGGCTGGATTGATCTTCATGCCCATGTCTATGCGGCGGCGGGGATCAATGGCGTTCATGCGGATCACGAAGCGGGCATTGCCACCGGCGTCACCACGGTGGTCGATGCCGGCACCACCGGCGCCGGCAACTGGGCGGCCTTTCGTGATGAGGTGATCAACGTGGCCGCCACACGGGTGCTCGCCTTCTTGAATATCTCGCTGCGCCCGATTGAAGGCCCCCGCCACGGTGAGTGGAGCAATTTTAATCAGGGGCAGACGATTGCGCTGGCCGAACGGGAAGCTGCCGCCGGGCGCTGTCTGGGCATTAAAGTCTTAGCCAGCCAGACCCACTGCGGCAACCTGGGCATCACGCCGGTCAAACTGGCCCGTCAGGCGGCGCGCCTCGCCGGCACGGGGTTGATGGTGCATATCGGCAATGCGCCGCCGGTCATTGAGGATGTTCTGGAACTGCTGGGCGAGGGCGATATTGTGACCCATTGCTGGCATGGCAAATATGGCGGTTTGCTTGGCCGCGACCGCAAACCGCTGCCCGCGACCTTGGCCGCCATCGACCGGGGGGTGAAATTTGATATTGGCCACGGCTCGGCCAGCTTTGCCTTTGCCACGGCCCGCCCGGCGCTGGATGCCGGTTTGCCCCTCCACGCCATCTCCACCGATCTCCATCAGGGTTGTTTGCGCGGGCCGGTCTATGACATGGGGACGACGATGGCAAAGTTTCTCCACTTGGGCTTGACGCTGCCCGAAGTCGTTCGCCTCAGCACCTGGTCGCCGGCGCAGTTGATGGGCCGCGATGATGAAATTGGTTCATTACAGAGCGGGCGCACAGCGGACATCACCATCTTCCGCGTCGTCGAAGGCGAATTCCCCCTGACCGACAGTGAGCGACAGACAGAAATTGCGCGGCAACAACTGGCAGTCCGCTATACCGTGCGGGCCGGCCAGGTGGTGAAACAGCCGGCAAGCGAAGAGTGAACCGCGTCATGAGCGAGCTAGTGCTGGCGATTGATGTTGGCTCCTCCTGGTGCAAGGCCGCCTATATCGATCCAACAGGACAACTGGTGGCGACGGGGCGAGCCTATACGCGCGCCATCCAGCCGAACCGTGACACCATGTTACCGGCTTTCTGGCAGGCGCTTTGTGATGCCGTGCAGAGCGCCAATACGCAGTTACCGGCGCCAGTCCGCCCCGCCGCCATCGGCATCTCTTGTCGCGCCCAGTTTGGCATCTGTCTGAATGAAGAGGGACAAGCCTGCTGGCCGATGGTCGATTGCCATTTGCATCGCGACGCGCCGGAACTTAAGCAAGCGTATGATCCGGCGCTGTGGGGCGACCAAGATCCCTTTGCCTTTGGCTACGGTGTGCGCATGGCCGCCATGATTGCCTGGCTACGTCAACACCACCCGGCCGAGTGGCGACGGGTCCACCGGGTCGGCGCCTTGCATAACTATCTGGTCTACCGGCTGGCCGGCGGCTGGGTTTCGGATCCCACCTCCGGCGTCGAGGCGGCAACCTGGCCGCCAGCCATTCTTACCCTGACGGGCTTGCCGGAACGCGCCTTCCCTGTCACCTTGCCGGCACACCAGGTTGCTGGTCGGTTGATGCCTGACGCGTCGGCTGCGCTTGGGTTGCCGCCGGGTATTCCTGTTGTCGTCGGGCTGCATGATGGCGCGGCGGCTAACCTGGGGACACGCGCGGTGGCAGCCGGCGACGCCTGTTTCACCCTGGGCACAAACTTTGTCTTCCGGGCCGTGAATGGGCCGCGCCTTTTGTCCGGTTGTTTTTGTTACACCGTGGCGCCGGAGCGGTGGGCGTGGGTTAACAATGTACCGAGCGCCTCCGCCCAATTTGATATTGCCGCCGAGATCCTGCGCCCTGATCTACCGACAATGGCGGCGCGGCATGGGGTGCTGGGCCAGTTGGCCGAGCAGGTGGCGCCTGGTGCGCAGGGGCTTGCCATCCGGCGCAGCTTGCCGGGCGCCGAAGCGGCGTTGGTGCAGCAGGTGCAAGCGGCGCGGCAGGCCGGCTATGGCGACGGGGTGATCTATCGCGCCCTGGCGGAAGCGATTGCCTTTGGCGTCCGTGATCTTGTGCAGGCAGCCATGCGTGACGGGATTCGCCCCCAGCGCTTTGTCGCCACAGGCGGCTCGGTGCAAAATCGCCATTTTCTCCATGTTCTCACTGCGATCCTGTGCGCCCCCATTGAAATTGGCACGGCGGAGGCAGGGCTATTGGGTGTGGGCATGGTCGCCGCCGTGGGCAGCGGCTGGTATCCTACCGTCGCCGCGGCGATGGCGCAGATGACCACCCCTGGTCCGCTTGTGTACCCGGAACCGACGGCAGTGCAATTCTATCAAAGTTTGGTTGGGTAGTTGATTGGTTCGTTGGTTTCGACAAGCTCAACCAACGAACCAATCAACTACCCAACTATGGAGGATCATCATGGATCTGCTTGAGCAACTGGAGCTACCACGCGTGATCAACGCCAGCGGGCGGATGACAGCGTTGGGGGTGAATACGCTGAGCGATGAGGTGCTGGCAGCGATGGCGGTGGCCGGCGGCAGTTACATTGAAATTGACCAGATGAAGCGCACAGTCGGGCGCCGGCTTGCCGAGCTAATCGACGCCGAAGATGCAATGGTGACGACCGGGGCGGCGGCTGGGGTGGCGCTCATGGTGGCGGCTTGTATTACCGGCACGGACTTGACGCGCATCCAGGCGCTACCCGACGCGCTGGGCCATCCCAACGAGATTCTGATTCAGGCTGGACATCAGGTCAATTTTGGCGCGGACATCACCCAACTGATCCGCATGGCCGGCGGCGCGCCCCGTGCAATTGGTTCGGTGAATAGTGTCAGCGAGGCGCACTTGACCGGAGCGTTTGGCCCGCAGGTGGCGGCGCTGCTCTATGTGCAGTCGCATCACACCGTGCAGAAGGGGATGCTCTCGCTGCAACGCTGTAGCGAACTTTGTCAGGCGCAGGGTGTGCCACTTTTGATCGACGCGGCGGCGGAAGAGGATCTGACGCGCTTTGTCAACAGCGGCACGGCGCTGGTCACCTTTAGCGGCGGCAAAGCGATTGGCGGGCCAACCTCCGGCATTGTGGCCGGGCGGCGCGACCTGGTCGAAGCCTGTCGCGCCCAGGATGCCGGCATTGGACGACCGATGAAGATCGGCAAGGAGGCGTTGGCCGGTCTCTATACTGCCCTGGCCGCCTACGTGGCGCGGGATCAGCAGGCCGAACAACAACGCTGCACCGCGCTGGTCGATGAACTATTGGCCGGCCTCGCCCCTGTCGCCAAGACCGAGCGGCTGGCCGATGAAGCGGGACGGGGCATTGAACGGGCCGCCGTGGTCGTCGAGCCGGCGCAGGCCAAGGCGTTCATCGCCTTTTTGCGCGCCGGTCGGCCCCCGATCCATCCGCGCACCCATCTGGCGAATCTGGGCATTGTCGCCTTTGATCCCCGTCCCCTGGCGGATGGTGAAGCAGCGATAATTATCGAGCGGGTGCACGCTTTTTTTGCCCAATTGTAATCCCGATTGTAACCATAACAAAGGCATTATAGTTATTGCGGTCAAGATCAGCCGCAGCTATGGCGATCACGCTTGCCCTTCATCCCGACTGCTGCCGCCATCAATCGTCACCCGAAAGCCACGGAAAACACGCGCCAGATCGGCTGGTGTGTAATGGGCGTTCAATCCACTGGGGTTTGGCAACACCCAAAGGCGCGCCGGCCCGATCCCTTCCGGCTGTTCCCCCATCTGCGCTTGCGGACGTTGAAAGGCGGTGCGATAGGCGCTAATGCCGAGAACGGCCAGCACCTTTGGTTGGTACTGCTCCACCTTGGCCTGTAGCCGTTGACCACCGGCCAATAGTTCGGCGGCAGTCAACTCAGCCGCGGTGGCGGTGGCGCGTTCGACCAGGTTGGTGATGCCATAGCCATGGTTGAGGAGTTCCTGCTGTTCAGCCGGCTTGAGCAGGCGATCTGTAAAGCCGGCGGCATACAAGGTGGGCCAGAAGCGGTTGCCGGGGCGGGCAAAGTGATAACCGGTGTAGCCGGAGTAGAGACCGGGGTTGATGCCGCAGAAGAGGACGCGTAAGCCGGGGCCGATCACATCGCCAATCGTTTTGTTGTTGGCGGCGAGCAGATCAGCCTGGCTTGGTTTGGCGTTTAGGCCCACAAAATATCTCCATCTTCCTCCCGTTGGACTTCAGGACGGGCAAAGAGAGCGCCCTCCCGTGCGGCGCCATTTACCGCCCCTTGTTCAAACCACTGGAACCACTCTTCGGGCGCATTGATGTCCTGGCCGCCATGTTTGGTCAGGCGGGTGCGCACCCGCAGCATCACCGGCGTGTTGACACTGGCGCCGCTCACAATCACCTGGCCTTTGCTCAAGCTGGACAGCTCTTTGAGCAGGTCGCGCCCCACGCTTTCGACGGAGGAGGCAATTTTGTCCTGGTCGATAGGGTTGGTAATACGCATGATGCACTGGGTCATACACTGGCTCAACACATCGGCGTCGAGTTTGCCGGGGCGCTGCGAGATGAGACCGACGCTCACGCCAAATTTGCGCCCTTCGCTCAGAATAGTCTTGAGTACCTCCGTGCTGACGGCATCGGCGGCGGCAGGGGCGTAGTTGTGCGCCTCTTCGAGCAGACAGAAGACGGGGAAAGGGATATGTCCTTTGTCACCCCGTTCGACTTTACCTTTGGTCGTATCAAGGCGCGCCTGGTAGACGCGCCGCAGGAGGGTGGCGGCGATGACTTGCTGCTCACGCTGATCGACTTCGTTGAGTTGCAACACCGTACATTGACCAGGGGCAAAGAGTTCCTGTAATTCCAGGTTTTCAAAGTCGTTAAAGATGCGACTGTTGTGCAGCACGGCATGGAGCCGCCAGACCAGCGCGCCGGTGGTCGGGTCATCCTCGCTGTCAAAGCCCTCTTCGTCGCCGCTCTTTTTGCTTTCGGCAGTCTGGCGCACGGCGTAGAGCAACTGCTCCAACGTATAACTGCCCCCCTTGAAACTGCGCTGGGCATAGCCATAGGCGCGGCTCAGTTGATAGTGCATCTTCTCCGAGAGGTTGGGCAGTAGATAGCGTAGGTCGGCAATGGTTAGGCTGTCGATGCGGACACGCACGTCGTCGGGGCGGAAGATACGAACACGCGGTTTATAGTTGCCTTCACGGAACACGGCATGGTTTTGCATCTCTTGCAAGGTGCTGTATTCACCGTGGGGGTCGATGATCAAGACGGCGGCGCGGTTATAGGGCATCATCAACTCTTCGAGCAACACGCCGGCCAAATAACTCTTACCGCTGCCGGTGCTGGCAATAATGGCGAGATGGGTGCTGGTAAAACCTTTGACATCGAGCGCCACTGGCACCGCCCCTGGCATGCGGCTGAGGAGACTGCCCAGGTGCGCGCCACCCCGTTCGCCCTGTTTGCGTTTGCTGAGAACCTGGGTGAGCAACTCATCATCGGCAATATAAACCGGCGACCCGCCCGCCGGCGGCACCCGCGGGTTGATAAAATCCCCCATCGCCGCGCTGTGATAACCCAGCACCGCCACGGTAATTTCAAAGAGTTCGTTGGCGTCACTGTCATAGCCGAGTAGCGCGGCAATCTGGCGCGGCGCGACGGTGGGATCGGCCATAAAGCTGTCTGGGAAGAGCTTCACCGACTCGCGCGCTGTCACCCGCCCGATGATCTGCCGTTCCTCACCATCGACGGCCGTCAGGTAATAGACAAATTCGCCATGCTTCACCCGGCGCTCCGGGTCAGGGGCAATAAAGGTGAACTCGTGGGGCGTTTCGCCGGGACCTTTGACCGTGCCGATACACTCTGCCATTGTGACATTACTCCTCACCATTCGTTGCCCGTCCGCCTAACTTTACATCAAACTGTTCACTTATAAATAAACCACTTTAAAGTCGCACAAATGAGGAGTGCGCACTCCTCATTTGTGCGGGGTTGATCTGATTTGTCTATTAGTTTGCTCATGCAATTGTGCAGCAACTGCTGCACAATTGCATGAGCAAACTATCTTTCACGGTAATGGCAAAATTCGGGCGCGTTGTTTACCGTGGTCAACTGTAATAAGAACGCCTTGCTCCAGCAGGTTTTCAAATTGATGAATAGCAGCAATGACAGTAGCTGCCAGCGATTCCGGCATGATATTCTGAATCCGCAACTGAATCACACTCGGCGCTGGTGCTTTTGTCGATGCCAGAATGGCGCTGAAATCTAAATCATGGGTAAAAACTAAATATTGATTTGCCACTGCCCACGCCATGATGATTTCATCACGATCATCAGGTACTCCAATAGATGACCAATGGACTGCCTGCCAACCTTGGCTACGAAAAATATCCACCCACTCGCGGGATAGATTCATATCAATCAGAATTTTAATGCTCATGCGGCAACCAATGGCAATTCAACTTCCTGGGCGCGCCAGGCGGCGTATGTGAGTGCTTGCTGAATATCTTCTGCTTCCAAATAGGGATAAGCTTGGAGGATACGCTCTTGCGAAACCCCAGACGCGACCAAGCCAACAATCATCCCAACTGTTACCCGCATCCCACGAATGCAAGGTTTACCGCCCATTACGCGAGGGTCAAACGTAATTCGATCCAAGCCTTCTGCAATTCTCATTCGTCACTGTTCCTTACCAATAAACTATACCAGCCTAACTGACACTAATATTATGTAGATTTAATCTTTCCTTTACCATGACAGACACCACAGCGAACAATTCCTGATCCATTGCAATTCTTACATTGCTGTGTTGAGCCGCCACCTAACCCGATACTCTTATATGATGTGCCTTTTCCATTGCATGAGGGACATTTCATTGAACCTTTGCCACTGCAAGATTTACAAGAAGTCATATAGTTCTTCCAAGTAACCGAAGAATAAACTTGTCAGGGTTCTTAGCTTTTTTCTTTCTTTACCTCCTTTTCAACAAATTTGTAGGTATCAACAGCGGCACCGGCAAGCAATGCAACCACAGCATTAAATGCCTTTGCTTTTTCTCGGCGTTCAGCTTCATCCTTCAGCGCTTTTAGATTCTTCCACTCTGGGAAAAACTTATCAAAGCCATGGTATTCCAGAGCAATCTCAGCAAGACGGCTATTATCATACGCTTTCTTTTTATCCTGATTGTCAATTGTTTTCAGTGCCATAAAGGTTATACTCAAGACAAACAAAGCAATACCAATCGCTGCTGACTCCGTGGCCAGAATAAGGTATATCATTAACCCAAAAGAAAGAAGAAAGGCTATACCAATTGCCCTGTTAGAAAAATCCTTCATCCTTTGCTCATGTGCCGCAGCAAGTTCTTTTTCTACCCTCTCTGCCACTTGTGTATAGTGAGCAATTATCTCCTCTTTTGCCTGTGCTTCTAATGCTTGACGCTTTTGATCTTCTTCATCTTTAAGCTTACGCTCACCACACTCACTACACAACTTTCCAATTGAGTGAGTAGCACAATAAAATCTTCCACAAGCTTCCTGATAACCTTGACACTGACCGATAACAGGTTGACCACATCCTCTAAAACAACTAATTCCTGTTGTTGCGATAGTCATCTTTGCTCCTTGAAATATTTGGATCTGATGAATCAGAATGTTGCGGCTCCAGCTATGTCAAATGGCTTATCGAGCGTACCCTACCCGCTCCTCAACACTTTTTGCATGTTCAAGTAAGCGTACAGTATGTCCCCACGGCAATTGTACAACAAGTTGTTGCACAATTGCTTGATCCGGCCACGCTTCTGCAAACGCACGCATGTACTTGAGATTACGTGCAGAAAAGCCTTTCATCGTCGGAAACTCCCGACGCAGATCATGCGCGAGTTGATCGATGATCTTTGCTCCCCACCCCTGCTGTTGCTGACGAAGCAAAATTTCCTGGCCAATCTGCCAGTATAGCAGTATCAATTCTTGGTTAACAGCGAGTGCAGCCCGGATTTGCGCGCTGCGAATCTGCTCTGTTAGACGTTGGAGCAGATGAATATAATCTGCTGGTACAGGTGAGAGTTGGTTATCTGTCATAGAACCCTAAAAAACGGATAAACAAACGGGAATTTCCATCTCATCCCGGCTCAACCCGCCGTGCATTCCACGGTAGCGCATCCCGTAGCGGCCTTCTTCATACCACCAGACCGTCTGGCCGGCATGGGGCAGGATGAGCAGATTGCCAACGCGACTCAGAAACGCTGGTGACGGTGGCAAGGGGCCAAAGTAGCCTTGGTCGATCAATGGCTGGGTCAAATGAACATCCGCGACGCCGGCCAACCGTTCGGCAAAAAAGCTCTGCGCTTCGACCAGTCGATCTTCCTGCACATAGAGAAAAAGATCGCGCGCCGACCCGCCAGGGCCAATCAATTCACCACGGCGGTTGCGCCGCAGAAAACGTTCCATGCCGACAAAGTCGCGATCCACGTTGACAAAATGCACTGCCGCCGGGTTGACCGCCATCTGCCCATGATCCGCCGTGAGGATAAAAAGCGTATTGTGCAACGTCCCTTGCGCTGGTCGCACAAAGAGTTGCTCGACAGCGTAGAGAAAAGTGGCAATCTCGGCGGCTACCTGGGGTGACTGCGGGCCATAAAGATGAGCCAAAGCGTCGATGCGGTCATAGTACATAAAGAAGTAGGCCGGCTTGGGCGCTTCCTGCACTTCCTGGCGCAGATTGGAGAGCGCTTCCGGTAAAGTCATATAGGGGCGCATCTGAGCGCCGCGACAGATCCAGTCGGTGTAGGTCGAGGGCGTATATTCGCGGTGCTGATAAACATAGGTTGTCACCCCTTGCGCCTGCAACTGCTGGTGGAAGCTTTGGGTCGGGTAGAGTTGATAGGGCTGAATGTCCAGCGCCTTCAACTGATCGCGCGGTTGTTTGCCCCCGTAGGAAAAGAGCAACGGCGTGATCGTCGCATCCGCCGCCGGGTCATAATATTCCCACTCAAAGACACCGCTTTGCGACGGGGTCAACCCGGAGTGGATACAAGTGATATGGGCCGCGGTGGTCGAGGGAAACTGGCTCGTCCATTGGGCAATCGCGCCCTGGTCGGCAATTTGTTGAAAGAGGGTATGTTGCCCCAGCCGCGGCTCGACATGTTGCCAGCCAAAGGCGTCGGCCAGCAACACGATCACCGTGTCATACTTCTGCAAGAGGGCGGCAGGGATGCCGGTCAAGCCTGTGGGCGCGGGTTGGTCGGTCAGGCAGGATCGGATCAGATTGGGTAAGTCGGCAAAGCAGCCGTGTCCATAGTTGGGTCGCAAATAATTGTTCATTACCTTATCCTGCCGGCTGGACAATGCTCTTCCAGGCCAGATTGTTACGCATGACGGACAGTTGGCGACGATTCTGCGGGAAGAGGGCTTGTAAATGGTCAATAATCGCCATTAACAACTGCGGGACGAGCGGGTTGTTTTGCCCCAGCAAAATCGGGACATAACGTAGACAAGGCTGTCCCTCATCGTCACAGTGAAAGGCTTGCAACTCCGGCTCATCCAGCCGCTGGACAAAGTTATTGACCGTCGCCGACAGCGCCGGCACGCCTTGATGATAGCGCCCTTGTGCATCACGCCAGCCGACCGCAATAATGCCGACCAAGGTTGCCGTTTCGGAAAGATAATCAGGTGTGAAAATTTCCAGTTCCGCCCGCGGACTGAGGCGCGGCCCCAGGTTGCCAAAATCAGGGTTGAGCAAAAAGGTATTGTATATCACCCCGATCAACTGGTCAGCGCCGGCATTGGGGTTTTCCAACGCAATGCTGACAAAGGTGCCAAAGGTGTAGTCGGTCGGTTCCGGCATCAAATCCGTCTCGCCGGGGTTGAAAACCTGGCAAGTGTAATCAATATGGGCATTGGATTTGACGACTTTGCCGATAATAATATTGTATAGGTCGGTCATCGCAGGTGGCCTTTACATCGCTTAACGGGTTGCTGCCCTATATCAAACCAGAACTTTTGTGCGATGGCAAATTGGGTGGGTGGCAAGTGGCAGGTAGCAGAGTGTATTGTCGTTGCTTTGGGCGCTACTATCTTCCCCCCATCCCCGTCAGCGTGATCCCGCGCACGAACCAGTTTTGCCCCAACACATAAATGACCAATACCGGCAACAGCGCAATTACCGCGCCCGCCATCAACAAGTGCCATTCCGTTTGGTATTGCCCCTGAAACGAGGCCAGACCAATCGGGATGGTGCGCATGTACTCTTTGCTGGTGATGATCAACGGCCAGAGAAAATCATTCCAGGACGCCTGAAAATTGAAGATGGCAAGGGTCGCCAGCACGGGGCCGCTCAACGGCATGATGATCTGCCACCAGATGCGGAAACTGCCGGCCCCGTCCATGCGCGCCGCTTCATCCAGATCGAGCGGGATGCCCTTGAAATATTGGCGCAAGAGGAAAGTGCTAAAGGCGCTAAAAGCGCTGGGCAAAATCAGCGCCTGATAGGTATCGCGCCACTGGAGAAAACGGGCGATCACAATGTAGTTGGGGATCATGGTTACTTGAAAGGGGATCATCAACGTCGCTAGGTAAAGCAGGAAAATGGTTTCCCGCCCCCAAAAGCGCAAGCGGGCAAAGGCAAAGGCCGCCAGCGATGCCGTGAGAATCTGTAACAGCACTGTGCTGGTGGCGACGATAAAGCTATTCAGGTAAAAGCGCCCAAAGGGAATCTGGCGAAAGGTTTCAAAGTAGTTTTGAATGGTGATTTGATCGAGCGGAAACTCACGCGTCAAAAAGGCCGTCTTCGGCCAGAGCGACACGAGCAGCATAAAGCCAAAAGGTGTCAGGGTGACAACACTACCCAATAGCAGTAAAACATGAAGCCAAAGATAATTCCCTTGGACGCGTGGTTGTGGTGCGGCGAATGTTGTCATACATTTCTATAGTTTCTGACTCGGCTACAAACCCAACCAAAGCCTAGTTACGGCTTCGACCTCGCTCATTTGCTGTGATGTCAATAGGTCAAGCCGCCGGATCAGCTTTGCCTCTGGAATCGTGACTACGTTTTGCACAACAAAAGCGCCAGCTCGCAAAAAGGGAACTTTAAGGGGAACCTCGAATTGCGAGCTGCGCAGCGCTGTTGTATGGGTAATCACGGTGACTAAAGCACGATCCTGCAATTGGGCTGGTGTACTGATAATCAAACATGGCCTGACTTTTGCCGCCAAACCCAAGTCTACTAGCCAAACCTCACCGCGATTAGGCATAGGTTTCTTCTAGCTCTTCTGCATCAAGTTCAAGAAAAATAGCTTCAGCGGCCAATATTAACTCTTCGTCTGATAAAAGGTCGCCAGTTTCCTCTACCAGATACTTTGACTGAAACTTTGCCATGTACAGCCCAATCGCTTCATGTAAAATTTCATTCTGCGTTTTTCCAGTTTGTTGAGCAAGCGTGTATACAACTGCACTATCATGCTCATTTAGAGTAACGGTCATACCTTCTACTCTTTCCGCTCACATTGGCTCGACACGCACCGGGCAAACCTTGAACTCTGCCGTCTGGGTCACCGGGTCATAACCGGAGCCGGTGAGCAGATTGATCGGCGTCTCGTTAAAAGCAAAGCTGGCGAAAACCGTACCGCGGGGGGAGCGGCTGGTTGCCTTGATCTTGATATTGATTGCTCCACGCCGGCTACTCAAACGCGCCCAGCCGCCATCCTGCAAGCCCCAGGCCACCACATTGTCGGGATGGACTTCTAGCATCTCTTCCGGGACAAAGTATTCAATCCCCTGGGAGCGGCCTGTTTGGGTGCGCGTGTGATAGGTCTGCAAGCGACGCCCCGTCGTCAACCAGACCGGGAAGATTTCGTCGACCACTTCCGCGGGGTCGCGATAGGTGATTTGCTTGAAAATGCCCCGTCCGTTGCTAAAGCCATCCTCGTGCAAGCGCGGCGTGCCGGGATGCCCCTTGTAGGGAATTGGCCACTGATATTGCCCGTCGTCAACCATTTCCCAGTCGACGCCGGCATAGTTGGGCGCAACGGTACACATTTCATTGAAGACTTCTTTGGCCGAATCATACTCAAAGCCGGGGATGCCCATGCGGTTGGCGATGGCGCTGACGATCCACCAATCGGGTTTGGCCTCGCCTTGGGGCGTCACGGCCTGGCGCACCCGTTGGATACGCCGCTCCGAATTGGTAAAGGTGCCGTCGGTCTCGCCCCAGGAGGTGGCCGGGAAGACGACGTGGGCCAACTGCGCCGTTTCGCTGAGGAAGATGTCGATCACCACCAGATGTTCCAGGCTCCTGAGCGCATGTTCCCCGTGGGCGCGATCCGGGTCGGAGACGACCGTATTTTCGCCGTCAATGAACATGGCAAAGATGCTTTCGCCACACATCTCCAGCGCTTTGACTTTGGTAATGCCCCGTTCCAGATCCATCGGGCGACCGTAAAGCTGCTCAAACCAGGCTCCATGCTCCGGCTTCTCGACCACCTGGTAGCCAGGGTAGGAATCGGGCGCTGCACCGGCATCACCGGCGCCCTGGATGTTGTTCTGGCCGCGCATGGGGTTGATGCCGCCGCCTTCAATACCCAAATTGCCCGTCATGAGCGCCAGGTTGCAGAGGCTTTGCACGTTGTCAACGCCGCAGATGTGTTCGGTAATGCCCAGTGTGTAGTAGATCGCCGCTTTGTCCGCCGAACCGTACCAGATGGCAGCCGTTTCGATGTCCTTAGCCGGCACGCCGGTGATCGTTTCCGCCCATTGCGGGGTAAATTGCTTGATATGATCCAGGAAACCATCAATCCCGGTCGTGCGGGTGGCAATGAATTCCTGGTCAACCAGCCCTTCGCGCGCAATCACATGGGCCATGCCCAGGAGCAAAGCCACATCGGTGCCGACGCGCAGCGGCAGGTAGAGATCGGCCATTTCCGCCAATTTGATGCGCCGTGGGTCGGCGACAATCAGTTTTGCGCCGCGCGCCAGCGCCTTTTTCAAAAAGGTCGCCGCCACCGGGTGACACTCGGTCATATTGGTGCCGATACAAAAGGCCAAATCGGTCTTTGCCATATCGCTATAGGGGTTTGACATGCCCGCACGCCCAATCATTGTCGCCAGACCGGCGAGTGTAGGGGCGTGTCAAGCACGGCTACAGTTGTCGATATAGTGCGTGCCAAAGCCGGCGCGGATAAACTTTTGCATCGTGTAATCCGCTTCATTCGGTGTGCGCCCAGAAGCAATGCCGTAGATGGCGTGGCGACCATGCTTCTCCGCCACCCGTTGAAACCCTTTGGCGGCAACATCGAGCGCCTCGTCCCAGGTGGTTTCATGCAGCTTGCCGTCACTCCGCCGCACCATTGGCCGCTTGAGCCGGTCGGGATGATGGACATAATCAAAAGCAAATTGCCCCTTGACACAGAGCGCACCGTGGTTAGACGGGCCATCCATTGCCGGCTGGATGCCGATGATGCGGTCATCTTTGCTCAAAATATCCAGCGCGCACCCGACGCCGCAATAGCCGCAAACCGAACGCGTCTTTTGGATACCGGATTGGTGTAAAGGAATTTGTTTTAAGTCGGCTAATGTTGTCATAGGAATCTCCAAAATAATTAATGGAGAATGGAAAACAATTAATGGTTACTGCTGTCGTCTCGAAGAGCTGATCATTAACAATTAACCGTTCTCCATTTTCAATTAACCATTACGCAACGCTTTCTTATCGCCCAACGCCCCGGTCGGGCAGGTTTGGACACATTGCCCGCAGAAGGTGCAGGCGGAATCTTTGAGCAAGCCGTTAAACTCGGTGGTGATCTGCGTGTGGAAACCACGATTCATCACGCTGATGGCATAGTCACCTTCCTGCTCGGCGCAGACGCGGACGCAGCGATAGCAGGAGATGCACAGATCATAGTCACGCAACAGGAAGGGATTGGTGTCATCTGGCCGGCTGTGACCGGAGTGGGCGCCGGCAAAGCGACCGGTGCGCGCCCCGTAATGATCCACCAGCACGGTCAATTCCTGGGATGAGTAGCTGCGCAATGGGCTAACATCAACGGTCGGATTTTCCGAAGTCACCATTTCCAACAAAGTTTTGCGGAAAAACTCAATTTTGTCGGTTGCTGTGCTTACCTCCATATCAACGACAGCGGGTGTCGTGCAGGCGGCCACCGGGTTGCGCTGTCCCCGCACCTCGACGACACAGAGGCGACAAGCGCCAAAGGGCTTAAGTCGCGGATCGTAGCAGAGCGTTGGAATAAATTTGCCGTGACGGGCCGCGACTTCGTAGATCGTCTCGCCGGGGGTAAAGGTGACGGTTTCGTCATCAAGTTTCAATTGCAAGGTTGTGGGTGACGCAGTTGTCATGCTCATAGATTCATCGATTCCGTTATTGGAAACCCAATGCTTGATATAGCTGCTAGGTTCTGTTGACATTTCGTGGTACGCCACTGGTACACCTGACAGGTTTTGGAAACCTGTCAGGTGTGTGTCTCAAATGTCAACAGAACCTAGTCAGTTTAAGTGTGCGCCATTGATAGTAGCGTTCTCATTGGCTACCATAGTTCGACATGCTGCTTGAAATTCTGCAAATGAAGGCGCCTTAAACAGCAAATTCAATAACCGTTGCAATTTTGCTGGATCTTCGATCTTCTCAAGTTCCTGCAATAAGGACGTAGGATCTACAGAAAAGCGTGCATCTAAACCGCTCCGAATGCCTGCAAGAAATGCATCGCGTGCACCTAGTTGCCAACCTTTTTGTTTGCCCTCGTCAAGCCACTGTTGTGCTAATGTTTTCATAAATTGCTCTCCTCCCTGCGGAAAAGCCTGCTCTAGCGAGTGCTTTAAATCCGTCGGCTTTACATTTTCATTCGCACTAATCACGTAACTCAACATGACGACCAAAAAACCCCGTTCATCCGGTCCCCAGGCCAGGTTGCGAAACTCGGCCCAAATCTGCGGCAATTTGTCGATCAAATCAGGATCAAAGATGTGCCGCATGAGCCGGATTGCGGCCCGTAACAAGACGGCGCTAAAGAGTTCGGTTTCCCGCAGCGACACAACCGAGACCAGTTCGTATTTGAAGTCCGGCTGGTACGGCAGCCACTCGGCGCCAGCATCAATCAAGCCGTGAAATTGTTGCGGCGCACTCCACTTTGTCTTGCGCTGATAGACGACCAACGGGAAAATCGGCGGCAGCTTTGTGCGCTCTTGGTTGCGCTTTTTGCCCTTCTTTGCTTCCTTTTCCTCTTTCCGCACCTGCTCCCAGATTTCGACTTTGTAGCGCAGCAGTTGCAGGCCGGTAAACCACTCTATGTAACTTTTGTGTTCCAATAATACATAAACATAGGCTGGCCGTCCAGTCTGTAACTTTACTCGAAAGAGCAGATCCGAGTAGTATTGCTGCAACTCTTCATCGAGAAAAGAGCCGGGCCGCAAATCGAGCGTACTGAAATCTAAGGTGGCGGCAATAGCCGGCGGCAGTTGCTTGCTCAGAAACTCGCTGGATAGCTCCAACCGTGAAAAGACCTCGCGAAAAAAGCGATCATGGGGGTTGCCAATGTCGGACATGGAATACGCTTTCACCGGCGGTCATACCGCCCTTTTATCAATTAGGTGACTTTTGCACCGGTTTGAGCATAATGAAGATAGCGCTTCTCCGTCACCACCTGTTTCACCCGCATGACGGCCTGATAAATGTCCTCAAACGACGTATAGAGCGGCGTGACCCCCAGGCGGATATTGTCCGGCTTGCGGAAATCGGGCAGCACCTTCAGGTCATGGATCAGCGCTTGATCAATGCGCCATGCCTCTTCATGGCCGAGCGAAATATGCGAACCGCGCCACTGGCTCTCCTGCGGTGAGTTCAGGGCAAAGCCCAAGGGGGCTAACTCCTGTTCCCACAAGGCAATCAGATACTCCGTTTGCTGCACCGACTTGGCGCGAATCCGATCCATGCCGGCGGCCAGCATCAGGTCAACGCCCGGCTCAATCGCCAACGTGGACAAGACGGGCGGCGTGCCGGTCAGGAAGTGTTGTAACCCTGGCGTCGGCTCATAACTGAGGCCAAAGTTGAACATGTTCGCCTGTCCCATCCAGCCGGCAACTGGATTGGCGAGTTTGTCTTGCAATTCCTGGCGGACATACAAAAAGGCCGGCGCACCGGGGCCGCCGTTGAGATATTTATAGGTGCAGCCAACGGCAAGATCTGCCTTCGCCCCCGTCAAATCACACGGGACAGAACCGGCGGCGTGGCTCAAATCCCACAGTACATACGCCCCAGCTTTGTGCGCCAACGCCGTGATCGCCGCCATATCATAGGTGTAAGCGCTCTTGAAGACGGTATGGCTCAAGGTTACCAGGGCGGTGTTGGCGTCAATGGCGGCGGCTAATCCTTCCACCGGGCCATGAATGCCATCGGGCGAAGGGACGACTTCAACGTAATACGCCGGGCCAAGCAAACGGCAAATTCCTTGCAACGCATAGAGATCCGACGGGAAGTTGAGATCATCGGTCACGATTTTATGCCGACCCGGTTGGGCCTGAATGGCGGCCAACGCCAACTTAAAGAGATTGACCGTCGTTGAGTCAGCAATGGTCACCTCACCAGGCCGGGCGCCCACCAACTGGGCCACCTTGTTGCCGATACGCATAGGCGCTTCGATCCAGCCTTCGTTCCAACTGCGAATCAGGCGGTCGCCCCACTGGCGTTCTACGGCATCGCGTAGGAGCGCAACAGTCGCCTTGGGGAGGCGACCTAACGAGTTGCCGTCCAGGTAAATCAACTCAGGATCTTCCGCCGCAAAGTGAGTCCGAAAGGCCGCCAATTCATCTTGGCGGTCGAGCGTGCGGGCGTCGTCCAGGGTGGTAAGCTTCATAGTCATCAACTCATCATTTTACAATTGGGTGCGAATCTGCCAGAGATCGGGAAAAAGCGGTTGAAAGAGCGTTGCGCGCAAATAGCCAGCGCCCGCCGAACCGCCCGTCCCCTGGCGCGTGCCAATGGTGCGTTCTACCATCTTGACATGCCGATAGCGCCACTCCTGAATGCCTTCATCCAGATCAGTCAGATGTTCGCAAACGTTGCAAACTACCGGGTGATGGCGATAGGCATCGACCAGAATGGTCTGGATTTCCGGCGACGGCTCCACCGACTTGGTAACATCACGTTGCAATAATGCCTGGGGAACCAGATAACCATTTTGGGCAAGAAACGCTAAAAAGGCATCCCACACGGTTGGCTGTTGGTAACGTTCGGTCAGCCGTTGATAAGCGGCGCCCTCCGGCGGGTAATATTGCAAGAATTCAAGCCGCTTATAACCGAGGACAAACTCCAACTCGCGAAATTGCCAGGATTGAAAACCGCTGGACGCATCCAAATATTTGCGAAATGAGAGGAATTCCACCGGCGTCATCGTCTCCAGGACATCGACTTGCGCCACCATGGTCTTGAAAATGGTGAGAACCCGGCGAAAGGTGTGCAGGGCGCGAAAGGGGTTGTTGGCCCGCAGCGCCGTCATCAGGTAATCCAACTCATGCAACACTTGCTTAAACCAGAGTTCATAGACTTGATGAATCGTGATAAAGAGCAGTTCATCATGCTCCGGCCCTGCCGAGCGCGGTTGTTGGAGCGCCAATAATTGATCAAGCTGCAAATAGTCACCGTAAGTCAACGACTGCATACGCTATCCCTCCAACCGCGTCGCGACCTGCGCTTTCACCTGTTCCGGGAAAAAGCGCACCAAACTCTCCACCACCAGCGGCGCAGCGACGCCGAGACCGCAAGCGCTGACGGCTTTCATGGTTTGACTGATGTCATTCACCTCCGCCAGCCAAGTTTCCATTTCCCCAGGGCCGCCGCCGTTGAGCCGTTCGGTCAAGCGTTGCGTGCCGATGCGACAGGGGAAGCACTTGCCACACGATTCATGGGCGAAAAACTCCATCGCATTGTGCGCCACTGCGACCATGTCGCGGCTGTCATCAAAAACGATCATCCCGGCGGCGCCCAACATCGAGCCTTTGCTGCGGATGCTTGGCTCATCAATCGTCGCCGTCTCTAATGCTTCGCCGGCCAGGAAACCCCCGGAAAGCCCCGCCATCGTCACCGCCTGAATGGCCCGCCCCGGCAGCGGCCCGCCGGCCCAATCATAAAGTAGGGTGCGCAACGGCAAGCCAAAGGGAACCTCGTAGTTACCAGGTTTTTGAATATCACCGGAAAGGCTGATGACTTTGGTGCCAGCATGGTCGCCCAGCCCCAACCCATGATACCACTCCGGCGCCCGCCGCAGGATCTGCGGGACCGAGGCCAGCGTCTCCACATTGTTGACCGCCGTCGGCAGGTTTTCAAAGCCATGTGTCACCGGATAGGGTGGGCGATTGCGCGGGAAGGGGTGCTTGCCCTCTAAGCTGTTGAGCAACGACCCTTCTTCGCCACAGATATAAGCGCCCGCCCCGCGGCGGACGTAGAGGTCAAAACTAAAATTTGCGCCCAGAATATTCTGGCCTAACAACCCAGCGTCGTAGGCTTGTTGCAAGGCGGTTTCCAGAATGCGCATTGTATGCGGATATTCGTAACGCAGGTAGAGAAAACCACGCGTAGCGCCGGTGGCATAGGCGGCAATCGTCATCCCTTCAATCACGGCAAAAGGATCGTGATCCAATACCGCCCGATCCTTAAAACAGCCCGGTTCGCCTTCATCAGCGTTGCAGACAATGCTCTTGGGTTGGCCGCTTGCCTCAGCCACCGCTTTCCATTTCAAGCCCGTGGGAAAACCAGCGCCACCGCGACCGGCCAATTTGCTCAGCCGAATATGTTCCACCACCTGCGCCGGGGTCATTTCGGTAACGGCACGCTGTAAGCCGGTGTAGCCGGCAGTGGCCCGATAACCGGCCAAGGTCGCCCGGCCCGGCTGGCGAATATCGGCAAAGACACATTCCTCGATGCCGCCAGGGTTGGGTATGGGCAAGGGCGTTGGCCGATCGTGCAGGCTACCATCGGCCTGCCCCACCAGGTAGCGCTGACCAATCAACACAGGAACCGGCTCGTCACAGCGACCGGCGCAGGGCATGGCGGTGGCGCCCTGCGCTTTGAGCGCCGCCAAGAGTTCGTTGCCGCCCCGCAGACAACAAACAGGGCCGGTACAGACACGCGGCGCCGCTAAGCCGCCTTGCTCACGAGCAAAGTGATGATAGAAGGTCACGGTGCCATAGAGGTCGGCCAGCGGAATGCGCAATGCCTGGGCAATCTGGCGGAGGGCGCCTTCGGACAGATAACCGTCGCGGTCATGGAAGGCATGGAGCAGGGGTAATAAAGGCGCCGGTTCACTGCGCCAGCGGTCGAGCAACTGTTGGTCTGTGGGAGCAGTCATGGTCATTTCCAGAAAAATTGCAAGCGTCAGGTAAAGTATTCACAAGCCGCCCTGGTTTTGGCACAAGCCAGGTGGTGACGCAAATTATCAGTCAGCCGGTCAAATTTGTCAATTTACCGACAATTCGGCTTTCGGCACACTTGAAGCCTGACCGCCGGCTGTGCTATACTCGCCATAGCCACATGATTCAATTGCATCTATCTTGTTTTGACCGGTGAGGAAACCCTATGAGTGCGTCCATTATTGACATTAGTCGTGATTTTTTTGAACAGGTGGTCAAGCCGATTCTTCAATATCATTTCCCGGCGGAGACCGCCCGCACCGCCTTCGGCGTCTTTGGCTACGGCTCGGAAGCGCTGCGGCTGGATGACGAATATTCGCGCGACCACCACTGGGGTCTGCGGATCGACGCGCTCATGCCGCCGGACGTTTTTGAAGGCAAGCGCCACGAGATCATGGCGACGCTCAACGCACACTTGCCCGACTCCTTTCAGGGGCATTCCCTGCGCGCCGCGCACCTGGCCGGCGCTGGTCTGGCCCCGGATAACCTGCAAGCCTTTCTCACGCGCACTATCGGCCTTGACCACGCGCCGCGCAATTATATTGAGTGGCTGAAGATTCCTGAAGAGGACATTATCCACATCACCAACGGCGAGGTTTGGTATGACCCGCTAGGCGAGTTCACCGCCATCCGTCAGGTCTTCCAGGGCTACTATCCCGAACCGGTGCGCTTGCGCCGCATTGCCAACTGGTGTCGCTTCTTCTCCGGCATGGGGACTTACGCCCTCAAGCGCGCTATCCTGCGCAACAATGAGTTTTACGCCACCACCCGCTTCAGCAACGCCATCCGCCTGGGCATCCACCTGGCCTTTTTGCTCGACAAGCACTATTTTCCCTATGACAAGTGGCTGATCGCCTATCTCGAACGGCTGCCCCGGCTGGGCAAACCGATGTTGCCGCTGGTCAACGAAGCGGTGAAACTGTCAACGCCCTGGGAACGCAAGCTCGATCTGCTCCACCAGATCACCGATGTGCTGGACGAAGCGATGGTGGCCGACGGCGTCATCAAGCCGCACCCCAAGTTTGCCGTCTCGCCCACCTCCGGCTATCGACTGATGGAACACGCGTATGCTGAGATCATCCAGGGCTTGCCGGACGAGATCAAGACCGTCGTGCCGGTGTGGGATCAGGTCTATATGGAGGAGTTCCACAGCGGCTTTGTCAATGGGCTGGAACTGGCGACGTGGGATGAAATGTTGCAGTTGAAGCCGGTTGATGAGGAAGGACTATAAAATGTCCGCCTCTTTTGCCTGCCGATCTTCGGTTTAGCGGCTTTCCCGCCACCGGCACTTATCCGTTCCCGCCTTTATCCGCGGTCGTGTACCGCGCATGGGCCTATCGCACGGCGCCCAGATCAATCCCGTAATAATCGCCAATCCGTTGTAGGTGTGCGCGTTCACTGGCCTTTTGGCGCGTGAGGATCGCCGTGCGCAGATCCTCGATGATTGGCTTGACCTCGGCGAAGTAGCCGTGACCAAGGTCGAGCAGACCAAAGCCGCGCACTTCGATGGTCTCTATGCCGGGGATGACGGTGACGGGCGGGGCGACCCCGACGCGGTCATACTGATGCAACCACTCGGCGAGCGCAACCGGGCGATCCTGGGGTGAGATGAGCAGGGTGCGGTTCTCGGCGCGATGGGGGAAGCGCGTCGCTTTGTCTTTGAAGACCCGTACATCGACATCGGGCGCACAGAAGAAAACCTGCCCCAGTTGCAGTTCGGGCGCGCCGTCGGTCACCAGCCGTTCGAGCGCATTGAGCAAGCCGCGGTTGCCCATGCTGTGGACAAAAATGTGGATCCGTTCGGCCCCTGCCTTGGCCGCTAATTCGCGCAAGAACTGGGCGATAGCGGGGTAACTGGCCTCAATCGTCGCTTCGTCAGCGGCGTATTGCAGGAGCGTGCCGCGCGAGGGCCAACTGAAGAAGGCCATCTCCCCCGGCACCTTGAGGTCATAGCCGATCTGGGCGGCGCGGATAGCGGCCTCGCCAAAGCCGACATTGTAGCCGTGGATCAACACAAAAAGGTTGCGTTCGCCCGGCGCCCACCAGCTTTGCAACTTCCCGGCCAGGGTGGCCCAAAATTGGTCGGGCGCCAGCCCCTCGATGGCCCGTAGCTCCAGGCGATCATCGGCGGCCAGGCGGAGCCAGCGCCGCCACCAGGGGCTGCCCACCGAACCGGGTTTGTGACTTTTGGGAATAAAGACGTGACAGGCCCCATAGGTAAGCTCTTCCGCTGACTGGGCCTCATCAAAGCCGAGGCCAATATTGGCCGGATCACGGGGCTGGCGGTTGGTGGCAAACCAGACGCGCACCAGCCGCCGGTCCGGGTCGCTCCATACCCGTTCCGGAAGCCCTTTCTTCAGTCCAAACTCAGGATTTAGTTGCGCCTCTTGCCAGAGCAGGTCAAAGAGGCTGGTGGCGAGCTCGCTGAAATCTGCCGGGGTGAGCAGGTCGCGCAGGGGCAAGAGATCATCCGCCTGGGCCAGGGCGCGCTCATCTTCAATGAGGCCGGCAATCACCTCGTCCAGCAGCGGGCGGAGGTCGATGGGGAAGCTGGCGGGCAGCCCGCCCACCAACGCGCCGGGGGCTAGCGGCCATTCCTGCAACCCTACCGGCGTCAGCGCCGACTGGCCGTACCACGTCGCCCGCAGCCGCCCGGCGGTCAGCAGGAGTTCGATGAATAGGTAAAATGGGTTCATAAGTTCTCCTTTTCTTGCAACTACGCTGAGGAGGCGAGTTAAGCGTTTTCCCAAGCCTTGGCAGGGTAGTCTGTCACCCTGAAAGGGTCTCTAGGGTATTGTGGCCGAGAGACCCTTTCAGGGTGACAGGCAGCCTCTCCTGGGTCTCCTCAAAACCGCAGCGCAAGACTGGTGGGTAAGGGCTAGCCGTGACGGAGAGGGGGAGAATTGCTCCCCTCGCCAAGGTCTTACCTCTACCCACATCCTTGTGTACAGTCGAGTCAGGACGGCCCAACCGCGTGCGTGGCACTGACCAAGATCACTCGCCCCTCCCTTCCGGGTACTGGTCAGTGCTGCGCACGCCAGTGTGGTCCTCCACGCCCCGCGTGCGCAGCACTGACGAATGCGTTCGGCGGCCATTGCCCGCATATAGCCTCCACGCCCCGCGTGCGCGGCACTGACCAGTGGATTGGGCGGTCAACCGCGTTCTCTTGGTCAGTGCCACGCACGCTACCGGTCGCCGGTGCAAAAACTGGTGGGTAAGGGGTAGCCTTATCAGGGGGAGTTAGGTGGGAATAATAAACCTACCCCGTAAGCTACGCCCCGTCTTCCTCTGGCAGCAGAGCCGCCAAGACGGCCGGATCGGCCAGGGCGGCGAGGATCGTTTCGACGATCATGGCTGGATCATAGTGCAGCGTATCACAAAGCCGATCGGCATCCCGTTCGCCGGCCAGCAGTTGGGTAATGGCGTCGGCAAGTTTGGCGGTTTCACTGCCAGCCTGTTGCAATTGTTCCACCAGTTGCATGGCTGCAATCCTTGTTTTCGCATCTCCTCTCAGTGCCTGTGCAACGATGGCAATGACAGAAGCAAATTGCCGCATCTCATACTGCGTCCCGGCAAAGGCGCGCTTGGCCGCCCGCGCCTGCCGCCGGTAGGCCACGGCCGCAGCGCCCTGTCCCGCCTGCTCGGCAATCTCGGCGAGAATAGTGTAGGTATTCCAAATCTCGGACGCGCCGGGGTCAAGGGTCTGGTCGATCGCCAATGCCTCTTCCGCCAGCCCCCGTGCTTCGGCCAGCCGCCCCGGCTGGTGCCGGAGCAGGTCGGCGAGGTTGCTGAGGGCCCTGGAGGTAGGTAACTGATCACCTACACTTCTGCCCCCTTCAATCGCCTTGCGATACCACCCCTCAGCCGCCGCCACCTTGCCGGCGTTTGCGATTACGAGGGCCAGGTTGTTCCAGGTTGTAGTTGCACCATTTGAACCACCAATCATCCCTAATTGCTCTTTTAAGCAGGCAGACTCGCGGTAGTGCTGCTCGGCCTGCTCCCACTGTTTGGCCGCTTGAAAAGTCCTGCCAAGCTGATGCTGGGCGACCGCTTCGCTGGCCGGTTCGTTGAGACGGCGGAAGAGGTCGAGCGCGGCGTGGTGGCGTTGCACCGCTTCGGCTAGGTTGCCTTCCCGCAGTGCCAGGGTGCCCAGTTGGCCGAGGACAACCCCTTCACCGCGCTGGTCACCACCCTCACGCTTGATCGCCAAGCTTGCCTCGTAATTCGCCCGCGCCGCGCCAAAGTTCCCCAGGTCCACCAGCACATCGGCGAGATCGGTGTAGAGGATGCCCCGGTGGCGCTTGACATTACCGGTTTGCTCCAACCCTTCGGTGACGGCAATGCCCGCCCGGTAGTGCGTCGCCGCCCGATCAGGGCGCCCGCCGTCCGCATAGCAGCGGCCCAGCCCACTCAGGGTCACCGCCCGTTGATAGCTGGGGACGTCGCCAAGTTGCTGCAGGATCTGGGTAAAGAGGGTAGCGGCCTCGGCGACACGGCCCGCCGCCAGCAGTTGTTCGCCCCGGTTGGATTGAGCCAGGTACCAGGCGTCTGACCCGGCAGCGCCGGCGGCGTGGGTGGCGCGCTCGCTGAAACCGGCAGCCAGGCGGTTCAGGCCGAAGATACGCAGAAACTTGTTGACCGCATTCACAAACTCAACCGCGAAGTCCGCCCCCGCCGCCAGCGCACCGTCTACGGCGTAGAGCAGGTTGGGCAATTCGCGACGGGCAATGGCGCGAGCTTGCTCGGGAGTTTTGTCATCTTCAAAGTAGAGGTATTTTGCCAGCGCATAGTAGCGCCGGCGGTGGGCGCTGGTCAACGCCGCCTGTTCATCTCGATCAAGCTGCGCCCAGAGCAGGGGGGCGAGGGTGGGGTGGAAGCGCAGGAAAGGTGGGTTAACGCCCGGAATCACCTCGGCTTCAAGCAGAGCGGCGTTTTCCAGTTGGCGGCGCAGCGCGGGCCACTGACCGGCGTCCAGTTCAGTAATTTCAAGCAACCTAGTCTCCAAGGCTCCACCCTGAAAAACCCCCAGGCGGCGCACAGCGTGGCGGGCTGCGTCGTCCAGCCGTTCGAGCGAAAGTTGCAGCGAGGCGACCAGGCTGCGCGGCGTCCCTTCGGCCACCGCACCGGCCGGCGCCGTCGTGGCGAGGATGGCGGCCAGGCGGTCAGCCAGGTGGCTGGCCCGCTGGGTTTTGAGTTGGCCGACCAGCACGGCAATGGAAAGAGGGTGAAAGGCGACCTGATCAAAGAGGCGGATCAGTTCCGCCCGCGTGGGTGGGCGCACGGTGGGGGCCGGGGGCAACCCATAGAGCGCGCCAAACCAATCCAGCGCGTCGTCGGGATAGGCGGCGCTGCCCAGACCGCTCAGGCTCAGGCGGCGGTGGTGGCGCGTCCCTTCCACCCGGTAGGCGGGGTGGTCAAAGTCCGGCGTGCGGCTGGTGAGCAGCAGCCGGGTGGCGCCGGTGGTCGACCAGGTGGCGGCGGCATCGAGCAGTTCGCGCAGGGGCGCCGGTGGCAGCGCCTCTAGGTTGTCAAGAATGAGCAGAGTGGGGGCCGCGGCCAGCGCCGTGGTCACGGCCGCCGCGTCAAGCAGCGATTCGCCCAGGGTGGCGCCGATGGTGCTGATCGCCACGCCCAGCGCCTCCTCGCCTTGCACGGCGGCATAGTCAACAAAGACGGCGCGGGCAAACATACCGGTACGCAGCAGCCAGCGCCCCGCTTCGAGCGCCAGCTCAGTCTTGCCCTGGCCGCCAAAGCCGGTCAGCGACAGGCGGCGCGTCTCCTCGCTCAACCAACACTCGATCTGCCAGAGTTCACGGCGGCGGCCAAAGAAGCCCGCCTCATGGCGCGGCCGCAGGTTGTGGCGCGGGGCCGGCGCCGCTGTGGTGGTCGCCGCCGTCGTCAGCAGGGCGCCATCATGGCCGCTGTGGTAGAGGGTGGGCACAAACCAATCGCGCAGTTGGAGGAGTTGGCGGCGGTCGCCCCGTTGCACTTCATATTTGTCCGGGTTGTTGGCCAGAAAGGCGCGGGCGTCGTCGAGGGCGGCGGTCAAGGGGCGGCCTTGGGCCAACTTCTCGTAGAAGTGCCCAAAGAGCGCCTTGGTCGTCGGCACCAGCACAGCGTGGGTCATGGCCAGGATGGCGGGGATGCCGGTGGTGGTCAACTTGCCCGCCACACTGGCCAGCGGGTCGCCCCCTTCGTCCAGCGCGGCGCTCTGGCAGGCCGAAAGCACGACCAAGCCGACCTGGGCCTGGAAGAGATTCTCGCTCAGGTCAGCGGCGGCGACATAGTGCGCTTTGCGCTCAGCGGTTTCAAAGAGCAGAAAGCCCATGCCCACCGGCTGGTCGGCGGCCCCGCCCTTACGCAGTTGGCGTTCGCGCTGGAGTTCGCTCAAGACCGTCTTGCCATAAAGCGCCGGCTCTTGGGTGACATCCTCCTCACGCAGGTGGCGGAAGATGCCGTGGCCGTCAAAGTGCAGGATGTCGACCGGCGGCTGGCTGGCGTCATCCAGACGCGCTACCAGGGCGTTGAGGGTGGCCGGGCGCAGAAATTCGCAGGTGACGCGGCCGGGGGCGAACTCGGCAATGGCGTCGAGCACCGCCTGGCCATCGGCGCGCGGGTCGAGAAAGCCGGCGCCCTCCGGCCGGCTGACCACAAAGAGCAGATGCAATTGGGGCTTGGCGCGCAGGCGGAAGGGTGGACGGCCCCCGGTCGCCCCGGTGATCTTGCGCCGGATGCTGATGCGCGGCCGCTCACGGAAGAGATAAACGCCGGTCGGGTCGTGGAGCAATTCCCAGGGCAGGGCCAGGATCGTGGCGTCCTGGGCGTTGATGGTAATGACCCGTGGCTCAGTCGCCGTTCGACGGAAGTCAAGGTAGATCTGGTATGCCTGTTGATCGCCTTGCTTGAACGCAGCCGTAAAGAGCACTTTGCCTAGCTCCGTCAGCCGCGCCTCAATTCGCTTGGCCTCCCGGTCATCGGGGTCGGCCAGCGAAGTGGCGGCGTAGGTTTCGATATACCAGCGCAGGTCGGCGCGATCCTTGGCGGTCAACGGGTTGACAAAAGGCAACGGCCCCGACTCGATGTCGTCAAAGCGCACGTTGACGGTGGTCGCATCGGCAAAGTGTAGCGTGAGTTCGGCGGTACTCATCGGTTAGGCTCCTTTGGGTTGCGGTGGCGTTTATGGTCGCCATCCCATCTTTTTGCAGGCGAGGCGAGTACGGTAAGACAGTAAGACAATGATCAACTGTCTTACTGTCACACTAATCTATTCGTATAGACGCTGTTACCGATAGTATAGTTACGCCGCGGGGAAATGTCAACCGGGCGTGGCGGAAGGGGCGGATTGCAAGGTGGGGCGCTTCTCGCTGTTAGCCAGCAGTTTATGAAGGTTAGCGAATGGTTTCGGTAATCCTTGGAACTTGTCACGCCGGCGGCGATGACCTACAGTTACCGCTTTATTTTCGTAACGTTCATCAACTGCTGTGCTGCACCGTTGTCGTCGGTCCGGCGCAACGAGGGCCTTCGGCTGTCCAATGGAGCGGGTCGATGCACATGCGGCGCGCCGTGCGTTGTTGATCCCAGGCGTGGTAGACCAGAAACTGGGTGCGATCATCCGGCCCGGTGATGATCGAGTTGTGACCAGGGCCAAGCACCTGGTTGGGAATCGTGCGCAACACCGATGGCCCTTGCGCACTCCACTCGTCGCGATAGGGGCCAAGGACATTTTCAGCCACGCCATAGCTCACGCCATAATCGGTTGAATGCCAGGCGCCGCCGCTGTAGAAGCAATAGTACAGCCCTTCATGCCAGACCACAAAGGGGCCTTCCACGGTATGCCAGGCGTCCCACTGTTGGTTGTAGATGGTGCGATTGCGTTCATAAATCTGCCAGTCCGCTGAGGCGCGCAAGACATGGGTGACAGAGCCGGCAGTCTCGATCATGTTATCTGCTAGCGGAACAACGGCTGTCCCTGTCCCCACTCGTTCATCAAAGAAATCCTTGGCAAAAAAGAGATACCAGCGGCCATCTTTGGGGTCACGGAAGGGGTGGGCGTCAATGGTGAAGCCTTCGTCGGGCAAAAAGCGGTTCATAATTTTGAAGGGACCGCGTGGATGGTCGGCCATCGCCACATGGAGCCGCTGCGTCTCATCAGCGGTGCGTTGACCGGCGGAAAAGTACATGTAAAACTTGCCGTCCCGCTCTGCCACCTCCGGCGCCCAGTAATTGCCGTCGGGCAAAGCCGGTAGCGGTTCCAAAGCGTTGCTAATGTGGCTCCAGTGCATAAAATCAGGCGAATGTAACACCGGGAAGAGGTGACCGGGCGTCGCCGCATGGGTGAGCGAACTGGTGCCGTAGGCGTAATACTCCCCCTGCCATTTTAACACAAAAGGGTCGGCAAATTCACCGGGCCACACCGGGTTTTGATAAGTCAGGCGCATTGTGTAGGGTCCTTCTTTCCGCGTTTTACCTCCAAGCGAAGCTCATCTGCTTGCCTGGCGCCCCTTATTCTACCATAGCGTTACGACAGAACCTAGAATTGCCCACACAAGCCTGATCAAGCCAGCGAAATTTTGACGATTTGATCATGTTTGACGACGGCAACTGTTTCTGCTAAGATGGGGCTTGCGATGGTCTGGCGCACCATCAGCCGCCCAGCCGATCACCATCTTCTTCTTGACCCAACGCATCTTTTTACAGGGTATTGTGATCACCGGCGTGAAGGGGTAAGGGCTATGACGAACCAATATAAAATCCTGATCAGCGGTTGCGGCAGCGCCGGGCGCAATGTCGCCAAAGTGGCGACTACTGATGGCCGCGGCGCAATCGTGGGACTCGTCGATCCGCAGCAAAGCCAGTTGGATCGCATGTTGGCGTATTACCCCAATGCCGCTGCCGGTCACGACTACGCCCACCTCTTGCAGGCGACCCAACCGGATGTGGTGGTTGTGGCAGGGCCGGATCATCTACACGCCGACCAAGCTGTCCTGGCGCTGGAACAGGGCTGTCATGTCTTGATCGAGAAACCGCTCGCCACCACGGTGGCCGACGCACAACGGATCCTCGACGCCGAGGCGCACAGTGGGCGGCATGTGATGACCGACCAGACGATGCGTTATATGCACCCCTGGCACGAGATGGCGCTCATGGCCAAAGCCGGCGGCATTGGCGCTCTCTTCTTTATCCAGGGTGACTACATCCACGACATGTGGCACCACTATTCGCCGCAGGGCAAGCATTACACCCCCTGGCGCAGCGACCGGGAGAACCCGCAGAATATCCTGTTGGGCGGCGGCTGCCACCCGCTGGATCTGATCTTGTGGACTGTCGATTCGCCAGTGACGGAGGTTTACGCCTACAGCAACAAACTGAGCATTCCCGTCTTTCCGGCCGATGATTGTTACATAGTGATTTTGCAATTTGCCAATGGCATCACCGGCAAGGTCTATGTCACTAGCGGCTGTGCCGGTCATGGCATGGGGGAAGGCATGGGCGGCGGCTTTCTGGCGGTCTATGGCACGGAAGGCACGTTGTGGAAAGGCAAGCTCTATCGCCGGGATCAGGAGCCGGTGGCGCTTGAAGAAGCAGCCGCCTATCAAGTGGTCGGCGGCCACGGTTGGGGACGCTCTGTCGTCGATTACCTTGACCTGCTCGACGGCAAGATCAGCAACCCGATCCCGGCGCGGGTGGGTGCGCGCATTGTGGCGGTCTGTGAGGCCGCGCTGGCAGCGATCCGCACCAAACGGCCGCAAACGCCCCATTGGTTTTGAAAAGGAAAAGCTGACGATGAACAAACCACTCCGATTGACCGATGAGCAAGTACAACGCTTTATTGTAGAGGGCTATCTCACCGTCGAGGCCACGTTCCCCACACCGGTTCACCAGGAGATTTATCAGCGTCTGGAGGAGGTCTTTGAAAAGGAGAAGAACCCCGGCAATAACATTTTGCCCAGAGTGACGCAATTACAGCAGGTCTTTGATCACCCGGCGGTGCAAGGCGCGCTGACCAGCCTGCTAGGACCAAATTACCTCATGCACTCCCATCGCCATTGCCACCTCAACCCGCCGGGCAGCAAGGGGCAACAGTGGCACAAAGATAACTATGTCTTTGATGAGATCCTGCGCCAGCCACGCCCCCGTTGGCTCTTTGCCTTCTATTATCCACAGGATGTCACCGCCGACATGGGGCCGACCAGCATCATCCCCGGTCGCCACTACTATCACTATCTCTCTGACGCCGACCCGACGCGCACCGTTGAAACCGCTCTGCCCATCTGTGGCCCAGCCGGGACGGTGGCGCTTGTCCATTATGACGCCTGGCATCGCGCCGCCGCCAACCAGAGTGAAAAGAAGCGCTACATGCTCAAATTCCTCTTTGAACGGATGGCCGAGCCGCAAGCGCCCACCTGGGAGCATCAGCTTCCGGCCTGGCAACCAGTCGCAACGGATCGCCACAGTGCGGTGAACGCCGCGGTCTGGCACTGGTTGGCCGGTCACAAAGCCGCGCCGGGAAAAAACTTCGTCTTCCAGCACAACGGGCACGATGCCGGCGCGACCAATGGTGCAGTAACCCGTCTGACCACCGCCTTAACCGCGGATGACGAGGAAACGCGCAGTCAAGCTGCCGCTGATCTGGCGCACCTGGGTGCGGACGCGCTAGCCGCCGCCCCGCCCCTGTTGGCGGCCCTGCGTGACCCAGCCGAAGCGGTGCGGCTGAATGCCGCCCACGCGCTGGGCGCAATGGGCGAACCGCTGATTCCCGCCTTGATCAGCGCGCTGACGGAAGAGGCAATCGCTATGGCTGACCAAATCAGCGCCAAAATGCCCGGCAACCCGCGCGGGAGCAACCCACCGGCCTGTTTTGCCGCCCATGCCCTCGCCGCCATTGGGCAACCCACCGTCGCCTCGCTGCTAAACCTGTTGCACCATGATCATTGGTGTGTCCGCGCCATGGCCGTCGATACGCTGGGCAACCTGGGACCACTGGCTCAATCGGCGACGACGGCGGTGGCGGCGCTGCTCAACGACGATCACCCGCGGGTGCGGCGTCATGCGGCCGAGGCGTTAGGCCGCTTTGGCCCCGGTGCGGCTGCGGCTCTCCCGGCGCTGATTGACCATGTGCGCGACTCCGATATGCGTGTCCGCTACAATGCCGCCTTGGCATTGGCCAAAATTGGCGTGCCGGACGATAGCGCCATTCCGCCCCTGGTGGCGACCCTGGCCGATGAGGATCGCTATGTCCGTTATTTTGCCGGCGTCGCACTGCGCCGTCTGGGTACGCCCGCCGCACAAGCCGCGCTGCTGGACCATCTCTTTACGGCGCGCTGGTGTCCTTTAACCACCAAGGAAAGCATGTATTAAAGGGAATGTACCGCTTGCCAACGCCCCGTCGTTTGTACAGCACAGTTACTTCTGTAAACGGCGAATGCGCGCCGGCGTTTCATCGCCTTTGGTTTCCACGGAAATGATTTGCAGGCTGCGGTTGGCCAGGGGCAAGGCCACTTTGACGCCCCCTTGACGATGGGACTCGCGCAGCGCCAGGGCGATCTCCAGCGCAGCGCGTCCATCTTCGCCGGAACAGCGCGGCGGTTGGCCGGTTTCGATGGCGTGGATGATGTCATCCACAATGGTTAACCCCATACCCTGCATCGTGGCCGGCCAGGGCAACGGCGTTTGCGCCGGCACGCCCCGATTGCGCAAGCCGCCCTCAATCAGGCGATACCACTCGGTTTGTTGACCATCGGCAGCCAGCCGCACCCGACCGCGTTCGCCGATGACATCAAATTCCCAGCGCGCCGCACCGGTCGGCATCCCGCGGGCATAGGCGCGCACACCGTTGTCAAAGGCCAGGTAGCCATTGCCCATGAGATCCTCGTCACTTGCCGCCGCGGCGTCGGACTCCATTTCGCCAAAGACCCAGCGCACCTGCCCTCCGGCCAGATAGCAGATGGTGTCGAGCAGGTGGCTGCCGTTGTGGGAAAGGTTGCATTGGCCGTAGCCGGTCACCTGGAGGATGGCGCCTAATTCACCCGCTTCGATCAGTTGGCGTGTGGTGCTGAAAAAGGGATTCCAGCGGCGCGCACAATTCACCGCTAGCGCAACCCCCTGCCGCCGACAAACGTCCAACATGGCATCCGCTTCCTGAAGGCTAAAGGCGATGGGCTTCTCCGCCCAGATCGCCTTGACGCCGGCATTGGCCACATCCTCCACAATGCGGGCGCGCACTCTGGCCGTGGTGCAAATGCTGACAATATCGAGCCGCTCATTGGCGAGCATGGCGCGATAGTCGGCGTAAAGATGTTCTTCCCCTAGACCCCAACGGGCGCCAAAGAGGGCGCGTTGCTCCGGGTGCGGGTCGGCGCCCGCCACCAATGCGACCTTGGTTGATGCCTGATAGCTGGGGGCATGGGCATAGGGCAGAAAAATGGCGCCACCCTGGGTAATTTCATCATCAAAGGTACTGCCCATCCGCCCCAACCCGATCACTGCGGCACGGTACATAGCTCTTCTCCCCTCTGGGTAATGGTGGTTGTCAATGCCCCGGCTCGCGCTGCCACGCAGATTTTGGGCATTTGACCGATCATTGTAAAGTAGGTATACTACAATACTATGGCTTACTTGGCTTGTCAAACCCCGAAAAGCCGGCCCAATACGCCACTGTCCCTAAAATTGAAGCACTTGCCATCATCCTTATCGTTATCATTTGTTCCATGACCGGGCGGAATGACTCCGCGTTCTTGCCGACAGTCATGACGTTGCCTACGGTTGTTATCAGTATCTGCCTTGCGTCCCCAGCCCCCTTTGCGGGACCGTTCCAACGCTATCATCGCATCTTTGTGTCAACGATAAAGGTTTCTGTCAAGCATAAAGGAGAAAATTTATGCGCAAGGTATGGCTTTATCTGACCGTGTTGTTGATTGTGAGCCTTGTGACGGCGGCTTGTCCAGCGCCGGCGGCGCCAACGGGGGCAGAGGCAAGTGGGCCGGCAGCGACGGCCACGCCTGTGGTCGAACAGGAGATTGAACGCGCCGCGCCGGGCGAAATTCAGGATGGCGGCACGCTGAACTACGCCTATCCGCAAAAGTTTAGCCCCTTTGGCAGCTTTAGCCCGCTCAACGCGCCAGCGGGTGTACAGGCCGAACTCTTCCGTATGATCTACAATCGCCTGATCACCTGGAATGTCGGCGCCACCGAGGTGATCCCCGAACTGGCCGAAAGCTGGGAATTTTCTGACGACCAGACCAAACTCACCTTTAAGCTGCGGCAAGATGTGACCTGGCACGACGGCACGCCCTTCACCGCCGCCGATGTCGAATTCACCTACAAACTGGTCTTATGGCCCAACATCCCCAGCACCGCCGCCGAGCAATTGATGTCGATTGAGGGCGCCCGTGAATTTCGTGATGGCGCCGCTGAGGAGATTCCCGGCATCAAGGTGCTGGACGATTTCACCATTGAATTTACCTCGACCAAAGCGGACGCCTCGGTCTATCTCAATTCGGCGCTCATCAGCATTCTGCCCAAGCACCTGCTCGAAAGCGGGCCGCTGGATGACCCCGAAGCCTTTGGACAGATGGACTTTTTCCTCAAGCAGCCCGTTGGCACCGGCCCCTTCAAGGTTGCCAACTATGTCGAAGATCAATATATCGAGTTTGTGCGCAACGATGCCTATTTCCGCGGCAGCCCCCATATTGAAAAGATCAACTGGCTGATCCTGAGCGGCTCCGATGTGATCCCGGCGGGCCTGGAAGATGGCTCAATTGACATCACGGCCAACACCCCGGCGGCAGACCTGGAACGCTTTACCGATAACCCCGAATTTCAGATGTACTGGCAGCCGACGGCGGTCTATTGCAGTCTGGCCGTCAACTTCAACCGCCCATTCTTGACGCCCAAAGTGCTGCAAGGCATTGCCCACGCTATCGACCGCGAAACGCTGGTGCAGGAGTTCTTGGGGCAGACCGCGCAAGTTTGGGATACGCCATTGGGCCACTCCTGGCTGCTGCCCAATCCTGATCTCAAGCCCTACAACTACGACCCGGAGTTAGCCAAACAACTGCTAACCGAGGGGGGCTGGGATTTCGCCAACCAGAAGATCGAGTTGAATTTCTCTGGCGCCGACCCGGCCAACGTGGTGGTCTTCATTGCCGATAATCTCCAGAAGGCCGGCATGAATGTCGAGATGAAGAGCGTTGGCACCGGCGCTGCGGCCAACGAAGTCTACTACATCACCATGGAGTGGGATCTCTACTGGGGCTGCAACTCCTGGGGCTTTGACCCGGACTCGACCGCCATCTACTACCGCACCGATTCGACCTATGCCGACGGCAAGGGCTGGAACACCGGCGGCTGGTCTGATCCCCGGCTGGATGAACTCTATGATCTGGGCAAAGCCACCCTCGACCAGGAGACACGCAAAGCCTATTATCAGGAAGCGCAGTTGATCTTCAATCAACGCCTGCCCAAGATCGTCATCTACCGCGCCATCCGCCCCTGGGTGATCCGCAGCAAAGTCCATGACGCCACGCCGCAGTATCATGGCGAACTGCCGAATTACAATGCGATTGAGACGTGGTGGATTGAGCAGTAGGTAGACAGGTAAACAGGTAAACAGGTAGACAGACAGTACAAGATAGACAGTACAAGATAGACGACGGGGCCATAATATGTAAATCTTTTTGTCTACCTGTGTACCTGTCTACCTGTCTACCTGTGTACCTGTTTACCTGTCCCCAACGGGGTGCAACATGGGCAAATACATTCTACGGCGGCTGTTGGTGGCGATTCCGATTCTCGTTGGCATCACGATCATTGATTTTACTTTTATCAATCTGGCTCCGGGAGATCCGATTATGGCGATGGTGAGCGCCGAGGCAGGGAGCGCACAGGGGGCGGTCGATGCGGAACGGTTGCGGGAAAATTTGGGGCTGGATAAGCCGCTGGTTGTGCGCTATGGCACCTGGCTATCGGAGATTTTGCAGGGCAACTTTGGCGTCTCGTTCTCTTCCAAGCGTCCGGTGCTGGAGCGGATCAACGAACGGCTGGGGCCGACCTTGTTGCTGACCGGGACGGCAATGCTCATCTCCCTGCTGGTGGGCATTCCTCTTGGTTGTCTGGCTGCGCTCAAACAGTACTCGAAGCTGGACTATGCGCTGACGGTGGTGGCCTTTGCCGGCATCTCGGTTCCCAGCTTTTTCCTGGCGATGGCCGCCATTTCGATCTTTACCTTGCAACTGCGGCTCTTGCCGGCCTTTGGCATGGCGACCGTGGGCGAACCCTTTTCGATCCTCGACCGGTTGCGCTATCTGATCATGCCGGCCTTCATCCTGGGGTTGGCCAACACGGCGGCGATTATGCGCTATGGTCGCATTAGCCTGCTCGAAGTGTTGAGCCAGGACTACATCACCACCGCACGGGCCAAAGGGTTGCGAGAGTACATTGTGGTGGCGCGCCATGCCTTCCGCAATGCACTACTGCCGCTCATCACGATTCTGGCGCTGCGGCTGCCCGGTCTCTTTAGCGGCTCGGTGATTATTGAGACCATCTACTCCTGGCCCGGCATCGGCCAACTTTCGATTGAGGCGATCAACCAGCGCGATTACCCGCAGATCATGGGACTGCTGCTCGTCACCGCCGTGCTGGTGCTGCTGGCTAACCTGCTGGCTGACATCGCCTATGCCTATGCCGACCCGCGTGTGCGGTATGAGTGATTGGGTGATGCGGTGATGCGGTGATTTCGACAAGCTCAATCACCGCATCACCGCATCACCCAATCACCCAATTGCTATTGTTAAGAGAAACAACTGCGCTTATGAGCTATCCGACGACGAACCTCCCTGCGCCCTCCGCCACCACCGCGGAGGCCAAAGCATCGGTTGGCGCGGCCCTTTCGGTGGCGGTGCTTTCGCCGGAGCGGCGCGCCTGGCAGCGTTTTCGCCAACATCGCCTGGCGATGATCGGGTTGGGGGTATTGGTGCTGTTGATCATCATGGCGGTGACGGCGCCGGTGATCTCGCCGCACGATCCCTATTCCCTCAGTGCGCGGGCGATCAAGAAGCCGCCCAGCTTTGAGCATATTCTGGGCACTGATACCGCCGGGCGCGACGGCTGGGCGCGCTTGGTCTACGCCAGCCGCGTCTCGCTCTCGGTTGGGGTGGTTTCGGTCTCCATTTATCTGGTGATTGCCACCATTCTCGGTTCCCTGGCCGGCTACTATGGCGGGCGCGTCGATGATGTGATCATGCGCTTGACCGATATTGTCCTCTGTTTTCCTGAATTGATTATCATTATCACCGTGGTGTCGGTGGTGGGGGCCAGCATCTACAATGTGATGTTGGTGATTGGTCTCTTGGGCTGGCCGGGGCTGGCGCGGCTGGTGCGCGCCCAGATGTTGTCGCTGCGCGAACAGCAATTTGTCGAAGCGGCGCGTTGTCTGGGCATTCCCACCCGGCGCATTATCTTCCGCCACATTCTGCCCAACGTGGTGCCTTATATTCTGGTGGCCGCCACCTTTGGCGTGGCCGGCGCCATTCTCACCGAAGCGGGTCTCAGCTTTCTGGGGCTGGGCGTTCAGCCGCCGACGCCCAGTTGGGGCAATATGCTCAGTGGCGCGCAAAACCTGACCATCCTCGAACGCTATGTCTGGATCTGGTTGCCGCCGGGCCTCATGATCGGCATTTCGGTGCTGGCGATCAACTTTATCGGCGACGGGCTGCGCGATGCGTTGGATCCAAGGATGGTGATTCGGTAGAATCATTAATTGTCAATGGACAACGATTAATGGTTATTTGTCTATGGAAAGACGACAGCAATGAACGCGATTGACTTTGCCAATTCGTATATGACCTGGTTTCCCCACGAAAAGAGCGGGAATATTGCGCGCATTCAACTCGATGCGGCCTGTACCCTGGTTGATGAAAAAACGGGGCGGCGCGACCAGTTTTACCTGATCGCCCCCTGTCGCGCCGAGCGGATGTACCTGGATACGCCCCTCTTTCAACTGCCCAACTATGAGTTTTGCGGCATCTGGTCGGCGGACGAGTTTTTGATTATCCGCACGGCGTGGGTGAGTGAACGCGATAACCGCCAATATGGCCTGGGTCGCGAGCGCTGGCGCGAGATCCGCCTGGATATCCGCACCTTTGCCCACAGCGAAGTTGTCACCGACGACGCGGCGATTGTGCAAGCGACGCTGGACAACCGGTCACTCAATGCGCGCACCGAACTGTACGACGCGGCAACGGGCCGGCGTGCGCTCTTGGAATATCCCGTCAAAACCATGAATGTCATGCTGGAGCCGCCGCGCTTTCAAGTGGACACCGGGCCGCTGATCCTGCCCGATTTCAACGCGACCGCCAGCCACCTGATTGAATGTTTTGCAATGGCGCATGTGGTCTATAACGGTCTGGACAAGGCCGAGTTTATCCTGCGCCAACCGACGCCCGATAGCAACGCCACCGACTATGCCACTGTGCAGATCATGGCCGCGCGCAATGTGATTTTGGCGTCGCACTAGCGCTTTCACAAGGGGAATATAATGACGCCGCCTTGAAATAAATTTCAGGCTGATAGCTCAAGTCAGCTAAAGCTGACTGGTCTTTGTAACGCAGTTGGCTTTAGCCAACTTTGGCTGTTAGCCTGAAATTTATTTCAAGGCGGCCAGCACCGAAATGATGACAAGGGGAATCAATCACATGAGTCAGCCGACCTATCGCGCCGCCATTATCGGCGTGGGGCGCATTGGCAACAGCTATGATGACGAAATCGGCGAGCGCCAGCCGCCGGACTATTATCAAGGGGCAAACCGGCATGTCGGGCTGTATGTGCTTTCGCCCGTCAACCATGCCGCCGCCTACCAGAGTACGCCAGGCTTTACCCTGGTCGCCGCGGCCAACCGGGGGCGTGAAAAGCTCAACGCCTTTGGCGAACGGCGGGGTGTGCAGGCGCTCTACACCGATTTTCGCCAACTGCTGCGTGACGAACAACCGGATGTGGTTTCGGTTTGCACTCAATCACCGGAAAAGGCGGAGATTACCATTGCCGCCGCCGAAGCCGGGGTCAAAGCGATTATCGTGGAAAAGGCGCTGGCAACCAGCATGGCTGAAGCGGATGCCATGCTGGCGGCTTGTGAACGAAATGGGGTTCTGCTAGCGGTGAATCACCCCTATCGCTTCAGCCCCCTAGTGCGCCAAACCAAAGCGTTGATTGAGGCCGGTGCGCTGGGGGAACTTACCGCCGTGACCATCCACGCAGGCGGCGGCATGTTGCACATTGGCAGCCACATGTTTGACCTCATGCGCTACTGGGCCGGCGACGCCGTGGAACTCTACGCCCAAGTGCCGAACTACGCCCCGGCGCAGGATCTGCCGGCGGTGGGGCTGGTGCGCTTTGCTAACGGCATGACCGGTCTCTTTGACCACACCCACCGCGACCAACAGGGCATTGAAGTGCGCGGGCGTGAGGGGTATCTTACCATCTCCAGCATGGTGGGTGACGGCTGGCTCTATCAAGTGACGCCGACCCAGCCGCCCAGCGTCAAACGCCAGTATCCCCACCGCTTGACCGTCCAGCCCATTGCAAGTCCGCCCCATACCCTCAGCCCGACCCAGCGGCTGCTGGCGGAGTTGCACACCACGCTACACACCGGGGCACCATTTCCCTCAACAGGGCAGGATGGCGCCGCCGCCCTGGAACTGGGGCTGGCCTGCTATGCTTCACACCTGGCGGGCCAACCGGTCGCGCTGCCGTTGGCGGAGCGGACATTGCGGGTTCCCAACCGGTAGACGGAGGAGATTAGGAGATTGAGAGATTGGGAGATTGCCACTCAATCTCTCAATCTCCCAATCTCTCAATCTCTACTCCCAGACCAACAAGACACCCATCGCTTCACTGAGCCGTTCGTAGAGCAGATCGTAGGCCGCCTTGGCTTCCGTAAAGGGGAAGCGGTGGCTGATCAGCGGGTCAACCTGGATGCGACCGGCTTGCATCAACTCAATGGCGCGGGCCAACATCACCGGGCGCGGCTCTTCGTGGTAATAGCCGCCGATGAGCCGTTTGCGTTGCATTTTGCCGGCATCCAGCGGCAACGGTGCGCCGTGGTAGAGACCGATGAGGTGCAAGGTGCCGCCGGTGCGCACCATCTCTTGCGCTTGGGCAAAGGAGGTCAGCCCCGGTTTGCCGCCAACACAGTCAAAGACCAGGTCAACGCCCTGACCTGCCGTCAGTTCACGCACCCGCGCCACCGGATCTTCGGTGGCGGCATTGATCGCCAGGTCGGCGCCCAGGCTTTCCGCCAACCGGCAGCGGGCCGCAATCGTATCGACGACGATCAGCCGCGCCAACAGATGCTGTCGCGCCGCTTGCATCACCAGGTTGCCCACCAAGCCCTGGCCGAGGACCACCACCGTGTCGCCGGGGCGGATGCCGGGGATCTGCGCCCAGGTGACGCCGCCCGTGACCAGCGGCAGGAACGCCGCCTGCTCAAAGGATAGGTCAGCCGGGATCGGCCAGACGGCGGTTCCTTCCATGGCATCCATGTCCAGCAATACATACTGGGCATGGGGGGCCACCGCCACTACGCGATCGCCCGGCTGGAAGCGCGCCGCCGCTTCACTGCCCACCGCCGTCACCACGCCCCCGACCGAATAGCCCATGATGGCCGGGTCGATGGCCTCTTCGTGCATATAGCGGCGCAAGACCTCTGAGCCGCGGCTGATCAAACTCACCCGATTCTGCACCAACACCTGGCGCGGGCCGCAGTCCGGTACGGGAACTTCTTCCAGCACAATATTGCCAAATCCTTCTGGCTTTGTCACACGCAACATGGCAACCTCCTTTGGGCTTCTGTCAGACCCTTTTGCTCCCGCTTTTGTCCAATTGCCAAAGGCAAGGGATGGAGCGGAATGGGATACATGATAATTTTTTGCCGTTTGACAACGTTATCGGGCTATGTTATTGTAGGATACCATAAGTGAATTATTTTCACGATATAACCCATATTCCACCCCCCAATCCAGCGGTTTCGTCAGGCACTTTGTGCTTGTTGCTTTGCCTTAGTTGGGTAGGATAGAGGTCCATCATTACATTGCTCTACTGTTCCATCTCTAGGAGGTCGCTATCATGACTGCAAACAACCGCTTTTCCCGTCGTACCTTTTTACGTCATAGCGCCACATTCGCCGGCGTCGCAACCGTTGGCGCGCTCTTCGCTGGCTGCGCTGCGCCCGCACCAGGCGGCCAAGCAGCCGGCGGCAGTCAAGCCGCACCAGCCACCGAGGGCGTCACCCTCACCATGTGGAAAGGCCCGCATAAGGCCGCCGGTGATGAGACAAAACTGTGCGCCGGCCCCGCGTTGGATCTCTTTGAGACCGCCAACCCCGACATCAAAGTAGACTTTTCCGAAGTGCCGTGGGATCAATATAACGAGAAATTTACGGCGGCCTTTGCGGCGGATAGCGGGCCGGATGTCAGTTATCAAACTGAGTCGTTCCCCCGCTTTGTCGATGCTGACCAGATTATGCAGCTTGACGACATGATCAGCGCCCATAGCTTTGACAAAGAATTTTTCTACCCGCGCATGTGGGAGACCTGCACCTACAGCGGTAAGACTTTCGCCGTCCCCTGGATCACCGGTGGCTCGAATCTCTTCTGGAACAAGGATCTCTTTGAAAAAGCCGGCCTGGACCCGGAGAAAGCGCCGGATACGACCGAGGAGTTTCTGGCCGCCGCGCAAAAGATCACTGCTCTGGGCGATGACACCTACGGCTTTGCCAGCGACCCCAACGACCGCCACGAGAACAGTCAATGGCCGCGGCGCTTTGGCGGCGAATGGTTCAACGAGGATCTCACCAAATGCACCATCGATTCGCCGGAAGCGCTGGCCGGTTGGAAATTCCTTGATGATCTCTATCACACCCACAAAGTTGCCATGCCCGCTGAAATCACCAGTCAGGAACCCGGCTCTTACGGCTATTTCCGTGATGGCAAGGTGGGTATGATCACGGCCCAAAATGTGACCGCCAACTCGATCCGCAAAGAGAAACCCGATTTCAAGTTGGGCGCCGCACGCATGGCCAAAGGGCCGGCAGCGGAACCGCAAGGACGCGCCTGTTATGGCGGCGTCGGCATGTTGGCGATTGCCAAAAAGACCGCCCATCCTGACGAATCGTGGCAGTTGGTCAGTTCCCTGGTCTCGCCGGATTTGCTCAAGGCGTGGATCGGCTGTCTCGGCTTTATGAGCGTGTCACCTAAAGTGAACTACTACGAAGACGACCCGGTCTTGTCCATCGCCCAGACCACGCTGGAATACACCTTCTTCTGGCCCTACCGCGGCTGGGTCTTCAAGTTCTGGGATATTGCCGGCACCGCCATCGAATCCTTCCTGTTGGGCCAAAACACGGTAGATGCCGCCGTGGCGGACATGGTCGTCCAGATCGATGATATGCTCAAAGAGGGCTAACCCTAAAGTCAAGCGTCCCTCCGGGATGGGCGCCGATGATATGGGACTGCCGGGTAGAAGTGGTATAAAAAATTTTTCGGGTCAACCGGATCTCAGGGGATATAAATGACAGGAGATCGTAGGTGCGGTTTGTAACCGCACGGCTCGCCCAGAAGCAGTGCGGTTACAAACCGCACCTACAATGTCAACCCCTTCAATTCCGGTTGAGTCAATTTTTCTAGACGTTTTTGAGGAATCGATGGCATGGACACATTGCTTTTGGCCGGGATTGGCCGCACTGACATCACACCCCCGCTGGGGACGGCGTTGGCCGGTTATCCGGTGCAAGACCGCTATGCGGAGACCATTCGCGATCCGCTACAGGCGACAGCGCTGGTGTTGGCGCGTGGGGATGTGAAGGCCGCCATCATCAGCCTCGACTGGATTTTGATCGAACAGGAAGAGGTGGCGGCGATTCGTCGGCTGGTGCAGGCGGCAACCGGAATTCCGCCGGCCAATGTGACCGTGGCGGCCATCCAGTCCCATTCGGCGCCACGCACCTTTTCAGTCTTTGGCTGGGGGGACAAGGATCGCGCCTATGTCAGCGCCGTGCTGCCGCGCATTGGCGAGGCCGTTGCCCAAGCGCACGCCAACCTGCAGCCCATCCTGGTGGGCATCGGGACAACCAATAGTGAAGTGGGCGTCAACCGGCGACAGATTCGCCAAGATCACAAAGTCACCCTGGGCGTCAACCCGTGGGGGCTGTATGACCCTATGATGACGGTCTTGCGCTTTGCAGGCGCCCAGGGGCCGCTGGCGACGCTGATCCACTATGGCGCCCATCCGACTGTTTTCGGCAGCAAGAGTCGCGCCGTTTCGCGTGACTGGCCGGGTATCATGGTCGATCGCGTCGAGGCGTTGACCGGCGCGCCCGCCTTGTTCATCAACGGCGCGGTAGGGGATGTCGCCCCGCGCACCAACTTCATGGGCGCGGTGGGTGACAACGAAATAGCGCTGTTGGAAGTGGGAACCCGCGCCGCTACCGATGCCCTGCGCGCCTACCGTGCCATCAAGGAATTTCGTGATCTGCCCTTGGCTGTGCTGACCCAGGAAATCCTGTTGCCCTATCGACCTCTGGCTGCTTTGGACGAAGCGCGTCGCCAACTGGTGGCAGCAGAGGCGGGCAAAGAGCAGTGGGGCCAACCCATGTGCGACTATCGCCACTGGGAGTCGGTAGTCAAGGCGCACGCAGGTCAGCCCGAAACCGGCGTCACCTTTGCCCAGAGCATTACCCAATTGGGGCCGGTTGCGTTTGTCCCCTTTCCGGGCGAACCCTTTACAGAGATTGTTTTGCGCTTGCGCGACTACAGTCCGTTTGCCCATACGCTCTGCGCCAGCACCACCAACGGCTCCTTTGGCTATTTTGTGACGCGGGAATCATTACACCGGGGCGGCTATGAAGTGTGGGTGGCCAAGGCGTATGGCGCTTACATTTTAGCCGAAACCATCGATGACGCGCTGATTGATGCCAATCTCCAGTTGCTGCGGGTGTTGCATGAAGCCGGTAACCCGGCGCACACCCCGGCCGCTGCTGCGTAAAAGTGATCCAACTATGACCTCAGCCGTTCAACTAAAAGGCGCGCAACCGCTGCGCCGCACCTATGTTTGGGAACGACCGGCCGTCAGGCGCAATCTGATTGCCTATTCGTTTGTCTTGCCCTTCTTGCTGCTCTTTTTTATTTTTCAGATCCTGCCTTTTTTCTGGGCGCTCTGGCTCTCCTTTTTGGAGGGCGATCTGGTGGCGCCGGTGAAACCGTTTGTGGGCTTGCAGAACTATGAACGCTTACCCACCGATGACATCACCTTACGCGCCTTTCGCAATTCGGTGCAATATGTTGTGTCGGTCATCCCCATAACTGTGGTGAGTGGTCTGGCCCTGGCCTTTTTGATCGGCAACCGATTGGTGCGCATGAAGGGGCTTTTCCGGGCGGTGGTCTTCTTTCCGTTGCTCGCCTCCAGCGCGGCCACGGCGCAAATTTGGAGCTATCTGCTGGCGCCCAAATTTGGCCTGCTCAGCTACTGGTTGAGCCTGGTCGGCCTGCCCGATATTTTCTGGCTCTCCAATCCTAACATCGCACTCTATGCGATCCTGCTGGTCGAGTGGTGGCGGGGGATTGGCTTTCATATCATCCTCTTTCTGGCCGCCATGTTGAGTATTCCGGTAGAGTTACAAGAGGCGGCGCGCATTGACGGCGCCAACAGTTGGCAGGTCGCTACGCGTGTGACGATTCCATTGATGCGCCCTGTCATCCTCTTTTCGATTGTCATGGGCACGATCTGGGCTTTCCAGCTCTTTGACACCGTCTTTGTCCTGACCAATGGCGGCCCGGTCTACTCGACAGCCACCATTGTCTGGTATATCTACAACCACGCCTTCCGCTACGGTCAAGTCGGCATGGCCGCGGCGATGGGGGTGGTGTTGATGCTGATTATTGTGCCGATCTCCTATGTGCAGATGCGGGTGTTGGGGGAGCGATCATGACAGGGCGCCCCGGTGATTTCGACAAGCTCAATCACCGGGGCGCCCTGTCAGGCAAGCGTAGCCGGGGGGTGAACGATGGTCAAGGGTTCGATGGGCAAACGGTGGTCTGCGATTTGGCGTCTGCTGCCGCAGGTGGTTGTGGTTTATACGCTGCTGGCGCTCTTGGTGATTGTCATGCTCGGCCCGTACCTGTATATCTTCGCGACTTCCTTCAAAGAGACCTATTCGTTGATTTCGGTGCCGCCGACCTTGTTTCCCGAAACCCTCGACTGGCAGAATTACACCTACATTCTGCGCGAATTGCCCTTTGTCACCTGGTTTGTGAACACCTTTCTGGTGGCGCTGCTAGTAACGGTTGGGTCGGTGTTGCTCTGTGCGCTGGCGGCCTATGCCTTTGCCAAGAAGGAGTTTTGGGGGCGTGATTATCTCTTTGGGCTGATGTTGGCAACGGTGATGATTCCCGGCGCGTTGTTGTTGATCCCGGCCTTTTTGATCACCAATGAGCTAAAGTTGGTCAACTCCTACAGCGGATTGGTGATTCCTGCTTTGCCCAATGTGCTGGGGGTCTTCCTGTTGCGCCAGTTTATGCAAACCATCCCTGACGAGTTGGAACATGCAGCGCGCATTGACGGCTGTGGTGAATATGGCGTCTTCTGGCGGATTGTGCTGCCGCTGTCGGCGCCGGCGCTGGCGACCCTTTCCATCGTCATCTTTACCAGCCAGTGGAATAACCTGATCTGGCCGCTGGTGATCATCAATGACAAAAGTTTGTACACGCTTTCATTGGGGCTGGCGCTGTTGCGTGGGGAATTTCAGGTCAACTATGGGATCACCTCCGCCGCCGCCTTTATCAGTGTCGCGCCGCTGATGGTGATCTTTCTCTTTTTACAGCGCTACTTCCTGGCCGGGCTGACGGTGGGCGCGGTGAAAGGATAAACCGACAGCGCACTTCGACGATGGTATGGGCAAACAACAACCGGGCTACACTCTTCCATAGATCACAGGACTTACGCAAGACGAATTACTGCCGGGAACCCAGAGGGTTCCCGGCGTCTTGCGTAAGTCCTGGATCACTAACAAAAGCACGAACAAGGAGGTTTCTCATGCGTGGGGTTGTCTTTTTAGGGGATCGTCAGGCCGAGGTGCGTGATTACCCCGATCCGCAGCCGGGACCAGGCGAAGTGGTGGTGCAACTGAAGGCTGGCGGTCTGTGTGGCAGTGATCTGCATCTCTATCGCCAAACCGCCGCGCAACGGGGCGGCAACAACATGATCCCTGGTCATGAACCGTGTGGGGTGGTGGCGCGTTTGGGGGCCGGCGTCACGAATGTCCAATTGGGGGATCGGGTTTCGGTCTACCACTATCGGGGCTGCGGCTATTGCAAACATTGTCTGGGCGGCAACATTATGTGGTGCCCCGACCGGCGCGGTTATGGCGGCCCCATTCACGGCTCCGACGCTGACCTGATTTTGACCGATGCGCGTAACTGCCTGCCCCTGCCCAGCGAGCAATCCTTTGCTGTTGGCGCGATGATGGCCTGTAATGCCGGCACGGCCTTCTCTTCGATCACCAAACTCCACCCTTCCGGCGCGGACACAATCGCCATCTTTGGCCAGGGGCCGGTCGGGCTGGCGGGAACACTCTTTGCCAAGGCGATGGGGGCACGGGTCATCGGGATCGACCCGATTGCCGAGCGGCGTGACCTGGCACGCAGCCTGGGCGCCGATGAAACGCTCGACCCCACAACAGACGATCCGGTCAAGGCGATCCAGGCGCTAACCCACGGCGAGGGGGCGGATTGCGCGTACGAAACTTCCGGCAGCGCCGCCGGTCAAAATGGCGCAGTTGATAGTTTGCGGCTGGGTGGCCGCGCCGTCTTTGTGGGCATCGGTCACCATGACAAAACGTTGAGTCCGTCCCAGATCATCGGGCGGCAGTTGACGCTCATGGGTTCCTTCGTGTTGCCGATTCAGATGTATTATGCGATGCTACGCTTTGTCCAAGAGCGGCAAGTGCCGCTGGAGGCGCTGGTCACACATCGCTTCCCGCTTGAACGTGCGCCCGCAGCCTTTGCCCTCTTTGACAGCGGCAAGACCGGCAAAGTCATCTTTGCGTGGGCCTAACTTTACGGCAACGGCTGCGGATCGACCGTTGGACCAGGGATGGTTGGCTTGCCAGCAACAAAAGTCACCGGCTCGATGCGCAGGCTGCGTTCGCCTTCCGGGTAGCCGACAATGGGCGCTGTCCAGGCGTGATAGACCATCCATAAATTGCCCTCGTCATCACGGAAAAACTCTTCGCCGCCCGGCCCCATTGCCTGCTGGTTAAATTCAAAGATGGGTTCCCGCTGCGGCTTGACACACGGCCCCGTCACCGTTTCACAAACGGCGTAACCGACGGCGTAGGTGTGACTTTCCCACCAGTTGCCAGAGTAGAAGAGGTAATATTGGTTGTCATGTTCCACCATCGCCGGCGCTTCGATCAACGGGCTTTCCCACAGTTGATCGCGCCGGATCAACTCGACTGGTTCGCCCACCAAACTCAATCCGTCGTCGCTCAACTGTTGCACCCATAGACCGACCGGACGACCGCAGCAATTGCCGTCATTTTTCCAGAGCAGATAGGGTGTCCCATCCTTGTCAACAAAGGGGCTGGGATCAATCGAACCGCCCAAGTCAACCTGGCAGATAAAGGGTTCGCTGGAATCATCGGTAAAAGGGCCGGCGGGGTTGTCGCTCACGGCACGGGAAATACATTGACGCCCTTCGGCCCGGTAACGTGCGGTGTAGTAGAGAACATATTGCTCTCCGCGTGGCAACACCGCCGGCGCCCAGGTCAAACTCTGATGCCAGCCGGCCCAGAGCGGCAACGTCGGCAGTGCATCGCCGAGCCGCTCATAGGTAGCGAAATCTTCGCTCAAGCGCACCACCGGAACGTTCGTATCCCCCACGTTGGTCGAATAGGCGTAATAGCCATCCTCCACCGCCAACACAAAGGGATCAGGAAAATCACCGGGGAAGATGGGATTATCATAAACGCCGGCTTGCGCGCCTGATGGCGTTGCTATTGGCGGCGGAATGGTTCCTGCGGTTGGCGTCGGCGGTGGCACCGTCCCTGCTTGTCCACCCGGCAGTTGTACAGTCGCACACCCCACCAACCAGAGAACAACGACCACTATCCACATTTTGCAGGATAGCAATCGCCGTGTCACCCCATTACCCATGAATTGTTCTCCATTCTCCATTAACAATGATCTAGCCTTTCAACCCCGTGGTCGCCACGCTTTCGACGAAATATTTTTGCATAAAGAGCAGAATAATCACAATCGGCACAATCGCAATCACCGAGCCGGCCATAAGCAGATCCCAGCGCCGCTCATAAAGACCGTTGAGTTGGGCCAACATCAGCGGAATCGTATATTTGCGCTGATCCGAGATGTAAATGAGTGGTCCCAGGTAATCATTCCAGCGGGCAATAAAACCCAAGCCGGCCAGTGTCGCCAGGATCGGCGTGGCCAGGGGCAGGAAGATGAACCAAAAGGTTTGTAGGGGATTGGCGCCGTCGATCTTGGCTGCATCCTCCAACTCGCCGGGCAACGTCATGAAAAACTGGCGGGACAAAAAGATGGCAAAAGCGGTGCCAAAGAAGAGCGGCACAATCAACGGCCAGTAGGTGTTGATCCAGCCCAGCCAGCGGAAGAGGATAAAGGACGGAATCAACGTCACCACGCCGGGAATCATCATCGTCGCCAGCAGCAACATAAACATCGCCTGCCGACCGGGAAACTTCATGCGGGCAAAGGCATAGCCGGCGGCAGCGCTGACCAACACTTCCATCACCGTGGTTGTGCTGGCAATCAGCAATGAGTTGGCAAAGCCGCGCCAGAGCGCAATGCGCGACCAGACCTGTTCATAGTTCTCCCAGCGGATCGGGTCGGGAATCCAGCGAATGGGCAGGCTGAAGATGCCCTGTTGATCCTTCAGGGAGGTGGAGACCATGTAGACCAGCGGCGCCAGTTGGGTAATCGCACCGAGCAGCAGCACCAGAAAGGCGAGCAGTAACCCCAGAGAACGCCAGTTGCGCAGTCGGCCTGTTCGTTGGCGCGCCGGCGCCGTTGGCTGGGTGGTGGCGGTGGTCGATGTTCGTGCCGAGGTTGGTGCGGTTGTCGCCATGCTTGCTCCCTTTGCTCCTACCCATTCTCGGTAAAGACCCACCGGCGGGCCAGCACAAAATTGAGAATGGTAATCGCCATAATGATCACCCCCAGCAGCCAGGCCTGCGCCGCCGCGTAACCCATGGAAAAGTCACGGAAGCCGCTCCGCCAGATCAACATGACCATCGTCAGCGACTCATTGGCCGGCCCACCATTGGTCATAATCGCCGGTTCGACAAAGATCTGAAAGCCGCCAATCAACGCCGTAATTAGCAGAAAGAAGGTAGTCGGCGTGAGGATCGGCCAGGTGACAGCCCAGAATTTGTGCCAGTTGTTGGCGCCATCCATTTCCGCCGCTTCGTACAACTGACGAGGAACGCTCTGCAAAGCTGCGACATAGACCAGCGCCTGGTAGCCGACGCCCCGCCAGATGCCCATGATGATCAAGGCCGGCTTGACCAGCGCACGATCCTGCCACCAGTTAAGTCGCGTCCATTCGACGGGCAAGCCCAACGCGCGCAACGTATTGTTGACCAGGCCATAATCCGGGTTGAGCAGCCACAACCAGAGCAGCGCCAACGCCGCCACCGGCAAAACCGTCGGCAAGTAGTAGATCACGCGAAAGGCCTGTCGCCCCGGCACCGGCTGATTCATCAACGACGCCAGGAAGACCGCCAGCAGCAGCGAGATAGGAATGCCCAACAGCAGAAAAGCCGTATTCCCCATCGCCTTCCAGACCAACGGATCTTCCAGGAAAAGTTCCTGCCAATTCTCCAGTCCGACCCAGCGCGGCGGTCTGAGCAGATCCCACGAGAAAAAGCTCAACACCACGGAGGCGATGAGCGGCCCTGCCGAAAAGATCAGAAAGCCCAGCAAGGGCGCCGCGATAAAGAGATAGCCCCAAAATGTGTCGATCGATTGCGTAGCGCTTCTGCGGGGGCGAGGGGTTGTGATTGCAGCCATTGTGACTCCTGCCTACGTGCTGCGTGCTGCGTGATTCGTGGCCTTCGACAGGCTCAGGCAACGAATCACGCAGCACGCAGCACGCAGCACACATTACTCTTCAATCGTCGCCCACGCCTCATCCAATCCGGCCTGAAAGGCGTCTTTGCGTTCGTTGATGGCCTGTTCGGCGCTCTTCGTGCCATCGACTACCACTTCGGGCCAGACGCCTTGCCACCAGTTGTCGTCAAACCATTGTCCATAGAGTGGGGTCTGTGTCCAGGGGCCGGGGCGTTCACAGCGGGCGGCTTCGATAAAGACTTCGGCGTTTTCCGGCTTCTGATCGGGCTGTAAGAAGGCATCACTGTTAGCGAGATCGATCTGGTTGGGGATCTGGAAACCAAGCGCGGCCTGTTCCGTCTGCCCTTCAGCGCCGGCAATGAACTCGATAAAGCGGAAGGCTTGTTCGGCGTTCTGTTCACCATTCGAGCCGGCTATGATGCCGATACCCACTGAGCCTGACCAGCCGGTAAAGGCGCAATCATCAGCAGTGGCATAGAGATTGCCGCTAGGGCCGACCGGGTTGGGGATCACATCCCAGTCAAAGGAGAGGGTGTTGCGATAGGTGGTGGTCGCCCAACGCCCATTGCTGTTGATCGCCACCTTGCCCGCCTCAAACATCTGGCCAATGGATTGGGACGAGGTCTGCTGCGAGGTGGGGTGAACCTGGTGTTTGTGGGTCAGATCGGCGATCCACTGGACGGCGGCAACCGTTTCCGGCATATCAGCCACAAAGGTGCGACCATCTTCGGAGACAATCTGCCCGCCGTTGCCATAAACCGCGTTTTCAAACCAGATATCGCCCACGCCAAAGACTTCCACCGTGTTGATGTCAAAGCCCTCTTCGCCGGGATGGCGACCATTGGCGTCCACCGTGATCTGGCGACCAATCTCGACGATCTCATCCCAGGTCAGCGGCCCATTCGGGTCAGGTAACGGTACACCGGCAGCCGTAAAGAGATCTTTGTTGATGTAGAGGACAGTGGGGCCGATGTCTTTGGGCAAGGCATAGATGTCACCAGTGCCAAAGGTGCGCGTCTCCTGATCATAGCGGTAGCGTCCCAACGCGGTATCCCAGATATTCGCCGGATCAATCACTGTGCTGGCATCGACAAAGGGTTGCAAGTTGACCAATGCGCCTCTGGGGGCAAAGGCCGAGAAATTGCCGTCGGGGATATAAGCGATGTCAGGCGGCGTGCCGCCGGCGATCATGGTGTTGAGCTTGGTCACATAGTCGTCGGGAATGGGCGTATACTCAATGACAATATCGGGGTTGTTCTGGTTGAAGGTTTCCACCAGTTGGCGGAAGACCTCCTGCTCATCCGGTCCGCCCCAGCCGACAAAGGTGAGGGTGACAGGAGCCCCCCCCTCGCCGCCAGTCTGATTACCCGTTTGATTACCAACTTGCCCTGTCCCCCCCTGGTTGGCGCATGCACTCAACAAGAGTGCCAGAACAAGCAAAGCGGGAACCCAGTAAGTACGTAGACGTAGCATCGTTGCCTCCCATGAACACGCACACAAGGAATTGATATCAGATGTAGAGAAAACTGTGCTGCTACTGTACCGGAGGCGGGGGGCGAGGCGTGTAAGGCGGGTTCCTGGGTGGCGGAAGCTATATCTGATCTATACCCTTGATCTGTGATTGGATATAGAATGGCGCCAACCGCGTTATACGCTGGTCGCCACGCGAAAGCCACTCACAAAATCGCGGTGGGTCGGCGGGTTGCCATGCCGAGCGGCGCAGCGCAGATTCTGCACGTTGCTGGCAAACGAACCCTGGTGCATGACGCGACAGACCGCGTCCGGCGCGGCGGCGTCTTCACGGCCATCGTCAGACTGATAGGGGTAGGCATAGGCGGACAGATCCGCATATGGCCCCCACAGGGTTGACGTCCATTCGCGCACATTGCCGAGGGCGTCGAGCATGCCATAAGGGCTGGCGCCGAGGGGATAAGTGCCGACTGGCGTCGTGTCGCCAATGATGAAGTCACAATTGCCGTGCTGGGCTGTCGCTGGCGCATTACCCCAGGGGAAGAGTCGTTGATCAGCGCCGCGCGCCGCCTTTTCCCACTCGACCTCGCTGGGCAGACGCACCCCGGCCCAGCGACAAAAGGCCAGCGCATCATACCACGAGACACAGGTTACAGGGTGATCGGCTTTGCGTGCGCGTTCGTCTTCGCCACCACGCGGGTTCCGCCAGGTGGCGCCGGGGATTTCGTACCAGCCAGATGGATTGACGCCCCAACTGTTACCCTGCAACTCGGCGGTAGTGTGATAACCTGTGGCTTGGGTGAACGCGGCAAACTGCGCCACGGTCACGGGGACGCGGGCGATCTGGTAGGTGGGCAGGTAGAGTTGATGTTGTGGCAATTCACAGGCCAAGGCAAGGTCATCTTGCGCCGGGTCGCTGCCGATCCAGCAGTCGCCGGCGGGGATGGTGATCCAGTCAAAGTGAAGGTTGGACATGGTGGCTCCTTATGATTTATCCTGGCGCAATCGACCAAGCAAAAACCCAACCGAGCGCCTGATCGATTTTCCCTTCCCAATCATCATAGACATGAGCAAAACCGCGCTCATTCAGCAGGGCGGCAACGCGCCGCATGAGCGCTTGTTGACGAGTTGGGTTGCCGGTGCTGATCAGATCGAGCAAAAACACATCCAATTCACCGCTCTGCCAGCCTTGCCCAGCCAGATGATGTAGGTGGAAAATCAGCCGGCTACTATAGGGGCGCCAGCGTTGCTCCAGGGCAAAGAGCAGATGTAAGAGGTAATCTGTCGATTGCGCTGCTTCCAAACGACCGCCCAATGTGTTGCCCCGTCGCCAGCATTTGAGCGAACGGTAGAAGCCATTCAGATAGGCGTCATAAAAACCGGCGGCGGCCTTCTTTGCTTGCTCCGCCGTCATAAAGCGCAAGGGGGCAAAAATACGTTCTGTCTCCCCGCTGCGGTCATAGAGAATGCGCGCCTCTGCCCAGGTTGGCAATACCCCGGCGACAACGTTTTCCAGTTGCAGGCTGCGCGGTGATTCATTCCACATATCTTTTGTGCTAATGGATGATGGCAGCGTGATCCCGCGTGGCGGGAAGGTTTTCGTCGCTTCATAGCGCGCTAGCGCATCATCGGTAACGACAAAGACGACATCATAATCCGAATCAGGACCGGTCGCGCCAATCGCCCGCGAGCCGGTCAACACCAGGCCGATCACATCGGGGTCAGCCGTTGCCTCGGCAATTAAGGCTTCTGCCTGGGACCTGAGATGCATCCTGTAGATATTTGACAATTGACATAAAGCTGTACAGATGCTACAATATCCCAAAATGGGACTAACAATTAGTGAACAACCGTATGCGAATTATTGCCAAGAGTACATTACGCGAATTTTGGGAAAAACATTCTGACGCTGAAGAAGCCCTACAAGCCTGGTATGACGACACCGAACGTTCACTCTGGAAAACACCAGCGGATATTCGAGCGGTGTATGCAAGCGCCTCTTTTCTGGCAAACAATCGAGTTGTCTTCAACATTCGCGGCAATCACTATCGCCTGGTGACGCATATTCACTACAACACAGAGATCGTCTATATCCGTTTTATCGGAACCCATGTCGAATATGATCGGATCGATGCAGTAACAATTTGAGGAATCCATATGGAAATTAAGCCGATTCGTACTGAACACGATTACCAAGCTGCTCTGCATGAAATCGAGTCGCTTATGAATGCTGCCCCTGGCTCGCCAGAGGAAGATCGCCTGGATGTATTGGCAACACTGGTCAAAGTCTATGAAGATGCGCGTTATCCCATTCCCAAACCTTCACCGATTGCAGCGCTTGAATACTATCTGGAAAGCCGAGGGTTGACGCGCAAAACATTAGAGCCGTTTATCGGTTCAGCCCATCGCGTCTCCGAGATTATGAACCGTCGCCGCCGCTTGACCTTGGCGATGATTCGCCGCTTGGAGGCAGGGACCGGCATTCCCGCTTCGGTGTTGATTCAGCCTTATCCGTTGTCGACCAATACCCCGTTGGAGAAACATCCTAGTGTAACACAGCACACTCCACTTGCCGTCTAACATCTTTTCCCAGGTGTGGATAATCTCTAGCGACCCTGGCTGGAGCCAGCATGGTCGCAGACCGTGGTTGCGAGTTCGATCTAACTTTGCTGATCCATCATGGATTGCTCCTTTGCCTGTATTATGCTGATTTTTACCCCCTTCACAAGCGCCAGCAAATACGCTATAATGACCACATAGTTACGATGGTGGCGGCGCTATCGCAGCTTACTACAACAGCGCGACGAAACCGCGACGAGCGATGCCCAACTTCATCCTATGACTAACGTACTTCAACTGACCCTATTCGGCAGTCCGGCCGTACACTATCATGGTCAGCCCGTGACCGGCTTCCGCTCCAGCAAAGCGCAAGCGTTGCTCTATTACCTCGCGGTCACCGGGCGGCCCCACACGCGCCCGACGTTGGCCGGTCTCTTCTGGGGCGATCAACCGGAAGCGGCGGCGCGCACCAGCCTGAGCAAATGTCTCTCCAACCTGCGCGATCTGGTCGGTGACACCGTAGTAGTAGACCGGCAGACGGTCGCCTTCAACCGCCAGCAGCCTTATCACCTGGACACCGAAGGTTTTCTGGCCGGCATTGGTCAACCACCCACACCGGAAACGATCCACACCTGGCAAGCCGCCTTGGCGCTCTACCGTGGCGACTTTTTGGAAGGTTTCTATGTCCGCGAAGCGCCCGACTTTGAACAGTGGGTGCTGGTGCAGCGCGCTCACTATCGCGAAGCTGTACTGCAAGGGCTATATACGCTTGCCAACTGGCATGAGCAAGGAGGCGACTTAGCCGCGGCCATCAGCCACACCCGCCGTCTGTTGACCCTGGAACCGTGGCGGGAAGAGGCGCACCGCCAGTTGATGACCCGGCTGGCGCGTAATGGTCAACGGGCCGCGGCGCTGGCGCAGTTTGAAACCTGTCGCCAAGTGTTGGCTGAAGAGTTGGCGGTCGAGCCGGATGCCGAGACACTGGCACTGGTTGAAGCCATCCGCACCGGTGTATTTGACACGGTGACAAGATGGCAGGGTGACAAGGTGAATGCCCCGCAGGATCACCCCGCCACCCATTCCCCCCCGCACCCTGTCCCACCCCCTCTACCGATTCCCCCTACCCCGCTGATTGGTCGCGACCATGAACTAGCCGAACTGGGCGAGTTGATCGGCAACCCGATGTGCCGCTTGATCACCATTATGGGGGCGGGCGGCATGGGGAAGACCCGCCTGGCGTTGGCGGCTGCCACAGAGCAAAGCGCCAACTTTCAGCATGGGGCACTCTTTGTACCGTTGGCTGGTGTTTCGTCGGCGCAATTTCTGGCGCAAGCGATTCTCAGTGCGCTCAATGTTCCGTTACAGGGGTCGCAGGCGCCGCAACAACAGCTTTGCGCCACGTTAGCTCGTCAAAATTGTTTGTTAGTTTTGGATAACTACGAGCAATTACTGCCGGATGTCGATCTGTTGCTGGCGATCCTACAATCAGCGCCGAGCGTTACCCTGTTGGTGACTTCGCGTGAGCGGTTGGCGCTCCAGGCCGAATATCTGCACGAATTGACAGGGTTGGCCTATCCAGCGCTGCAACTATCAGCACAAAAAACCGAACCCGCCCATGTTTTGACCAGCTATGCGGCACTGCAACTCTTTTTACAACGGGTACACCAAATTCACCCGCGCTTCGTACTCAATGATGCTGACGTGACAGCGATCGTGCAGATCTGCCGCAGACTCGACGGCATTCCGCTGGCACTAGAATTGGCAGCAGCACGCGCACGGCTTCTCCCCATCGCCCACATCGCCGCACGCTTGCACGAGAGTTTGCATCTGCTGACCGCCGGTAGCCGTGCCGCACCGCCGCGCCAGCAAACCTTACGCGCCACCATTGATTGGAGCTACAACCTGTTGACGGAAGCTGAACGCGTATTGTTGCGCCGCTTGGCCGTTTTCGCTGGTGGCTTTCCGCTGACGGCCGTCGAACAGGTCTGTGGCCCGTTTGCCACTTCGCTGCTCGACCTGATGACGAACTTGGTCGATAAATCGCTGGTGGTGATCAGCCATGTTGGCGAGGAAACGCACTACCGACTGTTGGAGACGATTCGGGAATACGCACATGAAAAGCTGCTGAGCGCCGGGGAGGATGTTCGCCTGCGGAGCAATCACCTCGACTTTTTTACACAATTGGCTGAAACAGCCTATGCACAAAGGCTAAGCTCACAACAAGAACACTGGCTGACACAATTGGAACGCGTCCACGACAATCTGCGCCTCGCCTTAGGCTGGGCGATCCAGCAAGGGCTGCGGGCAGAAGCCCTGCGTCTGACAGGCGCATTGAGCGAATTTTGGGATGTGCGTGGTTATTGGCGTGAAGGGCGGCAATCTTTGGCAGAAGCGCTGGCCTTGCCCTACACAGTGAGTTCTAACCAAGAAGCTAGTTCCGACCAAGATTTGGCAGCATCTGCGCTTGGTTGGGAGGCCAGAGCCTTGTGGAAGGCCGGCCACGCTCACTGGCGCAATCGCGACTTTGTGTCTGCCCAAGCTAATCTGCAAACAAGCCTCTCTCTCTATCGCCAGGTTAATGATCCAACTGGGCAGAGCGAGGTACTCAGCATCTTGGGGCATGTGGCGTTTGAGCAAGGAAAGAATGAGGAAGCTCACTCGTTTTTTAGCGAATGTCTGGCGTTACGCCTCAACGCTGGCAACAAGCCGCTGATTGGGTACGCGCTCCATGCTTTGGGGCTGGTAGCGATAAGCCAGCGCGACTTTGTCACTGCCCAAACCGTTTTGTCCGAAAGTTTAAATCTATTCCGCGAAGTAGGCAATAAGCTTGGCGCATCCATCCCCCTCATCAGTTTAGGCGATGTAGCCTATCTACAAGCGAATTATGCAGAGGCTCAATTGCTTTACGAACAGAGCCTGGCATTGCGGCGTGAAGTTGGCGATAAACGCGGCGTGGCATCGACACTGGCTTCGCTGGCCAATGTGCGCAGCAAACTCGATGATCAGACTATGGCGCAAACGCTCTATCATGAAAGCCTGGCGCTTTATGGCGAGTTGGATAACCCACACGGCATGGTCAGAGCGATCGCTGGGCTGGCGCGTATTCATCAGTTACAAGGGCGCTTACCACTGGCGACTACGTTGCTCAGCCTGGCAGAAAGCCAGCTACTGGCGCTCAACATCGTTTTCGACACACTGGAACAGGCCGATCAAGAGCAGGCGCTTGCCCAACTTCGCAGCCAACTCGATGAACAGACCTTCAACGCAGCCTGGGAGAAGGGGCGCAAACTATCGTTAGAGCAGGCCATCATGTTGGCGCGTCAGCCAGCAACGTCAATCATCTCATGACCATTACTGATGACAAAACCAGCCGTATAGATTCTGCGAGTGGCGTGTCGTTGCCCTCGGTAAAGAGTTGACGAAACCATTGCTGCAACCAGGACACGCACTGACCGACCTCAGCCGAGTCGTGTACATATTCACTGCAACCGTATGAACTCAGCTCGACGCAACCACTTGTGACGGATTGCCATTGATGTTGTCCAAAGTCAGTAGTGGTGCATTCGCAATGATGCGAATCAATTCTTTGCGTGCTTCATTTCCATGCTCATCACTTAAATGTTCGCACAAGCTGTTAGCGAGTAGAAAGCGATTTGTTCTTTCTAAACATATGTGAAAGGAAGCGAATTGCCGCGCTGTACGTGCATATAGGTAGAAGTTGATCGCAGAAATGACTTGAATGAGTACACCAGCCACCAAGCTGAGGTTGGCGTTAGCACTCGTACTCATCATGTAGCCAATCGCTGCGCATACCAAAAAAGCTGTCCCAACGCCTGCGGCAACCAGCGCCCAGAAAAAGCTACGCTGTGCCTGTTCCCTTACATCTTCATAGTAGTTGAGGATCATTTTAAAATGTAATGAAGCAATTTTCTGAACATCCCCGGGCTTCGTATGGGCAAGTTCCTCACATTCGGCGTGCAATGCCTGCATAGGGGTTGCTTCTTGGCGTTGTATAGGTGGCAAAGAAACAGAATCAGATATAGTCATAGTAGTCATCCTTAGGCGCGTATCAATCCAACATACAGGCCAACTCACGAATATCCGGCCAGCCATAGACGACCTGCGGTTCCGGATAGCCGTAATCTTCGGTTTGGCGAGTGCCAATCAACTGTCCACCGAGGGCTTCGTAGAAGCGGCGGGCGGGCGCGTTGTTCGTGAGTACGCTAATCATAAGCGCCTGGCGACCCAATCGGGCTTGATGCGCTGCCACCGCCTGCACGAGACGACGGCCCAAGCCCTGTCCTTGCTCAGTGGGTCGCACATAGAGGGCGCTGACTTCGGCGGCGTTGGGCAGTAACTCTAACCCGGCTGGGCAACCGAGTGCGATGCCCACCACTGCGCCTTCCTCACTGACAGCGACATAGGGGCAATCTTCGGTATTGCTGCCATCCTCAATTTCCGCCAACAATCTGCGCCAACTGCGCTCGGAATCGGCATAGCTCCACTCCTCGCGCCGTCGTTGCCATTGTCCTTCTGGCACTTGTTCGCGGTGTGCTGCGAGCCAGGTGTCAACCATCACTTGTGCCATGCCGGGTGCATCGGTCATCGTTGCCAATCGAATGAGCATGTTACCTCTTCTTGTGTCCTTCTTCAAGTCCTCCCGTTACCTGCCCACAGGCGTGAATCGAGCGCTTCGGTGGCGCGACCGCGGATAAAGTCGGCGTAAGCCGGGAACTGGTCCGCCAGCACTTCGGAGATGGCGCCCGATGCACAACCATGCCCCGATGGATAGCTGGGGTAGTTCGGTGTCGGGAAGACCGTTGTCAGCGCCGGGTCGAGTTGGAAGGGACGCGGATACCAGTAGAGATACTTGGCGTGCCAACAAGCGATCAACGCATCGTAGTGCGCCACACTCATCATGGCATAGATGCGGGCGGCGCGCACGGCATTGGCATCCTGTCCACTCTCAAACATGCGTGTGTTAGCAAAGGTGTACCAACTCTCAAAGGCACCCGTCGGCGTCTGCCAGCCAGCGGCGATATAGTTGCTCTGCCAGGTACGGGTAAAAGTCTGCACCATTTGCAGTTCCGCCGCCAGTTCGGGTGAATCAACCGCCAGCGGCGGTTCGGGAAGAACTTCCTCTACCGAAGTCAACACCCAGGTTTGCCACTTGCCGGCGGTCGGCTCGACGGGTTTCTCGCCCGTCCAGTGACCGGGTTCGCTGGGGATCACGCCATCCCAGGCGGGCAGGGCATCGTCCACCTGGGCGCGGGCGATCACCTGTTCGGCTACAGCTTTGCCCAGCGCCAATCCAGCCGCCACATCACTGGGGTAGTGCGCGCCAGCCAACACACGGGAATTGGCTGCGGCTTGTGCTTTGTCCAGGAATTCCTGTGCAATGTCGGGATAGATGTAAGCCAGGATGGTCGAGGCTGCTCCTGCCGCCACCGCATGTTCGGATGGATAGGATGGGCTGTTGGTGTGTTGCGCCAATACCTGCAAACCAGGGGCGGCGGGGCGTGGGCGGTTGTAGGTGTATTTCGTGTCCCACGCCACGACCAGCGCGTCATAAATCGCCACGTTGAGTAATGACATCAGTCGTACCACCCGCGGACCCGGTGCGGGTTTGGCGCGATTTTGCGCAAAGGCAATTTCGATCCAGCGGTAGGAGGGTGCGCCGCTGTCCCAGTAGGCGATCTGTTGCAGGGTGGCTTCATCGCGTCCGGCCACCGCCGCCTGCACTTCCTTTAACTCCGCTTGGGTGGCGGCTTGGTCGGGCGGCGCCGACGGGCGCACCGCCGCCACATCGGTCACGACCCAGGTCTGCCAATGGCCGGCGTTGGGTTCCACCGGCGGGGCCGTGGGCGCCGGGAGACAGCCGGTCAACAAGAGACACAAGATGATGAAATAGCGCGGGATCAACTTCATTGGTTTGCTCCTTGGATTAGTTGTGAACGAATGGCAAGCATACAAAAATGGGACAAACGGTGTGAACTGACAGCGTAACCTTGTCATTCAGCCTCTCCTTCGGGCTTGGCGCCGGTAACTTCAGTTGCGAGCGCTTGGAGCGCACTCATCAACATCGTGGCGTCAGCAAAAAGTTGCTGCCGACCTGTACGCGGGTCTTCCAGGCGAAAGCGCCAGATGATGCGTTCCGGCGGGCCACGATTTTGCTCCTGCCAGACGGTCAAGAGGTAGATGCGGTAATAGGGTGGTTTGCTGTTCATCATATTGATTGGGATAGTGTCCAGCTACTTGTGAAACTAGCATATTGGTATTGTGTCGTCGTTGTGGTGGTAGCATAGCCGGCCGTCGGGACGGAATCGCGACGAGATCGCGACGAGCTTTTCCAGAAAATTGCCATGATCGTTTGTCATTGGTGCAATCAAACGCAGGGGAAAGCCGTTTGGTTGTGGCCAGGGTGCGCTATTCATCGCGTAACAGCGTAGGTTGCTGGGGTTCCGTTCAAGGGATAACCTTCTTGCTCACAGCGAGCGCAAGTCAACATATTGCAGATAGCCAGGCCGGTGACAATTGACCCGTTCACCAGCCAATTGTTGAATCGTCTTGGCAACCGGCTCCGCCACAGGATAAAAGAGCGGACGAAGCAACGGATCGCCCGCCTGAACTAGCCCTTGCGTCACCGCGGTTTGATACAACGCCGTCTTGGGATAAATGCGGATGGCAGGGCTGACATCCACATAATGGAACTGGAGCGCATCCAGCCGCTGAAAGGTCTCCGTGACCGTAGCAACCGTTTCTGCCGGATGCCCAAAGAGCAGGCTGCAACTCACATCCAACCCGACCGCGCGACAGCGATCCACGGCCTGTTCGATGTCGGCGACGGTAAACCCTTTGCGCATGGCCTTCAACACCGGATCGGACAAACTGTCAATGCCCAAATAGATATGCTGGTTGCCAAATGCCTGATAACAACGCACATAGTCGGTGGTCAGCGCTTTAGGATGGGGATTATGAAAGCCATCCCAATCGACGGCAATGCCTTGATCGAGAAGCCTTTGCAGGATGGTCAGCGCGTGTTTCACTGGAATATTGAACTGTGCATCCACAAAGAAAATACGCTTTACGCCTGCTGCGACCAAATGACCAATTTCCTCGACGACCTCATCCGCTGCTCGCGCCCTCATCCGCTGCCCATCAACGGCCGGATAGACACAATAATCACACCCGATGGGACAACCAAATTTTGTCGCAACGCCAATCCGGCCGGCATCCTTTTGATAAAAACCTTTATCGACAAAATTGCGGCGAAACGTGCCATGGATAAATTCTGTGTAATCGGTAAGCACCCTTGGTGGCTCGATCCCTTGGGCGAGTTGACTTACGAACTGTTGCAACGCGCCAAAGCCTTTCGAGACGAGGGCATACTCTACTTGCAAGTAGTCGCGAATCGCTTCCGGGACCAGGTTGACCGCTGCGCCAGCAATGGCGATGACTCCCTTGTAGTGCCTGCGGATTTCCGCAATGAGTTGGCGGGTTTTGTCCAATTCAAAGGCTTGATTGTTGGCCCCGCTATCCAGATTACGCACTCCAACCAGCACCAACTCCTGCTCGGCGACTGGCGTGAGATCCTGGGTCACATTCAAATCGAGTACAGTAATCGCGTGCCCTTGCTGGTGCAGAAACTCGGCGGTGTACTCTAAGCCGCAAGGAAAGATGGGCGGCGTGAGCCGATTTGGATTCAAAAGTAGGATTTTCACAGGAACAGTCTCCTTTCGGTCTGACGCCATCTGCCCACCGTGGTTGGTGGATTTGTCATTGGTCTCTTGCTTTATGGTTGTTGATGGTGTTCACCTGTCGTTGACAGGTAGAGCCTGACTGGTTGGCTAATGGCACGGCATAACCACCTCTTCCCGCCAGGCGGCTAAGGGTAGATCCAGCGCCCACAGTTGCCATAAGTGCAGACCAGGCAACATGGACCGCCAGGACGCGCCAATCGCATGATGCTCACTAGCTTGGGCCAACACCTGATCGAGCAGCGGCAGGGCAATCGCCTGCGCCAGCAGTTCGGCATCGGTCAGGTCAACGGGTGCGACATACAGTGCCGGCGAAGACACACGGATGCGTGCCAGCGCATCGACTTGGTTCGGTGCGCCAGTGGGATGCGTTATACGCACATCGATGTGTAGCTTTTCTCCACCCAACGCAATTGGCAGGTTCATCAGCGAGATGGGCAACCCAAAGTTACGCCGCAGGCTCGTGTACAGTGCATCAAGCTGCGGTGCGACCGCCGTAACGGCTGGGGTATCATTCTGCTGGAAGTGAAAGACGAAGAAGGTCGTTTCCAGGCTGCGCTCTGCGCCCCAGAGGTCAGCCACCGGCTCCGTCTGCACCCAACCCGCGGGCGAGCGCCGATAGAAGCGCGTCTGTCGGTACGCTGGTGCGCCGGTTGCGGCCGTCGTGACGATGTGCGCCAGCCCGCGTCCACCCCCCAATTCGACTACGGATATGGCTCTATCACCATGACCTATCAGTTTCGTGGTTTGTAGGGCGGTGGACAAACTGATATACGCGCGTGCTTCCTGGGGCCACCAGCCAGTGGCATTCGGGTCATTGGGGCGGTTGGCAGTCATGACCGCCCCGACTTGCGCATCTGCCCGCAGCTTGCCTAGCGCCCTCTCTGTTACGACCACTGTGTCCAGCGGCATCCGGTCTTGGGTCGTGCTCCGTTGCCAGCCACCGACGGCCACGAACAGCAGGAGCAAGGCTGCCCCACGCCAAAAGTAACGCTGCGGGCGCGGGTGAGGAGTGGCGACCGGTTCGCTTTCTGCGCCAATCAGGAGACAGCGGCGTTCCCACTCTGCGTCGTTTTCCGCGATCGTCCATTCAAGAACTGGTCTTTGCTTGTGCATTGCGCTTTCCTTTGGCATGAGCCTCTGCATCCCCAGCAAGCGGCGATCCGCTGCCGGGAAGCGGCCCAGCAAGGTGGCAAGCTTCCCGGCAGCGGATCGCTATGATCGATGTGTTGAATCACCACTTCTTTATGACTGGTGTGTTCACAACACCGGCGCAACCAGCATTGTGTCGGCGTTACGGCGCAGCCACACTGTTGGCTGCCAACCTAACTTGATAGAGCGTTGTCGGGCCTGGGGGTGCCTTATCGGTACTGATACCCTCTTTGGTTGTGGACAGCTTTGCCCCTTTGGGCAACAACGCCACTGCCGAGACCGTAACTAATTCCTCCCCAACATTGCCAATTTCGAGATACTCCCCCGGCGTCTCGGTGAAAGCCTCACCGGCTTTGTAGATCTTCTCGTTGCCTTGATCGTCGCGCACGGTTTGCTCACCGCTTAGTACGGTCACCAGCAACATCCCGCCATGGGTATGGGCTGGCGTCCAGGCGCCGGTGGGAAAATCGACCAGCAATTGCACCAGTTCAAATTCACCAAGCGCTTCCGTCACGGGTAGGCGGTTTTGATAGACGGTGGTGGGGCCAGGGGGCGCGTTGTCGGTGTTGATGCCCTCTTTGGTCGTCGATAATTTTGCCTCTTTGGGCAGCAGCGCCACCGCCGAGACCGTGACTAATTCCTGCCCGGCATTGCCGATTTCGAGATACTCGCCGGGCGTTTCGGTGAAACTCTCGCCGGCTTTGTAGATCTGCTCGTTGCCTTGCTCATCACGTACCGTTTGCTCACCTTTCAGCACCGTCACCAACAACATGCCGCCATGTGTATGCGCGGGCGTCCAGGTGCCGGGGGGAAAGTCGACAATCAATTGCACCAGATCAAACTCACCGGATAGCTCCGCGGTTGGGCCAAGGACAACCGGTGCGGCCGCCGGTGCCGCGGCTGGCGCCGCCGGCGGTGCTTGGATCGGTACACAGGCCGTCCACAAGACAATAGACAACAGAATGAAACAACGCGCGATCGACTTCATCAGTTTGCTCCTTGCTTATAAAAAAACAGGTTGAGATAGGTAAGAGCGGTATGTAACCGATACGCATCAAGCGAAGGACGTGGGGTCGCCAAACACTACAACGGATTCAGAAAGAAGCGGATTTTCGTGGTGGCGCCGAATGGTTACGAATAAAATGTTTTGTGCTTGCTATTCCAACCATTTCCAGTGAGCAAGCAGGCAATCCGTTACCTTCTGAATCCGTTGTAGTGTTTGGCGCTCTCCCCTTTCTTACGCTGGGTTACAAATCGCGCGCGCCTGCCCTTCTTCCATCATAAAGTTGACATAAGCGCCGCCCGCCGAGTAGGGATGGAGCGCCAGCCAGTAATCCTGGCACCAGGTCATGATGCGAGCATTGTTGGCCGGGTCGGGGTCCACGCCGACGATCACCTGCGCCCATTTGGCATCACGATAGCTGAAGGCGGTGTCCACATTGCCTACTCGCTGGGCGGCGCCGTCCAGCGGGTAGAGGTGCATCTGCGAGAGCAGGGTGGGAATTTGCGCGCCATACTTGACATTGAGCGCAATCGCCTGGTCGCTCAGTTCGTTGACAAAGTCGGCCCGCCAATACCATTGCATCCCCACCGGCAGCAGGGAATCAAACATACTTTGGAGCGCCGGGTAGGGTAGGGGCCGGCAAAATCCAACGCCGGTGACCCGAACTGACGCAGCGGCTGGAAGAGAGCTTCGGCCTTGTCGAGTGGGCCAGCGTAACAACAGACAACACCGCACATCGTTTGGGCATGAAGCGCTTCCGGGAAAGGCGGCCCCGGCGGCACCTTCATGAAGGCAAACCAGGCATTAAATGCCTCGTCGGCTTGACCAATAAAGTCGCGGTAGAAGCGCATGACATCGGCGGCTTGCTCGATATGCCAGAGGATCGGTCCGGCATAGACGGTATGGATTGGGTGTAAGCGGAAGCGGAACGCGGTCACGACGCCAAAGTTCCCGCCACCACCGCGCACCGCCCAGAAGAGATCGCTGTTCTGCTCGGCGTTGGCCGTGACAAAAGCGCCGTCCGCCAACACCATGTCCACCGCCAGCAGGTTATCAATGGTCAACCCATATTGGCGGGTCAGATGACCGATGCCGCCGCCCAGCGTCAACCCGCCGACGCCGGTGGAGGAGATAATGCCGCTGGGCGTAGCGAGACCAAAGGCATGGGTGGCATGATCGACATCGCCCCAGGTGCAGCCGCCCTCCACGCACACGGTGCGCGCCGTCGGGTCCACGCGAATGCCGCGCATGGGGGCGAGGTCGATGACCAGCCCATCATCACAGACGCCTAACCCGCCGCCATTATGACCACCCCCGCGCACCGCCAACAAGAGTTGCTGGTCGCGGGCGAAATTGACGGCACTCATCACATCGGCCACATCGCGGCAGCGGGCGATCAGCGCCGGTCGTTTGTCGATCATGCCGTTGTAGACGCGCCGTGCGCTGTCATATTCAGCATCATTAGGTTGGAGCAGGTGGCCGCGGAGGGTAGCTTTGAACTGCTGGATCACGGGTGCGGGGATTGGTTGCGTTGTCATCTTGCCTCCTTTCGCTATGCGTTGGCTTGTGGTGTTCATAGCATAAATCGTAGGTGCGGTTTGTAACCGCACTTGCTCCCTGGGAACCGTGCGGTTACAAACCGCACCTACGATTACCGAAACAAATTCCTAACTCCCATTAGCCGTGGGAGGAATAGCGCCGCTGTACTCAGCGGGACATTGTTCCCACAAAATTGACGTTTCAAGATTTGGCATATTATCACTATAGTGATACACTATCTGCATGCAATTAATGGCAAGGGTCAAACTTACACCAACCGAAGCACAAGCGGATAGCTTGAAGCGAACACTCCAAACCGCGAATAGCGCTTGCAATTTCATCAGTGAAATTGCTTGGGCTAACCGTGTGTTTGGCAAGTTCCAGGTGCAAAAGCTGGTCTATCATGACGTGAAAGCCACCTTTGAATTGACCGCGCAGCTTATCATCCGTTGCATCGCCAAAGTGACCGACGCCTATAAGCTGGATAAGAAAGTCAAGCGCGAATTTCAGCCGTTTGGCTCTATCGCCTTTGACAGCCGTATCTTGTCTTGGAATCTGGACAAGAACACGGTTTCGCTCTGGACGGTAGACGGACGGATTAAGCACTTGCCGTTTTTCGTGCATGACCGGGCGAAAGAACTCTTGTCCGGTTCTCGCGGTGAGTCTGACCTGTGCCTGATCGACGGTGCGTTCTACCTGTTTACCGTCTGCGAAGTCAACGAACCAACGCCCAAAGATGTTGACGATTTCTTGGGTGTTGACCTCGGTATTGCGAACATTGCCAGTGACAGCGACGGTAAGCAGTATGCTGGAAACAAAGTTAATAGCCTGCGCAAACGTCATGCGAAGTTGCGCGCTAAGTTACAAAGCAAAGGCACGAAGTCGGCTAAACGCCTCTTGAAAAAGCGCGCCAAAAAAGAGATGCGTTTTGCCAAAGATGTGAACCACCAGATCGCCAAGCAGATTGTTGAACGTGCTAAAGACACCAACCGCGGGATTGCCCTGGAAGACTTGACGGGTATCCGCAAACGGGTAACGGTTCGTAAAGCACAGCGGAGACAACATCATGCTTGGTCGTTCCATGATCTGCGCTCCAAAATCGAGTACAAAGCCCAACTGTATGGCGTTCCTTTCCTCCTGGTTGATCCGCACAATACCTCTAGAGCTTGCAATGTCTGTGGTTGCATTGATAAAGCTAACCGAAAAGACCAAGCCACTTTTCTATGCGTGTCCTGCGGTCATTCCGCTAACGCAGACACCAATGCTGCTCTGAACATTCGTGTTCGGGGTAGGGCCACAGTCAATTGGCCGAACGTCTCGACAAGGGCGATGAGCGCCAGTCAGGTACAAGCCCACGTGCTTTAGCCGTGGGTTGTTGACATGGTATAATGCGCTATATGAGGAGCGATTGCAATGGCTGAGACGATCAATATTAGTTCAGGCAACACCAAGAGGAGAAGAAGGATGTCTGAAAAATTGATCGGTGAAATGGCTGATGTTGATTTTTCCCAAATGATTGAGTCGTTTATTGATCGCCCGACAAATCTTGACGATGAAACCCCTGCTGAGTTGGTGTTTGCCGTGGTAGACCAACGCGAAAAATCAATTTTTATTCAAAATGAGGAGCTTGTCATGAGTACACTTGTTATTGAATTACCGGAAGCTGTCGCTAGCGAAGCGCAATCTAGTGGCATTTCCACACAACAGCTAGAGGCTGTTGTGTTACGCTTTGTGCAAAAATATGTGCAAGAGGATCCACGGATAGAGCTAGAGCGTATACTCAACGATGACGAAGGAATGGTACAGCAAATGGCGGATGCCGCGACAGATCCACTTTTCATGGCGGACTTGCAGGAAACAATGACAGCCTTTGCCATTGTCGATACCGAATGGTGGGAGCCAGTTGCATGAGCTATCAGTGGTGGATTTTTCTTGCTGTGCTTGACCCAACATTAGGGTCAGAGCAGGCCGGCAAACGACCTGTGCTTGTCATGAGCAAAGAAGCGGTTAATCAATTGTTACCAGTGGTTAATGTTGTTCCGCTTACCTCGCGTAAGTCCTCGGCCCGCACGATCTATCCCACTGAAGTGTTATTGCCTGCTGTCCAGACGAGCTTAAAACAAGATTCCATTGCCCTTTGTTACCAGATTCGTACCTTGGACAAAAGCCGTTTGGAACGGGCGCTAGTTGAATTGCAGGACAACCGCTTGCATCAAAAAATTCTTAATGCACTCCGCTTTCAGCTTGAACTGTGAGCGATAAGGCGTTTTGGTGGAAACCTTGGTAAACCTTTGGGGGACAGAACGTCACGTATAGCCATTATACTATAATACTTCGAGCAGTGCGGCGGCTTCCCGCAAATCCGGTGTATCAAACCCTTCCGTAAACCAACCATAGATGGGCGTTAATAACTGGCGCGCTTCGTCATCTCTACCGGTGCTGTGCCACAGACGGGCCAGGCTCAACGCCGCGCGCAATTCCAGCGCTTTGGCTTCTTGCTGTTGTGCCAGGGCGATGGCCTGGCGTAAGGCGTCTTCGCTCGCGGCGGTAGCGCCAAACTGTTGTACAAGCAGTTCACCTTGACAACGGTACACCTCCGCTTTGCGCCACGCTTCTCCCGTCGTCGCCATTCGCGCCAGCGCTTCATCCAGTAAGTGCGACGCATCGGCAAAGTTACCCTGCTTGCCGGCTTGTGCCGCCAGCAGCCCCAAATTAAAACACCCAAGGTTCTGTGTGCCGGCCACCCGTGCTTGTTCAATGCTGGTGCGCAACTGGGCCATGCCTGCCACTACGTCGCCCTGTTCCGCCAATGCCCAGCCGTGCAGGCTCGCCATCCAGTGCGCAAAGGTGCCAAGCTGACGGGTGCGAATCAACTCTGCACCGCTTTCAATCCGCACCTGCATGGCTGTGATCTGACCACAATGCTGCTGCACCATGGCGTTCCAGTACAAACAGTAGACCAGGCTAAAGGGATGCGCCAGTTGTTGTGCAAAGGCCCAGGCGTCGGCGGTAGTCTGCTGCGCCTGGGCAGGATAGCCCAGATACCAGAGGGTCAACGCCAACCGGCAAAGACAAATGACTTTGGGGTCTTGAGCATAGCGGGCGATGTGAATGGGCGAGTTGGCCGGTGCATAATGGGCCAACGCTTGCGTCAGTTGCTGGCGCGCCCGTTGAAATTCGCCCTGAAAAAACGCAGTCACCCCCAAGACATAGTACGCTTCCGTATAGAGGATCGCATCCTGCGCATGGTCGGCCAGCGCCAGCAGTTGTTCACCCAGATCTTGCGCTTCGCGATACCAACAGCGACCGACGCTGCCAATCGCCAACGCTCGCAACACCGCCGGGTCGGGCGCCGTGTCCAGTTGACCGGCCAGCGTGCGGGCACGCTGACAAGCCGCGATCAATGCCGGCGCGCCATAGCCGGCATTGGTTGCCAGCGGCGCCACCAGGGCATTTTGTAAGGCCAATTCGTGTCGCCAGCGTTCCGGGGTTTCGGGCAATGGCGTCAGCAACACCACCCCTTTGTCATAAAGATGAATGGCCTCGGCATTGGCATAGACCCGTTGGGCGACGGCGCCGGCCTGCTGATAGTAGGCTACGGCGCGCAAAGGTAAGCCGGCCTGTTCATAGTGGGCCGCCAGTTGTCCGCTCACCGGATCAAGGTCGTCGGTATGCACGCTTTCCAGCGCCGCGGCCACCCGTCGATGGAGGCGCCGCCGGTGCATGGGGCTGATTTCCCGGTAGGCGACGTCGCGCAATTTATCATGGCTAAAGTCGTAGGTGTGGATGCCTTGCTCGCGGATAATGCGCCGTTGCCACAATTCATCGAGGGCGTTGACCAACGTCGCCTCATTCTGGTCACAAGCCTGCGTCAGCACACCTAACGTAAAGGCACGGCCAATGGTGGCGGCAACGCCAATCAATTCGCGCGCCACCGCCGATAATTGGTGTAAACGACCGGCAATGACTGCATAGAGGTTGGGCGGGAGGGCAGCGGGCGCGTCCATCGCGTGGGGCGCGGGCGTAAAGGCGCGCCAGTGGGTTGGCTCCTGATGATCCAGCGACGCCCCGGCCCGCACCAGTTCGACGACAAAGAGGGGATTGCCTTCACTCTCACGAAAAAGGTGCATCGTCTCGGCGACGGCAAGTTCGCGCGTGCTAATGGTGACAGCCAATTTGCCCACCTCGGCGGCATCCAGCGGCGGCAGCGCAAATTCATGCAGTTGACGCCCACCCTGTAACGCCCGCACCAGGGTGAGGAGCGCCGGATTGGCCGGTAGCTCTTCACTGCGCGCCGTGCCGACCACGAGCAACCGGGCTTTGGCATCAAAGCGCAGCAGAAAATGCAGCCATTCCAGCGTTTCTTGATCGCACCACTGTAAATCATCGATCAGCAACAAAAGTGGCGCCTGACCAGCCAGCAGTCCACGAACCAGCGCTTCAAAGAAGCGTTGGCGTGGCCGCCCACGCCCATAGCTCTTCCGCCAGGCGTGTCTTGCCAATGCCAGCTTCCCCGGTGATGAGCGCCAACGCCGGTTGGCCACGCGCCGCCGCTTGCCAGCACGCCCGCAGCCGTTCCCATTCCGGTTGGCGACCAATCAACGGCAGCAGACTGGCGTGCGGCGTTGGTTGGGGCGCCGCCATGGTTGGTTGGCGCTCAAGCTGGCGCAGCCGTTTGTAGCCGGCTTGCAACTCATCACCCGGTTCCACCCCCAACTCTCGTTGCAAGAGGGTGACGCACTCATGATAGACGCGCAGCGCACTGGCCCGATCCTGGTTCAAGGCGTGCAGTCGCATCAAGCTCACATAGGTGGTTTCGTCGAGCGGGTCCAGTTGCTGTAGGCGTTGCACCACGGTTAGTGCATCTGCGTATGCGCGCCCGGCTTCAAGCCGTTGGCTGAGTTGCCGGCAAAGCTGCTGGGCCTGTTGGCGCAGCCGATCCCGTTCGGCCATGATCCAATCATCATAGCAGCTTGGCAGCAGATCGCCTTGGTACAACGCAAGGGCGGTTTGCAAGGCGTGCGCGGCTGCCGCCCCGTCGGCGTTACGGCCAAGGTTGGCGGCCTGACGCACCGCCGCTTCAAAGTCAGCGACATCCAGGCGAAACGGGCCGTCGGCGATCCACTCCACCGTATTGGCATCGGTCTGCAAAAATTGAGTGGCGGCAGGCAACGCATGGCGCCACTGGTGTAGCATTTGGCGCAGATTGTTGCGTGCCTGCGCTTCCTGCACATCCGGCCAGAAGGTAAAGGCGAGATGGTGGCGGGCCTGCGGGGCATGGCGATGGAGCAAGAGATAGGCCAACAACGATTGTAGCCGCGGCTGGTTGACGGTCGTCACCACCTGGTCGCCGTAGCGTAGTTGAAAATTACCCAGCAGTTGGATGTGGAGAGTCACCATTGGGTTGTACCAAACCGATCACAAAGCCGTCAAACAATCCCGATTTTGCGTTGTCGGGACAGTATAGCACAGGATCGCGACAGCAACGCGGTGAACTTGCTGTCCATTTTTCTAATAAATCTGCTAACCATTTGACAAAGGCTACGCAGGATGTTACGATGCCATCATCGGCTGATCAACCCACTAGCATGAAAGGAGGTGCAATGATGACAATGAATCGAATGAACACCACTACTGTGTGCAGATTGCGCCTCAGCCGCCCGCTTCGTTGACCCGCGCATTCTCCACAAAGCTTGCTATCGCGATAATTACCGGTTGAGGAACGCTGTGCCGTCGGCTCTCCCTTTGATCGCGCCCGGTTGTTCCCACCTTCATCTACCCGTGGAGGCTTCTCTATGCGTCTTGCCTTAACCCTATTTGGCACGCCGGAAGTGCGGCAGCATGGTCAGGTGGTGACCGGCTTTCGCTCCAGCAAAGCGCAGGCGTTGCTCTACTATCTCGCGGTCACGGGCCGACCCCATGCGCGCCCGGCGTTGGCCGGTCTCTTGTGGGGCGACCAACCCGAAGCTGCGGCCCGCGTCAGCCTGAGCAAGTGTCTCTCGAATCTACACGATCTGGTTGGGGATGCGCTCTTGATCGAACGGCAACAAGCCGCGTTCAATCGGGACTATCCGTATCACCTGGACACGGAGCGCTTTGCGGCCGGTGTTGGTCATGCCGCCGCGCTGGCCCCAGTCGCCTCCTTGCAAGCGGCGTTGACGCTCTACCGCGGCGACTTTCTGGAAGGCTTTTATGTGCGAGAAGCGCCCGATTTTGAACAATGGGTGCTGGTTCAGCGCGCCCACTATCGGGAAACGGTGGTGCAGGGCTTGTATACGCTAGCCAATCTTTATGAGCAACAGGGCGATCTGCCCCAGGCCATCACCCAGACCCGTCGCCTGTTGACGCTGGAACCGTGGCGCGAAGAAGCGCATCGCCAGTTGATGCTGTGGCTGGCCCGCAACGGTCAACGAGCGGCGGCGTTGGCCCAATATGTGGTCTGTTGTCAGGTGTTGAATGAGGAGTTGGGGGTCGCGCCGGATCAGGAAACCGTGACCCTCTATGCGCAGATTCGTGACGACAAAGCGTGGTCGGTCAAGCGGAACGGGCAAAGCGCAAGTCACGCGCTGCCCCCGCTGCCGTCGCCCGCCATTGCCCTGCCGGACGCGGCGCACGAACCGCTCTTCGCTGTTCCCGCCGCCACAACGCCACTCATTGGACGGACGCAAGAATTAGCCGAATTGAGTGCGTTGCTGACCAATCCTGCTTGCCGCTTGATCACCCTCTTTGGGCCAGGTGGCATTGGCAAGACGCGATTGGCAGTAGCTGCCGCCAGCGAACCCGCGGTGACAAGTGCTTTTCCGGCCGGCGCCGCGTTTGTCGCTTTGGCCGGTGTCACCACGGCGCAATTTTTACCTGATGCGCTGCTCAACGCCCTGGCGCTCGACCGCAAAAGTACGCAAAGCCCGCAACAACAATTGCTCACCTGGCTGCGCCCGCGGCGGCTGTTGCTGGTACTGGATAACTATGAGCAACTGTTGCCCGATGTCACCTTGTTGCTCGCATTGTTGCAAAGCGCGCCGAATGTGACAGTACTTGTCACCTCGCGCGAACGCTTACAGTTGCAAGCCGAATGGCTCCTGACCCTCACGGGGCTGGCCTACCCAACGGCGCAGCCGGCGCACGCCAATGGCAGCGCCAGTCAAGCCGCCGCCGAACACACATACCCGGCGCTGGCGCTCTTCTGGCAACGCGTGCGCCAGCTTCACCGTCACTTTGCGCCAGATCTGGCCGAACGCCAGGCCATCAGTCAGATCTGCCGGTTGACCGAAGGGATCCCATTAGCGCTGGAGCTGGCCGCGGGCGCGGCCCAACATTCTACCTGCGCTCAAATTGCTGCGGATCTAGCGCACGGCCAACCCCTGGCAGCGCGACCAATGCGCGATCGCCCCCTGCGTCATCAAAGCCTTCATACCAGCCTTGACCATTCCTGGCGCTTGTTGACAACCGCGGAACAGCACCTCCTGCGCCAACTGGCGGTCTTCCGTGGCGGCTTTTATGGCATTGCGGCGCAACAGGTTGCCGGCGCTACTTTGCCGGAACTGGCGGCGTTAGTTGATAAATCGCTGGTGCAACTGGGGACAAACCCGTTGGACGCCGAGCGCTATGCCATCCACGAGTTGATCCGGCAATATCTCTTGGAAAAATTGCAGGCGGCGGGGGAACTCAGCGCCGCCCAGCAACGCCACTGCCATTACTATCTGGCCCTGGCGCAGGAGGCCGAAGCCAAGTTGCATACCAAAGAACATCGCCAGATGCTCGATTGTCTGGAGATCAATCATGACAATTTGCGCGCCGCCTTGACCTGGGCCTTACTCAACGCCTGCGATCTGGCGCTGGCATTAGCCGTCAGTCTGGGGAGCTTTTGGCGTCATCGTGGCTATATTAGCGAAGGGCGCGATTGGTTGCAACAGGCTTTACAGCAAACGGTGACGCCTTCCCCGCTGCGTGTCAGAGCGCTGGTGCGGCTCGGTGACTTGCTGGGGGCGCAGGGTGAGCGGGAACTGGCCTTTACGCACCATCAAGTCAGTCTTACGCTGGCCCGTGAACTGGATGATCAGTTGGGGATCGCGCTAGCCTTGCGGTCGATTGGCTGGTATTACATTCACCTTGATAAGCCCTGCGCCATTATTTATTTTGAGGAAGCGCTTGCCCTCCTGCGCACCCTGGGCGAGGAGCGGCGGATTGCCCAACTGTTAGGCGATCTGGCGCAACTGGTCTTTGAGCAAGAGAATGATCTGGTGAGAACCAGCGCCTACCTGCAAGAGAGTCTACACCTGGCGCGCAAAAATGGCGATGCGCGCAGCATCATGCAGGCGCTCAATGTCGCGGCGCAACTCGCCAGCCGGCGGGGGGATTACGCTGAGGAAATGCGTCTGCTGCAAGAAACATTGCCCTTGACACAGATGTTGGGAATCAAACAAGATGAAGCCTGGCTGCTCTGCGCCTTGGCCGAAACCGCCCGTTATGTAGGTGAACTGGATCTGGCGCAGCGCTCAGGAGAAGCCAGCCGCACCCTCTTTCAGACGTTAGGGTCTAAGTCGGGACTGGCCGTTGTTCTGCACCACCTAGCGATGGTGGCGCTCTTTGCGCATGATCTGTCTGCCGCACAACAACGCTTTGTCGAAAGTTTACAACTCAGCCGGGCGACCAGCCGCCAGCCGTTGATCGCCCGCTGTCTGGCCGGTCTGGCGGGTGTCGCCAGCCAGCTAGGTGATGGGCAACGGGCGGCCCGTCTACTGAGCGCTGCGCACAGTCTCTTCACCACTCTGCCCCCGTTTCTCACGCCGGCGGATCAGGCCGACTACGAGCAATTTCGCGAGGCGACCTGTGGGCAACTGACCGCAGCGTCCTACACAACGGCTTGGCAGGAGGGAGCCGCCATGTCTGCCGAGGAAGCGTTGGCTTATGCGCTGGCTTTTACCGAAGCGTTAGCACTACAGCACTAATCGACTTTGACAATCGTTGCGTTATAAATTACAATAATTTTGACATCTCAATGTCAAAATTATTGTAATTTATAGCATTTGGTTGTTTTGTTTTACATAATAATGATTACACGCTTGCTCCAAGCCCAACTTGAACGGTATCTTTTTCGTGGACGGACAATCGTCCTGTATGGTGCGCGCCGCGTGGGCAAGACGACGCTTGTTAAACAGATCCTGGCGTCACAGGTCGACAAACGCACACGCTACGTGAATTGCGATCTGCTCTCAGTGCGGCGTGCTTTGGCCGTCGAAGAGGCAACCACGCTGAAAGCGTTTTTGGGCGACCAGGATTTGGTTGTGCTGGATGAGGCGCAGCAGATCGAAAACATTGGCCGCATCCTCAAAATCCTGGTTGACGAATTCCCGACCATGCAGGTGATTGCCACAGGTTCATCGTCCTTTACCCTGGTCAATCAGGCGGCGGAACCATTGACCGGTCGTATGTACCGTTTTGAACTTTATCCGCTGGCCTTGCAGGAGTTGTCCGGCGACCAGGGCTATAGTGCCGTCGAACCCCGTCTCGATTTCTTGTTGCGTTTTGGCGCTTACCCATCGATTGTCGATCTTTCCGAACAGGAAGCGCGGATTGAATTGGATGAACTGGTCTCGAACTATCTCTACCGGGAGGCGCTGGCGTTTGTCGGCATGAGCAAATCAACCGTGCTGATTAAATTGCTCGAATTGTTGGCCCGCCAGATCGGCCAAGAGATTTCCTACCAGGAGATTGGTCAGGTATTGGGTGTTGATCGCCGTACTGTCGTCAACTATGTTGATCTGCTCGAACAATGTTTTATTCTCTTTCGGCTGGGCGCGTTTAGCCGCAACCTGCGCAAAGAAGTGGCAAAATCGGTCAAAATCTACTTCTATGATTTGGGCGTTCGCAACAGCCTGATTCAAAACTTTGCCCCGCTCGCCTTGCGTAATGATGTAGGGGCATTATGGGAGAATTTCTGTATTGTCGAGCGAATGAAATATCTGCGCTATCACCAGCAATTTGCCAACCAATACTTCTGGCGCACCTATGATCAAAAAGAAATTGACTATGTAGAAGAGGCCGATGGTCTGCTGCGTGGCTATGAATTCAAGTGGAACCCCACCGCCAAATTCAAAGAGCCAACCGACTTTTTGCAAAGCTACCCCGGCAGTATCGTCCAACGGATCGACCGCAGCAACTATTGGCAGTTTTTGCTGGAACCCCCAAAGGGGTAATTGAAGCGACCTTCTACAGGGAAAGGCGTTGGCTACCCCATACGCACCAAGCCAGCACCCAAAATTTCAAAGACAACCCATACTGACGTAAAATAAAGGCTGCGTTGACCCAATCACTCAGCCCTGACCTATGTCAGTTTCGCAAGGAGCGCGAGCCATGCCCACGAATGAACAGCCCTCCATCCAGACCGGTGGCGGCGCGACGACCAACGATGTCACTACCGGCGGCGGCGACTTTACCGGGCGCGACCGCATCGCCTATACGATCAACTTTTTCGGGCCGATTGAAATCAAGAAAGAAACGGCGCAATCACCCTGGCAAAGCTTCGACTGGGGCAAGGCCGAACAGACCTATCGCGACAGCTTGATCCGCCACTATGGCAGCCTGCGCGTCATCGGCGCGACGGTCGATGCGCCGTTGGATAACGTCTTTACCGATGTCTTTATCCACAGGCAATTGACCGCACAGCGGCGGGCTAACATTGAGGAACTGCACCAGGCCGATCCCGATTCCTTCCGGCAAGCGCACGGGCAACAGGAACGGGTCAGCGGTTTGACACTGATTCAGCAGGGGATGCTAGGGGAGTACCCCACCCATTTCTATATTCTGGGCAAGCCGGGGGCGGGCAAGACGACCTTCCTCAAATACATTACCATGCAAGCGGCGCGTGAACGGACCATTGACCGTATCCCCATCTTTGTCTCGTTGCACGAATGGACGCGCAGCAAGAACGAAGATCTCTTTGCCTTTATTGTCAGCCGGTTTGCCGTCTGCCAGGTGCCGGATGCCGCCCCCTTTGTGAAGTTGTTGCTGGAAGAGGGCAAAGCATTGCTGGTCTTTGATGGTCTGGATGAGGTGCGCTATGAAGGCAAAAAGCGCGACCGCCTTACTCACCAATTGCGCGATTTTGTGCGGCAATATGACCGCTGTCAACACCTCATCACTTGTCGCATTGCGGCCAGCGAGTACATTTTTGAGAACTTCAAGACGGTGGAGGTGGCTGACTTTACTCCAGAGCAGATTGCTGCCTATGCCGCAAAGTGGTTTGATGAGGACAAAGCCACGTATGACTTTTTTATGCAGGAGTTACGGAAGCCGGAGCAGAAGGGGGTCTATGAATTGTGCAATACCCCGCTCTTGCTCTCGTTGGTCTGCCTGGCCTTTGCCACAGATCGTGCCTTCCCGCCGACCCACGCCGAACTCTATGAGGATGCGCTGGATGTCCTCTTGAAGCGGTGGGATGCGAGTCGCCAGATCGACCGTGACGCCCTGCACACCGATGAGAAGATTTATCGGGAACTTTCTCCCCAACGCAAAAAGGAACTCTTTGCCCGCATTGCCTACCGCACCTTTCAAAAGGGCGAATACTTCTTTCGCCGGCGCGATCTGGAAGGGTGGATCACCGACTATCTGGCCACCTTGCCCAATATCAAAGCCGTTGCCGACCTGGATGGTCAGATCGTCCTCAAGGCGATTGAGGCCCAACACAGCATTCTGGTCGAACGGGCCAAAGAGATTTATTCCTTTTCCCATCTTACCTTTCAGGAATATTTTACAGCCCATTACCTCAAACAAAACCAGGCCAGCGGTGCGGTGGTGCGCTTGATTGCTGACCATTTAGGGGATGATCGCTGGCGCGAGGTCTTTCTATTGACGACCAGCTTGCTGAGTGAGGAGAGCGCCAATGATTTCTTTTTTGCCATGCAGCAAGGGGTTGATCAATTGGTAGAAGAAGATCCAGTGCTGCTCTGGATTTTGATATGGGCTGAACGAAAAGGTAGGACAGCGAACATGTTGGCTAAATGGCAGGGAATTGTTCGATTAGTCTACATTTTTATGGCGATTTCTTTCGCCCTCGATCTTGCAGGCGAGAGCGCACTTGCTCGTGAGGTTGCTCGCGAAATCGAGAGCGAGATCATTAACAAGCGCGATCTCTCACTCGCGTTAATGCGTGCAAGCACAATTACTAGCGATCTAGAGACTGGAATCGCTAGTGTTCTCACAAGTGAGATCGATCTCGTTCTGGCTCTTACCCGGGCACGCTCTCGATCTAATTCGCTCTCACGAGAAGTTAATCTTGTTATCTCGCGCACAAGATCAATTTCCCGTGAAATAACACCACACGTTGCATTTGATTATAGTCTATTCTATGCTTGGTCTTACGCACGACTTTTTGCACGCGAAACACTGAATCTCCATCAAGAAGAATTACAAGAAGCGATAGCTATCTACCCGCGTTTGATACAAGTAGTGATTGAACTAGGGAAAGATTCCTTAATAATTACATCTGCCCATCTTACAGCAAATAATCCTACTCCCTTGCCTACCGACACTTCACAAAGCTGGCAGAACTATGCCAATGCACTCTTTGCCATTTTGCAACAACGCGAGTTTGAACCGGAATGGAAGATTAGCATTGAACAGATTAAGATACTAAACCACTACTTCGCTGCCAACGAATTGTCTCTCCAGTGCCTTAAGGTTGCAACGGTAACTAATCGGCAGGCAATTTTGAATGGGATTTTGGAACCGCCGGTTCTAAGCGCAGAAGACAAGCCGGCTGCCGTCGAAGCAGAGAAGAAGGCCAGCAAGCCGTGGTGGAAACTCTGGTGAAGGCGAATGGGCTTGGGCTACCGTCTTACCGCACTAACGGATCTTTATGTCGGGGCGGCAGTAGCGTCGATCATTCCCTTGATGGAAGGTTGGAACAAACGCAAATTCGCTCAACTACGGAAAGTGTGAAAAGAGACAAGAGCGGCAATGAAGTCAGGTGAAATACGCTTGAGATTACGCTTGAATTCAGTCATGGCGACATAGCCAGCGAGATACTTTTTGTGAACTCCTTTGAAAGGGCGGAGGAAGTTGCGCCCATCAGTCCACAATCCTTCCGCCGTATTACAATGGACTTCCCGGATACCATCGCCATCATCATCACGGGCGTACTCATGGACAGAATGACAGACGGTGGAATGGTTGCGAATGACATGATTGTAGCTCTGATTTTCATCGGTGTAGAGATGAGAATCGGTTTGCGTGAACCGGTGGACGTGAGCACGCAAGGTTGCGCCGGTCGTATCATCGGTTACACGCAAACGCACTTGTCCACTTTCTCGCCCGATGGTTCCAACGATAGGTGGACGGTCATTGGCGTAAGTGCCTCGTCCACGCCGGTTGTTCGCACGCCGACGGGGTGGGTCAGCCGGATCGGTGTGCTGTGTCCCTTTTTTCCCCCGCATTCTGGAACATTTCATCTGTTTCTGAATGGTGGTCAGTCAGCGGTGTATTCGGTTGATGGCGACGGCCATTGTCCTGAAAGTCATGCCGCAACTCTAGTACGGTGCTGTAGTGGATGGACAACTCGGTGGCGAGTGTCGTTGATGGCTCACCTTTCACAAAGCCACGGATCAGTAACACCACTTGGCGCAACGTCAGATGGCGCTGTGCAAAGATCGTTCCGCTGTACAGATTGTACGTCTGTCCGCATTCATTGCAACGGTATGTCTGCAACTGACTCTGGCGGGTCTGGCGAAACGGATGCGCTTGCTCCCGGTCTGCCCCACACTTTGGACAGCGAAATCCCGTTGGATGAAAGTGGGTGACAACCCACTCTTCACATGCGTTGGTATCGAGTAGTTCGGTAATTGGAAATTCCATCCCTCCATTTTACCACGACTCACACTTTTTGTAGATGAGCGAAACACGTACATTACTTTACAAAACCAGACGCTAACTGTCAAGGAGTGGATATTGACGCGTTGCGCGACCAAGCGTATAATTGGCATGGGTACGGGGCGATTGAGCATGAAGTGGGAAATACAAAGATGGAAAAAACACACGTCACGATTAGTGGTACAGGTTTGCAAATTCCACTGAAAGAATTGCAGCAGTACGGGGTAGAACCGGGGTCGCGCGTTACCTTGGAGTTTGGGCAAAATCGTATCCTGGTCACATTACCGATTACCGATCCGCACAAAGTCGAAGACCTGGCCCTCCGTCTGACGTTACGTTATCTGGGTGATGCCGCACGTGTGAAAGCGATTATTGACGATTCCCCCTTCAACCAGAATGGCTGGAAGGTTGGCGTCTATCCAACTGATACCGAAAGCCCAGCCGGCTATCTGTTCTTTTCCCAAACCGGCGAATTCTTACCCGAATTCTCCACGCGCTTTGACCTCATGCGCGCTTAAAAAACTGCACCGCTATGCGCATCCCTGTACCCCATTTTCACCAAGAGACCGCGCACACCTGTCTACCAGCTTGTGTACGGATGGTGCTTGCCTTCTTGGGCGACGAACAGCCTGAACAAAAATTAGCGCTCGCCTTTCAAACCGCGCCAAAGTGGGGTACACTCCCTGAACATGTTGAAACAGCCTTGACGACCTGGGGTTACCGGGTACGGTGGTTTGAAGGTGCAACGCTGGAACGCTTAGAGCAATTGCACGCCAACCATTTTCCGGTGATTGCTTTTCTTCGCGCCGTTGATCTACCCCACGGTACAGGTGGACTTCACGCGCTTGTCATTGTTGATATGGATGAGCAATCAGTTACTTGTTTAGACCCCGTGTTAGATCATGACCTGACTCTCGCAATGGCCGATTTTTTGCGTATCTGGTCGCGCCTCGACAATCAAGGTATGGTAATTTGGCGGTAGTGAATGGACGTTGCTTGTAGCGCAACGAACCAGAATCGTCATTGTTATCTTAATTTTCATGCCACCAAGGAGTGCGCACACCCAGAAGCGCACGTGGGCGTGCGCACTCCTCGAAACTGTTACTTCCGAATTAGTGGCAAATAGAGCTTGCCGCCGTTACTGCTCTGCGCTGCCGTGAAAGTGGCCGTCACACTCTTAGCCGCATCCATCGTCACTTGGCAGGTGTTACCACTACCCGCACACGCACCGCTCCAACCGCCGAAGAGGGAGCCAGCGGTCGGCGTGGCGGTGAGGGTGACGACGGTGTTGGGGACAAAGGCCGCGCTACAGGTAGTTCCACAGTCGATCCCCACCGGGTTGCTTGTCACCGTGCCGCTGCCGTTGCCGGCTTTGTTGACGGTGAGCAGCGGGTTGGTTGTCACCACGACCATGACCGTGGTGGTGACCGGCTGATTCTGCCCGTTCACACCGCTGACCGTCACCGGGTAGGTGCCAGGGGCGAGATACTTGCTGATGTTCACCAACAAGTCGGCGCTGGTGGTATCAGCAGCAGCGGCTTGCACCATGCCGTCGCGATGGGTGACGACTTCCGCCGATGCGCCCTGCACCGTCAAGGCGACCGTGCCGCTGCTGTCGCGTAGGGTGGTGTCGCCGGTGTAGTCGCGGGCGAAGCGCGTGACCAGGCCGGGCGGGTTATCGACCTGGTTGAGATCGAGCGCGACATCGGGGTAGTAGAGCGGTTGGGTCACTTGCAGGCCGACCGGGATGTTGAGCGTGCCGCCGGGGTTGACGGTGTAGGTGGTGCTGCCCGTGTTCAAGGCGTAGCTGCCGGGGCTGGCGTTGACGGTCACTTCGTGTGAACGCACGGTGCGACCTGTCTCCTCATCCACCGCCTCAACCAGAAGGTAGTAGGTGACGCCCGGTTCGATGTTACCAAAGCCGCCATAGCCGACCGGCGCGCCCGTGGGATTGCCCTGGCCGTCGAGCGGGTAGACCAGTGAGTAGCCGGTGGTGCTGATGGTGTAGACGCCCGGAGCCGTGCCGAGATAGAGCGTGTAGCTGTCGATGTCGGGGTGGGTGTAGGCGCTCCACTGGACGATTAGCTCTTGGGCCGGGGTGTCCAGCGTGGTGGTGATCTGCGGTGTCCACGCCGCGGCGGCCAGCACAATGGGGTTGTTGACCACCAGGGTCGCCGGTTAGTTGGTGACCGGGTCGATCACATACATCTGTTGGGGTGCGTTTTTGCCGTCATCGACCTGCACCCAGAGATGGTAGGCGCCGCTCTCCAGGTCGCTGAAGTTGGTGACAAAGCCGGCTTCCTGGCCGTTCAGGTAGGCGTCGTCCACAATGTCGTAATCGACCGTTTCGATGCCGGTGAACATCGAGATCACCTCGGTGCGGGCGATGCCGTTGGTGGCGGTGTAGGTGACGCTCTGGCTGATGGGCAGGGCGGCGATGACCTGGTCGTCATAATCGGCAAAGTCGCCGTTGCCGGCATAGTCAATCCAGGCGTTGAGGACGCCACCCGCCGCGGCGTTGACGGTGATCTCATTCTGGGCGCAAACAGTTAGGGTGGCCGGGAGAGTGACGCCGTCTTCGTCAGCGCCGTCACCGCTGGCGTCGGCAGTGGGTTGGCCGTCGGCTTCGCTGTCTACGGTCGCGCCCAGTTTCAGCCCATTGGGCAGGGCATGGCGCGCACCACCCTTGCTGACCAGGGTAAAATAGTCCGGTTCGGGGGCGTCGCCATAGTCATAGGCCACGGGCGTCGCCGGCACGGTGATGTGGGCCAGAATGCGTGCGCCGCTGGGCGGGGTTGTCCACCAGCCGTGGGTGAGGGCGTCATTACAACTGAACGATTGGGAGCGGTCATAGCCGATGGTGTACTCGCCCGGCTGGGTGGGGGCGGTGATGGGGAAGGAGAAGAAATCGCTCTGCCCATCGACGCCTGGCGTACCAACCTCTTGACAGGCTGCCGGCGCGCCGGCGCTAAAGCCGAAAATGATCTGTTCGAAGCAACTAGGGCAAACGCCGTCAAAGATGCGGTAATCCAACGAAAGCCAAAAGCTCTCGCCGGCGTTCATAATGACCGTGTCGCTGCCATAGTTGACGCCGACGTTGTTGATGGTGACGCCCAGGTAGTCGCCCACGGTGATACTGCCGATGACCTGGCTGTCCGGCGGTACACCGTTGGCCCAGCCCAATGATACGGCGTCATCACAGGATGGCTCTGACGATTGATCGTAGGCCAGAGCGTAGACTCCCGGCTCCACCGGCGCGACCAGGGTGATGGTGGCGCTGCCATCCGCCGCACCGCCGGGAGGGACGCCGTCATAGGCACAGGTGGCGGGGCATCGGGCGCTTGTCGCGGATTATGGCAAAGTGGTTAGTAATGCTTGATGACGTTGATGGAACAAAGATCCGGTGTTTTTCAGATTGCCCCGTTTCTGAGCATTCTATTCCACTATGTGTTATACTGTCACTCAGGATTTGTATTTGTTCTGTGAAATGAGGCGTGACAATGCTATCACCCTTTCCAGGAATGGATCCCTATATTGAACACCCGGAAGTATGGAGTGACTTTCATGGGGCATTAGCCGAGGTGATCCGCAGCCAACTGAATGAGGCGATTCGCCCCCGCTATGTCGCCCGTATGACGCCGCACATGACCTATGAAACGGTGGAAATCGCCAGCCGACGCGTGGCTTACCCCGATGTGGGCGTGTGGCAACGCCAGCCACCAACCGGGAATGTCGCTGTGGCAACACCTGCTATTGCGCCAGCCCCGGTGGTTAGCCTGGTGGTAGCGGAATTGCCCTTACGCCTCTATACGGTTGAAATCCGGCAGGTTGAGACGTTAAAACTGGTCACGGCAATTGAGATTTTGTCGCCGGTGAATAAGAACCCAGCGCATGAAGCCTATGATTCGTACCTGCGCAAGCGGCAGGAATTACTCCGCTCGCAAGTCCATCTCATGGAGATCGATCTGTTACGTGGCGGAACGCGTCCGCCTTTGCAAACCCCAGTGCCGGAAGCGCCTTACTATGTCACCCTCAGCCGTGCGAACCAACGCCCTTATGTTGAAGTGTGGCCGATTCCTTTGTACGTAGCGCTGCCAGTGTTACCGGTGCCTTTGCTGGAACCTGATCCTGATGCACCCCTTGATTTAGATAAGGCCGTGGCAACCTGCTACGAACGCGGGGGCTATGATATGATCATCGACTACACCCACAACCCGCCGCCGCCAAAACTGGCCCAAGAGGAGTTGTTGCAGTTGGATCAACACCTGCGCACCCAAGGGATACGATAACGGTTACACTGGAAAGTCTGCCATCTCAACAAGAGGCGTTAACGCAAAGCGGTCTACTTTAACGGCGCTTTCACCCACCTGCCGCTGCTGGGAAACGGCATCATAGACCACCAACAGCGAATCTGCCACGCCATCACCTGTGCGGAAAAGGGTGATCCCTTCGGCGTAATCCTCGCCATTGTTGTGAGGAATGTCCATAACTTTCACTAACTCATCGCGGGCAACCAGCCGCTCTTGCGTAACTTGCGCCCCGCCCGGCCAACGGAAGACAGTGACGGCGCCATCCAGCACCAGCGTCGGGCCGGCGAGGATGAGCAGATCGGCGCCATCGACACAGAGATCGCGCACGCCCAGGCCATCCAGATCGAGGAAATGTTTGCGATAGGTGGGCTGGGTTGGGTTGTGGGGATTGTCGGGGTTGATCGGTTGTAGTTGCAGTTCAGCCGGGTTCGCCGGGTTGACCGCCACCGCCACTTCCAGAATCACGGCCCAGCCACGCAACACAGGACCGCGCAACCCAACCAAGAGGTGATCACCCACAACGGCCAGCCCTTCAATATCAAAGCCATTGTCTTTGCCGGGAATGGGGAGAAAGTCCTGCAGGTGTGCATCTGTCGCTAACGCCGCGGTGAGCGCGCTGCTCGTGGTGGTGCAGGGCAACTGGGCGGCGGTTCGTTTCTCCCCATTCTCTGCATTCTCCGCGACTTCTTTCACCAGCGTATAAGTGCCATCTTTGGCCATAACCGGAATCCGCGCCAGGAGAAAGCGGTTGCCGTCACTGCTGACTTCAGCCAGGCGGGCAAAATTTTGCTGAACCGTACTTTTGGGCTTGACGGTCTTGCGCTTGCGGCTATGGGAGCCGACCAGCCATAGATAGCCATCCGCATAGGCCAGCCCTTCGATGTCCGCCTCTTCAATCTCTTTGTCATCAGCCGTTGGCGGCGCGGGCAGGGCAAGATAGTCATGCAAGGCAAACTGTTCATGGCCGCCGTAGTGGTAAGTTCCTTCGGCGTCTATCCCTTGGATGGCCAGCCGTTCCAACGTGATCGACTCATCATTGGCCACCCACAGCGTATCACCAAGCTGGACAACCGCCGACAGGCCATGCCGCAGTTCTTTCTTCTTGCTCAGTTTGTTCAGTTGCGGGTCGAAGGTCAGGAAAAGCGCATCTACACGATTCATTCAGGTGGCTCCTTATGATGTAGCGGCAATTCTACGCTGATAAGCGCCTGGGCTTGGCGAGGGAACAGTAGAACGCCAGCGCCAACCGGCGTTCTACTGTTCCGGTTAATGGGGCAGGGGGTGAATGCTGTCACTTGTTGTTTGGGTGCTGTCATCCACAGTTTGCACGATTTGACCCACGGGAACCGGCACACGGGCAAAGAGCCATTGGGCCAGGAACATGGCGCACAGCGAGAAGAGCGCGCCCAAGAAAAAAGAGGCGCCCGGCAGTTCAAGCGGGGCGTTCTCGCCAATAAAATAGCTAAAGACGTTGGTGGCAATAATCGGGCCAACCACACCGGTTAAACTGAGCAGGCTGGTAATCGCGCCTTGGGTTGAACCTTGCTCGTTCGGTTTCACACTTTTGGAAATGAGCGACTGGGTACTGGGGCCGGCAATAAAGGCCAGCGCGCCGAGAAAGGGAATGACATACATCATCCACCCCTGATTTGCCAACCCATACAGCATATTGGCGATAGCGCTGAGACCCAGACCATAAATAATAGCGCGGCGTTCCCCCATCTTTGGCACGATCCGCCCCGTCAAACCACCCTGCACAATCGCCGCCGACAGCCCAACCACCGCTAGTGAAATACCCACATCGCCCGCATCCCAGTTAAAACGGTGGCCGGTGTAAAGCACCCAAATGCTTTGCAGTGCATTTTGGGCCAGACCGGAAAGCACTGTGACCCCCGCCAACCCTAGCACAATGGGGTAGCGTCCCAGCCCGGCGAGAGAACCGACCGGATTGGCGCGCGCCCAGGAAAATTCCCGGCGGTTTTCCGGCTTGAGCGATTCGGGCAAGACAAAAAAGCCATAGAGTGCATTGAGCAGGGTAATGCCTGCCACTACCAAAAAGGGGATACGCAAGCCAATATTGCCCAGCAAGCCGCCCAGCATTGGCCCGGCAATAAAGCCCAAGCCAAAGGCCATGCCGACCAGCCCAAAGTTCTGCGCCCGTTTTTCCGGCGGGCTAATATCGGCAATGTAGGCCGTCACTGCCGTAATGTTGGCCGCTGTAATCCCAGCAATGATGCGCCCGATAAAGAGCCAGGTCAGATTGGGGGCAAAGGCCAGCAGCAAATAGTCAATACCGGCGCCGGTCAGTGAAATCAAGATTACCGAACGGCGGCCATATTTGTCGGAAAGGCTACCCAAGATCGGCGCAAAGAGAAACTGCATAGCGGCATAGACCGCTACCATCAAGCCAAAGATACGCGATGCTTCCGCCTCGCCCCCGGCAAAACTTTCAACTAGTTTCGGAAGTACTGGAATAATCAACCCCAGCCCCATGACATCTAAAAAGAGCGTGACAAAAATAAAGCCAAGCGACGCTTGCCGTTTACTCACACTGCTACCGGTGGTCATTGCCTTTTTTACCTTTTCTACTCTCAGCATTGCTGCTGCGCCAGTTGCACCGTGGCGTTTTATTTGTACGCAAAGTATTTATTTTACCTCATCCGCTATCACGTATCAAAAGCATGAATAGCAGACAAGATCTTTTAAACACGAAGAGACGAAGTTCACAAAGGCAGTAAACGCACTTCTTCGTGAACTTCGTCTCTTCGTGTTTAAAAGGTCCGCTTTATGTTTCAACCGAGTGCTGTCGCGCCAGCCACGCACAGCCTAAAATCGGCGCGTCAGTGTCCAACCCACTGGCGACAACCCGCACATGCGACGCCACCGAAGCAAAGGCGTGACGGGGTATGGCTTGCCGCGCCGGCGCCAGCAGCAACTCGCCACACTTCGCCACACTGCCGCCGACGACATAGAGATCGATGTTGACAATCATCGCCAGGGTAGCAATGGCCGCGCCCAAGGCTTCGCCGGCTTGGGTAATCACCTTCAGCGCCACTGGATCATCCTGCCCTGCCAGCGTCGCCACGGTTTCACCCGTCAATGGCGACTGGAGACTAGAGACTGGAGATTGATGACTTGCTTGCATGAGTTCATACCACTGCGCCAGGCGGGGGCCGCTCATAAAGGTTTCGACACAACCCCGGTTGCCGCAAGAGCAGAGCAGCCCATTGCGGTCCAACACCGTATGCCCAAATTCACCGGCTGAGTTGTGCAGCCCCCGGTAGACGGCGCCATCCATAATCAGCGCGGCGCCGACGCCGGTGCCGACGATGATATAGACCATGCTCTGCTCGCCCCGACCAGCGCCAAAATAGAATTCACCCAGGGCAGCCGCTTTGGCGTCATGTTCCAAGCGCACGGGAATGCCGAGACGCGCCGTTAACAGCGGGCCTAAGGGCGCATTGTGCAGCCCCTGCACATTCGGCGGGTCGAGCAGGATGCCGTTGACATGATCAACCGGCCCCGGTGTACACATGCCCATTGCGGCAATCCGTTCGTGCGCCGGCAGATGGGCCGCCAACTCGGCTACACAAGCTGCAATCCGCTCGACCACACTGGCTGCGCCCCGCTCATCCTCGGTCGGAATCCGCTTGCGCGCAATGATACGGTCGGACGGATCGACCAGCCCCAGTTCAATCTTCGTCCCCCCCAAATCCGCGCCGATGACATATCTGGTCATAACTCACCCGATCAACCCCGCCCCCATCGCCGCCAACACCATATCCTCTTCCTCCGGCAACCCGCTGACGCCCACGGCGCCCACGGTCTGGTTCTGGTAGACAATCGGCACGCCGCCGCCCCAGGCGGTATAGCGCGGATCGCCAAAGTTGCTCATCGGCCACTGCTTTTCACGGGAAGAGTTACCGATCTCTTTGGAGGGGCGCTGTTCACGCGCCGCCGTAAACGCCTTGTTGATCGCAATCGTAATCGAGGGCAGCTTGCAGCCATCGGTACGCAAAAAGGCCAGCAATTCGCCCTGGCTATCCACCACCGCAATCGCCGCGCCTTTGCCCTGTTCTTCCAACTTGGCGCGAATGGCGTCAATAATGCGCACGGCATCACTATGGGAAAGTTGAAAACGTTGGTACATGAGAGCCTCCTGAAAATGGTAGATGGTGGATAGTGGATGGTGGATGGTCATGTACCATTCACCATCCACTATTACCTTGCAACAATCTTCTCCGCCGTCCGCAACGCCATGGCCGCAATCGTCAAGGCGGGATTCATGGCGGAGGAGGAGGGGAAGAAGGATGAGTCAACGATATAGAGATTTTCGACATCATAGGCGCGCAGGTAGGGATCGAGGACAGCGGTGGCGGAGTCGTCGCCCATGCGCGCCGTGCCGCACTGGTGCGAGTTGGTGGCGATGCCCATGCGCTTGATCAAGGTGAATTGGTAGCCGGCCGTGCGCAACATCTGGCGGGAAGCGGCGATCAACCGCTGGTGGGCGACCAGATTGTTCGGCTGCCAGTGGACACGCGGCTTGCCATTCGACCCCAACTCAACCCGATTGTTAGGATCGGGCAGATCTTCGGACATTACCCACCAATCGACGCTACGGTCGGCCATCATCTGCAAGAGCGGGCGCGGCGCCAGCGGTTGGGCGGCGGTGAGCATCCCGGCTTGCAACTTGCCCAACGCTTGAATATTGCCCATTGGGTAGTTGAAGTTTGGCCCCTGGAAGTAGAAATCGTTAATGGCAATCGTCTTCTGGAAAACGGTCGGGTTGACGCGCAGCGGCGCGACGCCCATCAACGCCGTGTTGTTATGCACCATATAATTGCGTCCCACCATGCCCGACGAATTCGCCAGCCCTTGGGGATGCTTGTCGTTGGCCGATTGAAAGAGCAACATGGCCGTGTTCGTCGCCCCGCAGGCGACAACCACAGTATCGGCATGAACAACTTCGCCGACGCCTTGCCGTTCGATCGCTACACCGGTGATACGTCGCCCAGTATCGTCGGTGATCAGCTTCTTGACCAGCGTCTTTGTCCACAAAGTAATATTACCGCTCTGCAACGCTGGCCTCACAAAACAGACATCGGCATCGCTTTTGGCGAGCACCTGGCAGGGGAAGCCATCACAAGTTTTACAGCGGATACACGCGCCATTCTCCCGCAGATCGATGCCCATCGGGTAATGGAAGGGATGCAAGCCTTGTTGCCGCAACCGTTTCGCCAAATCTTCAACATAGGGTTCATGCGGCACCGCCGGAAAGGGATAGGGACCGGAGCGGGGCGGCTCGGTCGGGTCTTCACCGGGGATGCCGTGGACGCGCAGATGCTTTTCGGCCTCTGTATAATAGGGTTCCAACTCGGCGTAGCTGACCGGCCAGGCCGGTGATGTGCCGCCTTCATGTTCCAGCGCGCCAAAATCTTCCTGGCGCAGACGAGGTAGGGCAGCGCCATACAGCTTGGTGTTGCCGCCCACATAATAGTGCATCCCCGGATGAAAGGCTGTGCCATCGGCGCCGTACCACTCCTCTGGTGTCTTGTAACGTCCCTGGTCAAAGACCGCTGCTGGTTGCCAGTTCTGCGGTTCTTGGGGTAGATAGTCGCCCCGTTCCAGCAAGAGCACCCGCGCCCCGCTGTTACGCAACCCGAAGGCCAACGCCCCGCCGCCCATACCGCTGCCAATGATGATGATGTCGAAGTGCGTTGACACGGTTTCCTGCTACTTTCTAAGTGATCAATTGTGATGCACTTGTGAAATACTCGCTTCAACCAGCACCGCCCAAAGGTGGGTCTTACACGCTGTCCACGAGCGATAACGCCCGATATAGCCATTGCCGGGCGACTTGATGTTCATGCACACATCAAGCGAAGCGCTTCTTGCTCAATATTCTTGGCCGCATTCCAATCACGGTCGTGAATGGTTCCGCAGCCTTGACACGTCCATTGACGATCGGAGAGGGTTAACGTTTGGTGAATATGCCCACAATCATTACAGGTCTTGCTGCTGGCGTAGAAGCGACCAACCCGTACAACCTGACCCCCAAAGGCTTTGGACTTGTACTCAATTTGACGAAGGAACTCGCTCAGTCCAACATCGGAAACAGCCAGCGCCAACCGTCGATTCTTGACCATACCTTTGACGTGCAAGTCTTCCACACCGATCAAGGCGTAGGTTGACGCAATCGCACGACTTGCTTTATGTTGGGCATCCGCTCGTTTATTCGCCATCTTGGCATGAAAGCGTCCGACCTTGCGCTGCGCCTTCCACCAGCGGTTACTGCCTTTTTGGCGACGGGATTGGGAGCGGGAAAGTTTACGCAACTTGTTAATCTGTTTGCGCAACGGTTTTTGGTTTTCAAACGCGCTGCCGTCCGAAAGGGTTGCCAAGGTTTTTACCCCAACATCAACGCCAGTTGATTCTCGCTCAAACTGTTTTGGTGCTGGCGGCTCAATTTCTACCTGAATGGAGACATACCACCAGTCAGCCACTTTAGACACGACCGCACCCATGATTTTCCCTTGAAAACGCAAGGGTTCAGCCATGTTGACTTCGCCCAGTCGAGGAATGCGAATCGTATGTCCATCAACCCAAAACTTATCATTGTTTACCCGGAAAGACTGCCGTTTACTCTTCTTCGACTTGTAGTTAGGAAAGCCCATCTTTGCCCCTTTCCGCTTTCCCTTTTGCCAGTCAAAGTAGTTCTTGAGCGCCGCTCCCAGGTCTGTAAACGCACCTTCGGCAACATCTTTGGCAACGTCATAGACCCACGGAAATTGCTCCCCTTTCAAGGCGTTAAAATCCTTCTTGATGACCCTCAGCCCGTACTCGGTCAAGCCCTGACTTTTTGCCCACTGCCAGCGGTCAAGCGCCCAATTATAGACAAAGCGCTTTGTTCCTGTTGCCTTGCGGAAATAGAGTTCCTGCTCAGGTGTTGGGTTCAGTCTGATCTTGTGCGCTCTGATCATAACCAAGTTTCCTTAATTCCTCATCCGCCAGACGATCCGCTACGGCCACCATGCTACTACCGGTGAGTGCCGCAATGAGTCGCAGTTTGCGAATCGTCTCTTTCCACAATTTGGTTGATTGAAAATCTTCTGTTTTCACAATGTAGTAATTTTACTATATTTACCACATTTTATCCAATTATGATCGGCTTGAGTAGAATTAGGTCCATTTGCGCACTTATTAGGTGTCTAGATTAATCTCCTGTCTTTTCAACGGCAACCCAGCCGCCCGCTGTGGCGGACTGTTCAGCCGCCGCCATAACGGCTTGAATATGGAGGCCATCAGCCAGACTCGGCGCAGCGGGTTTGTCATCCCAGATGGCGCGGCAGAATTGGTAGAGACCTTCGGCGTGGGAGCGGTTGAAACCGGGGGCCATCGTCCAGTCGGGCGATTTGGCGCCGGCATAGCGACCGCCGGCCTCGATCTTCTTAAAGCCGCGCAACCCGCCAAAGGGCGATTCGGCGTCGCGCATGTCGTAGATTTCGAGCCAGGCGGGGTCGGCGGCGTTAAAGCGGATGGCGCCCTTTTCGCCAAAGAGTTCGATGACCAGTTCGTTGGTAAAACCGGTGCCCATGCGCGAGATTTCGACCAGCCCCGGCGTGCCATCAATCAAGCGGGCGTGTAAGAGGGCAAGATCATCCACATCGACCGCCACTTTTTCGGTCGCACCGGCAGCGACCGGGCGTTCCTTGATGAGCGTATCCATCAGCGCTTGCACCGACCCAAACGGACCCAATAGCATGTAGAGCATATCCAACACATGCGACCCCAGATCAAAGAGCGCGCCGCCGCCGGCAATTTCCTTCCTCTGCCGCCAGGAGATCGGCTTGTTGGGGTCGATATAGCTGGCGCGATAGTAGCGCCCGCGGAAGGAAAAGAGCCTGCCCAGAAAGCCGGCGTCGATCAACTGTCGGGCGCGACTGAGGGCCGGGAAGAAGCGCAGGTTAAAGGTCATCTGTGTCTTGACACCGGCCGCTGCTGCCGCCGCCACCATGCGCCGCCCTTCTGCGACATTCATCGCCAACGGTTTTTCACAGTAGATATGCTTGCCCGCCTGCGCCGCCGCCACCACAATTTCGGCGTGGGAATGGTTGGGCGTCGTTACATCGACAAAATCAATCTCCGGTCGCGACAACAACTCGCGGTAATCAGCCGTCCAGAAGCCGCAGCCGATCTCCTGCGCCGCCTTTTGCGCGGTTTCGGGGCGCGTCGTTGCGACGCCGACGATTTGTACAGCGTCAGCAGGCAAGCCATACAGAAAGGGAATGTCGCGTAAGCCCATTGCATGGACGCGACCAATACCGCCATAGCCAATCAGTCCAACACGAATCGGTTTCACGGGTATGCTCCTTGATGCCGTAAACAGATCCAGTCGCGTAGCGACGATTGATGGTAGACGAGGGTTTGAACCCTCGTTTTTGTGAACGCCACGCCATTTGGGGTTGAACCGGTGCGTGGGAAAACCAGAAAACCAGCCTTGAAAGCTGGTCTACCTTCAGCCGCCGCTACGCGGCTACGTTTTACTTTTGCAATTTGCCGTCGGCGGTTCGGTACTTGTCGCTCGCTTCGTCCATTACTTTGCGCAGGCGTTGGACAGCAGCGGTAATTTCGCCTGTGCCGGGCTTGAGCTTGCCTTCCTTGCCCTTCAACAGCGGCGAGGAAAATTCACCCACGGTCATGCCGGTGGCGATAAAGTCGCCGACGTTGTTGGCATTGAGACCGCCATCTTCCATCAACTCAATGCGATCTTCCATGCCCGCTTCGGCGATCATGTCGTGGAGTTTGCGCATGGTGGTGTACATAATATCATCCAGCGCATGGGGGCTGCGACCGGCGGTCGGCTTGACCCAGAAGGGGGCGCGGCACTCATATTCGATGATATCGATGTAGGGGTGGATGTACTGCTCAAACGCCGTGGTCGGCACACCCTGCCAGGCCCAGACGCCGACCTTGAGATCCAGTTTTTCCTTGATGTAGGTGATGCTTTGGAAGATGGTCTCCTGGGTGGTTTCGATGGGCAGGCTGATCAGCTTGACGCCCAGATCTTTAAGTTGGTTGAAGACATCAAAGTTGGGGCGGACCATCTGCAACTGCGCCTCGACCGCCAGGCTGGTGCTGAGACAGGTCGCCTCGATAATGTCAAAGCCGCCGCGCGGCATGTTGAAGTCCATATACTTGCCGTCGCGCACCTCAATGTGAATCCAATCGACGCCGGCGGCTTCCAACTCTTTCACCGTGTCCCCCAACCAGCGATAATCGGCCCAAAAAAGACCCGCCGCCATTTTACATTTTTGTTGCACCTTACCAATGGTGTTGCTCATAGTTTACTCGCTTTCATTTGTTTGTTTCGTGACACGTGTTGCGTGTTGCGTAATTCGTGACTGTTGGAACCAACTCCCAAAATTAGTGTATGCTATCAGTTGAATGGTTCACGCAAGACGCAACACGTATCACGCCATCTCAATCAAAACCTTCATCGCCTGTTGCGTGCGCATCAATTCGACGCCGTGCGCCAGTTCGCTGAGGGGCAAGCGATGGGTAACAAGCACCGACGGTTGAAGGCGCCGGCTTTCTAACAGTTGAATTGTTTGGGCAAAGGAGTGGAGACCGACAAAGGCGCCATACACCGTGAGATCATAGCGGGTGATCGTGTATTGGTTGACCGGCGGGTTGTCATGGGGGCGCAGACCAAAGAGGATCACTTGCCCACCGCGCCGCGCGGACTTGATGGCGGTCTCCATCTGGTTGCCGACGGCATCGACCACAATGTCGGCGCCCAGTTCGGTCATCTCCTTGATCGTTTTGGCGGCATCCTTTTGCTGCACATTGATCGCTTCCACCCCGATCTCCTGGGCAAATTCCAGCCGGTAAGGGGCCACATCGGCGACGATCACCCGACCGGCGCCCAAGGTGCGATAGTGCAAGCCAAAGAGCAAGCCCATCGGCCCGCCGCCGATAATGAGAACGGTGTCGCCAGCCTGGATTGGCGCCCGCTTCACCGCGCCGACCACACAAGAGAGCGGCTCGAAAAAGGCGGCGTCATCACGCGGCACGTTGGGACTGATCTTGTGGAGCGCTCGTTCCGGCGCCAGCAGATAGGGGGCGAAGGCGCCGTCCACCGTGGTGCCGATGGTTTGATAGTTGGTGCATTGGTTGTCCAACCCGCGACGGCAGTAGGCGCAGCGCCCACAGGTGAGCCGCGGCGCAATCACCACGCGATCGCCTGGTTGCAACCCGGTCACGCCGGCGCCGACCGCTTCCACCGTGCCGATGCCTTCGTGGCCGATGACAATGCCGGTGTTGGCTTTGTGCGCCGGGGGTATGGCCAGAATGTTCAAATCGGTGCCGCAGATGCCGCAGGCGTCGATCTTGACCAGCACTTCTTGGAGCGCCTGGGGTTGCGGTATGGGACGATCTTCGTATTGTAATACACCGTTGCCCTGAAAAATCGGAACTAGCATAGTTGTCCTCATCTTATGTTTGTTGCCCAGAGATTGAGAGATTGTCTTTGCAATACGCTAACCCTTTCAATCTCTCAGTCTCTCAATCTCTGTATCTCTCTGGATGACCGCCCGCGCCGCCTCATCATCGGTGCATAACACATCAACGGCGCCTGTGCGCAATGCACCTAAAAGCGCGACCGCTTTGGGTAGCCCGGCGGCGACAGCGATGGTCAACGGAATGCGTTTGATTTCGTCAAGGTGAAGACCAATCACCCGTTGGTTCCACGGATGCGCAAATAATTGACCTGCTGCCGTAAAGACCTGCCCACCGATGTCCCCAACTGCGCCTGCGGCTTGCATGGTGTTCAGCTCTTCTGCTGTAATCAAGCCGGCCTTGACAAAGCTGGACAGGGTCGGATCAAGGTTGCCGATACCCAACAAAGCCACCTGCGCCGCTTGGGCGAGGGTTAAGACCCGTTGAATATCCCGTTGACGGCGAAGGATCGCGGCGGCTTCCGCATTGTCAGCCATGCCAGGCGCAGCCAGATAGGTGACTTCACCACCCAATTTTTGCGCCAGCAAACGCGCCAAGGTGGCGCTATCCAGACTTTGTTGGGCAAAGGCCATGCTGCCCAGCGCCTGGACCACCTGCACTTTGGCTTGAAAACCGGGGCGAATGGCGTTGATCGCTTCGTAGGTGGAACGGCCCAGACAGACGGTGAGCGTCATGCCATCTTTGAGAATCTGTTCCAGGTAGCGAGCCGCCAAGGCGCCCAACCGTTGCAAAGTATGTTGTAAATCTTGGGGGTTGGCGCGGAGAACCAACGCCTCTTGCAAGCCAAAGCGTTGACAGAGCGCCCGTTCCAACTCTTGGTCACGTTGGAGCGGCCAGTTGATGGTAAATTGGATCACCTGTTCCTGGCGCGCCTGTTTGAGCAAGCGATAGACCTTGACGCGCGATAGGCCCAGTTGCGCGGCAATGGCGTCCTGGGTTAGTTCCTCGCTATAATAGAGCGAGGCGACCTGCGCAAGCAATTCTTGATGAGCGGCGTCCAGCATGAGTGTTCCTGTGCAATTGCACAATTGACGAAATTTTGCACAAATTGTAGGCCAAGTTGATAACTTTGTCAAACTATGCTATGCTACCGCGTACAAATGCTCACAATCCGTGCAATTGCACAGATTTTTATAGGACAAAGGTTATGACCAAAGCCATCTTGATCGATCCGACCGAAGCGCGTCAGGCCGCTACCCTGCGTGCGCCGGAAATTCCGCTCAACCAATACATCGCTAACCCTGCTGCTGAAGTTGCCAAATATGGCGCCGCCACGCTGGTGCGACTCTACCGTGACATGGTCTACATCCGTGAATTTGAAAGTATGCTCGACCGCATCAAAAAGGAGGGGGTCTACGAAGGCACTGCCTATAACCACAAAGGCCCCGCCCATCTCTCGATTGGGCAGGAAGCTGCCGTGGTCGGTCAGGCATTGGCGCTGACGCCGGATGATTTCATCTTTGGCTCTCATCGCAGCCACGGCGATATTTTGGCCAAAAGTTTCGCGGCCATCGACAAGTTGAGTGAAGCGGCTTTGCAGACGATCATGGAAAGCTATATGGACGGCGCGCCGTTACGCGCGGTCGAACACTTTAGTACTGCGCACAAAAGCGGCGACTCACTCAAAGAAGTTGCGCTGGACTACACCCTCTACGGCGCGCTGGCCGAAATCTTTGCCCGCAAAACCGGCTTTAACCAGGGCATGGGCGGTTCCATGCACGCCTTCTTCCCCCCCTTTGGCGTGATGCCCAACAATGCGCTGGTCGGCGGTTCGGCGGACATTGCCACGGGGGCGGCGCTCTTTAAACGGATCAACCGCAAACCGGGGATTGTCATCGCCAACATCGGCGACGCCTCGTTGGGCTGCGGGCCGGTCTGGGAAGCGATGATCTTTGCGGCGATGGATCAATATCGCACGCTCTGGGATAAAGAAATTGGCGGCGCGCCACCCATGTTGTTTAACTTTATGAACAATTTTTATGGTATGGGCGGCCAACCCGTGGGCGAGACGATGGGGATCGGGGTACTGGCGCGCGCCGGGTTAGGCGTCAACCCGGCGGGGATGCACGCCGAACGGGTCGATGGTTTCAACCCCTTAGCCGTGGCTGATGCCATTGAACGCAAACGGAAAATTTTAGAAGCCGGTGAAGGGCCGGTGCTACTCGACACCGTCACCTACCGCTTCTCCGGCCATTCACCCTCTGATGCCATGGCCTATCGCACCAGAGAAGAGATCGACCTCTGGCGGCAACATGATTCCTTGATCGCCTATCGCGCCTATCTGGTGGAGAATGGCTTTGCCACCGAGGATGAATTGGATGCGACGATTGAAGAAGTGCAGGGCCGGTTGCGCCAGGTGGTAGCCGCGGCAGTCTCGTTAGAACTTTCGCCTCGTATGGCGATTGGCGGTGAGGAGATCGGCGGTTTGATGTTTGCCGACAAGCCGGTTGATCGCTTTGACGACCGCACGCCCGAAGTCTTACAGTCGTTAGCCAATAGCCGCTGGCAAACGACGCAAGCCAAATTCCGCTTTGGGTTGGATGAGAGCGGCAAAGCGTTGCCCAAACTCAAATGCCTGACCTACGCCGAAGCGCTCTTTGAAGCCATGGCCGAACGCTTTCACCTGGATCCGACGATGGTGGCCTATGGCGAGGAAAACCGTGATTGGGGCGGCGCCTTTGGCGTCTATCGCGGCCTGACCGAAATGTTGCCCTATCATCGCCTTTTCAATTCGCCCATCTCCGAAGCGGCGATTGTCGGCACCGCCGTTGGGTATGCGTTGAGCGGTGGGCGGGTCGTCGCTGAATTGATGTATTGCGACTTTATGGGTCGCGCCGGTGATGAAATTTTCAACCAGATGGCAAAGTGGCAATCGATGAGCGCCGGCGTCCTCACCATGCCGTTGGTGTTGCGCGTTTCGGTCGGCTCGAAGTATGGCGCGCAACATTCCCAGGATTGGACAGCCCTCTGCGCCCACATTCCTGGTCTGCAAGTCATGTTTCCAGCCACGCCCTACGACGCCAAAGGCATGTTGGCGTTGGCCTTGCGTGGCAGTGACCCCGTCGTCTTTTTTGAAAGCCAACGACTTTATACGGAACCGGAAACCGTTGTCCCCGGCGGCGTGCCCAAAGAGTATTATGAAGTGCCGCTGGGTGAACCGGCCATCCGCCGCACGGGCAGTGACCTCACCATCATTACCATTGGCGCTACCCTCTACCGGGCGCTGGCGGCGGCGGATCAGTTGCAGCAGTACTATGGCCTTTCGATGGAAGTGATCGACGCCCGCTTTCTCAACCCGCTCAATTATGCGCCGATAGTTGAATCGGTAAAAAAGACCGGACGAGTGATCCTGGCCTCTGACGCCTGTGAACGCGGGTCGTTCCTGCACACAATGGCGTCCAACATTAGCCAATTAGCTTTTAATTACCTGGATGGCCCGGTGGCGGTGGTGGGGGCGCGTAACTGGATTGTACCGAGCGCCGAATTGGAGGAAGCCTTCTTTCCGCAGACGGCGTGGATTATTGACACTTTGCATGAACGTATCCTGCCCTTGCCCGGTCACCAGCCGACCACCCGTCAGGCGATGAGTGAAATTCTGCGGCGCAATCGCTTCGGGATCTAGGGTATATCTGCGCCGCGTCTGTGATCAGCCCGCTCTGCCCGTTGCCGACTAGTTTATAGCTGGCGGTAGCCCAGTTCGGTTTCGCCACTGGCCACCATCACCGTGTTCATAAACAGTTGGCCCTGACGCACTGTACCGATGGCAAAGCCGGAGCCGTCGGTCATCCGAAAATTTTTCTGGACACCCGGATCAATCGTATAGAGTACGGCCGGCGTGGTAAAAGCTACGGTGTTAGCGAAGCGGGCAACATGGTTGTAATGAATGTGACCACTCAGGATGCCAAGTACATTGGTATGCTTGGCCACAACTGCCGCTAACGCGTCGGCATTGTGCAGCCCCAGCGGCTCCAGTAGCGCGACGGTGCTGCTTACCGGCGGATGATGGAGGGCGATCAGATGCCCAATCGCTACAGGTTTGGCTAATTCATCGGCTAACCAGGCCAACTGGGTCTCGTCCAGATAGCCATGCACCTGGTTCGGCACCTGGCTATCGAGCATAATCACATTGACGCCATTGATGAGCGTGCTATGGTAATAGGGGTCCGGTTCAGCCATGACCGCTTCGCCCAGGATCAATTGCCGGAAGGGAGACCGTGCATCATGGTTGCCCATCCCCAACAATACCGGTGCGCCAAAGCTTTGTAACTCCGGCAGCAGCCGGTTGAGGGTGTGATACTCGGTTGCTTGCCCGTTGTTGACCAGATCGCCAGTGATGAGAATGAAAGCAGGGGTCAACTCGGTGGCGCGCAGGCGCGCCAATACACAGCGTAACCGTTGGGTCGGGTACTGACCATTGACCTGCCCCTCATCGCTCGCGACGAGATGGAGATCGGTGAGATGGATAAAGGTGAAATCGGTGGCGCCTGCGCTCAAGCCGGCCATAAATGCGTACTCCCTTGTTGCTTGCCAGGTTGAATGATCAGGATGACCCGACTTGAGCCATCTATAAAACATCATATCAAGCCATATCAGTAACATCAAATTCAGATTGCTGAAACAATGCGCTTGTGTCTATAATAATTAATAGTCCGCAGTCGTGAAGTCGCGTCGTCCAGTGTCGGTCGATTGCAAGCGCGGCGGTGTTGCGGTCTATTAAAAAGAGAAACGTTTTTCTTCTCCCCGGCAGATTGTCAAAACCTTAGCAAACTGGAGGGATTTTTGCATGACCGCTCTCGCCCTGGCAACCCTCATGGACGTTGCCCAACAAATTGAAGCGCGTAAACTCTCGCCCGTCGAGTTGACACGCCAGATGCTCGACCGGATTGACGCGCTTGACAAGCGTTTTCACAGTTATGTCACCGTGCTGGCCGACCAGGCGCTGGCCCAAGCCGCAGCCGCCGAAGCGGAAATTGTCGGCGGCCATTATCGCAGCCCGCTCCACGGCATCCCGTTGGCGGTGAAGGATCTCTGTTTTATGAAAGGCACAGTCACCACCTGTGGCTCCCAAATGTTGACCAACTGGCGGCCTGACCAGAATGCCACTGCCGTCTGGAAATTGCAACAGGCCGGCGCCATCATCTTGGGTAAGCTGCATCTGACCGAGTTCGCCCTGCGCTGGCACCACCCCTATCGCCCGATTCCGCTCAACCCGTGGGGTGAAGGGCGCTGGCCGGGCGTCTCCTCCAGCGGCTCTGGTGTAGCGACGGCGGCGGGCCTCTGTTTTGGCGCCATCGGCACGGACACCGGCGGCTCGATCCGCTTCCCGGCAGCCTCCTGCGGCGTCGTGGGCTTAAAACCGACCTACGGACGCGTCAGCCGGGCGGGCGTCTTTCCGTTGGCGGCCTCGCTCGATCATATTGGCCCGTTGACGCGCAGTGTGGCTGATGCCGCCGCCATGTTGCAAGCCATGGCCGGTCCCGACCCGCTCGATCCTACCGCCAGTCGCCGGCCCGTGCCGGATTACCTGGCGGCGTTGGCGCAAGGCGTCGCCGGGGTGCGCATCGGGGTGGATGAACGCTACATTACCGAAGGCGTCCACCCCGATGTCAGCGCAGCCGTCAAGGAGACCGTGCGGGTGCTGGCCGAATTGGGCGCGCATCTTGTCGCTGTGACCGTGCCGGAGCCGGATATGCCGACTACCACCCAAGCCTGGCTGACCCTCACCGGCGCCGACGCGCTGGTGGCGCATGAAGGGATGTACCCTGAACGCGCCGCCGACTATGGCCCTTTCCGCGAACTGCTCGACAACACGGCCAAATTGCGGGCGCAGGACTACGCCAAAGCCCACGCCCTGCGTGAAACCTTCGCCAGCCAGTTTGATCCGCTCTTTGAACAGATGGATCTGCTGCTCTGCCCCACCATGCCGACCACGGCGCCACTGATGGATGCCCAAGGCAACGCCATCCTTCAGGAAGGCTACGTCCGCACCCGCTACACCTATGTCTTCAACTTCAGCCGCAACCCGACGCTCTCGCTACCCTGCGGTTTTGATAGCAACGGCTTGCCGATCAGCCTGCAATTCGTGGGGCGTCACTTTGAAGAAGATCTCCTTTGTCGCGTCGGCCACGCTTATGAACAAGCGACGGAGTGGCACACCCGCCGGCCACCATTATTGTGAGCGGGCAGTGAACACAACAACGGATTTAGGAAGCAGCGGATTATATTGATCGACGATTCGTTGGTCCCACGACGAATCCGTTCCTGCCTAAATCCGTTGTTGTGTTCACCCCCCGCAAAAGCCAATTGCCGTCAGGGCATAAACCTGCGCCACCCGCACCAGTTCAGCCACGGGGACGGCTTCGTTGAGGGTATGGGCGCCCTTGGCATCCGGCCCGTGGGTGATGGCGGGAATGCCGCCGGTCGCGATGTAGGAGCTGCCGTCATCGACAAAGGGCTTGGCGCCCAAAGCCAAGGGCGCGCCGGTGACGGCGCTATAGGCATCTTGAAACGCGGTGACAATCGGTTGGGCCGGGTCAAGCTGCCAGGCTTCCCCTTGGATGTGATAATCGACGGTGATATGGGTGTTGGTTTCTTGCGCCAGCGCTTGCACCAGTTGTTCAAATTCGGCTTGCACAGTTTTGGCCTGCCCCGGCGTCACCCAGCGCCGGGTGCCGTTGACCGTGCAGAGCGTCGGCGACTGATTATAAATTTCGCCGGCCTGAATCCGCCCCACAAAGGTCGTATCCGAACCGACATAGGGCGCCGTCACGCTTTTGAGCCGCTCACCCAGGTCATAGAGCCGGTTGACCAGGGTTGTGCCGGTCTTGACCACATCGGCAATGCCGACAGGGCGTAATACTTCATGCACCGGCTCGCCATCGCGCGTGATGCGCACCTCGAAGATCGCCATGCCGCGGCCGGCCACCGGTAGCCGATCCGCCAGGTATTCGGGCAGTAACACGGCATCGCCGACAATGCCGTCGCGCATAAAGGCATAGACTTGCCGCCGATCGCCCCACGGCCCTTCGTGGTGATCATGGGCGGTGAGCAGAATACCGCCGCCGGGCAAAGCATTAGTTTCGCGTAAGACGCGCAGGGCTTCGACAAAGGCGGCAATCCCCCCTTTCATGTCCGAAGCGCCGGAGCCGTAGAAGATGCCATTTTCCACACGGGGCGGCACAAAGGGGAGATGAACCGTGTCCAGGTGGCCGTCAAATTGCAGGGTTCGCCCCGGCTTGCCGCTCTGAAAGTGTACAACCACAGCCGGCGCTTCGGGCCAGTCGGCGACGGGACGTTCAACGGTAAAACCGTCGGCGGTGAGGATAGCCGCCAGGCGGTCGGCGACGGCGCCGGCGGAACAGGTGGGGCTGGGAACGTCCACCAGGGCAATGGCTGTCTCCATAAGCCGCTGCTGGTTGACGGCGCGTTGAATGGTCTGAATGGTGGATGACGATAGGGTGGTCATAGTGTGCTTGGTCCTTGTTGTTTTGGGTAGCCCATGTTTTGGGTAGCAATGAGAAAGGACTCGGCTACCCTGCCTGGAAGAGGCGGAAAACGTTCACAATGACAGAGCGGTAGTTGCCGCTTCCAGGCAGGGTAGGCCCAGCCTAATCATTACAGAAAATTTGCTTGGGGCAAGTATGCAGCAAAGTGGACAGATTGACAAACACTCTTTCCGCCTTTCCTGATAACCTCACTTTTCGCTGCGTCATTTTAATGGTAAGATGAGCCTACAATTTGCATGATGATCGGCTCTTTATCGCCAGGGGAGGCTTCATGAATCGACTTACTCTGCCCACAGCGCTTGCGGCCATTGGCTTGCTCTTCCTCGTCGCCGGCTGTGTGATCCAGGTGCGCCCCGATGGTGGGCTGCGCATCGATCTGCCGCCTATGCTCCCGGTTACATTGATTGGCAACACGCCGAACACAACAACGCATCCGGTAAGCGCCCCGCTGACGCCCCCATTGACAGCGACGCTCCCCCTCACCACAACCCCTGTCATGACAACAACGGCGACACCGACGGCCACAGTGACGGCCACAGTGACGGCTACCGCCACGACACCGGTCACGCCCACCGCCACGCTCACGGGCACGGCAACCGTCACGGCAACAGCCACTGTAACAGCCACTGTAACAACAACCGGTACGCCCCCTGTCACACCGACCGGCACAATCACCGCCACGAGTACAACCCGCCCACCGGGGACGCCACCGTTGACCCCCACCGGCACGATCACCGCGACCGGAACGCCGGCGCCGCCCACCAGCGCCCCGTTGACCCGAACGCCGCCAGCCACCACCCAACCCGGCACCCGAACACCGTCGCCGACCGGCAGTGTCACCCCTGTGCCGACCGCAACAACGACCGCCACCCGCAGCGCCACCGGTACGCCGACCCGCACAACCGGTACGCCAACCGTCACGCCGACGCGTGCGCTCACCACAACCCCGCCGGCGGCGCCACCTCCCACCACGCCATTGCCCACCGCCACCCCCGTTCCCGCCGCCGTCTTCCTGGGCAGCCATCGCGGCTATGAAGCGAATGGCCTCTATACGGTGGTGGGCGAGGTCATCAACAATGTGGGGTATCCGGTCTTTAATGTCAAGGTGATTGCCTCTTTCTACGATGCCAGTGGCGCACTGGTGGGGGCGCAAGAGACGGTCGCCCTGTTGGCGCGCATTGGCATTGAGTTGAGCAGCCCCTTCAAGCTGTCGATCCCCAGCAGCGGCAATATCAGCCGCTATGACCTGACCCTGGTCTGGGATGACATCAGCATTATTGACAATCAGGAGTTGACCATTCTCAGCCAGGAGACGCACACCGATGGGCAACTGGAGATCTTTGGTGAGTTGCGCAACGATGGCTCGGTTGGGGTCAACAACATTGTCGTGGTTGCCACCTTCTATGATAAGAGCGGCGCCGTGGTCGATGTCTACCAGGGAACCGTCAGCAAACCGAACCTGGCCGCTGATGAAACCACGAGCTATTCGATCGTCGTTCCCGATCCGGCCATCCAATACGACCGCTTTACGGTCCAAGCACAGGGCGCCTTAGTGCTTTATTAAGCTTTGAAGGAGGTAGATAGGTAGACAGGGAAACAGGTAGATAGGGACTTCGCCGACAATACCTGTCTACCTGTTTCCCTGTCTACCTGTTTACCTGTCTACCTGTTTCCCTGTCTACCTGTTTCCCTGTCTACCTGTCTACCTATCTACCTATCTACCTATCTACCTATCTACCTGTCTACCTCCTCCACGCCCACCCAACACCGATCATTTGACTACGGTACGTTTTTTTTTGACGGCCCAACGCGCCAATTCCTATAATGCTGGGTTACGCCTGCCCGCCGATCACAACACGATTTCGATACAATCAGCAACTTGTTGTTAGACTCCCGACAGACTGCACGGCCCGCCCGCTGGTAGAATCCTCATTCTAAAAAAAACTTACGCTCCTCGTCATCCGTTTGGGACATCCATCGCTTGCCAATATCTAGAAAACAAAGTAAGTTTAAACTACTGAAGTAAACGCCCTTACCGCAGTTTTCATTGTACTCTGCCTTGCACCGCCATTGATCGGTGCAATGGTTTTTGCACCAACGAACCTTGCTTCAGATCGTTCACTTGTTTTCGTACGGAAAGGAATTGAGAGATGGTAGATGCAAAGCGAGTTTCCCTAGTCATCGCGATTGTTTGCACGCTCCTACTCAGCAACACAATCGCTGCTTTGGCTCAGAGTACAGAGGGGGGCAGAACGGTCTATTTACCCCTGGTTACCACCGAGGGTGATACGATAACCCTGGATGCACCGCCGGCCGGGGAATTGATTCCCGGTCAATACATTGTTGTCCTCCGTGATGATCTGGTCGGCAGCGCCAGCGTCGCCGCTACAGCCGCCGATCTGGCCGCAACCTACGGCGGCGAATTGTTGCACACCTATGACGCTGCCCTGAATGGTTTCGCTATCAAGTTTGCGGAGGAACGCAGCGCTGCCGGCGTAGCGGGTCTGAGCCAGGATGAGCGGGTCGAACTGGTTGAACAGGATATGACCGTTAGTCTGGCGGAAGAGGAAGTGGTCGAAGCCACACAGACCAATGCGCCGTGGGGGTTGGATCGCAGCGATCAACGCAATCTACCGCGCAACAGCACCTTTGTCTATAACCGCACCGGCGCCGGCGTGCGCGTCTACATCATCGACACCGGCATTCGCATCAGCCACACCCAGTTTGGCACGCGCGCCAGAGATGGCTATGATGCGGTCGACGGTTCCTTACCGGCCGCCGATTGTAACGGGCACGGCACGCACGTCGCCGGTACAGTGGGCGGCAGCACCTATGGGGTGGCCAAAGGGGCGACCCTCTATGCTGTGCGTGTCCTGAATTGCAGTGGCAGCGGCTCAAATTCAGGCGTGATTGCCGGCGTCAACTGGGTAACCAATCAGAAGCGGGCCAACCCCTCGATCCCCATGGTCGCCAATATGAGTCTGGGGGGCAGCGCTTCTAGTGCGCTGGATGCAGCCGTGCAAAGCTCGATCAACGCCGGCGTGACCTACGCGATTGCGGCGGGTAATTCCAACGCCAACGCCTGTAACTATAGCCCGGCGCGCGTTGGCGCCGCGCTGACTGTGGGCGCGACCACTTCCACCGACTATCGCGCCAGCTACTCGAACTACGGCACCTGTCTCGATCTCTTTGCCCCCGGTTCGAGCATCCAATCGGCCTGGTACACCAGTAACACCGCCACCGCCACCCTCAGCGGCACGTCCATGGCGACGCCCCATGTGGCTGGTGTAGCGGCGCTCTATCTACAGAGCAATCCAAGCGCTTCCCCCACTACGGTTGTCAGCGCGCTGATCAACAACAGCACGGCGAACGTTGTCCTCAGCCGCGGGACGGGGTCGCCCAACCGGCTGTTGTTTACGAATTACTAGCAGTAATCGAGGGTAGCGGTGCGGATTCAGGTTACGCGGATTAATCGCTTTTGGCCGCAAAAATCTGTGTAACCTGAATCCGCACCGCTATTCCTCTCGCTCCCACAAACGGCGCATCTCGGCATTGGTCGCCAACAAA
>QWII01000052.1 GCA_021405325.1 Caldilinea sp. CFX5 | reverse complement strand
GAGGGCGGGATGGTTGTAGCCAAAGTGATCGGTGATCTGCCAGAGATCGGTCTCTTCGTCAAAGATCGGTTGGATAGCAGCGCAGGCCGCGGCGGCGTCGGCTTTGGCTTCGTATTCAGCGAGCCATCCTTGGGCTGCTTTCGTATAGCCGCTCTCGGGTTGCCCCTGGCTCAGGCTGGTCAACACTTCTCCGGCGGCGACAAAATCGCCGGCCAGCGCGTGGGCCTGGATCAGGCGGAAGCTGGCCAGCCCTTGTAGCAACGGCAACTCTTCATTGGCCCCCATGCCAAAGATGCTACACGCCTGCAGGCTGGGGTCGATGGCCTTGGTGTAGAGATCGATGGCGGGATCGTAGCCCAATACCGGCGCCGCTTGCAGCGCGACATCCGCTTCCACCAGCCGCAGCCCCAGACAATTGGCGCCATCGACGGCGCGGTCATAAGTCCAGCGGATGCGCTGGAAGGGTTGGCCATCAATGCTCTGCCAAAGCTCGGTATGGGGAACCGCCAGCCCCCCTTCCTCGGTGTCGCTGACGCCGCCGGTCAAGACCAACTGTTTGCCCTGGCCCGGATCACCGGCGGCAATGGGGGCAAAGGCCGCCGTGCCTTCAGCAATGGTGGCGCCGGGGGCAATGGTCGAGGTGTAGACTGTACCGTCCCAGGCCACAATCTGCACTTCACTGACACACGAGGCGCCACAGCCCTCGACGCGCCAGGCAATATCCGTCTTCTGGTCGGCGTTGAGATCCTCCACCGTCAAGAGCGTCGGCAACCCGTAAATCTCCGGGTTGGCCGCCAACGTGTAACTGTCGTCATCGGCGCCGTGATAGATCAAGACGGCGCCTTGCGTTCCTTCCGGCCCGACGCCCAGGTCACTGACAATGGTGGGCAGGAAGAGGGCGTCCCGTTTCCCATCGTCGTTGAGGTCGATCAAGCGGAAAGCGCCCCGCTGATCATCTAGGGCGTTACAGGTGCGCAACCACCCTTCCACGGCGGCCGCATCCTGCCCCGCACCGGTCAACACCGTTGGCAAGGTGTCAACATAACCGGCTAGATCCGTAGGGCAGGCCGCCAGGTCGGCGCCGGGTAGCGCTTCCGTCACGGTAACAGTTGCGGTCACGATTGGTGTCTCCGCTGTCGTGACGGCTGTCGTTGTTTCGCCGGCGGTCGTAGTGACGCCTTCTGTTGTTGTCACCGGAGTCGTTGCTGCGGCGCCAGCGGACGCGGCAGCCGTTGGCGTCGGGATTGCAATGTTGAGGACAGGGCAGATGTCCGCGGCGCCAAAGCTGGGGTTGGCAAAGCCGTAGTCGCCCAGCACGGCACTGGCTGCCGGGTTGCTTTCGGCATAGCTGGTGACGGCGGCGCAGGCGGCGCGCATGTCACCATTCGCTTGATAGGCATCAAGCCAGGTTTGGCTCACCTTGGCATAGATACTATCGGGATAGGCGGCGGCAATGGCGCCCGTCAGATCGGCGGCCACATCCGGCTGCCCACGATAAGCGGCGATGAGCGCCAGCCGGTAGAAGCTAAAGCTTTGCAGCTCCGCCACTTCATTTTCCCGCTGGCCACAGGCCACCAGATTGGTATCGCTCGTGGCCTGGGTGTAGAGCGCTTCCGCCTCTTCAAAGTCATCGGCCGCGCCATTGGCAAAGGCGCTGTTGGCGTCCAGCACGGTGTGATAGAGACAGTTGCTGGGGGCAAAGCCCCTGGTTACCAGTGTATAGGGCGCACCACCAACGCTGCCCCAGATTTCTGTCCGGCTACGTTGCGGGCCGGCAGCAGGGTTGCCGTAGACGCCGCCGGTCAAGATAATTTCTAACCCCTGGCTGGCCTCTATTTGATCTTCCAGCTTTGTCTCGGCATTCGCCATTGTGATTTTGGCCGCACTCCAGGGGCGCCAGCTTTGGCCGTCCCAACTGTAGATCTGGATGGTGTCGAAGCAAGTGTCGGCGCCACATGTCGTTTCGAGCCAGGCCACATCATTTTTGCCGTCGCTGTTGATATCAAGTGCGCCCAGTAGGTTGACTTCACTTTCGGCACGCGCCTGATGACCGACGGTGTACCCATCGACGCTGCCATTGAGAATTAGCAGATCCATGACCGGCTGCGTTGCGGAGATATTGGGATTGGGATAGATCACCACCAAATCGGCATTGCCGTCCCCGGTCAAATCTTGCGCTACCAGCGGTGTGGGCGAGGCGGCATTACAAGTGGTCAAAAAGCTTTGCAAGGCGTCAACACCGCCATTTTCGTTGAGCGTCGCGAGAATCGCGGTGGGATAATCAGCGAAATCACTGGGGCATTGCGCCGCCGCGGGCGCCGCGGTGGTCGGTGTACTTTCCGGCGCCGCGGTCTCCGTTGGCAAGGCGGTCGGCGTTTCGGTGACGGTTTCAGTGGCGGTTGGTTCCGCCGTCGCCGTCTCGGTGGCCGTTGGTGCAACCGTTGCTGTCTCGGTGGCCGTTGGCTCGGCGGTTGGCTCGGCGACCGTCGCCGATTCAGTTGTGGCCGTAACCGTCGTGGTGGTTGCCACGGTGGGCGCTGTCGCCGCGGTGACCGTGGTGGTGGCGGTAAGCGGCGTTGTTGTAGCCGCCGTCTCGGCAGGGGGTGTTCCCTCCGGCGTCACCGCGCCTTCCGGCAGGGGGATGTTCAACACCTCATAGCGCCGCAGCACATCATCATAGCGTACTGCCTGCGGGTTGGCGGCTTTGAGCAAACCGATGGCGATGCCAAACTTCTTGGCGATGATGCTCCACGATTCGCCGGGCTGCACCGTGTACGTCGTGGTGGCGACCGGTTTGACGGTGGGAATGAAAAGTTTTTCCCCCGTGATCAACCAGCCGCTCGCCCGCACGGCTTGCGGATTGGCGGCCTGTAAATCAGCGATGCTGACGCCGGTGCGCACCGAGACCGAATACCAGTTATCACCGCGCTGCACGGCGTAGGTATAACCATTTTCTTCTTGGTCACTCGGTTGACTATCGGATTGGGCCTGCGCGGGCTGCGTCGCAAAAATGAGGAGAGGAACGGTGATAAACAACACGAGAGATAAAAACAGCAACCCCAATAAGCGCGCTGCGCTTTGGGTGGCTTTTGCGCCTTGACGGCACAAGCGCAGGTGGTGCAATGGCGGTGGCAACTTCATTTTTCCTCCTAGGTTGATCGGGGGTGGACAGCATAGTCAGTAGTTTACAAAGCATAGTACGCCTCGTAGGGGCATGATAGTTCATGCCCTACGAGGTGTACCATGCTTACCTTAATAACTAATATCCGGCAACTGCTGAACAACTTGCACCCAGCTTTGGCCGGGCTTCAGTTTGATGATTACCTCGCCGGGACCAAGCCAGCGGGGGGGCGTTTCCGGGTCGGCGCGCCAGGTGCCTTCATAGACCAGGCCGTTGCGGAAGACGCGCAGATCGCCAAAGCCATAGAGCGTAATGTCAACGCCTTTGGTTCCCAGGCTGTCTTCGACGACATCGGTCAAGGTGTGGGGCGCGGCCACCACAATCACATTTTGCGCCAGAATCGGTTGACCGGTGGCCGGGTCGCTCTGTTGTTGCCCACCCTGCCAGCGCAGATAGCCGCCGAGACCGGCATCATAACGCCATTCAACGCTGTTGCCGCCAGGGTAGGGAATGCTGATCACGGTGGCATTGGCGGCGCTATTGGGGGGCGGCTCCGGGCTGAACTCAAAGCCGGGGCGGCTCCACTCTTTGTTTAGCCCCTGATCGGTCAACCAACGGCGCACCCCATCGGTGCTGGCCTGCATGCGCGTGCGGTAGTCGCTGCCGATGCTGGAGAAATAGCGATTGTTGGAGGGGTCATCAATATCGGCATCGAGGTAGGGAAAGCCGACCTCGTTTTTGAGCAGATAGCGAATATGGTCGCTGCCGCCGGAACAGGCGAGGACGCCATCATACATATAAGTCATCCAGATATTGGGGAAGCGCGCCGAACGCACCGGCCCCACGCGCGTTGCATCGTGGGTCTGGTAGAGCGCCGTCATGCGCGTCATGCTAAAGCCATCGACAATATATTCGTAGACCAGATCGGCCAGCCCCAGGCCAAAGTGGGCGCTGCGCCCGACCGGATCGTTGTTGATACAGATCATCACCGGGCGCTGCCGTAAATTGTCCGGGTTATCTGCCGGCAGGCCGCTGAATGGGCCGATGTTGCCGGGCTGCGGCATAGGGGTGACGGTTGGCTCCGCCGGCGCCGGCGTGTCGGTCGCCGGGGGCGGGATCGGCGTATCGGTCGGCGCTGGTGAGGTATCCGTGGGCGCGGCTGCGGCGGAAGCCGGAGTTTTGGTGGGGGTGGCCGTGGGTGCGGCGGCCGGGCCGCTACAGGCCACTAACGTCACAGCAAGAATAAGCCAAAGCAAGGTAAATGGTTGGAATAGTTGAAAACGACGCATAACTAAATTGGCACCTGTGTTTGCGGTCATCTAGCACCTGATGCAGCTTCAGCAGCGTAGCGACCGTAAATTTTTATTGTTGATACATTACTCGGACGACGATTAGTATACCATACTCTACTTTGTGGTAGAATATGGACGCTCGCCATCTTACAATTTTAGTGACTACCCAGCCGGCTCCGTGCCGCCCTCACCGGGTTTCCGGTGGCCGGCGCCTGGCGCAGCGAGGAGCGCACCAGGCGTCATTTTCATGACTATGAGCATGTTTAGCGGCTATGACTGTGTTTAATGACTGTGTTTAATGACTGTGTTTAATGACTGTGTTTAATGACTGTGTTTAATGACTATGATCATGTCAGCATTCATGTGTAGATCGACACCCGACCAGACGCGACAACAGCCGGGGCGTGAATATCTAGCTTGCGCGCTTGATAGCCTACACCGGCGTGAGCTATTGGAACCCGCTTTGCTGTTAAGCGCCGGTTATGTGGCGTTGCCCTTCTTGTTACGGCAAGGGTTGTTATTCCTAACGCCCTTGCTCGCCTTATGTGGTTTTACATTGAGTGGTGTTGCACTGGAACGTAAGGAGGCAACGCATGCTGTACCAGAATGACACGACCAGGATAGCACAAGCCTGGCAAGGTCAACTGGAGGAAAGTCTGGAAGCTGGCGAAATGCCCTGGCTGGAAGGCGGCCTGAGCCGACAGACCATCGCTCATTTGCCCATGTTGCTGGCACTGGAGCAGTTGGCGCGCCAACGGACTGATGTCACGACGCCGGGGCTTTTGCTCGGCGGTGATGGGATTGGGTGGACAGCCGCGCTGATGAGCCAAGCCGCCGCGCAAACCGGGGGAGGATCGCCGGCGCTTACCCTATTCTATGGCGGCGCCGATCAGGCGAGTTATATGGCGCTGCTGGCAACCCTGCCGGGGCCATCGGCCCATACACGACAACAGCGCGCAACCGGGTTACCGGTGGGAATGCAGGCGCAATTGTTGCCAACCAGCCAACCAGGGGCAATCCCGCCCTGGTCTTCCTTGCCCTTTGTCCTGGCGGAACAAGCAGCCAGCCATCCTCATGGGCGCGCCGGGGATGCCGAAGCATGGTTGCCATGGTTGCCATGGTTGCCATGGTTGACGATCTTGGTCGTCATCGGCTTGATAATCACAGCGCTCTTTGTGTAAGCAGTCGGACATGAACTCATCACCTACCCGTTCCAATCATCTCTTTGTGGTCATTGTTGCGCTTTGCTTTATCGTGCTGGCGCTACAGCGCACTGGTATCGCGCCCGGGTTGGGTGGCGTTGTGGCGATACTGTATGAGTGGCTGATCTTGGTAAGCAGCTTTGCACTGTTACTCGGTGTGGCTCACCTCTTGCTGACCCATCTCCGCCGTATCCAACTTGGACAACCGGAGTGGACTTATAGCCTGCTCCTGGTAATCGCCTGCTGTGCGGTCTTTGTCGCCGGTCTGCTCCAGCCGGCGGGTGTGACCAGCCCAACCGTCGAATGGATCTTTACGACCCTGATCGCCCCCGGCCAGGCAATGCTCTATGCACTCATCTTCTTTTTTATGGCTGCGGCGGCCTATCACTATTTACGACTGACGACGCCGGCCGGGCGCTGGATGCTGGCCGGCGCGCTGGTGGTGTTGGTTGCCCAGATGCCGGCCACTTATAACCTGTTGCCGCCGATCTATGGCCAGTGGGTGGGGTGGCTCTTGCAAGTGCCGGTGATGGCGACCGTGCGCGGCGCGCTTTTGGGCAGTACGCTGGCGCTGCTCTTCTTTGGCGTGCGCTTTTTGCTGGGCAGGAGCGGGGCATGAATGTGATTCTTTGTCCCCACTGTGGCACCAGCAATCGCGCCGGCTCCAACTTCTGTAACCGTTGCGGCGCCAACTTACAAAGCGATGAGCCGGGTGATGACCAGGGCGTAGCGCCTGACGCACAACAAAGCCCTCCGGAAGAAACATTGCCACCCATGCCGCCGACAGAGGCGGAAGATCCGGTTGCGCAAACGCCGGACCCTTTTACGCAACGGCGCCGCCAACTGGAAAGCCCCTCGTCGTCGGCTGCCGAGCCAGCGATGGCGGAAGATTGGCCGCCGTTGCCGGATGATGTGGAGCCGACGCCGCCGACAACACGCCGGCTGGTGGCGGGGGTGCAGGGGTTACTTGATCCAGTGCAGATCGCCAGCGAGTTGAATGAAGGCAGCGAAGCTGTTGCGCCGCCGGTCGCCACCCCATTGACGCTTCAGGCCGAGCAGTTGCGCCGTATTCGCGCGCTGCTGACCGACGACCCCGTTTTGTTGGATCCACCGGCGGTTGCGCTGGCAGCACCGGTGCATTGGCATCTGCCCTGGTTGGTGCTGCTGATCAGCAGTGCGCTGGCATTGCCGATTCTCTTCAACTTTCTTGGCCCGGTGGGGACGCCGCACCAGTGGCCGGGAGTGGCGGAAGCCCATGCTGTCATCGAGCAATTGCCGTCGGATGCAACGGTTTTGGTCGTTTGGGAGTACGATGCGGCAACGGCGGCGGAATTGGATCTGGTGGCCCTGCCGTTGGCTTCCCACCTGTTGGAGCGGCGAATCCAACCCATGATCGTGAGCCAACTGCCCGGTGGCCCGGCGCTGGCGGAGCGGCTCTTCCAACGGGCGGCCGAGGGTTTGCGCGCCGACACGACTTTTCGCTTTGTCGTCGATCGCGAGCTGTACGTGAATGCCGGTTATCTGCCCGGCGGCGCGGCGGCGCTCACCTTTGTCGCCCAGGCGCCGGCCGACGCCTTGACCCGCCACTCACCCCTGGCCCCAGCCGTTGGGTCACGAGCCGATACCACGGCGGTCCAACCGGCATTGACCCTTGTCGTTGCCGCCCAGGCCGAGAGCGTGCAAGCTTGGTTAGAGCAGGGGCAGCCGGTGCAGCAGCGGCCCACGCTCGCCTTTACCAGCGCCGGCGCCGATCCCCTCTTACGCCCCTATCTGGCGAGTGGACAACTGCGTGGTCTGGTGAGCGGTTTCGATGGCGCCGCCAGTTACCAACGCTTGCGCACCGTTCATCTGGCTGCCGGCGAAGAAGATTGGTTCCAGCGCCAGTTGGTATTGCAAAACTGGGGGCATGTTGCGCTGCTCCTGGTCCTTGTGTTGGGCAATCTGGCCGCCTGGAGCGGGGGAGGGGCGCGTGGATAGCTTTAGCCTTGCCCTGCTCAGTCAAGATTGGGCGCTTTGGATTGCGTTTCTCTTTTCGCTGCTCTTCCTCGGCCTGCTGACGGGCAACCAAGCGCCGGCGAAAGTGGGGCAATATCTGCTGGTCGGCGTCAGCCTGGGCTACCTGGGCGCCTTGCTGGTGCAACATGTCCTGCGCCCACGGCTTTTGGCACCACTCCAAGCTGCGCCCTGGGCGCATGGATCATTATGGCTGGCGCTGGCGCTGGGTCTTTTGCTCTGGTCGGCAGCCGGTGAGCGGCTCTGGTGGCCCAAACGTTCCGGCGCCCCTCCCTCCGGGGAGCCATCAGCGTTACGCCGCGCCCTACGTCTGGCAGGGACGATTCCGGTGGCATTACTGGTGGGGATCACCGTGGCTTCGGTGGTATTGGGGCTATGGCAAGGGTCGTTATTGCCTCAGTTTTGGGCCGCGGCGGCGAGCGGTTTTGTCTGGTCAAATTCGCTCACCGAAGCGCTGGTCAGTGTCTTGGTGTTATTATTGACGACGGCCACACTCCTGCACTGGACCACCGACATGGACAAACTGGTTGCGCAACAGCCGCGCTGGCTGCAACAACTGTTGATGGTCTGGCGCGGCATCGGCAAGCGGGCGCTCTGGTTTGCGGCGGGCGTTCTCTTTGCGCGTCTCCTGGCGGCCCACTTGAGCCTGGTGATTGGTCGTTTCCAGTTTCTGTTGCTCGCCCTGCAAAAAAGTTTCTTGTGGCAAGGAGCGGAGTCGATCTGGCGACTGTTGGCGGGAGGGGGCTGATGACTGAAACCGGCTTGGCGCCGCGAACCACAACCACCAGTACAACCACCGGCAGCCTGTTGACGCTGGGCATCACCCTAGACAGCGTCACCCTTTGTCTGTTGGAAAATATCAGCGGCCACTACCGACTGGCGGCGTGGGATTCGCTGGATAGAGAGGCGGGCATTCCCCCTTCTTATCAGTGTACGACCCTTTGTCAGCGCTTAGGCGAACGGCTGGGGCGCCCGCTTTGGGATGCGCACAGCCACGGCCCGTTGCTGACCAGTCCCGATGTCATTGGCTGGCCGCCGCTGGAGCATGTCGCCATTGGCATGTCGCCACGGCCCCGGATGCGCATCTGGTTGGTGGGGCTGACCGAGGGCGGCAGTATGATGGCGGCGCGGCGGGCGTTGGCTAGTGCGCCCTTGCAACTGGTTGGCCTCACTACCTTGACGCCAACCCTCACCAGTACGCAGTTGATGATGGCGTTAAGTGAAGCGCACCCGGAAGCATTGGTGCTGGTCGGCGGGCATGATTCAGCCACGCCGGAGGCGCAACAGTGGGTGCTCCATCTGGCGCGACTGGTGGGTCAGGCGCTGGAACGGCTCTCGCCAGGGCAACGACCGGCGGTCTTCTATGCCGGTAACCGCTACTGTAGCGCGGCGGTGGAGGCCGGCTTGCGCACCATGAATGGCCCGCTACAATTTCATACGCTGACTAATGTCTTGCCGGCCGCCGATCTGGCGCAGCCGGCCGCGCTAGGGGTGGCGTTGAGCGCGTATTACTGGCGGCTCTGTCAACAGATGCCGGGGAGTGAGCAGTTGACCCAGTGGGTGACGCCGCCTGGGCGGCTGGTCAATCTGGAAGCGGCCTTTGCCCAACTGGTGCAGGTCTGGATGGCCTACCAGCGGTTGCCGGTGTTGCATGGTCTCTATTGTACGCCCCATTGGTGGCTACATGTCTGGGCGCATGAGGCGCAAGGGGTGCAACTGCGCTTTGTCAAGCCCGGCACACGTCCGGCGGAACTGGATGGCTGGCCGCCGCTCCAACTGGTTAGCGGCGACTGGCCGATGGATCTCTGGCCGCCGCCCAATCGCTGCTGGTGGGATCGGCGGGCGCTGGGGCCGGTCGTCACGCCGATTGGGCAGGTGGCGCCGCTGGCATTGTTACAGGTGTTGCAGCACGATCTGTTGGCGCCGCGGCGGGCGCGGGGGTAAAGGGGATGGTGTATGGCTACTTCCTGGAAGAGGCGACTAGCGTTCTCGATTGCCGGACAGTTGCCGCCTCTTCCAGGAAGGGTCGCCCAGCCTTACAATTATGGAAAAACGTAACTACTAGCCCCCTCCTAACCTCCCCCAGCTTGGGGGAGGTTAGGAGGGGGCTAGTAGTTACGAAAAAACAGAGAGAGGAACATTGATGTTAACGGAGTTACAGCAGAAAGCCATTGCGCTTAAACAAGCGCAGACCGATTATCCCATTCATGAGCTATTGCAGTCGCGCTGGAGTCCACGGGCGTTTGCGGAAAAAGGGGTGGAGGCGGAAAAATTGCAGAGTGTTTTTGAGGCTGCACGTTGGTCGCCATCGGGGGGTAATATGCAGCCGTGGTCGTTCCTGGTGGCGCGTAAGGTTGAGGAGCCGGCGCTCTTTGACCGCATGGTGAGTTGTCTCTCAGAAGGCAATGTGCCGTGGGCCTCTAAGGCGCCGGTGTTGGGCATTGCCGTTGCCAGCCTCTATCGGCGACCGGAAGTGCTGAATCGCCACGCCTTTCATGATGTGGGGATGGCGCTGCAAAGTTTAGCCTTGCAAGCGCGGGCGCTTGACCTCTATACCCATTTTATGGGCGGCTTTTCCCCGGACAAAGCCCGTGAACTCTTTGCCATTCCGCCGGAACATGAAGCCGCCACCATGTTCGCCCTCGGTTACGTGGGTGATCCGGATAGCCTGCCGGAAAAGAACCGCGACAGTGAATTGACCGCACGCACCCGCCGCCCCTTGCGCGACTTGCTCTTTGGTGACCAGTGGGGTGTCATCGCGACTTTGTTGACAACGAACCAAGAGTAATTGTTAACCCTAGCTCGCTCGTAGCCGTTCCGTGACCGGTTACGAGCGAGTTTAGCAGTCACCAATCACCCAATCACCGACACCACCTACTATGCACACTCGCCTTACCGCCTGGCTTGCCAGGATCGATTCCTACTTGGTGCTACTGCTCGGCTCCAGCCTGCTGGCGTTGACGCCGTTGGCCGCGCCGGGGTATTTTTATGAAGCGCACGATGGCCGGCACAGCGTCTTTTATTTGCAGATGTTTGACGCCTCCTTTCAATCGGGCGCGTGGTGGCCGCGCTGGGCGATGCACCACATCCAGGGCTATGGCTACCCGACCTTTCTGATCCAGGCGCCGCTGGGCTTTTATGTGGGTGAGTTGTTTGTGCTGCTGGGGGCGGGCATCACGTTGGCAGCAAAGTTGACCTGGGTGGTAGGTTTTCTGGTGGGGGCATGGGGGGTCTACCAGTTGGTGTTGCATTGGGTGCAGGATGCGGAAACGCAACAAACCGGGTTTCTGCCAGAAACCCGGTTTGTCGGCAGCCTCGATCCGGCCCGTCTCTGCGCGGTTGTGGCCGGCCTGCTTTATGTTTTTATCCCTTACCACCTGGTTGACATTTATGTGCGCGCTGCCCTCAACGACACCTTATTGCTGGCCTGGTTTCCGTGGGTCTTTCTGGCCTTTGACCGGTTGATCACCCAAGGGGGCACCGCCGGCTGGACACGCCGGCTGGCGGTGGCAACGCTGTTACTGGGTGCTACGTTGCTAACCCATACCTTTGCTCTCATCTCCTTTGCACCGCTGGTGGTCAGCTTTGTCCTCTTTCTGTTGATCTACACCATGCGTCACCAGTCCAGACGACTCGGCCAGGTGATTGGTCGGATCGTCATGGCTAGTTTTGCCGGCGGGGCAGCGCTTTTGTTGACAACCATCTTTCTCCTGCCCCTCTTCTTGGAGGCGCAGCGCTATCTGGAGCAACAGGTCTATGTGACCAACACCTATGACTTTCGTCGTCACTTTGTCCAGATCGGCCAATATTTCAGCCCGGTCTGGGGCTTCGGCTATTCCAACGACCCGACCGGGGCTAACGATGGCATGAGTTTTCAAGTGGGCCTGTTACCGCTCTTGCTTGGGTTGGCGGCGCCATTCCTACCCTGGCGCCAAGCGCGCTTGCGCTGGCTGGCCGGTTACCTGGGCGGCGCCCTCCTGGTTCTGTTATTTTTCATGAGTCCGTGGGCGCAGCCAATCTGGGAAGCGGCGCCGGCCTTGAGTGTGATTCAGTTTCCCTGGCGGCTCTTGGCGCTGGTCGCGCTGCTGCTGAGTGCGCTGGGTGGCTTGACGCTCTATCAGTTGCTGATTGCAGCCGAAGAGGAAGCGGCGCCGGTTGGCGTGTTGATCGTGGGGCTAGTGGTGATCCTGGGGAGCTATCCCTATGTAGCTGCCAACCTGGAACCGGTCGAACCGTGGCGCGAAGATGGGCGCGCTGTCTACCAGTTTGAACGGGAACACCCCGACATGATCGCGTACACAACGTGGGTGCAAGAAAAGCCCTTCACCGCATCACCCATGAGCAAAGATTACGAATCGCCGGAATACAGCGAAATTCACGGCTATACCAACAGTCTGACCCGCCTTGCCATTACCCAAGGCGTGGGCGATGTTTTGCAGAATTATAGCTTCGGTTCCCGCTTTGGCGGCGTGGTGCGCATGGTGCGGACCGGGACGGTGCGCATTCATCTCTACTACTTCCCCGGCTGGGAGGTTCTGGTGGATGGCCGGCCGGCGCTCTATCGCGTGTCGGCGCCCTACGGGTTGATCGAAACCGATCTACCAGCGGGCGAACACCAGATCGATGTGCGCATGGGCTGGACGCCGGTGCGGCTGGTGGGTGCGGCGGTGTCGGGGGCGGTGTTGTTTGTGGTGTTGGTGTTGTTGGTGTGGCCGGTGCGGAAATGACAAAATACGATCTATTTCTCCCTCACTGTAGGGGCCGTCGCGCTGCTTGTCTACGCGCCTGACCTTGCGGTTTAGCTTTGACAGTAGCGCAAAAATCGACTATGATGGCAATGCTAGGACATAATTTTACCATGTCGTTGCTCAAGCGGTTGCTGGGTAGTAGGTAAGCGAGGTAGGTATGAGACACATCCCGCAAATGGCATCCATTTCTGTACTCAAGAATGATCATTTAAAAGTGCTGGCACAGGCCGCGCAAGAACCTGTTGTCTTAGCCAGCCGCAATCAACCAGTAGGGGTCTTACTGTCGCCGCAGCACTGGGAAAAATTGCTCAACCGCATGGAAGACTTAGAGGATATGGTCGAGGTGTTGAACGCTTTATTGCGTGAAGCACGGGGGGAAATTGCCCCAGAGGAGGTCAAGGCCGAAGAACTAAGTGAATGGGCGCAATATGCACAACGTCTACCGGCTTAAGTTGTTGCCGCCGGCACGCCAACAGTTAAAAGAGTTACCGGCCCGTATTCAAAACGAAGTGAAGGGTATTCTTTACGACTTGCATTTTGAACCGTACCCGCCCAACGCTGAGGAACTTCGCGATCACTTCAAAGGTATTTGGAAAATCAAGGTCAACGGCTATCGCATTTTTGATCAGGTGCGTGATGACGAAGTCGTTGTCATCAATATCAAACGCCGCACGCCCAAGACGTATACGAATATTTTTGATTGATGTATTAGCCAAGGGTAACCCCACAGTGGGGACAATAACCTCCACGTAACCCAAACTACAGCCGCAAACTGCGTTGTACTCATTGCTTGCCTTTGACATCAATATAAGAGGCTATAAATTCAGCCGGCGTCAAACATTCAAATTCACCTGTACGTTGCACCAATGCCCGAATGAGTTTATGATTCGCCGATACAAAACAAGTTACCTCACCGTTACGCGCCGTCAGATAAACACCAACATCCTCTTTGGGAATGGTGTTAGTTGCAGCTAACTGTTCAATTTCATTTGGGTCAACCAATACGTATTGCACCTGCAAATTTTTCCAGATACGCGCCAAGATTTGTCCGCCCCACTCTTTATTTTTCAGCCTTCTGGCGACACGACGAATTTGCTCGAATAGTTCTTCAGAAACAATAATCTCCGGTGCATTCGGTCTACGTTGCTCGTAACCAATCCATTGTAGTATACGAAACTCAGGGCTTTTTGCGTCAGTAGCACCGAAGATATACACATTTGTATCTAAAAAGATACGCGATGGCTGCACAGGCATCGGTTAACTTTCCTGTTCTGTAGAGGATGTTGGTAGAAGACCTGCTTCGACGGCAAGCTCAACCTTGACATCACGAATCAGATCCAAAATTTTCTCACGCGTATCATAACCAGCCTCTGCTAGTGCAGCGCTAAATTTCTGCTGAAATTCATCCAGTGGCATCAACGGCTGATCCATATACTCATGCATACCAACCAATCGATCAAAGGCGTCTAACCCAAGCAATACGGCTTTGGGTTGCCCCCTGGAAGTGAGAACAACAACATCACGCCCATAGGCAGCACGATTAACCACTTGAGAGAATTGCCGACTTGCTTCCGCAATCGAAATTGTACTCATAATAGCTCCTTGTAATTTACAAACGAACTTATAATACATATTATACATATAATACACACAAAATCAAACTGGTTAGTTGCTGACCTTGCAACAATCCGTGCGTTTCTCCAACCTCCGCGTAACCCAAACTACAGCCGCAAGCGTTAGTAGGGCATACACTTTTTTGGTATAATAAAAGACCAAGCGTAGAACATTGGTTTTACGAAATGCCATAACAAATCATGAAATCACCTAATCACCCAATACCCGACTTGGTTGTTAGGTGATTGTCATTTCACCGGTAAAAACAGCGTTCAGCACTCTTCAGCACAGGAAAAAGTCATGGCCAACGACTTTGTACATCTGCATGTTCACTCTGAATATTCAATGCTCGACGGGCTGGGGCGCATCAAAGAGTTGGTAAAAGAGACCAAGCGGCTGGGCCAAACAGCGTTGGCGCTCACCGATCATGGCGTGATGCACGGCGCCATCGAATTTTTCCGCGCCTGTAAAGAGAACGAGATCAAGCCGATTATCGGCATTGAAGCTTACCAGACCGTCTGGGGACGACCGATGGGGGGGCGCGACGGGCAACTGGATCGCGAAAACTACCACCTGTTGCTGCTCGCCAAAAACATGACCGGCTATCGCAACCTGCTCAAGATCGCCAGCCACAGCCAACTGAATGGCTACTACTACCGCCCGCGTGTCGATCATGAGTTCCTGGCGAAACATGCCGAAGGGTTGGTCTGCACCACTGGTTGTTTGGGTGCGGAGGTGCCACAATTGCTCATGCAGGGCAAAGAGCAGGAAGCCTACGACCGCTTCGGTTGGTATGTCGATGTCTTTGGCAAAGAAAATTTTTATATTGAGTTGCAGGAACATAGCATTCCTGAACTGATTCCGGTCAACAAGTCGCTCGTGCCCTGGTCGGAAAAGTTTGGCATCGGCTTGTTGGCGACCAACGATGTTCACTATGTCAAAGAGGCCGACGCCGACCCCCATGAGATGTTGCTCTGTGTGCAGACCGGCGAGAGCATCAAGTCCGAAAAGCGGATGCGGTTGAGCGACCAGAGCTATTTCCTCAAGAGCCGCGAGCAAATGGAGGCGACCTTCCGCCCCTTTATCGATCTGCCGGCCAGCGCGTTTGACAACTCGCTGCTGATCAGGGATATGTGCGAAGTTGATCTGGAAGACAAGAACTATCATCTGCCCGACATGGAAATTCCAGAGGGCTATACCTACGACACCTATCTACGCCACCTGACCGAAGAGGGGTTGGTACGGCTCTACGGCGAACGGGCGCACAACGAAGATGTCCAGAAGCGCAAAGATTTTGAGTTGGGCGTCATCGCCAAGATGGGTTTTTCCATCTACTTTTTGATTGTGGCCGACCTCTGTCGCTTTGCCCGCACGCGCAATATTTGGTGGAATGTGCGCGGGTCAGGGGCCGGTTCATTGGTCGCCTACTGCACTGGCATCACCGGCATCGACCCGCTCAAGAACAACTTGATCTTTGAGCGCTTTCTCAACCCGGCCCGTGTCACCATGCCCGACTTTGACCTGGACTTCCCCGATGACCAGCGCGAAGAAATGATCCGCTATACCATCGAGAAGTATGGCAAAGAGCAGGTTGCGCAGATTGTCACCTTTGGGCGCATGAAGGCGCGGGCCGCCATTAAGGATGTTGGTCGCGCCCAGGAGATCCCGCTCAACCAGGTCAACCGTATTGCCCAGTTGATCCCCGCCATCCCCGGCAAACCGGTGCTGATCAAAGATGTGATGACCGAGGGCCATGAGTTTTATAATCCCGAGCTGGTGCAGCTCTATCAGAACGAGCCGTGGGTCACCAGCCTGCTCGACTATTCGATGAAACTGGAAGGGGTGACGCGCCACTCCGGCATCCACGCCGCCGCCGTCATTGTCGCCGACAAGGAATTGGTGCATTATGCCCCGCTCATGCGCCCCAGCAAGGGCAGCGTCACCGAAACAGTCGCCCAGTTTGAGTTCCCAATCTTGGAGTCGATTGGGCTGCTCAAGGTGGACTTCCTCGGCCTTAGCACCCTCTCCGTCATGCGCGAAGCCGGGCGGCTGATCAAGGAGCGGCATGGCATCGAATACACGCTGGCGACCATTCCCTTTGAAGGCGAAGTGACGACCCAAGCATTCAAGTTGCTCTCCAGCGGTGAAGTAAGCGGCGTCTTCCAGGTCGAGAGTGCGGGGATGCGCCGTGTGCTGACCGAGATGCGGCCCCATCTCTTTGAACACATCGTGGCGACAATTTCCCTCTACCGGCCGGGGCCGTTGGAGTATATTCCCAACTACATTCGCCGTCTGCATGGGGAAGAAGAAATTGAATTTAAGCATGATGCTCTTAAGCCAATCCTTACAGAAACGCTTGGGATCATTATCTATCAAGAACAAATTATTCAGGTACTTAACAGATTAGCAGGGTACTCACCTGGTGAAGCAGACTTGGTACGCCGTGCGATCAGTAAGAAAAAAGCTTCAGACATTGAAAAGCATAAGAAAATCTTTGTTGAAGGTTGCGCAAAAAATAATATTCCCAAAGACGCCGCCGAGGCAATCTACGGTGACATTGAGTTCTTTGCCCGCTACGGCTTCAACAAGTGTTTGCCGGGTGATGTCGAAGTGCTCAATGCCGCTACTGGTCGCTTGGTGAAAGTTGAAGATTTGTACACAGGTGCAGCCCGGATCGAGACAACGCTGGCTTGTGATATTGATGCCTTAAAGTTACGCCCCGGCGCAGTTTCAGCGGTCATGAATAATGGGGTAAAGCCGGTTTATCGCCTGACGACGACGCTGGGTCGCACGATTGAAGCAACGGACAATCATCCTTTTTATACCTTTGACGGCTGGCGTTTGTTGGAAGAACTCCATAATGGTGAGCAAATTGCTGTGCCACGGCGTATCCCGATCGAAGGCAAACAAGCATGGGCAGCCGATAAGCTTGTTGCCTTGGCCGCTTTGCTTGCCGAAGGTGTAGATGAACTACCAGCCGAAATTTTTGGGCTAAATAATCAGCAACTGGAATTATTAGTTCGTTCAATTTGGGACTTTCGCACGCAGGCAAGTGGCGTTTTCCACTCTGCACGTTTGGCGCGTCAGCTTCAGCACATCCTGTTACGTTTGGGATTGGTAGCTCGTGTTCAGTCGGTAAGTGCGGAACATTGTATTGTTACCATTGAAGAAGATCAGCCTATAGCGATCGAAACAGTCCCGACGGCTTTTCACTTGCTGGGTATGCTGCCTGAATACACAAGGACTAACATTCTTGTCATTGATCGCGATAACGTCCACCAGCGAACAAACGACATCTATTGGGACAAAATCGTCAGCATCGAATACGTCGGTGAGAAGCAGACCTACGATCTAGAGGTGCCAGGGCTGCACAACTTCATCGCCAACGACATTCTGGTCCATAACAGCCACGCTGCTGACTATGCGGTCATTACCGTGCAGACGGCCTTTCTCAAAGCCCACTACCCCGTCGAGTACATGGCGGCGCTCCTCCTGATCGAGCGGGACAAGACCGAAAAGGTCGTCAACTTTATCAACGAGTGCCGGCGCATGGGCATCAGCGTGTTGCCGCCCGATGTCAACTATAGCGGCTTGGACTTTGAGATCCAGAGCTTGCCGGACGGTGTAGAAGCAGCGAAACCAGACCCGATGTTGTCCTTTAAGTTCCCAGTGCCGCCGGGCAGCGCCATCCGCTTTGGTATGGCGGCGGTGAAGATGGTGGGCGAAGGGCCGGTCAAGGAAATTCTGGCTGCACGCAACGAGGGTGGCCCCTTTGCCAGCCTGGAAGAGTTTGCTGATCGGGTCGATCTGCGCAAGGTGGGTAAGCGACCCATCGAATGTCTGATCAAAGTCGGGGCCTTTGACCGCTTTGGCAAACGCAATCAGTTGCTGGCCGTCATCGACCAGATGGTGGCCAACTCCGGCAGTGTTCATGACCAGCGCGCCAGTGGTCAACTTTCGATGTTTGACCTCTTTGCCGGCGGGGCGGCCTCAGTTGCACAAATCCGGCTGCCGAATGTCGAGGAAGTCAAGGGCCGTGAAAAGTTGACCTGGGAAAAAGAACTCCTGGGCGTTTACGCCGCCAGCCATCCGATGCAAAGTTTGGGGATCGACATGAGCAAAATTGTCACCTGTTACTGTAATGAACTGAGCGAAGAGCATAACGGCAAGAATGTCACCCTGGCCGGCATGATCACCAGTGTGCGCACCATCAACACCAAAAAGGGCGACCAGATGGCCTTTGTCCAGTTGGAGGATCGCCAGGGGCAGTGCGAAGCGGTGGTCTTCCCGCGCGCCTACCAGGAACTTAAGGAAAAGCTGGTGCCCGATTCGCTCGTTATTATGAAAGGTAAGGCCCAAACGCGCGAGGGGCAGACCAGCCTGCTGGTCGATTCGATACAGAACTATGTCGACCAGGCGGTGGCTGTCGGCGGTGAGGAGAGCAATCCCTATCAGCGCCCCCTGGTGGAGATGACGCCCACCTTTAACGGTCTGGTCATCAACGAAGCCAACGCCGACTATGTCGCTACTGTCAGCGACGGCTTTGTCATGGGCGATGAGGATGACTTTAGCCCGCCACCACAGGAAGAAGATCCCTTCCGCAACGATATGCCGGAATGGCTGCGTTCGGCGGAACCGGAGGAGCCAATGGAAGCCCTGCCCCCCAAACCAGCAATGCCGGTGGTGAAACCGCCAACCGCTACCACGACCAAACAAAACAACGCGACAACGGGGACAACCGCCAACGCAACGCCTGAATCCACCATTGCGGCAATGCCACCAACAAACCCACCCCCTGCTACCGAACCACCCCCGCCACCAGCGACGCCGGAGGGTGGTAAACGAGTCAGTATCACCGGCGCCTTGACACCGGTCGTGTCGCCGACGGCAAATGGGCAGGAGCATCACGCCCAGAGCAATGGGCACACCAATGGCGCCCAGGCCAATGGCAAGGCAGAGCAACCCAAACCAGGCCAAGCTAAGGCCGCGGAAACACCGCCGGCGCCACCTGCTACGCAGACGGTGGAAAAAGCGGAAGGCCCTAAAGCTGCCCCCGGCAATGGCGCACCCAATCGCCCCAAACCGGCGCCAACCGGCGCCCCCACCAATGGCAATGGTCAAGGCAGCCACCGGAACGGTCGCCAGACAGAGGGGCAGAGCCAGCGCGCCAATGAACGCCGCCTTCACATCACCTTCCGCCGCAGCGGCGATCTGGAACGCGATAAATATCGTCTGAAGGAAATCTACGACCGGGTGCGCGACCCCCGCGGTCGCGACCGCTTCTTTATTGTGTTAGAATCGAATGGGCAACGCTATGAACTGGCCTTCCCCAACGACCCCTGCTCCATTAGTGATCGACTGGTCGGTGAATTGACCAAACATTTTCGCGTGGATGTGACGGTGGATACAGAGCAGGCTGTAGGGTAAGCAACACAACAACAACAACGGATGCTAGATAGGAACGGATTTGTTGGCGAGTCGAAGTAAACTCGAACCGACGAAAAATCCGTTCCTATCTAGCATCCGTTGTCGTGTGTGTGCTATTCCGATACGCTAGCGGGGCGATAGAAGCTGTCCTCGACCTCGACTTCGCTGGCGGTGGTGATAGGGCTTGGGCGACGGTTGAAGAGATTGGCGGGCCGTGGAGTGGCCGTAGCGCTTTGCTGTCCAATCGGGCGGTACGCCTGCGCCGACTGCTGTTGATCCGTGCCGCAGTAGACACAGATCTCCCACTCGTTGCGCACCAGTTGTTTGCAGTTGACACAAGCATGTTGCAGTTGGTGGTGACAGGTGGGGCAGTAGACCCAATTCTCCTTCACGGGTACACCACAGGTGCCACAGGCCAGTGTTTCTTCAATCTCACGCAAGAGCGCTTCTTCTTCCAACGCCCGATCATAGACTTCCGCCAATGTCTGTTTGGGGCGGATCATCAGGTATAGCACCAGCCCGACAATGGGAAAGATCAGCACTAAGACACAGGCCAGCAAGATCGCCAGCCAATCGCGGCTGCGCGCCCGAATATCATTAAAGGTCCAAATCCCCATAGCAATCCAGAAGGCAAAGAGAAACGCCCCCAGAACGGCGACAATGACGCCGACCACGGTGGCGATATTATTAATCAGGTCACTCGACATAACGATAGTCTCCAAACAAATGGGTCTGCAACACTAGGGTCGATTATAGCGCACAGTTGCCCATTAACCAAACTGGCAGAGCGCTTACAAGTTACCTCGTTCAGTATTTTGACAGTCCTCCCGCTTCGTGCTATAGTCTCTGCACTCCGACTAACCTTAGCGCTGTTAGTCAGTTTTGGCAGTTCCACGAACATTGTCAATCAATAGTCAATCAGTAGTCAATCAATAGTCAATCATGTTGTCATCAAGTATCAGAAGTTTGACTGATTTTTGTCAAGAGCGTTAGCCAACGTTCACCGATAATCGAGTGAGCGCTTTCCTATCCATCGACCACAACAGTATCGACCACAACAGTTAAGGAGACTTGTCTACATGCAAACACGACCTAAGATTTATTACGCCGGTATGGTGCTTTCTATGGTATTGGGCATGGTAATCGCCGCCTGTTTTGGCGCCGCGCCCACGCCAGTTGCCACGGAGCCAACGGCAGCCCCGGCGGCTGAACAACCGGCGGCGCCCGCCGCCGAACAGCCGGCGGCCCCGGCAGCACAGGCCGGTCAGTCCACGTTGCAAATTGTCCAAGAACGGGGCAAAGTGATCTGCGTCGGCAACGCCAACCTGCCCGGCTTCGGCTTCGTTGACGAGCAAGGCGCCTTCTCCGGCTTTGATGTTGATTTCTGTAAAGCAGTTGCCGCCGCCATCTTTGGCGATGCTGCCGCCTTTGAGATTCGCCCAACCACCGCCCAGGAACGCTTTACCGTTCTCTCCAGCGGTGAAGGCGATGTTCTCTTCCGCAACACCACCCGCACCATGTCGCGCGATACCGACCTGGGCGCTAACTTTGGCCCGGTCACCTTCTATGACGGCCAGGGGATTATGGTGCGCAAAGAGAGCGGCGTTGCGGCTCTGCAAGACCTGGAAGGCGCCTCGATCTGTGTCCAAACCGGCACCACCACTGAGTTGAACCTGGCCGACCAGATGGCCGCTGCCAACGTGACCTATGAACCGGTTGTCTTTGAAACGGTTGATGAAGTGACCACCGCCTACGAAGAAGGGCGCTGTGATGCCTGGACCACCGACAAGTCCGGCTTGGCCTCGCGCCAGAGCGTGTTGGCCGACCCGGCGGCGCATGTTATTCTCGACCTGACCCTCTCCAAAGAGCCGTTGGCCCCAATGGTGCGCCACGGCGATGACCAGTGGCTCGATCTCATCACCTGGGTTGTCTATGCCACCATGCTGGCCGAAGAACAGGGTGTCACCGCGGCCAATGTTGATGATATGCGCGCCAACGCCCAAAGCCCGGATATCAAGCGTTTGCTCGGCGTCGAAGGCGAATTTGGTCTGAAACTTGGCTTGAGCAACGACTGGGCTTACAACGTGATCAAACTCGTCGGCAACTACGGCGAAATCTATAACCGCAACCTCGGCCCCGACACCGTCTTCAACCTGCCGCGCGGGCAGAATGCGCTCTACACCGAAGGTGGGTTGATGTACGCCCCGCCGATCCGGTAGAGAAAGACAGGAGACACGAGACAAGGAGACAAGGATGAGGGAGGAAGGATGAAAAGAATTTTCGCCTTCCTCCTTTCAGGGTGAGCGACAGGCAGAAATCGACGATCTTAGTCTCCTGTCTCCTGTCTCCTGTCTTGTGTCTCGCATTCAAAAGGGTTTCTCCATGCAACAGGATTTCGGTTTTTCCGGCGAAGGCCGGCCACCCTTCTGGCGCGATGAGCGGGTTCTGGCGGTTTTGAGTCAGGTGATTGTCGTGGCGCTGGTGGCGGGATTGCTCTATTTCTTGTATAGCAACCTGATGGCGGCGCTACGAGTGCGCTTTGCCAATCCGATCAGCTTTGACTTTTGGGGACAGACCGCCGGCTTTGATATTAAAGAGTTTTTGATTCCCTATGATCGCGCCAGCACCTATGGTCGCGCCTTTGTCGTCGGGTTGCTCAATACACTGGTGGTCGCCCTCTTGGGGATTATCTTTGCCACTATCTTGGGCATTTTTATCGGCGTCTTGCGGCTATCACATAATTTCCTTATGAACCGCATTGCCGGCGCCTATGTCGATTTCTTTCGCAATATTCCGCTTTTATTGCTGTTGATCTTCTGGTCGCAGGCGGTTTTCCTCAAGTTGCCACGAGTGCAGGAAGCGGTCATCCTGCCCGGCCCGATCTTTTTGAGCCAGCGGGGTGTTGCCGTGCCGTGGGGGACGCCCACCGCTTCCTGGTCAACCTTTCTCAATATTTTGCTCGTCGGCTTGGTTGTAGCGCTGCTGGCCGGTCTGGTATTAGTGCAGATCAGCCAACGCACCGCGCGTAAACCGATCATTAGCCTTTGGGTTGTACTGATTTTTCTGGTGGTTGCGGTGATTGGCTGGTTTGCGCTGCCGGCGCCGCTCACCTTTACGGCGCCCGAATTAGTCGGCTTTAACACACGCGGCGGGCGCGTCCTCAGCCCGGAGTTTATGGCGATTCTCTCTGGTTTGGTGATCTATACAGCCGCCTTTATTGCCGAAATTGTCAGATCGGGCATCCAGGCCATCAACAAGGGGCAACGCGAGGCGGCATTGGCTCTGGGCTTGACCGGCTTCCAAACCTTGCGCCTGGTCATCTTCCCCCAAGCCCTGCGCGTGATCATCCCGCCGTTGACCAGCCAATATCTCAATTTGACCAAAAACTCATCGCTGGCGATTGCTGTCGGCTACCCTGACCTCTTTGCCGCCAGCACAACCATCCGTAACCAGACCGGTCGCGAGATTGAAGTTTTTATTTTGGTGATGGGCGTCTACTTAACCTTGAGCCTGCTCACTTCATTACTCATGAACTGGTATAACCGCCGCATCCGCCTGGTGGAGCGCTAGACTTAACCATTAAGTATTGATTGTTGATAATTGATTATTTCGCACTTTGGGAGCTTTCTCATGACCACCGCTGCTCGTGCGTCAACAACCCGTGTTCTGCCTCCGCCATCAGAACGTAACGGAGTGTTGGGCTGGCTGCGCAAAAATCTATTTGGCAGCCTCTTCGATATGATCTTGACCTTGCTGGCGCTGGGCATTCTCTACCTTGTCCTGCGCCCGTTGTTGACCTGGGTCTTTACCGCCAATTGGGCCGTGATCCCCGCAAACTTTGCCCTGATCCTGCGCGGTTCTTACCCGGAAGAAGCGGTGGGGCGGCTGTGGATCTGTCTCTATCTCCTCTTTGGGTTGGCGGGCTTTAGCTGGGGCAACTGGTTTCGGCGGTTGCAATGGGTGACGGTCTTGGTACTGGTGCTACCGGCATTGCTGGCGTTGATTCCCTTTCTGGCGCTCTATAACCAATTGAATCTGCTGGTGGGCGAAGGCATCATCCTGGCGGCCTACCTCGTTGGGCGCTTCTGGCCCCACGCTTGGCGCAGCGTCGTGTGGTATCTATGGCTGGTTGGGTTGCTTGCCGTACCATTGCTCCTGTATGGTCGGCAAGATCCACCGCTGATCTTGCCCATCGTGCCAAGTAGTTTATGGGGCGGGCTGTTGCTGACGCTCTTCCTTGCTGTCTTTGGAATTTTGCTCTCTTTTCCCTTGGGGGTGATCCTGGCGCTGGGTCGCCAGTCAAATTTTCCAGCCTTCCGCCTGTTAAGTATCATCTATATTGAGTTTATTCGCGGCGTGCCGTTGATCACCTTGCTCTTTATGGGGCAGGCCATGTTACAATACTTTCTGCCGCCCGGTACGCCACCAATTGATCGCGTCATCCGGGTGCTGGTGGCGATTACGCTCTTTTCCGCCGCTTATACGGCCGAAAATGTGCGTGGCGGTCTCCAGGCTATTCCCAAAGGCCAATACGAAGCCGCTCAGGCGCTGGGGTTAAATGCCTTTCAGACAACTTTTTTCATTGTGTTGCCTCAGGCGCTACGGGCAGTTGTGCCGGTGTTGGTCGGTCAATTTATTGCGCTGTTCAAAGACACTTCCCTGGTGGCAATTGTCGGCTTGCTTGATCTATTGGGCATTGCACGCACTGTCCTGAGCAACCCGGCCTGGCTGGGCAACCACCAGCAGATCTATCTCTTTATCGCCGTGATTTATTGGCTCTTCTGTTATGCGATGGCTTATGGCAGCCGTCGCTTGGAGCGGTCGCTAGGTGTTGGGGAACGGTAATGGCGTCGTGTGGTCGCTTCGTCGCTTCGTCGTGTGGTCAGTATCATATCAAGTCAATAGACAAACAAGCACTACGTTTAATGACTGAAAACAAAATTACAACCAGACAAAAAATGATTATGCTGGCTGCACGACGAAACGACCATGCGACGAAACGACCACGCGACGAAATGACTACTTTATGCGCAGGCAACAGGAAATTTCATTTGCATGGGAGTTTGAAAAGATGAGCGAGAACGGCAATGGGCGCAAGCCGATGATAGTCTGTCGGGATGTCCACAAGTGGTATGGCAATTATCATGCCTTGCGCGGGATCAATTTGGAAGTGGGTACTGGCGAGGTGATCGTGATCTGTGGGCCGTCGGGGTCAGGGAAATCAACCTTTATCCGCACGATCAACCGGTTGGAAGAGCATCAACGGGGCGAAATCATTGTCGATGGCATTCAGTTGACCCACGATGTGCGCAACATTGAGGCGATCCGTATGGAGACGGGGATGGTCTTCCAGCAGTTCAACCTCTTTCCGCACCTGACGGTGCTGCAAAATATTACCTTGGCCCCCATGCAGGTGCGCAAGAAGAGCAAAAAAGAGGCGGAAGCGACGGCGCTGCAACTGCTCAACCGGGTCGGTATTCCCGAACAGGCTAACAAATATCCTGGTCAACTCTCCGGCGGCCAGCAGCAGCGCGTCGCCATTGCCCGCGCCCTGGCGATGCAACCCAAGATCATGCTCTTTGATGAGCCAACCTCGGCGCTCGATCCGGAGATGATCAAAGAAGTGCTGGATGTGATGAAAGAGCTGGCCCGCTCCGGCATGACGATGATGTGCGTCACCCACGAAATGGGCTTTGCCCGTGAGGTGGCGGATCGGGTGGTCTTTATGGATGCCGGCGAGATTGTCGAAATGGCGACGCCCGAAACCTTCTTCACCAATCCCCAACACGAACGCACCAAGCTTTTCCTGAATCAAATCTTGTAAAATCACTTCAGATTGATCAAAGATTACGCAGATTACGCAGATTACATTCTTTTATTGAATCTGCGCAATCTGCGTAACCTTTGTCTGATCGAGGGTTAACTGTGCTAGAAAGTTTTTTATGGCTACTTCGTTGGGAGGCTATGCCACCCTGGTGCGGCAGAACCGCAATTTTCGCTATCTCTGGTTTGGCGAGATTGTCAGCCTACTGGGTGATTGGTTCAATTTCATTGCCTCGGCGACGCTGATCGGTGCGTTGAGCGGTTCCGGTGTGGCGCTGGGGGGGCTGTTTGTGGTGCGCATGTTGGCCCCCTTTCTGGTCAGCGCCTTTGGCGGCGTGATTGTGGATCGTTATAACCGCAAGACGATTCTGATTGTGACGGATCTGGTGCGCGGCCTGGTGGTTCTCGGCTTTCTCTTTGTGCGCACGGCGGATCATATTCCTCTCTTGTATCTCCTGACGGCCATTCAACTGGGGATCAGCGGTCTCTTTTTCCCGGCGCGCAATGCCATCTTTCCCGATGTGGTGGGCCGGGAAGAACTGGGAACGGCCAATGCGCTTAGTTCTTCCACCTGGTCAACCATGTTGGCGCTGGGGACGGCGTTGGGCGGTTTTGTGGCCGGCGGGTTGGGGGTCTATGCGGCCTTTACCATCGACGCGCTATCCTTTTTCCTCTCCGCCTGGCTGATCGCCCAATTGCGTTACACCCCCTCGGCGCCGCAAACCGCCGGCGAAAAGAGTGTGAGCGCAGTCTTGCGTGAATATGTCGAGGGTATCCAATACCTGCGGAATCATCGGGATATTTTGGCGATTGTGCTGCACAAAGCGGCGGTCACTTTCTGTTTTGCGGCGGCGTATGATGTCACCGCCGTGGCAATTTCGCAGCAGGTCTTTGTTTATGGCGCAGGGGGTGGCCTCGGGTTGGGCTTTATCTACGCCACCGTCGGGCTGGGGACGGGGGTGGGGCCGATTTTGCTGCGCACCTTCACGGGTGACCGCGAGCGCGCACTACGCCATGCCATTGTCGTCGCCTACCTCACCGCTGCCAGTGGCATGGTGTTGGCGGCTTTGATGGTCAACAGCGGCTACTCCTTTGCGCTCTTTTTGGTGGGGCTTTTCTTCCGCGGTTTTGGCGGCGGCTCAGTCTGGGTCTTTGCCACCCAACTGGCGTTGCAGAATGTAGCCGACCATGTGCGCGGGCGGGTCTTCTCGACCGAGTTTGCGCTCTTCTCCTTGTCGAGCGCCGTGGCAGCGGGCGCGGCCGGCTGGGCGCTGGAACAACCGGTGATTGGCTATCAGCGCATTGTCTGGATCTTGCCGGTGTTGACACTCGTGCCGGCGTTGCTGTGGGGCCTATGGATTTGGGGCCATCGTCAGCGACCATTGGCGCCCGTCGTGCCGGAGTACCGAGCAGATGGATAGACTGCTATCCCCAGTAATCCTCCCAAATGTAGGCAAAAGTAAACCACCCGCATGCAAAAAACAGTAGAGGACGTATTTCAACTTTGCGGCAACGGCCGAACGGCGCCCCAACTTGAAATACACCCGCCGGTAGATCACAATTTGTACTTCCCAGTAGGAGCTATATTATACTCAACTCCTCACTGGTGAGTAATTCGGCTATGTCGTGGAGGCTTACATGCAGACTAACGGGATTTCCTGGCGCATTGGTTGTAATTTCCCAAACGAGCTACTGCTGTGGGGCTATATTGCGCAACAAACCGGCTTTACCCTGGGTGAAGAGCCGCCCCGATCAGCGGTTGAACACGCATGGCGTACCTGGTGGGAGCGTTTCTTGCCCATTACTGGCGTGGAAGAAAAAATTAGCCTCTTTCAGCCGCCAAATTTCCCGAATTTGGCGGATACACCTGGGCTGCAACAGGTGTGCCAACAGGTTTATCCCACCTTTCATCGCAGGTGGGGGCATGTGGATGGCCTACCGTTGGTGCGCTCGGTCAATCAAAAATTGAGTACGCAACTGCGCTACCTCAACCTCAATCAACTCATCAAAGATTGGGGTAACGCCCAAGGGCGCACCACCATCCATCCTTTTCAATTGCAGATCAATTTTGTCTGGTGGCCGGTGGATTATTACCGGGAAGTGACAGAAAATCAGTTGGTGCTGGGGTTTCAATATCTGGAACCTGTGCAGGCAGATGCGTTCAAGGCGATTGTTCAAGAACGCATTCACCGGTTGGCGTAAAGGTGTGGATACAGGCGCACTATCGCCCTCTGCGCCCCGTTGCCGTTACTGTCCGGCTGCGGCAATGATCTGTTGCGCCTACAAGGCATCCTCTTCACCCAGCGGAGGCACGGGCGGTTGCTGGTAGTTGATAAACAAATCATACCCAACGCTGTCGTACAAGGTGTGAAGAATCTGGTTGAGCGGCAGGATCGGTTCATCCTCATAGGGATCCATCCCGGGAAATGGCGTAGGCATAAGCGGCTCCTTTCCACACAGCACATCCATTGGTAAGTATACATCGGATTTCTACTTTCGACAAGAGCGTGCGCCGTAATTTTGGGGAGGTACAATCATCTCATGACAACAGAGACAGAAAACTCGTTACTGTGGCCCGTCCGCACCTTTATCTATCAACATTTTGCCGCGACCACCCGCGCGCCACAGTTGGCCGATATTCAGGATCGCTTTGCGCTGAGCCGTGAAGCGACCGTTGATCTCCTCAATGACCTCCATGCCATCCACGCGCTCTTTCTCGACCCTGGCACCACTAATATCCGCATTGCCAACCCCTTTTCCGCGGTGCCGACGCCTTTTGTGGTCGATGTCAACAACAAACGCTATTGGGCCAATTGCGCCTGGGATTCCTTTGGCGTGATCGCCGCGCTACAGGCAGAAGAAGGCGCGATTCATGCAACGTGCGCACAAGACGGCGCGCCGCTTGATCTTCAAATTCACCAGGGCGCAGTGGTGGCGACCACCGCTATGATCCACGTCCTGGTGCCCTTTCAGCAGTGGTATGAAAACATGGTCTTCACCTGAGCCACCATCCGTTTCTTCCGGTCGGAAGCCGCTTTCTACGAATGGCAAGATCAACAACCAGTTGCCCAAGGCGAGTTGTTGACGCCCCCGTTGCTCTGGACGCTCTCCCAACGGTGGTATCATGACCGGCTGTCGCCGGCGTACCGCAGTCGCACGGCGGCACAGGTGACGGAAATTTTTCAATCGCTGAATCTCACGTCGCCCTTCTGGCAAACGGATGGGGCGGCAGATGCACCGCAAAAGTAAGACTACAGCCGGTTCTCTTGTACCAAGTTGGTCGCCCTAGTTGAATAATACCTTGAATTGGCGACAACCGCGAGAGGAGGGCACGCTGTCCTTACTTTGTCCTATCTTCTACCGGAGATTATGCTACCTTTGCAAACCACCCTGTCAATTCATACGGCTTTTGCACAGCCAGGCCGACAAAGATTCTGCATAGATGGGACAGTGTGGAAGGTTGTTACATAGCCAGGAGACAGGAGACACGAGACACGGATGAGGGATGAAGGAGGAAGGATGAAAAAGAATTTTCGCCCTCATCCTTTCAGGGTAAGAGACGGGCAGAAATCGACGATTATGTCTCGTGTCTCGTGTCTCCTGTCTATGCACTCGCCAGCCACATCACCTGATACGGCTCCAGGTGGATGGGTTGGTCGTTGAGGTGGAGCAATTGGTTGGTGATCAGGTCGGTGAAAGCATAGCCCAGGCCATAGAGGCGGATTTCGTTGGCGGCGATGGGTTGGACGCGTTCGCTGAAGTTGGCTAAGACGACAATACGTTGTTGTTCATGAGTGCGCACAAAAGCGAAAACTTGATCCGAGCCGACGTTGATCACCGCCATCCTGTTGCCGGCAAAGCCAGGGTGGGCCTGACGGGCGGCGATGAGGCGGCAAAGGCGGCTGTAAATTTGACCTTCAATACTTTGGGACTCATGGCGGCGCTCGACTTTGGCCCAGTCAATCGGCGGGCGATGTACCCAGCGACTGTCGCCGCCTTTGGCCGGATCGGTGCGATAGCTGTAGTCGTTGAGCCAGCCCACTTCGTCGCCCAGGTAGATCAATGGGATGCCGCCGATACTGAAGATGATGGCATGAACCAGGAGAATGCGTCGAATTGCCAGCTCGATCTCCCCAGAATCATTGAGTTGGAGCGCCCGTTCCAAGCCGGCCAGCGACGCCAGCGAGCCGGAGATGCGCGCATCACCGGTTTTTGGGTTTTCTTGAAAGGGCAGACCGCGGGCAAAGCTGCCGGGGAAGCGACCCGTGTAGAAGGCATTGAGAAAGCGGCGGTGATCAAAGCCGTTAATGCCAAGCAGGGCCGCATCGCCATCATCAAAGGTCCAGCCGATGTCATCATGACAGCGCACATAGTTGACCCAGGCGCAGCCACCCGGAAGCTTGAAGCGGTGGCTCATCGACTGGCGCAACAGCCGCACCTCGCGCGTCGCCAGACTGTTCCAGAGCAGCGCCATGAGCAACGGATTGTAGGAAAGCTGACACTCCTCTTCGCTAATATATTTGGCAACCTCATCCGGGTGGACAATCGCTTCGGATTTGAAGAGCAACGACGGCGCGGCAATCCGTAGCAATGCGTTGAATGCTTGCACCAGGGTATGCGCTTCCGGCAAGTTCTCACAGTCGGTTCCGAGCTTCTTCCAGGTGAAGGCCAGGGCATCGAGCCGTAATACTTCACAGCCCACATTGGCCAGGAAGAGCATTTCGCCGGCCATCTCGGCAAAGGTCACCGGGTTGGCGTAGTTCAGATCCCATTGAAACGAATTGAAGGTTGTCCAAACCCACTTGTCTACTTCCTGGCGATAAGTGAAGCTGCCGGGGTGTTGGTCGGGGAAGATCTCGCGCAAGGTGCGGTCATAGGCATCGGGCATGGTGCGGTCGGGGAAGAAGAAGTAATAGTCCTGGTGGTCAGGGTCGCCGGCCAGCGCCGTTAACGCCCAGCGATGTTCGTCCGATGTATGGTTGAAGATAAAATCGAGAACCAGGCTGATCCCTTCGTGGCGCAACTCGGTCGCCAGCCGCCGTAGATCGTCCATCGACCCCAGCGCCGGGTTGACTTCCCGGTAATCGCTGACCGCATAGCCGCCATCGCTGTTGCCTTCGGGCGCTTTGAAGAGGGGCATCAGGTGGAGATAGGTGAGGCCCAGTTCCTTGAAATAGGGAATGCGCGCCCGCACACCATCGAGATTGCCGGCAAAGAGATCGACATAGCAGACGCCCCCCAACATGCGCTGGTCTTGATACCAATGCGGCTCGGCTTCGCGCCGGGCATCGAGCGCCTGCAACTCAGCGGGGCGTTCCAGCCAACTGCGTGCCGCCAGGGCCAGGATCTGCTCCAGATGATAAAAAAAATCATAACGCCCGTGGTAAAGCTGCAAGAGCAGGTGAAAGAGGCGGGGAAAGTGCGCATCGAGCCGCCGCCGGAAGACGGCCCATTCCGGGGTGGCGAGTTGGTCGGCAAAGGTCTGCTCCAGCCGGGACAGCAGACGCGCCAGGGTGACAGTCGTAGCATGAGCCAGTTGGGTAGCAGAGAGCATCATGGTCATCGTTCCGGTTGTAACTGATAGCTTGCTGGTTCTGTGGTCGTGGGGGTAATGGCGCTAACGGCGAGAACGGCATAGCGATTGCGCCCCAGTTGCGCGAACAGCAGGTTAGCCTGCCCCTGGTCATCAATCGGGAAGCGTTCGACGCTGACCAGTTGGTCATGCTCAAAGGTCATGATCTGCACCAGCCAGTGCTGGACGAGCACATTATCGGTTAGCAACCAGCCTTCGCTCTGCCAGCCTTCGCTGTTGTTTTCAAAATCAGCAGTATAGTCCAGCGCCGGGATGCGTACATCATCGATCAACCAACCGCTGGCGTTGGCCGCATCGTCGGTGACATATTCAAAACGCAACCAGATCTCGGCGCCGGCAAAGGCGCTCAGATCAAAGCGCTCTGTCACCCAGCCGCCCTGCTGACCGTCGATGGCGGCGCTGCTGGCGGTGTAGGCGTGGCCAAAGCTGTTGCCGCTGGGGTTTTCAGTGGTGGTGTATTGGCCCGGCAAAATCTGCCACTTGCGCTGGTCGCGACTGACGACGACATAGCCATAATCATAATCCGGTTCGATATCCCACCAGAAGGCCGCTTCCATCGTTACCGGCGTGCCAGGCGTCAGTGTACGCAGGTCAAAACGGCGAGTCAGGCGGGTGTTGGAATCATCGCCCCGGTGACTCCACCAAACACGCTGACCGCTATAGGGTTGCGCGTTGGCTAACCGGGTGCTGGGTTGCCCCTGAAAGCGCAGCGTGACATCCCCAGCGCCTTCAACGCGGATATAGTCGGTGGCGTAGTTGTTGACCGTCTCCTCGTAGGTAGCCGTGGCGTCGGCGGTAAAGGTATGGACCAGCGGCGGTGTGGTAAGGTCGAGATTCTCATAGCCATAGCGTCCGTCACCGTCGAGCGCGGTTGGTTCGTCCAGGTAGTTGGCAATCACCCAGTCAGCGAAGACGGTGTTAAAATTGGCGTCGTATCCCTGCGCCGCTAAGGCAGAGGTCACTCCTTGGATGCCATTGGGCGTCTGGGCCACCAACGCTTTGGTCGTCGGTGCGCCAAATTCCTGGGTTAGGTAGTTGATAAAGAGGTAGGCGCTGCCATAATGCTCGGCGGTGCTGCCGGAGTTGAGTTTCCAGGTGTTGAGTTGGGTGTCGGGCTGGCTGATAAAGGAATTGGCAAAGATCGTGTCGGAGCCATAGCCGGCCACCTCTTGCGCGTACTCGCTCAACCCTTCGTTGATCCAGGTCTCTTCGTTGCGGTCGTTGGCCCAGTGGATCATGTGTTGGAATTCGTGGGCCAGCACCGTTTCATAGTAATTATAATCCGACGCGTTGTTCAACCAGGTCAGGTTGATATAAAACATCTCTTTTTCGTTGGAGTATGGATTCGCCAACCGGCTGTATTGATCGGCGCTGCTGTAGTAGCCGGCGACGCCGCTGCCTACATTGGTGGCATGCAGAATATGCAGCCGCGGGTCGTTGTCCACGCCGGGATACCATTCGCTGCCAAAAAAGGCGACCTCCGCCGGGTAGCTCTGTTCGCTAAAGCGGTCAATGGAGCGGGCGATGGCGTCGAGGTCGTATTTCTGCCCTGTCTCCACCCAAACATAGGCCACTTTGGTTTTGTAGATCAACTGGGCGGTAATGGGCGAAGAGCGATTGGTGTCCAGGTTATGCACCCAGAATTCAATTTCGTCGCCCACGTTGTAATCAGGCGTAGTTGTATTGACCACCAGCGGCACTTCGTCCACAGTCAGGTTGAGACGCATGGTCAAATCACGCAGATCTCGTTGGGGTACGACCATTTGTAACAACTGTTCTTCGGTTGATTGTTGGGTCAACCACTCTGCCGGCACGGGTGTGGCTTGGGCCGAGGCGGTACGAGCGGTGGTCGCCGTGCGGGTAGGCAGGGGGAGGGGCGTAAAGACAGCCGAGGGCGAACTTTGTTGAAACTCAAAACGACAACCGGCGGCCAGCAACAAAAGCAAGATTCCCAGAAGCGTCACCACGCCCCGGCGTTGCGTATAGGTACAGCACAAGCGATGCATTCGACCTTCCCACAGTAAGCATCAATAGAAAAGGCTGACCCGCGGCCAGCCTTGTCATACACTCCTCTGTGGGCGAAAAGGGACTCGAACCCCTGACCTCCTCGGTGTAAACGAGGCATTCTAACCAACTGAACTATTCGCCCCCATGCGATTCAGAGAGTACACTATACCTGCAAGCTCTGATTTTGTCAAACCCTACGGCTTACAGACGGCAATTCGCAAGGGTTGTAGAATGGAAGGCAGATGAGGCGGATTGGGCGGATTTTGTGACTTATCGGTTCACAGAGAACACAAGGGCTGCACAGAGATACACAGAGAAAATCTTTGAGCGCTCTCTGTGTGTCTCTGCGCCATCTCTGCGTTCTCTGTGAACCGCCATTGTTCGCCATATGTAGAACGAGGGGTTATGCGCTTTGCGATTTTTTCGGATCTTCATGATAACCAGGCGGGGTTCGGGGCAGTGCTGGCGGACGCAGCCCAGTGGCAGGTGGACAGCTTTGTCTATCTGGGCGATGTCGGGCGCGATCCGCAGCTTTTTCTGGCCTTACAAGAACGAAACATTGCCTGCACCTTTGGCAACTGGGAAGTGAGCGGCTGGCAGCGTTTGCCGACACCTATGGCAACCTGGGTGCGCGACTGGCCGGCGGTGATCCGGCGGCCGCAAGCCATCTTCTGTCACGCCACGCCCGACATGCCGCCAACCGTGACCAGCACGGCCACCGCAGAGAGTTACATGCGGAATGGCCTGAGTTGGCAGACCCTCTTTCCCCGCCTCCACCGTAACGAGGCAGCGCGTTGGGAAGCCTTCGCCGCTCTGGAAGCAACCGGGGGGCAAGTCGCCTTTCATGGTCACACCCATGTCCAAGATGTGTGGGCGTGGACCGCCGATGGTCAAGGTGAACGGCGGCTGCGCAACTTCCGGGAACCGACCGAATTTACCTTGGAACCGGGCTTGCCCACGGCCCCCAACCGCTACTTGATCGGCGTCGGCAGCGCCGGCGCGCCCGATGATGGGCCGCACTTGCGCTATGCCATTTATGATGAGACAACGGCACAGGTGTGGTTACGCCAGCTATAACCGCAACTTGCTAAGTGAGCGTCTAACAATAAGTTCCCGCTTTGCTCTCCGCGAGTCCGTGACTCGCACCAACCCAAGGCGAATCACGGACTCGCGGAGAACGGAATTTGTTTTTTGACGCTCACTTACCGTCGCAGGAGCGGCAAATAGAGGCGCGACTTGCCATCGAAAACGGTGTAAGCCGGGGCGACGACATCCATCGTCACGCCACCCAACAATTGCTGACCGGCATAGCCCTCGATCGCCACGCGCGCAGTGCTGCCTTGCGGTACGGGCACACTTGGTTCAATCGTCACTGTCACCGTGGTCTGGGCGCCGGGGACCAGGGTTACTTGCGCCGGGTCGATGGTGACCAGCCAGTCGGCAGGCATCCCCAGCCGACGTTCACGAAGATCGATGGTCGTGGTCTGGCTCAGTGGATTCCCCAGCACAAAACTACCGGTCGTGGTAAAGATCTGCACCATCGTGTTGCCGGTGGTGGGCGCGTCAATCTGGGCTGCCTGCCCTGGCGCGCCGCCGACACGGAACGAAGGGGCAAACATCTTTGGCGAAAGCAGGGCATTGCCCAAGGCGCGATAGGCGGCGGCCCAATCTTTGAGCGCCTGCACCAGATCGATGGCCCCTTCGGCGGGGTTGATGGCGAGAATCGCTTGCCGTTCAGCTTCAATTTCCGCAGCGCTCATGCCCAGGGCGCGATAACCGGCGATATCGTCGGCGCTAAAGCCGTTGGCGGTCAGCGCCTGTTGGTAGGCGAGAATTTCCGCGGCGGTCAACGGTGCGGCCGTTACCCCTTCCTGGGCCGCCACGGCAACCAGATGATCGAGGGCAAGCGCAGTCGTCAGCGCCGCCGCGGCATAGAGCGACCGATAGTGGAGTTGCGCAGCGGTCTGCACGGCGGCCCACGTCAGGTCGTTGGCTTCGCTGGCGCCACCGGCCCGATCAAAGGCAATGACCGCCGCTTCGCCATTGGCGAGCATGTCGGCCAGACTGTTGGTCACGGCGTTGAGGGCGTCGGCGCGCGCTGCTGAAATTTGGGCATCCGGTTGCACCAGCACAACCGGCGGGCGTTGCGGCTGTGTAATCAGGCGAAAGTCCTGGCGGGGTGGGTCGCCGAACAGACTTTGGGAAATCTTCGATGCCGTGCTGCTCGCCCAACCCCACCACTTGCCCACAATGGCCTTGTGGATCGGGGTGCCGCCGCCGGGGATCTGGTTCACTGCATTAAACGCCTGATCGGCTTTTTGTAAGCTGTCTTTGTCGTTGGGCGAATTCTTGCCCCCCTGATAGACATTCAGATTCCTTTGTCGCGTCCCCGCGGCCTGTGCTTGGCGGAGTTGCTGCCCATTGATCGCCACAATGTTATACTGAACCTGCACACAGTAATGACCGGCAACCAACGGCAGCCACTGCGTTTCGACGGTCAGGGTTCCTTTGGCTGGAATCACTTTGCCGGTCACGGTGGCAATGGGACCAAAGGCCAAGCCGATGCTCGATTGTGCAAATTCAAAGCTGATATCCAGGGTGATAGGTTGCGCTAGGGGATTGGTAAAGGTCGCCGCCAACTTCGTGGGGACGCCGGCCACGACAGGCATGGGTTGCACAACCAGGCTGGTATCCAGGTAGGGCGCCGGCGCATCGGGGGCGAGATCGGTAAGTGTGGTTGGCGGTGTAAAGGTAATTTTGACGAAGGGAGAGGTGGCCACTTCGCAACTCGTGCTGTCCAATGTGGCGCGCACATCGGCATCGCCCGGTGCATTGCTGATGATATAGGCCAACGTCTTGCCGGCAGCGTCGGTGATGCCGCCATCGGTCACCGTGCCGCGGCTGCTCAATAAGCGCACTTTGCGCCCGGCCAGCGGTGCGCCATTGCCGTCACGCAGGGTAAGGTCGAAGTAAGCGCGCGATTGACCGTTGGCCGGCACAAACCAGCGCCGGGGCGTCACCGTGAGAATGGCGGTATCGCTTAGGGCCAGCGGTAAGGGGGGTGTCTGCGGATCGACGCTCACCGGCGCAAAGATGACACCGGCGCTGATGCGGCTGGCTGTACCATTGTTGCACCCGGCCTCGCTGATCGGTCCACTGGGATCGCCCCACCAGTTGTTTGTGGCCAGTACCGGGCGGGTCGGGTCGAGGGTTTTGATGCCAAAGCCGGCGTGGTCGATGATCTGACTGTTTTGAATTACATTGCCGGCGCTAAAGGAATCCACATAGATGCCATGGGTCGAACTGCGGCGAATGATGCTGTTGGTCACGCGCGCTTGACCGTAGCCAATATGGAGATTGGCCCCAGCCAGCCCGCCATACTCGATGACGGTATAATCGAATTGCGCCTGCGCCGGCTGTTGGACGCTGCCATAGACCCTGATCCCACGCCAGGCGCCCTCTGCTTTGGTCGTCCCGGTAAAGGTGATGGGTTGCCCAGGTTGCCCAATCGCTTGCAGCGCGCCGCCAATCAGTAACCCGCCTACGTCGGTAAATTGTAATTCGCTGCCCGGCGCAATGGTCAAAGAAGCGCCGGCGAGATTGTACAGCGCCCCACCAATCACATAAGGAATAGTGCTGTTCCAGCTACGCTGGCCTTTGAGTTCATTGGCGCTCGTAATCTGAATGGCGTTGAGACCATTCCCGGTCGCCGCCAGATTGGGCATAACCAGGTCGTAGTCGCTAACATTGAGCAAGGTAATGGCAGCGCCGCCGTTGTTCTCAAACCGGGTAGCCGTCGCCACAATACGGCCCTGGCTGCCACCAGAGAGGCCGGCGCGAATACCGTTGCGCACCAGACTGTTGGCGACAGTCGCCAGTCCGTACTCGGCATAGAGTTGTCCCCCGGCGCTATTATCGCTGCCGCCGAATTCGAGCAGAACATGGTTTAGGTGCGCCGTTGCGGTCACACCACCACTCCCCGACACCCGCACGCCCAGCCACGAGCCGGCATTTTTCACGACGCCCGTGATGGTGATGGGCAAGGTAGGAGCGCCATCGGCTACGAGTGTCCCCTTGACGTTGATGCTGCCGTTGGCGGTTACCTGCACTTCCACCCCCGGCTCCACGGTCAACGTCGCCCCGGCAGCCACCGTAACACCCGCATTACAGACCAGATAAGGGCTGTTGGCGCGCTGCCAGGTGGTATCAACCGCAAGCGAGCCACAGACAGGCGTCGATTGCGCTTCAGCCGCCGTGGTTAAGGGCAGGATCGTCACTCCTGCCAGCAGGGCGAGGCTCACAATCGCCATGCCAAGCGCCGTTTTGAGTAACCGAGCCATCTGTTCCCCCTTTTCTGAACCACAGCCATGTGTGACAAGCGGGTGGTATGGGCAGCTTTGTTAGTTACGGTGTTGCGCACCCAGCGCAGGAACGGCACTTCCTGTTATCCTAGCCGTGTGCTGGCTATTGTACTGGATAGGGCGGTAGAAAACAAGCGTCTTTTGCTGACAACCTGTCAGGTGAAAACACCCGTTTTTGAGGAACAGAACTTACGTGCCGATTACTGGAACAAACGTGTTAACTTGATTGCGGTGATAGTCGCCGCGCCCGACCTTGTCACAGTAGTATGCCGTTGTCAAAGATGTCTGGCTGTTCGGCAGGGTGAAGAGTGTGTCCGCGATTATTCCAATGGTGACCTTGGATACGCACATAGTGTTGTTGGTCGGGCAGCATAATACAAAGGGTGACAGCGCAACCATTCGACATAGAGAACATAGAAGAAATCAAGGTTCGATTGTTCCAGCAGCAACTGACGCACGGCTGTTTCGGCTTCGTTGTACATCGTCTCCCCCTGTGCTACTTGTGGTGAACTACGCACTCATCTGTTCAAGTTCGTGGGCGTGTTCCTCATAGTGCTCATAAATGCCCAACACCAGCGGCGCTACCGGTTGACCGATGGTGGCGGATAGCCCAGCCGGATTGTAGATATCAGCAAGCGTCAAGTGGGACACCCGCTGGAGAAGTTGCGGATAGGTGGCGGTAAATTCGGCCTGGATTGCGGCCAAGGAGCGGGATTGATTATAGGCATGAACCTTGCCATTCATCTCCTCGGCCCATTGATCCCCAGGCGGGATTTGGTCGAAGAGCGGCGGTGCGCTGGGGCGCTGCGCCATACGTGGATCAGCCGGCAAAGTGAAGAGCAACCATTGATCCCACCAGGTGAGATGGGCCAAGAGATCCTTCACAGAGCGACCGCCCGCCAACTGCGGTGCCGCCATTTGGTCGGGGGATAGGGATGTTACCACCTGCACGACCCGTTGGACCGCTTGCTCAATGCGGGTCAGGATCTCGGCCATTGTTTGTGGTGCGTTCATTTTCATTGTCCTCGTCACTAGTACGGAGCGGCCTAAGTAAGCCAGTAGGTCAGTAGGACAGTAAGTCAGTCACTGCCTCACTGTCTCACTGTCTCACTGTCTCACTGGCAACTATGGGTTTATTTACGCCGTCATGTACTAGTGAAGTTGGTTCTTGTCAGATCAAATTTAGCTTGCCACTGCTGCTTCTATCGCATGACGAAGCAGCGGCTCACGAATGGCCGTTGCATCCAGCTTGCTCGCGCCGAGAAAGGTGGCAAAGCGGGCAAAGCCGTGCGCCAATGCCGTCGCAAAGGCGTCATCCTGCCCCAAGGCTGCATCCTCCAGCCAGAAGCCCAGGATGATGAAAGTGTTGGCGGGTGCCCTCTGAGCGCGGTCAAGCTTGCTGTCGAAGCGGGCGACGAGCCGGTCGCCCCAGAGAACCGGCAAGGTATAGTAGCCGAACTTGCGCTGGTTTTCCGGTTTATAGACTTCCCAGACATAATCAAAACCGAACAGGATGCTGGCCCGTCCGCGTGCGCTGACGGGATCGAGCGGGGCAAGAAAGACCACCTCTTCCGTTGTGGTCGTCGCCAAGGGCGTCCATGCTTGCGGCACGCGCCCGGCGCTCACTTCTTGCAACAGGGTAGCGTCGCTGGCCAGCGCATAGTGTACCGCCTTCCAGCCTTCCACCCGCACCTCGATAATCTCGCTGTCCGCCAACAACGCCTCGCGAAGCTGCTTCGCTTTGCTAAAGGGCACGCCGCGAAAATAAGCATCAGCCGTGCGGTTTAGCCGAGACAGACCGGCGAAGCTGATCTCCTTTTTGATCAAGAAGCGGTCGGCTGCCTCTTCGTCGCTCTCATCCAGAAGATGCGCCGGTGCGACCGTTTCGGTCAGGGCATAGACCCGCTCAAAGTTTTCGCGGTGGTGCGTCATCACTTCGCCGGTGCGCCATAGGTAATACAGCGCCAACGCACTATCCTTGCGGCCGCGATAACTCTGCGTGCGGGTGCGCGATGCCATCTCGAAGTCGCGGTTGTTCACAATGCCCCGTTCGCGCAAAATCGTCCGCATTTCGGCAATGGCGTCGGCGTGTTCACCGACCATCACGCGCACGCGACCATCGTGATCCGGCCCACCGTCGCGCTCGCGCCGCATGGCCACCCGCCAATAGGGCAACTCTGCCATCGGGCGCGTCGCCAGCCAGCCGCCCCAATCAAAAAACTGGCGCTGCTGGTAGGTCACTTCCTCCCATAAGCCGGGGCTGTACTCAAGGACGCGACTGTGCAGGGTAATGTCCTGGCTGCGGGCAATGATTTGCAGCGGGTCGAGTTGCAAGTATTCCATGGCGCGCATGGCTTCCGCTGTACCCACGTTGCCGCGCCAGCGCCGGCCAGGCCACAAACCCTGCTTGCCAAGGATGAAACGCCGGGCAGTATCGATATCGATGGTAAGCATCCTGATCTATTTTTGCTCCCCTTGCGCCAGCCAGGCCCGCATCTCCGGTTCATGCTCTTCATGAAAATGGCCAAAGAACTCAGCAGCGCTAAAGGGTCGACCTTCCATCCACGGCAGGTGATGGGCAGCGGCCAGTACTTCTTCCGGTAGACGCTGAATCGCGGCGGTAAGCGCTTGAAAGACCTGATCGGATTCGTCCAAAACCTCACGCACCGAGTAGCCCTGCCGGGATTGATAAATCCAGGCATTGATTTCATCATCGGTTTGCAGATGCGCCGGCCAGGGTGGGGGCGGTTCGGGTGCGCCACGCTGTAAAGCCTGTAAACGGCCGACCGTCCGGCGCCGCCAACCAGTCAGGTGTGCGACAATATCTTTGATGGACCAAGGGCCAGCTACACCGGGTTGATCCATGCGCGCCGGGCCAATCTGATCGAGCAGGGCCAGCCAGTTTTGATACTCTTCTTGTAAGCCACGAAGCAGTTCAGCTTTATTGGTCTGTGAAAGGTTTGCGCGCAAAAAGGCGACAGTACGTTCCCATGCCAGTGTCGCCGCCGCTTCGTTATAGGCATCCACGCGATCATGCTCAAAGAACCAGTGGTCAACCCCTGCGTAGCGATAGAAGGTTACCGAACGACCGGCAGCTTGTAGCGCATTCTCCAACCAAACAACCCATTCGGCCGGCTCATATTGATCATTTTCCGCAAAGTGGCCCAGGTACGTGGCTCTGGCGCGCGCAAAGTCGCCTTCACCGGCGCCGTAAAACAACACCACAGCCTGTACATGCGCCGGGTCAGCGCCGGAAAGCTGGATCGCATAGGAGGCGCCCAGCGAGAAGCCAACCACGCCGATGCCTTTGGTCTGATCGCCGGTGTAGGCCAAAAGTGTATCAACAGCCGCGCGTGTCTCGGCTTGGGCGCGGTCGGCGTTGCGGGCAAGCTCTTTACCCAGACGCTCCGCTTCTGGAATTGTAGTCGCCAGTTGGCCGTGGTAGAGGTCGGGGGCATAGGCCACAAAGCCCAGAGCGGCAAGGCGATCACAAACATCCCGGATGACGGCCGTCAATCCCCACCAGGCGTGCAGAACCAAAACGCCTGGCCCTGTACCCGCAGGCGGGAGGGCTAGATAGCCTTGCGTTGTTTGCGTGTTATCCATCGAAGACGCTCCTTTCCTTGTGCAAACGCATCGTTATCCCCCAACCGGGTTGTCATAGACATAAAAAATATAGTCCTGCGACACCGTCTTGACGCCCAGGTCGTTGAGCAAGCGGAGCAATTGGGCGCGATGATCGGTGCCGTGATTGACCACATGGAGCAGCACTTGCCACACAATCAGATCGCGATCTTCATCCGGTTCTTGGATCGGCTTGGTGAAGAGCATGGCGTCCTGCAAGTCAGCCAGATAGGCGCGCATCATTTGCTCAACTTGCGCCCAGTGGGCGCGAATGAGTGGCCGGTCGTCAACCATCGCTGGCGGAAAGGGGTCTGGCGGTTCGACGCCGCGTAGTTCGCTGAACCACATTTCATCCGCGCTCAGGAGATGAACGAGTTGGTCGCGCACGGAGCCAAGCGAGTAGCCCATTGGTTGCGTGAACTGTTCATAAGAGAGTTGCGTGATATAGCGCTCCCAAATGATGCGGTTTTCCGCAAAGTGATAGTCGTAGAAATGGCGAAAGGCGTTGGCATTCATGGTATAACCTCCTCCTTTGGTTAACCATGATAGCACAATTGTTCGGATGAGGCCAAAAGGCGCGGGTGCAATGATGCAGCAGTTGAAACTGCCACCTAACAATGAGAAGCCGCCTCAGCGGCTAGTTCTCAGCCGCTGAGGCGGCTTCTCATTGTTAGCAGCGGGTTTTAACCCGACCGTTATCCAACCGCCAGTTGTATCGTCACCGTGTCGCCTTCCGTAATCTGCTCAGCGCGTTGGACACTGGCTTTGATGGGGACGAGGTAAGCGCCATCTTTGGGGAACAGAGCCGTCTGCCACTCGGTTTTGCCGATGCGCACCGTGGCCGGAATCATGCCCCAGCCATAGGTCACGGTGCGGAGGATGGCTTTCAAGTCATCGCTCTGCTCGGCCGGCACGGTGACAAAGTACCAGGGGGCGGGGCCGCGCCAATACCAAATGGCGCCGGTGAACTCGATCTTCATCGTCACTCCTGCGGTTTGCGCGCCTGTTGACCCAGAAACATGTGCAGTTGGGACGCATGTTCTTGGACATGGCGCATGGTGTATAACAGCAGCTCACCAAAGGTCACTTCGCCCCAAGGGAACTGGCACAAGCGATACGCCTCTTCGTGGGTCAGCGCGGCGATGGTCGCCTGGCACCGCTGCCGACAGGTTGCCAGGTAGCCCAACAGTTCGTTACGGCTGTAGGTGCGCGGCAGCGTTTCGCCGGCTTGCATCTCCACCAGGTCAAAGGGTGCGGGCGGCAGAAAGCCCTCCTCCGTGCCGGTCAGGTAGAGATCCAGCCAGAAGAGCGCATGGTAGCCCTGATACCAGAAGGTCGCAAAGCCCGCCGCCACCCATTGGCCCGGCTCATCTTCCCATAGCCGCTGTTCCCACAGTTCCTCCGGGCAGTCACGCAGGGCATCGCCCAAGCGGTCGATGGCGATGCTAAACTGACGCCATACCATGTCCTGATCAATGATGGTCATTGTCTCTCTTCCCCTCCCCTGCCAGCTTCGCTTATCCAGGATGATAGCACTTTTGTTCTAGTTTGACAAACAAAAGGTATCGTCCTTGCACCTACTAGCAGGCTTTAGCAGTAGCAGACTCATGAGCGGTGGATAGATCGCCGATCTGATCCAAACGGGAAAAATTCACCGAGGGAGAGCAGCAGGCTCAGGAGCGAAAGCAGGATAAAGACGATCTGATGCACATGGTCTTGGCCTGGCGGCAGGTTGCCTAGCAGGTGCAGCAGCCAAAAGAGAGGATAGTACCACAGAGCGAACCAGGCCCAGCGTTCGCGGCGGCGATAGGGGATCACGCTGATCAGCGTGCCGAATAACCCCATGCCGATGGAAGCCACGCCAATGGTGCGCAGGGATAACGCATCCTGCGCACCGGGCCACAGGGTGACAATCACGCCGAAGATGAAAATCGCCACACCGATGAGCGTCAGCGCGATCCAGGCAATTTTGAAGCGGATGGTTTCAATTAGCATAGTCACAATCTGCGGTGCTCCTATTACCGCCGGGCCGCCACGAGCAAGAACATTGGCCGATCACGCTCCTCTAGTAATTCCGGCCTGGCGGTAAGCTGCTCGTCTGTCGGCGCCCACTCTTCCACCTGGGTGATGGTAAAGCCACTACGGATCAGATAATTCAGGGTGGTGCCAAGCGTACGATGTTGCTTGACCACGCCCTTGGCGAGCCAATCCGTTGTACGCGGACCTTCTATACTATATTGATTGAGCGGCCAACACTTCTGCCCTTGCGCGTTGGTGATCCAGGTTGGATCGCTGGGCGCCATGTAGATCGGATGTTCAATAGAGAAGACGAGGTAGCCGCCAGGGACTAACGCCTGATGGACGGTGGCGAAAACGCCTGCGAGATCCTGGATGTAGTGCAACGCAAGGGAACTGTACGCCAAGTCAAACGTAGCGGCTGGCAGTTGCAAACGCTCCAGGTCAGTTCGTTCATAGGTGATTGTGGCATCCTGGGTGGTCGCCCGCGCGCGTAACAGCATGTTTTCGGATACATCAAGGCCAAGCACCGACGCCGCCCCCTGTTCCCGTGCCCAACGGCAAAACCAGCCAAAGCCGCAACCAAGATCGACCACCTTGCGGCCATGCAGGTCAGGCAACATGGCTCGGATCGTCGGCCACTCCGCCGCCCCAGCCAAGCCCTGCACAGAGCGGCCTAACTGGCTGTACCCCGCAAAAAAGGCAGGGTTATCATAAATATTCTGGGTCATCAACGGACACTCTCAGCAACAGTAAACGTGGGGGCATAGACGAACTTGCGCGGCAGTATATCATATGCCTGCACATAACGATAATGGATAGACATGGTAAGGCAAAAAATTGGGTATTGACATCAGGGGAAAGCTATGTCATAATAAAAAACGAACGGTCGATTTATATAAATTATCGGAAGAAAAGAAACGACGAAATGCCCAAAGTCACAGAAGCCCATAGTGCCGCACGCCGCCAACAGATCATCGACGCCGCCTACCGCTGTTTTGCCCGCAAAGGGTTTCACCAAGCAAGCATGCGCGATATTTATGCTGAGGCGAAGCTGAGTCCGGGTGCGGTCTATCATTATTTCGACAGCAAAGATGCCATCATCCAGGCCAGCTTTGAATTTGACTATGAACGCAGTCTCGCCCTCTTTGATGCGGCGCTTCAACGCGATGATCCGCTACAAGCCTTGCACGATCTGCTTGACTTCTTCTTTCGGGGTCTCGAAAGCGCCACAGCGTTGGATGCGCCGCGGGTAAATGTGCAAGGATGGGGCGAGGCACTGGTCAATCCGCCGCTCATGGCGACAATTCATCGGGTTTTTGAGCGCAACCTGGACACCCTGGCGCAACTGACCCGCAAGGCGCAAGCGGCGGGTCAGCTTGACCCAGCGCTCGATCCTCAGGCAGTGGGCCGGATGTTGCTCTCACTCTATTACGGGCTGGAATTGCAAAAGGCGCTGGACAGCACCGTCGCCATCGAGCCATACGCCAGGGCGATCAAGACGCTGCTCTTTGCCAATACAAAGGCGTAATTATTGATGGGATAGGAGGGATGGGATGGAAGTGATAACAAACAAGGCCACCGGCAACGTACAGCGGCGCAACCGCGCCGCACCAGCAACGCAAACCCAAGTCAGCGTTGATCGGGCAGCGCTGCGGGCTGAACTGGCGGCAACGCGCACCGCCTTTCACGTCTTTCTCAACGCGCTCTCCGCTGACCAGTGGCGGCAGAAAAGTCCCAACAGCGCCTGGACAATGGCCGAGGTTGCGTTACATTTGACTTGGGCGTTGGAGCAGTTGCCGACGGAAATCGCCAGCGCCCGGCGTGGCAAAGGCATGTTCAATTTCCCGGAGTGGCTGGGCGCACCGTTGAGCTACTGGTACACCCGCTGGCTGGCCCGCAACGCGACGCCGGCAGCGCTCGGTCGTCGCTATGATGCCGCCATGACCGCCGTGATCCAGACCCTCGACGCAGTGCAAGAAAGCGATTGGGGGCTTGGCGCGCCCTTCTACGGTCACGGCTTCTATACGATTGCCGAACTGTTCCACACGCCGGCCGCTCATTTGACGGAACACACCGCCGGACGGAAAGGGTAAACCCATGAAGAGGATACTCAAGTGGATTGGTCTAGGGAGCGGTGGATTGGTCGTCCTGCTCCTGCTGGTCGCCTTTGGGTTGTCCTGGCGCGCCAGCAGCCGGTTGAACCGACGTTATGACATTACCCCGAAAGCAGTCGTCATCCCGACCGATGCCGCCGCCATTGCCGAGGGTGAACGGCTGACTGCCATCTATTGCGCCGACTGCCACGGCGATGACCTGGGCGGCGCTGATTTCTTTAACGACCCCGCCCTGGCGGTGGTAGACGCGCCCAATTTGACAGGCGGCCAAGGGGGTGTAGGTGCGCAGATGACCGATGCCGACTGGGTGCGCGCCATTCGGCACGGGGTTGGCCCCGATGGTCGTCCCCTCTTTATTATGCCGTCACGCAATTATTATTTCTTCAGCGACGAAGACTTGGGGCAGATCATTGCCTATCTGAAAAATGCCCCACCGGTGGATCGTCCAACCAAGACGCGCTCGACGACCTTCCTGGGCCGTGTCCTCTTGAGCGCTGGAGTCTTTGGCGACCTCATCGACGCCGAGAACATCGATCATACCGCGCAGCGCCCGGTTGCGCCGCCGCTTGATGTCACTGTGGCTTACGGTAACTATCTGGCCGACACCTTTGGCTGTCGCACCTGTCACGGTCCCGACCTGGCCGGCGGCAAAGATCCTGATCCCGACGCCCCACCCGGTTCCAACCTGACTCCCGGTGGCAACCTGGGGCAGTGGGGTGAACAAACCTTCCTGACCACCATCCGCACCCGCCAAAGCAACTGGATGGCGTTCACCGCGCTGAACCACATGACCGATGCCGAGTTGCAGGCGATCTGGCGCTATTTGCAATCATTGCCGCCACAGGAAACGGTGGCGGCGCAGTAAGGAAACAGCACAACAAGTAGGCGGCATATAGGTCGGGGCCACCCTTCCTGGAAGAGGCGGGAACCATTCGGTATAACCAGACGCTCGTGGCCTCTTCCAGGAAGGGTGGCTGGCGACGAAGCCAATCAGCGGCATCTCATTTAACCGCAATCATACGGACAAGCCGGGTCGGCTCGCGATCCCAATCACTCAGGGCGACGCCGTTCTCGAAGTAGCGGATGTGCATGTGCGACCACGCCGAGCGTAGCTGCATCGGGCTGAGGTCAATTGGCCGGCGCGCCGGTGCGTCTTCTTCTGACGCGTAGGTTTCGACGACAACCATGCCGGCAGGGCGTAGCGCGGTCGTCAGGCGGGCAACGGTCGCTGGCTGGGTTAAGGGGACAGGGGTGTAGGTTATCACCAGCAAATCCCAGCAGTTTGCGCCATAGTCGAAATCCTGGATGTTCTGGCATTGGGTGTGTAACTGTACACCGGCGGCCTGGGCATTGCGCGCCGCAATCGCCAACCCCACTTCGGCGACATCGAGTGCGGTCACGTCCCAGCCGGCTTGGGCCAGAAACAGGGCATTGCGCCCCTGCCCCGCGCTGACATCCAGCGCCCGCCCCGGTGCAACCCCGGCAACAGCGGTCGCCAACAAGCGGTTGGGGGTCGTCTGAAAGGCGGGCTCCGGGTCGGCATAGATGTTGTTGAACATGAGCGCCCAGCCGTCGGCGTTGGTGCGCATCTGCCGGCGGATGTTGTCGAGGCACTGGGCGGCGGCGCTCTCTGCCACCCCCTGGGCGACTAAGTATGCCCGGTACTGACCAAAAAAGTGACGGGGATCGGCGCTTGGTCTGGCGGTGGGCAACCAGGCGAGCCAAGCGCGCCAGATCTCTGCATCGGACAGCATGGTGCGCTCCTCTTGGTTACTGATTATTTGTGGCCGGCGCAACCCGCAGATCGCGCAACGCGACCGGCTCCGGCAACGACTGGAGCGTCCGCACGAGATTGTAGGCCACAATCAGCCCGGCAATCATCATGGTGACATGGAAGCCGTACTCAATGACCAGCAGACCGCCAAGATCCATACCATTATGTTTGTGCATGTTATCATGGGGCCACCACGAGACCAGCAGCCAGGTCGTCGCCAGAAAGGTCGCCCAGGTGCGGCCGCGCGCGTCCCCGGTCAAGCGACGCACCAGCGGCAAGCCATACCAGAGGAACGCCACGCCAAGCCCAAAGGTAAGGGCTGTCATGGCCGCTAAGAGAATAAAGAGTACAAGCTGGAAACCAACCGGTGCGCCCATGTGCGTATCCGGCGGCCAGATGATGGGGCCAAGTACAAGGGCCGGTGCGGCAAAAACGAGGGTGATCAGCAAGACTTTGTGCCAGAGTTTCATTGCTACTCCTTTGCGTCAACTACGGTTTGGGTCAAATTGCTTCGGTTGGCGCAGAGTGTAGCACAGAAGCCGGGGCTTGCCATTGCGGAAAGTACGTAGGTTGCAGGGGTGCGTGGTACGTAGATTTCTAGCGAAAGCTATTTGCGCGCAGTAGGTACCGGGGCAGGATCCGTAAACGAATAAAGTTGTGATCGGGTAAGTCGCTTGCCTATATCACTGCGAATCTTAGGATTAGCAAATCACATCAGTCTTCATGAATGGGGACACCCATCAGGATGAAAATGATTCGGCGGCACCAAGGTTGTTTGTCATCCCTTACCAAGGCAGGCTCTGGAAGGATCTATTGGTTCGAGCAGATCCTTCCAGGATGACAGGCGAGTTTGACGAGGTATACCACCCTAATTTCCCCTCAGTCAACATGAGGGTGGCACACCCATAATCATGAAAATTTGATCTAGATCAAAGATTACGCAGATTTCACAGATTTCTCTTATTCTTTCATCTGCGTAATCTGCGTAATCTTTGATGATTTTCAAAGCAGGGGAAAAATTCGCTAATCCCAAGCTTCGCGGTGATATAGCTGATTGCACAAAATAGGAGCAAGTTGTACGTTTCTAGCTCCTTAAAGCTGGATCAGCCCCTTTTCCACCGCCCAGGCGGCAATCTGCGCCCGCGTGGTAAAGCCCAACTTGCCGAGAATATTGCTTACATGAACCTCAGCGGTTCGTTCGCTGATCACCAGCAGACCAGCAATCTCCCGGCTGGTTTTGCCCTGGGCAACCAGCGCGGCGACTTCGCGTTCGCGCCCGGTTAGACCGGCAAAGGCCCGCTTGGCAACCTCGGTCGCGCGCAGCGGTTTTGTCTTCGGCAACGCGGCCAGCGCGGCCTGTAAGAACTGTTTCTGTAGGGGCGCATCGGCGATGGTCGTCGCCAGTTGCGCAATCAGTTGCTGGGCGACCGCAATGGTTTGCCGGGCCTCGTCATGACGCTGGCGGCGCAGGTAGGCTTGGGCCAGCGCACGTTGGATTGTCCACAGGAAAGGGCGAAAGTTGCGCTCCTGTGCGCCCCGTTGCGCCGTCACTAACGCCGCGATGGCCTGCTCCGACCGGCCCAACGCCAACAGCGCCTCGCCTTGCAATTTCAGCAGATGGGGAATCGACGGTGGCGGCTGTTCCGGCTCGACGCCGGGCAGCGTCGTGAGCAACTGGTCGGCGAGTTGTTGCGCCAGTTCAGGCTTACCTTGGGCCAGGGCTAGTTCCCCCCAGACCAGGGCAATCGTCCGTTCGGTGATGGTTTGGGGCGGCTGGCCACAGGGCATGACCGCTTGTAGCGTGGCTTGGGCCGCTGCCAAATCACCTTGTAAGATCTGCGCTCGCGCCAGGGCGGCGGCCAGGGCTGCGATCCAGAAAGCCGAGCGGAGTTCCCGTGCCAATGCTAATCCATCGGTCAAGGCGCTGATGGCAGGGTCTGGGGCCAGCAAGGCCAGGTAGATCAGCCCAATGCCATAGCTATTGGCGACGATCCACTGCTGATGTTGGATTTCGGTTGCCAGCCGCCGGGCCGCCTGCATGTGCGTCATGGCCGCACCGAACGCGCCAAAGGCAAGCTGGGTAAAGGCCAGGGCATTTTCGGCAAAGACTTGCGCCGGCAGCGACTCGATCTGGCGAGCCAGGGCCAGCGCCTCGGTTGCATCGTCGATACACGCCTGTTGGCTGCGCTGGGGACAAAGCGTGGTTTCATTCGCACCGGGTTGCGACTGGAGTGCCCGCATGGCGAGGCTCGACAGCAAACTTGGCTTGTCCCCCAGCGTGCGCAGCAGGGCAATCGCCTGGTCAAGCTGTTCGACCGCTTTGACCCTGTCCCCGCGCATCCCATAGGTCGTGCCCAGCAGGTCGAGCGTTTCGGCCATGCCCCGCCTATCCTGCCCTTGAGTAAAGAGCCGGAGCGCTTCCTGGTGGGCCAGCAACCCGTCTGCACTGCGCCCCGTGTTGGCGAGCCAATTACCCAAGCGGTTGAGGCTGCGGGCCTGGAGGGTGGCATCGCTGAGGCGGGCCGCCAGTTCGCCGGCGCGCTGGAACCAGACCCCCACTTGCCCATAATCCCGTTCGGCCCACAACGCGCCAAGCGCCATCATACTCTGCCAGGCCAGCCGCCCATTGTCGGCCTGCTGCGCCAGCGCTAAGGCTCGCTCGTAGTCGCTACGGGCACGGTCAAAGTCACCACGGGTTTGATAGGCTTGCCCCCGCGCCTGGTAGATCGGCCCTGGTGGGGTGACCGGCAATTGCTCGGCGGCGGCTAGGGCATGGGTAAAGTGTTCAATGGCGGCGCTGGGCGCATCAATGGCCAAGGCGCTTTCGCCGGCGCGTTGGGCATAGGTCAATGCTTTGGCCCAAGCGCCGGCCGCATAGAAATGGTGCGCCAACGCCGCCACCGGAGCCTCTTGCCCAGCCGCGCCAGCAGAGCGTACTTCGAGGGCTTCGGCAAGGCGGCGATGCAACGTCTGCCGTTCACGCAGCAGCAGCCCCTGTTGGATCGCCTGTTGCACCAGCGCGTGCCGAAAGGCAAAGTGGTCAGCCGACTCTTCGACGATGAGATGGACCGCCAGCAACTCCTTGAGAAGGGTCAGCAGTTGCTCTTCAGTGGACTCTAGCACCTCTTGCAATAAGGGAAAGTCGAAGCGCCGGCCGGCGATGGCGGCCAGGTTCAACACCTGTTGGGCCGGCGCGCTCAACCCGTCCACCCGTTGCTGCACCAGCGCCTGTACCGTGCGGGGAATAAAAGCGAAGTTGCCGGGTTTGGGTGACAAGGTTTGGCGCTGCCACCGGCCATCCTGAACGTGTAGCGTCCCGGTTGCCAGCAACGAGGTCAGCACCTCTTCCACGAAAAACGGATTGCCTTCCGTCAGCCGGTCGATGGCATCGAGTAGCTCCCGATCTGGTGGGGCGGGCGCGGCGCAGATCGCCTGCACCATAGCCGCCACTTCCGTCTGCGCCAGGGGGCGGAGGGCAAGTTCCAGCGCCAGCCGTTCGCGATCAAGTTGCGCAAGCCAGTGGCGCAAGGGGGGCGGGGCTTCCTCGCTGCGATAGGTAAACAGAAACAAAATGGGCTGCTTTTGACAGTGGCGCACCCAATGGAGCAGCAGGTCAAGGCTGTTCTCGTCGCACCAATGCAGGTCCTCGATGATTACGATGAGCGGTTGCTGGGTCGCTTGCTGCGTCAGAAATTGAGTCAGCACGGCAAAAAGTCGTCGTTTGTGCTGCTCAGGACTAAGTGCTTGCGCCGGGGGCAAGGTCGCTAGCGGCGACAAGAGCAGCGTCAGATCCGGGAAAAAGCGGGCAAGCTCGCCCAGTAGCGGATCCTGGTCATCGGTCAGCGGGGCCGACCGGTAATCGGTCAAAAAGGTGCGTAAGAGATCGAACAGGGGTGCATAGGGATAAGCACTATCCGCTGGAAAACAGACGCCCTGGAGGAGCCGGCAGCCGTGCGCCAGGGCGACCCGTTTCGTCTCGGCCACCAGGCGCGATTTGCCGATACCCGCCTCCCCCTGAATGAGGGCGCATTGTCCCTGGCCGTTGCTGGCAAGGTCGATCAACGCGGCCAGGGTTTCTGCTTCACGGGTGCGGCCAATCAGCACAGGGCAGGAGAGGGGTGGGTTGACAGGTGTCGCCAGCATAATAAGCCTACAACTTTGTTTTTATTCTATTGCACTGAATTATTTGGATGTGATTCGATGCTCGCCAGCACACGCTGTTCTTCTTGCTGCGCCCAGTACAAATCCCAGCGCAACTGCAAGTTCATCCAGAAGTCGGGGGTCATGCCAAAGAACTTTGCCAGCCGGAGCGCAGTACTGGGCGTCACCCCACGCTTGCCGTTGACAATTTCGTTGATCCGCTGGTATGGCACTTGAATGGCGTCCGCCAGTTCCCGCTGGGTGATGTTCATGGGCGTTAAGAATTCTTCCAACAACATTTCCCCGGGATGGGTTGGCGCACGATGGGTTGGCATCCGAACCATAGTTTTTTTTGAATCTCCCCTAATGATAATCGACAATTTCCACCGACGCTGGTCCTACTTCTGTCCAAACGAAACAGATGCGGTACTGTTCATTGATGCGGATGCTGTGTTGTCCAGCCCGATCCCCGAAGAGCGCTTCAAGACGATTGCCTGGTGGCACTCGCAACTCTTCCAAGGCGGCCACAGAATCAAGTTGATCCAGTTTACGGCGAGTAATGTTCCACAATGACCGCGGACAAGCCTGACGAGCAGCGGCTGTATTCTCACCATTGAAAATGGCTTCAGTTCCTACATCATGAAATGAACGGATCATATTCGCATGATAGCACGGAATCCATGCTAATGCAAGCTAATTATTGCACTTTGGCTAACCGACAACAACCAAGCTAGTTTGAGCTAATTTCCTGGGTCGCGCTCTCGTCGCGATCTGACCTGGTATGGTATAATCAAAGCCAGCGTATGCAGATCGATTGCCGGTTGTTAGGGGAGGAAGCGATGACCATCCAATATCCCTTAGAAGAACGGATTGGCCCGCCGGAGTTGTTGGTGGGGCGGGTGGACGAGTTTGCGTTGTTTCATGAGTGGATCGAGAACATCCCGCGCAAGCTTTCGCAATCGCGCGTCATCCTGGCGCGGCGCAAGAGCGGCAAGACCTCCTTTGTCCAGCGGCTCTTTAATGAGTTGTGGAGCCAGAACGGCAAGGTGATCCCCTTCTATTTTGACATGGCAGACACGCCCATCTGGTACCCTGACTTTGCCATCAAATATTACAGCCTCTTTGCCTCGCACTTCATTTCGTTTCGCGAACGCGACCCTGTATTGGTACAGACCCCACTCACGCTAGAGGAAATTCTGGCCTACGCCGAAGCGAATAAGCTAGAGGTGATGATACGCGATGCGACCTTTATGCTAAAGAATCGCGCTGGCGGCAGTTATGACTTAATGTGGAATGCCGCCTGTTCCGCCCCCCATCGCTATGCTGCAGTCTATGACCTCCGCTTTGTCGTCATGTTGGATGAGTTTCAATACTTTGCCGATTTTGTCTATCGCAATGAGGCATGTGAAGGTCAGCCCATTCATGATCTGCCCGGCAGTTTTCATTCGCTCTCGGAATCCAAAGTGGCGCCGATGTTGGTAACCGGCTCCTATATCGGTATCTTGATGAAGATTATCCACAAACACTTTGAAGGCGGTCGGCTGGCGATCACCCGCTTTGAACCCTATCTGACGCCGGAAGAGGGGTTGCTGGCGGTTTACAAATATGCCGAAGTCTATCGCAAAGCCATCACCAACCAGACCGCGCAGCAGATCAATGAATTATGCATGGCCGACCCCTTCTTTATTTCGCAGGTGATCCTTTCCGATTATAAGGGCAAGGATTTGACCACCAGCGACGGGGTGATCAACGCCGTCAACTATGAGATCACCAACCGCCGCTCCATGTTGTCGGGGACGTGGGCCGAATATCTACACCTGACCTTCCGCCGGGTCAACGGTATCCACACCAAGAGCATGATGCTCTTCCTCAACAAATATGCCGACCGTTATTGGACCGTGCGTGAGATCAAGGACAAGCTTGGCCTGGAGATGAGCGAGAAGGAGGTCTATGATCGCCTGGTGCTGTTGGCCGAGTCGGATGTGATTGAACGAGGCAACGCCGATATTGATTTTCGCGGCTTGCAAGACGGCACGCTCAAGCTGATTTTGCGGAGTCGCTTTGAAAAAGAGATCGAAGGCTTTGAACCCGACCTCAGAGATGAGTTCAAAAACCGGCTGTTGGCGCTGGAGAAGGACAACCGACGGCTGCAAGGACAAGTGAACCACTTGGCTGGCATGTTGGCGGAACGATTATTGGCAATTGACTTCCGCACCCGCAAGCATTTCCGCCTGTCGGATTACTTCACTGGCGGCAGCGATGACCGCCCCTTCAATGTGGTCGAGGTCTACGAGCGCGTGCCGTTTCCACGCCCGGACAGCAAGAGCGAAGAAATTGACCTGCTGGTCAAGACCGACGATGAGCGGGTGCTGATGGTGGAGGTGCGCAAACGGCAGGAGAAGACTAACCTCAAAGCCGTGCAGGATCTACGCGACAACGCCCTGGCCTACGCCCAGCAGTTTGGCGTGGCTGTGCTGCCCGCTTTTCTTTCGCTTGGCGGCTTTACCGAACAGGCCAAGAGCTTCTGTCTCGCCAACGGCATTGCTATTGCTGAGCAAATTGCCTACTACCAACCCAGCCTTGACCTTTAAAGCCTACGGCGTCTCCAACAGCCGAATATAGCGCACCGCCGAGGTGGTCACGGCATCCTTCGCCCCTTCCTGCACAATCGTCTCCCACCACGCCCCATAGATCCGGTCAAAGGCGTAGGGCGCGACGGCATCGACAATGTGTGTCACCTTCGCCGCCGAGAGTGGGATCAGGTTCGGGTAGCTGTACATAAAGCTGACCCAGCGCCGGTCGGCCACCACCTGGATGATGTCGCCGGTCAACAGAGCGCCTTTGCCGTCGGCGCCGGCAGGCCAGTGCGCCACCTGTCCGCCAGTAAAGTGACCGCCGCAACGAATTAACGTCATCCCGGCCCACAACTCTTTGGTTTCGCCGCTCCAGAACTCAATGACCGGATCGGGGCGCATGACCCACGCTTGCTCGGCTTCGTGGAGATAGATGGGCGCGTTGAAGGTGTGACTCCATTCGACCATCGACGAATAGTAATGGGGATGGGAGATGGCAATGGCGCGGATGCCCCCTAGCGCATTGACCTGTTCTATCGTCGCGTCATCCAGCAGGGTGATGCAATCCCAGAGCAGATTGCCCTCCGGCGTCTGCACCAGAAGTGCCCGCTGAGCAATGGCAAAGCGCGGCTCGCTGCCGATGCCGGTCAAGTTGGGTTCGACGATGCGGATGCTGTTTTTGTGGCTCTGGCCCAGCGCAGCAAGGGTCGTCCACTGTTGCCCGTTGTGGCCGATATACTGCCGCTCATCCTCACAGATCGGGCAGCGACTAGGCGGCTGATCGGAGGCGGGGAATTGAGTGCCACAGGTGACGCAGATATAGTTCTCCATGTTTGCAAACTCCTTCTATCATCCCAAACTTCCACTCAGTTAACACAGATAGGGAGGAACACAGGTATTTTACCGCATAGAACCTTATTTAGTGTATCTGTGTTCTTCCCTATCTGTGTTAACTGAATGGAACGGGTCTAATCATAGGCGTCGAACCAGTAGGCTAGATACTTCCAGTCGCCCCAAGTGTCGTAGATGGCGGCCATCTCTTTGTCGGGGCGGGGTTCGCCGGCGAAGTAGCGGCGGGTGACGTGGCTGCGCAGTTCGCTGTCGATGGGCAGTTCGCTGTAGTGGCCCAGCAACATCATGAGCGTGTGGGCGGCATAGTCGCCGATGCCTTTGATCGACTTGACCACTTTTTTTGTCTCAATAGCGGAGCGTTGGGTCGTTTTGAGCGCTTCCAGATCACGAGCGCCGGTGACGATCTCCTGGGCCAATCCTTGGACATAAGCATTGCGGTAGCCCATGCGGATCACAGTAGCAAAGAGCGCCGGGTCAGCGGCGGCAACTTGGGTCGGCGTGGGAAAGGCGCGCAAGGTGGGGTTGAGCGGGAAGGGCGCGCCCAACTGATCCACCAATCGTTGGATCATCCCCTTGGTATTGCCCCAGGTGACATTGGTGGTGGCAATGGTTTTGACCACATCTTCCCAGAGTGTCGGCGAGCGCAAGAGCCGGCCCCGCCCCTGCGCCACCACCCGCCCGATATGGGGATGCGCCGCCACCAGGGCGTAAAAGGCGGCGAAATCCTCATCCAGTTTGAGCATCCAGCGCACCTTGGCGAGCAGTTCGCCGGTTTCTGCTGTGGTCAGCGGGCCATCGGCTTGCACGGCAATGTTGACCCGAATGGCATCCGTCACCTCTTCCCCGGTGATGTGGAGCAGGACGACCCGTTCACTGCTCAACTGTTCCACCCGGTGCAGCGTCTGCTGGTCGGCCAGCCACTGGTTGGGCGCTAACACCGGCCAGCCGTGGTCACAGACGCTGACGGCAAAGGCATACGGTTTGGGAACGTGAAGTTGGAGTTGTTCGACCATAAGCGAGAGAGAGTGTGAGCGATTCTGTTGCGAAAGCGCAAAATCAACCGCAGAGACATGTCGGCGAGCTTACGTCGAGCCGCAAAGGGCGCAAAGAAGATCAATTAAAACCTTTGCGTTCTTCGCGTCTTTGCGGTAAATGAATGAGTTTCGCATCAAGAACTAGGTATTTGCCACCGCCGCGGAATGCTCCTGATAATGCTCATACGTATCGCCCGCCACCCAGTTGAGGAGGGGGCGCTGTTCCGGGCATCAGCGTAACGCGGTTGCAGGAGTTTGTCAAATAATATTTAGATCGGGTGAAACAGTGCGAGGATGAGCGCGGCTGCGGTTTTCTCTTTATCGATACGAGCAAAAACCGCAGCCGGCGCTGGTGTAGCATGGAAAGTTGCGGCAATCGCGCCAAAGTGCAACGGCATCGCCGGCGCAGTGCGAAGGATCATGTGTAGTGTTGGCAATGCCGTTGCACCTTTGCTCAGTAGACCGCAACGCAACCAAAGTAGCATAGACCGACTCTGGACTACGCGACGAAACGACTGCGGACTCCTGATGCTCACCGATCGCGGAAGCGACTGGCAAAATTGTGTTGAGCCGGGTGGGTCTGTTCATAATCCAGATGGCGACGGTGAATGACCCACTGCTGCTCGGCCTCTTCGTGTTGGTCGGCTGCAACTTTTTCCCGTTGCTCCGGCGCCACTATGTCATTACCCTTGGTAGGTTGAGCCGCCTTGAGTTGGAAGGCGGCCGGTAATGGGCGGATGCCGCGCCGTGGCCGCTGCTGTTTCCCGGCTAGTTGCGCCAACAAGAGGCGGGAGAGCATTTCAGGATCAGCCAGATGACCCCACGCTAGGGTCGGTGTAGGCAGGGGTAGCGACTGTGGGTTTGCTTGCCCACGTGCGCGCCCCTTCTCGGCAGGGGGAATGGTTGTTGCTCGTTGCTGTTTACCCATAAAAGCTCCTTGGCGCTACCGTCTGGTCGGCGCGTCAGGCTAATAGCGACCGAATTTGAGCGGCGTAGGCGGCGCTCTCCGGGTCGGCGGTTATCAGTTCGATTGTTCTCGCTGCCACGCCGGCCAAGGCGCCAATGGATGTGAGCCGCGTCAAAAATTGACGACGGCTCAGTGCATGAGTAGCGGTTGTACGCTCCATAATGGCTTCCTTGCTCTTCTCATCGAAAGCTATGCCACCCGCCTTCAACGAGCCAAGGTCAACCACACCGTCGGTCGGCATAGCCCCTCCTTCGCGCCGAGCAACCGCGGAAAAAAACGCTACCAGCTATTGACTGCTGCTCTGTGTAAATCGTTGACCGGCGTCAACTCATCTTGCTCATCAATCCAGCGTTCGGCTGCGCGTAACGCTTGTTCGCGGTCGGCGCCATGCGTTTCAAAGATCTTACGCGTGCCGTCATAGATTTGGGCGGTGCTGGCGCCCTCTTCGGCCTTGATCTTGATCACATGCAGCCGGTATTCAAAGGTGTCCACTAGGGTGCGTTTGATGCCTTCAACTTGACTCGGCGTCCAAATCGGTGATAGGAACATAAACACCTCCAATGCTTGGCAGAAGCGCTAGGTCGGCGGCTGTCCATTCGTCGCTTGCGGATGGACGAGCAGCAGCGGCACAGTGGTAAAATGTAAAAGCTGTTCGGCTATGCTGCCATGCAAGATGCGATCCAGCCCGGTGCGACCATGTGTCACCATCGCCACCAGATTGACCTGCGCTTTGGCAATATACTCTTCAAGTTTCGGCACAATCTTTCCAAAGACAACATCGGTCTCTACGGCAAAACCCAACCTCTCCAGTTCGCGCACCGTCAGCAGTGACTGATCGGCAAACCAGGTGCGCAGCGCCTCTTCACTCTCGTCGACATAAATGTCGATGCCTTCCATTCCTGGCTCATGAATATGAATCGGTTCCGGCTCCGGTTCAACATGCAGGAGCAACAACCGGTTTTCCGTCGGGTTGAGGAAGCGGCGGAGACAGGGCAACACTTGCAGGCTAAATTCGGCGCCTGCCACCGGAATTAACACAAGGTTCTTGGTCATCGTCAACCTCCTTGTGGATCGACCAAAAAAGTTCGTAAATTACACCTTCCAGTATCGCGCTAAAAGCACGCGCTGTGACTATTCACCAGAACAGGTTGCGATCTCGCCAAGTGGGTAGGATTGGGGGTAGATAGGTACATAGGTAGACAGGTAGACAGGTAAACAGGTAGACAGGTAAATAGGTAGACAGGTAGACAGGGAGACAGGGAGACAGGGAGACAGGGAGACAGGGAGACAGGGAGACAGGTCTGGTTGGCGAAGTCCCTGTTTACCTATGTACCTGTCTATCTGTCTACCTATGTACCTGTCTACTGAGTAAATCTAGAGGATCAAGATGGAGTTATCGGTGCCGAAGTCGTTGGTTTCAAAGGCGTCGGCAAAGCCTTCGTTGAGCCAGCGGCCATTGTCACAAAGGTAACGAAAGGCGTAGCGGCGGTCGGCATCCAGCACCAGCGTTGTGGCATAACTGCCATTGTTGCTGCGTTGAAATGGATTAGCGGTCGGGTTCCACTGATTGAAATCGCCCACCACGGTGAGCGGATGTGGCGAATCGGCGGGCAAGACAAAGGTTACTTCCACTTGATTGCTGTCAGTACGTTTTTGGCGTTGAATCATGCTCGGTTCCTTCAGCGGCTAGTTCAACCGCCGCTTGCCGGTTGGTTGGCGCGTTGGTTGATTGGTATGGTAATCATTGTCACGGGACAGCGCGGGCAGGGTGGCTTCTACTAGGCTGATCGGCATCCCATTCAGCGCCTGTGTCCAGCCATCGGCGCTATATTCGGAGTGCCAGAGGCCATCAATCAAATAACAAAAGGCGTGGCGGCTGTCCACCGGCAGATCAATGGCAACCCGCCAGCGGCCATCAACACCCTGGGTAAAGGGCGTGGCAGAGGCGCTCCAGTCATTAAAATCACCGGTTAGATAGATCCGATCCGCCCACAGGCCGGCCGGCAGTTCAAAAAGCACAGAAACATGATCCGGTTTTTGCGAACGTTGTTTATAGATCAATGTCGGCCTCCTTGGAAAACGGGCTGATGGGCAAAAGTGGTGGAGGACACCCTCACCAGCGAGAAACTGCTTGTGGATCAAGCCATCAACCTGACAGCCGCCACCACACCTGTCGGAGGATGCAGGTGTGACGCGATGAGGATGGGAAGCAAATGATGATCGCATAAGGGCTGGTTCCTCAAAAAGACAGAATTGCACTGAGATCAGTGTCGAGGCAACCATGAAAAGCTGGAGGGGCCATGAGCGCTTTGTGATTGCGGAGGTGGTGCAGTGCAATTCTGTTTGGCTGCGATCATAGTATAGAATCGGTCTTTGACCGAGTGGGAAGGTTGGATAAGTTCTGTAGGGAATCTTTGAACGCTGATCAGGTATCGCATAAGCCACCGACAAACCAGACAGGTTTCCGAAAACCTGTCTGGTCTGTTTGCGCTCACTCCAACGCGGTGATGCCATGTTGAATGGCAAATTTGACCAATGCCGGCAGATCTTTAATGCCCAGCTTTTGCATTAAGCGGCTGCGATAGGTATCCACCGTCTTGGGCGAAAGGGCGATTAGTTCGCTGATCTCGCTGCTGGTCTTGCCCTCCACCACCAATTGCAACACTTCGCGCTCCCGGTCGCTCAACTGGGTTAGCGGACTCTCCTGGGCAAGGCTGGCGTGATTGCCCAAGTAGTCGGCGATCAACTCGTCGGCCACTTTGGCGTTGAGAAAGCGCTGCCCGGCCTGCACGGCCACCACCGCGTTGACCAGCTCCTCGGCGGCGGCCTCTTTCAACACATAGCCGCGCGCACCCGCCTTGAGCGCCTGGTAGATATGTTCACTGCTCGCATACATCGACAAAATGATCACCTGTGTATCCGGCGCCGCGTCTTGCAACTGGCGCGTCGTTTCAATGCCGTTTAATTCCGGCATCGCCAGGTCAAGGATGGCAATTTGCGGGCGCAACCTGACGATCTGGCGCACCGCCTCCCGACCGTTGGCCGCTTCGCCGACCACATGGATGTCAGGTTGGGCGTTGAGCAGCAAGCGCAAGCCCTCGCGCACAATGCCATGATCGTCAGCCAGAAAGACGGTGATACTCATCGCGGCACCTCGACCTGTACAGTTACACCAGCGCCGGGCCGGGCGATAATCTGACAGTGGCCGCCAATGGCCTCGGCGCGCTCACGCATATTGAGCAACCCCCAACTGGATTGGCTGGCGGTCGCCACGGCATCCGGATCAAAGCCTTGGCCGTTGTCGGTAATCGTCAGGGCAACCTGATTGGCGCTCACAGACAATGTTACCGCAGCCACAGTTGCGCGTGCATGTTTGACAATATTGATCAATGCCTCCTGTGCAATGCGAAAGAGCGCATTCTCGATCGCTTCCGGCAGACGGGGCGCAGCTTCATCATCATCCACCTCAATCTTGACCCCGCTCTGCTGGGCGATCTGTCCGCTGTACCAGCGCAAGGCGGCCAGCAGACCATAATCGTCCAGCACCGGGGGGCGCAACTCCGCCATCAAGGTGCGAATAAAGGAGGTGGTTTGCGTCACCAGCGTTAACGCGTCGCGCAGTTGCTCCTTCAGGTGTTGACCGGTGGCCAAGGTCGCCGGAATCTGAGTCTGAATCAACTTCAGACTCAACCCCAGCGCCGCCAGATTCTGTCCCACCAGATCATGCAATTCGCGGGCAATCTCTTTGCGTTCCGCCTCCTGCACCTCGGCCAGACGGGCGGTTAGGGCGCGCAGTTGGGCGCGCTGCTCGACAACCTCGTTGAGCAGGCGCGCCTTCTCACTTTCGGCTTGTTTGCGCGCTGTAATATCGCGCAAGATGGCGATCACTTCATCCTGATTGATGGGGACAATGCGCGCCTCGCGCATCCGTAACTCCTGATCCACCAGCGCCTCATATTCAAAGAGTTGGAGCATCCCGGTGGCCCGCGCCAGATCATTAAAATGCAGAAATTTGTCCGCCATCGCTTGGGGCAAAACATCATGCAGCTTTTGCCCAACCAATTCGGTTGGCGGTTGGACGGGTTGAAAATTGCTGGGCGCTTTGACATCCTGGTAGACGCCATGTTGATCAAAGCGGGCAATGGCGTCGGGGATCGCTTCGATCAGCGCCCGGTTGCGCGCCTCGCTCTGGCGGAGCGCTTCTATCATGTGGCGACGGTCGGTGATATCATGCCCAATGCCGACAAGGCCGGTGATCACGCCGGCTGCGTTGTGCAGCGGCGTTTTGGTGGCGAGATGGAATTGCAGGGCGCCGGTGCGGTCGGTGGTCGGCTCTTCATAGTTGCTCAGGGTTTGGCCTTCGCGCAACACTAACAAATCGTCGGCATGATATTTGGCGGCCAGCTCCGGTGGGTAAAAATCAAAGACGCTTTTGCCGGCCACCGCCTCCGGCGAAGCGGCGCCCAGAAAATCGGCATAGGCCTGGTTGACCAACACATAGCGGCCTGCCAGATCTTTGACAAAAATATAGTCGGGCAGATGGTCAATGAGGGTGCGCAGTAAGGTATGCTCCTGCGCCACCGCGGCAACGGCGGCATGACGTTCCGTCACATCGGCATGAATGACGACCGCACCACCCGTCGCCGGCAAGGGCGTGACTTGCATGAGAAACCAACGCTTTGCCTGCGCCGAATGACAGGAGTATTCCAGTGTGAAGTTGGGCTGCGCACCCTCGATCACCGCTTGAATGCCGGCCAGCGCCGCCTGCGCCAGCGCGGCCTCCGGCCCTTGCACCCGGCGACAGACCGCCAGATAATTCACCCCAATACCGGTGTCGGCTGGGTTGGCGCCGTTCGCCTCCCCCAACGCTTCCCATGCTTGATTGACGGCAACAATGGTTCCCGTCTGATCCAGAACAGCAATCGCTTCCAACAGGGCGTTGATCACTGCATAGCTCAGGGCAGAAGCCGAAGCCGTGGTCGCCGCTGTCGTTGCATGTGGTATAACTGATGCCATAAGCTGGGTAAAGAAGCGGACCGCTAACGTGCACGCATATTACCTGCTATTATAGCAAAGGGACAGGCGCCGTTGTCAAGCGCAACGGTTGCATTGGGCGCAATTGCAAGTTTGGGTTTATCGTCGGCGCCGAAAAGGCAACTGACCCTTGCGGTCGCTCCTTGTTTCCCGGCGCGTGGGGCGACCGCAAGGGTACGCCCCTACGGGGGTTGATCCGTGGCTGTACTGAGGAGCGCCGCCAGCGCTGGGGTCTGATCGACATGGACGACCGCTAACACTTCGTCGTCCGGTTCCAACACCAACTCCGCCCGTGGGAGGAGCAGATGCCCACGGCGAATCACAGCCGCTAGGGAACATTCTGGGGGCAACGGGAGATCGCGTAGCGCTTTGCCGGCGGCGGGCGCTGTGGCGGCCACCCGTTCTTCTACCAGCGAATATTGCCCCTTGGTCAGCTTCAGCAGCGTCATCATGTCGCCGACCGACATCTCTTCGGCAATCAAGTGCGCCATAATATCGGCCTGGTTGAGGGCGACATCAACGCCCATCGGGGGCGTAAACATCCAGGCGTTCTTGGGGTTATTCACGCGCGCAATGACACGGGCTGCGTTGAAAGCAAAACGGGCCAGGGTGGCGACGACAATATTGGTCTCATCTTGACCCGTGACCGCAGCGACAACATCGGTTTGCTGAATACCGGCGGCCTCCAGCAACAGGGGATCGGTCCCGCTGCCCAGATGGAGGCGGGCCTTTGGTAAATCATGTTGCAAGCGCGCCAACACTTCGGGCCGTTGTTCGATGATGGCGACCTGATGCAGACCGGCTAACAAGAGCGTCGCCAAGTGGCTGCCCACCTTGCCGCCGCCCACAATCAAAACTTTCATGGTTTCACCCTCCCCGCAAGAGCGCCGTTAACCGATCCGCCGAGGCCGCTTGCACCGCTAAATAGAGCAGATCGCCCGCTTGCAAACTAGCGCTGCTCGTCGGCAAAAAGGTCTGGCCGCTGCGTTTGATCGCCACCACATGCACCTCCCCCGGAATCGTTAGGTTCTGCACCGTGCGCCCGGCGAGCCTGGCCGGCAACTCCATCTGCACGAGTTCAACACTGCTGCTCAAGTCGCAGACGACATCGAGATGGTTATAGCTCAACAAATTGGCAATCCGATTAATGCCCCAGACGGTAGTGGAAATGGTCTGCACGCCCAGGCGTTGGTAGATCTCCGCCTTCTGCGGATCGACCACACGCGCCACCACACTGGGCACCCGAAACATGGTGCGGGCAATGCGCGCGGCCACAATATTGGCTTCATCGCTGTTGGTCACGGCCGCGACGCCATCGGCCCGCGCCACCCCGGCGGCCAGCAGCACCTCCCGGTCAAAGCCGACGCCCACCAACGTCCGCCCCCGAAAGGTCGGTCCCAACGCCGCAAAGGCGCTCTGCTCCTTGTCGACAACCGTAAGCGCATGACCGCGCAGGCTCAACAGGTGTGCCAGCCCCGCCCCCATGCGGCCACAGCCGATGATGATCATGTTCATAGATACCTCTGTGTACAAGGATTGGGTAATTGGGTGATTCGGTGATTTCGACAGGCTCAATCACCGAATCACCCAATTACCTACCTTCTCCGCACAACCCATTTTCGCGCCTCATCCGCCAGCAGCAACACCGGCGTCCAGGCGAGCAGGAAGAGCCAGTCGCCCCAGCCGAGCGGCGCCGCGCCAAAGATCGCTTGCAGCAGGGGGACATAGACAATCAAGAGCAGCAAGGTAACTTCGGTGGCGATGCCGATCCAGACCAGGCGGTTGCTGAAAAGACCGACGCGGAAGACGGAACTGTACTCGGTGCGTTGGGCAAAGAGGTTGCCGATCTGCGTCGCCACAATGGCGCCCAACGTCATCGCCGTCGCCGCCTGATAAAGCGGTCCACTAGCGGGCAGGCCGAAGAATTGGCCCCAATAGCCATTCGTCCAATACATAAAGTAAAAGGCCACCATCGCCGCCAGACTCTGGAGCATTCCCAGCCAGAGATAAGCGCGCGCCAGCAAGCTCCAGGTGATCAGATGTTCCGCGCGGGAACGTGGGGGGCGATCCATCACGCCCGGTTCCGGCGGTTCGGCGCCCAGCGCCAGGGCCGGCGCCAGGTCGGTGCCCAGGTCAACGGCCAGAATCTGCATAATGTTGAGCGCCAGCGGCGTCTGCCCGCCGGTAAAGGCAAAGATGATAAAGGGGACGGCCTCCGGTGTGTTGGAGGTGAAGATATAGCCGGTGAATTTCTTGATGTTAGAATAGACAGCTCGTCCCTCTTCGACCGCACCCACAATAGACGCAAAGTTATCATCGGTGAGAATCATATCAGCGGCTTCTTTCGCCACGTCGGTGCCGGCAATGCCCATGGCCACGCCGATATCCGCCTTTTTGAGCGCGGGCGCGTCGTTCACGCCGTCGCCGGTCACGGCCACCACATGGCCGAGCCGTTGCAGCGTTTGGACGACGCGTAACTTGTGTTCCGGGGCGGCGCGGGCAAAGATCACTTCTTCTTTCAGGATCGCCATCAAGGCCGCATCATCGAGCGTCTCCAGGTCGCTGCCGCTGACAATGCGAGGGTGCGCGCTTTGCACAATGCCGATCTTGCGCGCAATGCTTTCCGCCGTTAAGCCATAGTCGCCGGTGATCATGATGATGCGAATCCCGGCCCGGTGACATTGTTGGACGGCTTCGGCCACCGCCGGCCGCGGCGGATCGACCATCGCCGCCAGACCGAGAAAGGTTAAGTCGGTTTCAACCGTTTCGGCGGTCAAGTCGCGCAAGGTGGCGGGCAGGGTGCGCATGGCCACGGCCAGCACGCGCAAACCGTCATGGGCGTAGTCGTCATTGGTCGCCAGGATTGCGGTGCGCGTCGGCTCATCGAGCGGCACGCTCTGCCCATGACGTTGGATGCAGGTGCAAAGGGCCAGCATCTCCCGCGGTGCGCCCTTGACAAAGGCTATGCGTTGCCGGCCCGCTTGATGGATGGTACTCATGCGTTTGCGCCGCGAGTCAAAGGGGATTTCCTGGACACGGGGCATCTGCTGTTCGGCGTCGGTAGGAATGCCGCCTTTGCGCGCCGCCACCAAGAGCGCCGCCTCGGTCGGGTCGCCAAGAATGGTCCATTGGCTTGTCTCGCCATTGGGCGGCAGGAGACGGGCATTGTTGCAAAGCGCAGCGCTCAGGAGAAATTGGTGCAAGTCGGCGCTTGGCGCCTTGGTCAATGCCACCCCCGCGCCGATCTGCCCTTCCGGCGCATAGCCAATGCCACTGACGGCCAGCCGTTGGTCGGCGACCCAGAGATCGCGCACAGTCATCTCATTTTGGGTCAGCGTACCGGTTTTGTCGGTGCAGATGACGCTGGTGGAGCCGAGTGTTTCGACCGAAGAGAGCCGTTTGATCAAAGCATGACGACCGGCCATGCGCTGCACCCCCATTGCCAGCGCCAGGGTGACGGTGGGCAGCAACCCCTCCGGCACAAAGGCCACGATCATGCCCAGGCCAAAGATAAAGCTCTCGGCCAGGTTCATACCGGCAATGGCGACGGCCAGGAAGAAAAAGAGGACGCCAATGGCGACGGCGATGACGGTGACAATGCGGGTAACAACGGCAATCTCTTTCTGCAAGGGGCTTAATTCCTCGCTCAGGCTTTGGGTCAGGTTGGCGATCTTGCCGAATTCGGTTGCCATCCCCGTGGCATAGACCACCGCCGCACCGCCGCCGGCAGCGACATTGGTGCCGGCAAAGACCAGATTGGACAATTCGGCGTGGGTCAAGCCGGTTACTGCCACCGCTTCCGCCGACTTGCGCACCGGTCGCGATTCGCCAGTTAACGTCGATTGGTCAACTTGTAACTCGGCCTCGCGCACCAGCCGGCCATCGGCAGAGATATGTTCGCCCTCGGCCAGCAACATGAGGTCGCCCGGCACCAAGTCGGCGGCGGGGATACGCTGCTCGCCGCCATTGCGTAAGACGCGCGTGTAGGCAGGGAGCAGCCGGCGTAACGCTTCGGTGGCCCGTTCGGCTTTGTATTCCTGCCAGAAGCTAAAGGCGCCATTAATCACCACCACCAGCCAGATAGCGACGCCTAGTTGGGGCAGTTGGGCAATAAAGGCGACGACGCCCCCCACCCAGAGCAAAATCGCCATGAGGTGGGTAAAGTGGGCCAGGAAGCGCCGAATCAAGGGCGGGCCATGCACTTCCGCCAGCGCGTTGGGGCCAAATTGGCGTAAACGCGCGGTGGCTTCCTCGTCACTCAGCCCCTGGCGCTCCGTGTTGAGCGCTTGGTAGAGTTGCGCTGTAGGTGTCGCCGCCAGATCGGTTGCCGAGAATGGGTTGTTGGGCATTGTGCTGCTTATTACCTTAGTGCCGCAAGATGGCGGCAACACCTTAGTGCCGCAAGATGGCGGCTACCGCGGTCGGTTCCGGCATGGTTTCCGGCGCAAGGAGATACGCTGTCCCATGATTTTGGAGCGTATGGATCACCGCCAGATTCGTCAATTCCTCATCCCCCGGTTCGTTTTCTTTATGCACAACCACTTGATGGCCTTCGGGGATAAACTTCCCCCAGATGGCGCCGGTTGGCGTGGCGAAAAGGGTATCGACCTGATGATAGACAGCAGCTAATACGACATTTTTGATCTCCGTCACCGTATGGCCATCCCCCTGACCGGCTAACTGGCGATAGCGGGCGAGGGCATGTTCGCGCGCTTGGGCAAAATAGGGCGCGACAATGGCCCAGGCCAGTTCGTGCAACGCTGTTGCGGTCGCCCGGTCATAATTGCCGGGAATGCCTTGGGGCAACAGGTGCGGATAATGATTCACCTGGCGATAAAGACCCTGATCGGCATCGACGCCGGCCAGGACGAGGGGGGCATGGGTGCGGGTTAAACGGCTGGTGACAGTGCGCTCCACACTGTGGAAGAAGCGCAACAGATTGGCGTGAACAATCGTTTCATCCCCAGCCACCCCCTGGCCGTGGAAGATCGCCGGTTGACGCCCTTGACCGGCGCCACTGCTGGCTGAGTGCAGTTGGAGCGTACGCTCAAACTCATCATACTGGAGCGCTTCGGCCAGGCTCGTAGGGGTTTCGGGTAACGCCATCGCCGTCATCTGATACCGGTCACCGTGGAAGAAACGGACGGCATTTTGGCTGAGGGCCAGCAGATAAAAATGGTCCTCGCCGTCGATGATGGGCAACAAGGGTTTGATATAGAAAGAATGGTCAACCACAACACAGGCAGGGAGCGCCAGGGGTAGGCGGTAGCCCAGACAAACATGCGGTGCGACAAAGAACGCCAGCCCCTTTTGTTGATACCGCCATAATTCACCAGAGTTGGCGATCGCGGTGAGCGGGGCCAACAATTGTTCAATTGAGGATAACGCCATCCCCTGCGCCGCCAACTGTGTTGTTGCCTGATCGAGTAAATTCCGTAACATCAGCGGTTCCGCCGCTATCGTATGCCCAGCCGCCGGTGAAGTCGGTAAAAAGAAAGAGAGACAAGGCCCTTCACGCGGTGTCAGTAAGGCGGCGATTTCCGCTTGCTCCAATCGATTCAATGCTTTTAAGATCATATCCGGCATAACGCCTCCTCCTTTCCTTGCCTTGTCGTGACAAGGATTTGTGTTCAGACCAGCATAGCCTCTTGCGGGGGTATAAATAAGGTAACTACCAAGCCACCCCCTCCTACCCTCCCCCTGGTAAGGGGAGGAACAGTTCCTCCC